>NZ_CP118974.1:1982370-2643161 GCF_029024305.1 Mammaliicoccus vitulinus
TGAATCATGGGTAGATGCATTTAATGCATCTATCCATTTTGATAAAAATTTGATTGACCAAGATATACAAGGCAGTATCGCACATGCAACAATGCTAGCAGAACAAAATATTATTCAAACAGATGAAGCTGAATTGATTATTCAAGGTTTGAAAGATATCCAAAAAGATTATTATGACCATAATTTAGAACTTTCAGAATCACTGGAAGATATACATCTTAACGTTGAGCATGCATTAATACAGAAGATTGGTCAGGTCGGTGGAAAGCTGCATACAGGTAGAAGTAGAAACGATCAAGTTGCAACAGATATGCATCTTTATACAAAACAACATGTTCAAGAAATTATTACTCTTGTTGAATCATTGCAAAAAGCAATTTTAAATATTGCTGATGAACATATTCATACGATCATGCCTGGTTACACACATCTTCAAAGAGCACAGCCTATATCATTTGCACATCATATTATGACTTATTTCTGGATGTTAGAGCGAGACAAGTCTAGATTTAATGATAGTATTAAAAGAATTGATATAAGTCCCCTTGGTGCAGCAGCATTGAGCGGTACAACACATCCTATCGATAGACACCGTACACAAGAACTTTTAGGTTTCGGTAGTTTGTATGAAAATAGTCTTGATGCAGTAAGCGACCGTGATTACATCGTTGAAACATTACAAAATATTTCATTAACAATGGTTCATTTATCAAGATTTGCAGAAGAAATTATCTTTTGGTCTACAGACGAAGCTAAATTCATCACTTTATCAGATAGTTTCTCAACAGGTTCTTCCATCATGCCTCAAAAGAAAAACCCTGATATGGCTGAATTAATTAGAGGTAAAGTTGGTAGAACAACTGGCCACTTAATGAGTATGTTAGTTACTTTAAAAGGCTTACCTTTAGCCTATAACAAAGATATGCAAGAAGATAAAGAAGGTTTGTTTGATGCCATTCATACCATTAAAGGATCTTTACGTATATTTGAAGGTATGATTACGACTATGCAAGTTAATAAAGAGCGTTTAAATGAAACTGTTCATAAAGACTTTTCAAATGCAACAGAACTTGCAGATTACTTAGTAGAACAAAATATACCATTTAGAGAAGCACATGAAATCGTTGGTAAAATTGTGCTATGGTGTATCCAAAATGGAAAATATTTATTAGATGTACCTTTAGAACAATATCAATCTTATAATGAAAAGATCGAATCAAATGTATACGATTATTTAAAACCAGAAAATTGTTTAAGCCGTAGAAAAAGTTATGGCTCTACTGGTCAAGAAGCAGTCCAACATCAAATTAATGTAGCAAAAGAACTGATATAATAATTAAACAACTTGGGACATTATGCCCTTTCTCAAAATAAATCACCCAATCCGTTAGATTCATTTCGGGTTGGGTGATTTTTATGTTGCTGATTTTGTAAAGTCCATGCTTGCCTGGGGTATGGCTCGAGCCTGTAGTCTCTCACTCATACTATTCCCCCGGGCGTCAGCACTTTACAAAATTATTACAAATGATTTTCATAAGAAAAAGAGCAGAAATTCATTTTTAACAATGAATTTCTACTCTTTATTAGATTAGGACTTAAGCCCATCCTCTATATCTAGCAGCTTCAGCTGTACGTTTAATACCAACAATGTATGCTGCTAAACGCATATCTATTTTTCTGTTTTCAGCTAAGTTATAAATTGTATCAAAAGCTTTAACTAATTTTTCACGTAATTTTTCATTAACTTCTTCTTCAGTCCAATAATAACCTTGGTTATTTTGTACCCATTCGAAGTATGAAACCGTTACACCACCAGCACTTGCTAATACGTCTGGTACTATCAGGATACCACGTTCACTTAAAATCTTAGTAGCGCCCATTGTAGTTGGACCATTTGCTGCTTCAACAACAATTTCAGCTTTGATGTCATGTGCATTTTCTTCAGTAATTTGATTTGATATTGCTGCTGGGACAAGAATGTCACAGTCAATTTCAAATAATTCTTTATTTGAAATTGTATCATCAAATAAGTTCGTTACTGTTCCGAAGCTATCACGACGATCTAATAAATATTCGATATCTAAACCTTCAGGATCATGAAGTGCACCGTAAGCATCAGAGATACCTACAATTTTTGCTCCTTCATCATATAAGAATTTCGCTAAAAAGCTACCAGCATTACCGAATCCTTGTATAACGACTCTTGAACCTTTAATTGTTTTTCCACGTCTTTTAGCTGCTTGTTCAATTGCAATAACGACTCCTAATGCAGTAGAACGATCTCTACCTTGAGAACCACCTAATACAATCGGCTTACCAGTAATGAAACCAGGTGAATTAAATTCATCCATTTGACTATATTCGTCCATCATCCATGCCATAATTTGTGAGTTAGTAAATACGTCTGGTGCTGGAATATCTTTAGTCGGTCCTACTATTTGAGATATAGCACGAACATATCCACGAGATAATCTTTCAACTTCATGAATACTCATTTGTCGTGGGTCACAAACAATACCACCTTTACCGCCACCATATGGTAAATCTACAATTCCACATTTTAAAGTCATCCACATAGATAAAGCTGTTACTTCTTCAACATCAACATCAGGATGGAAACGAACGCCACCTTTTGTTGGACCAACTGCATCATTATGTTGGGCACGATACCCAGTAAATGTCTTAACAGTACCGTCATCCATTCTAACAGGTATACGGACTGTTAATAATCTCATTGGTTCCTTAATTAAATCATACATCCCCTCATCAAAGCCTAATTTATTAAGGGCTACACCAATAATTTCTTGTGTCGATGAAACTAAATTTAAATTTTCGCTCATGATCCTCTTCGCCTCTTTTTTAAATACTTTTAATCTCTAAATAATTGTAACATAATTGTTTATTTTTAAAAGGTCTTAAACGCTTTTTTGTAAACGGTATCAAAAATTTTATTTGAAAACAGACTTAACTTGATCGAGTGCCCAATCTAAATCTTCTTTTTCGATAATTAGAGGTGGTGCAAAACGGATAACTGTATCATGTGTTTCTTTACATAATAGACCTAATTCTTTTAATTTTTCACAATAAGGTCTAGCATCTTCAGTCAACTCAACCCCAATAAATAATCCTTTACCTCTTACTTCTTTAATTGATGGATGATCAATTTTCTTCAATTCATCTTTGAAATACGTACCAAGTTCTAAAGAACGCTCTGATAATTTTTCATCAACTAATACATCTAAAGCTGCATTTGATACTGCGCATGCAAGTGGATTCCCACCGAAAGTAGAACCATGGGAACCTGGATTAAATACTTCTAATATTTCTTTATTTCCTACGATACAAGAAATTGGGAATACGCCTCCGCCTAATGCTTTACCAAGAATATACATATCTGGTTGAACATTATCCCAATCAGTAGCAAATAATTTACCAGTTCTTCCTAATCCTGCTTGAATTTCATCAGCGATAAATAGAACATTATTTTTATCACAAACTTCTCTTATTTGTTTTAAGTATCCATCTTCAGGTACATTGATACCCGCTTCGCCTTGAATAGGTTCAATTAATATAGCTGCTGTGTTAGGCGTAATAGCAGATTTGATTTGTTCAATGTCACCAAAATCAACTAGTTTAAACCCACCTAATAATGGACCATAACCTCTTTGATACTCTTTTTCTGAAGACAGTGAAACTGCAGCCATCGTACGACCGTGGAAGTTTCCATTCATCGCAATGATTTCAGCTTTATTATCTTCTACACCTTTAACTCCATATGCCCAACGTCTAGCAGCTTTAATAGCTGTTTCAACTGCTTCAGCACCTGTATTCATAGGCAATACCATGTCTTTATTCGCAAGTTTACATATTTTTTCATACCATGGACCTAATTGATCATTATGGAATGCGCGTGAAGTAAGTGTTACACGATCTGCTTGGTCTTTTAATGCTTGGATAATTTTTGGATGACGATGGCCTTGGTTAACAGCAGAATATGCTGATAACATATCTAAATAACGATTGCCCTCTGGATCTTTTACCCAAATACCTTCTGCTTCTGAAATTACAATTGGTAATGGCAAATAGTTCGGAGCACCAAATGTATTTGTTTGTTCGATTATTTCTTGTGACTTTGTCATATTAAATCTCCTTCCATTAAAACAGTAGAGCAATAACGCGCTCTACTGTATTTTGATTATTCTAACAATATTATAACATTTCTGAAGTCGTACGTCCTTGTAGATGAAGAATTAAGTAATCCGGTCCACCTGCTTTTGAATCTGTACCAGACATCTTAAATCCGCCAAATGGTTGGTATCCAACGATAGCGCCCGTACAACCTCTATTAAAGTATAAGTTACCTACTAAGAAGTTTTTGCGTGCTTGTTCCAGTTTTGAGCGATTATTTGAAATAACGCCACCAGTTAAACCATATTCAGTGTCATTTGCAAATTCAATAGCTTGATCAAAATCTTTAGCCTTACTGAAGCCAACAACTGGTCCAAAAATCTCTTCTTGCATCACTCTATCGTCATGCTTCAAATCAGCAATTACAGTTGGATTTACAAAATGACCTTTTTCTTCATCAGTAGTACCCCCTGCTACAACACGGCCTTCTTTTTTACCAATTTCTATATATTTTTTAATTTTATTTAATGAATTTTCATCGATAACTGGACCCATGTAATTTTCTTGATTAGTAGAATCACCCACTGTTAATTTTTCAGTACGCTCAACTACTTTATCTAGTAATTCATCGTAAATATCTTCAACAGCAATTACACGTGAACAAGCAGAACATTTTTGTCCTGAGAAACCGAATGCAGATTGCACAATTGAATCTGCTGCTAAATCTAGGTCACCTTCAGAATCAACAATGATTGTATCTTTACCGCCCATCTCGGCAATGACACGCTTAAGATGTGTTTGACCTTTTTGTACTTTCGCAGCTCTTTCATAAATAGATACACCAACATCACGAGATCCAGTGAATGAAATTAAACTAGTATCTTTATGATCAATTAAGAAGTCACCAATTTCACTTGATGAACCAGGTATATAGTTTACGACCCCTTTAGGTAAACCAGCCTCTTCAAGAACTTCCATAAATTTGTATGCAATAACAGGTGTCTTAGAAGAAGGTTTCAATAATACCGTATTACCTGTAACAACTGGTGCTACTGTTGTACCAGCCATGATAGCAAATGCAAAGTTCCATGGTGAAATGACAACACTAACCCCGATTGGTAAATAATTATATTTATTATATTCTCCAGGACGGCTCTCTACTTTTTTGCCATCTTTTAATTCTAACATTTGGCGCGCATAGTACTCCATAAAGTCAATAGCTTCAGCCGTATCAGCATCTGCTTCTTTCCATGGTTTACCACCTTCTTTAGAAAGTAATGCTGAGAATTCATGTTTACGACGTCTAGTAATCGCAGCTGCTCTAAATAATACATCTGCGCGGACGCTTGGATCAGTTTCTCTCCAAGTTTTAAAAGCATCTTTAGCAGCTTCCATTGCTTGTTCAGCATGTTCTTTGCTAGCTTTAGAAACTAAACCGACTGTTTCTTCAGTATTTGAAGGGTTATAAGAACGCGTTTTATCTTCAGTAAAAATTCTTTCTCCTCCAACAATAATCGGATACTCTTTTCCTAAATATCCTTCAACAGTTTTAAGACCTTCTAAATAAGCAGCCTTATTCTCCTCTTTCGTAAAATCAGTAAATGGTTCGTGTTTGTATGGAATCATTAAAGTAAACCTCCCTAAGTTTATACGGGGCAAAAAAGAAACCCCTTACATTCTTATAATGACACACTTTTATAGATTACTTCAAGATATTTTTCTACAAAATTTTAAGATAAAATTTAGTTGTAATATTACTATAAATAAATATACAGAAACGCGATTAAATCCTCATTTAATCGCGTTTGAATTCATGATATTTTTATCATTCATAGGAGATATTTTTTCTATATTATTAGCCCATTCACAAGTTTCACTATATCTATAGTTGCTCTCGGAAAATTAATAAACAAAAAGACGATTAAATTTATATTTAATCGTCTTCGAGATGCTTATTAGATTGATTAATCCATTTAGGCAACCTTTCTTCTAAAGGTTGAAACCCATATTTTTCTGTCTCTCGTATTTCGTCTAATACAGATCGCTTTTCTTTCTTACGCTCTTGTCTTTTGAAATACTCATTCTCTTTAAGTGATAAATTTAATTTACCGTCAGTTTCAACTTTAATCACTTTTGCTTTAACAACTTGACCAACTGTTAAAAATTGATTGAGGTTATGCACGTAATCATTCATCACTTCCGAAATATGAATGAGACCTTCCACATGTTCAGGGGTTTCAACAAAGGCGCCATATGGCTGAATGCCAGTCACTTTCACCTTTACAAACTGACCAACTTTATATTGTTTTCTCACTTTTAGAAAACCCCTTGTACTTATAGTTATTAACTCTTACATCATAGCATAGTTAATTTTAATTAACCATTAATTTGATATATAATTCTGAAAATAAATCGCATAAATATAACGAATAGTCATGCCATATATTTTGAAAAGATATTAAAAAACATCTTGGGAGATTTACATCCCTGATTAACGTAAAAGAGCGTAAATTCTTCAAAAAATAACAACTCATTTCTATCAGGGACCTTCTATGTTGCTTGTTTGGTCAGTCTTGCAACATACAGGCCATCTATGTTGCTTGTTTGGTCAGTCTTGCAACTTTCAGACCTTCTATGTTGCTTGTTTGGTGAGTCTTGCAACTTTCAGACGTTCTATGTTGCTTGTTTGGTCAGTCTTGCAACTTATAAGCGTTCTATGTTGCTTGTTTAGTTAGTCTTGCAACTTACAAGCGTTCTATGTTGCTTGTTTAGCCAGTCTTGCAACATTCAGCGTGTACTTAAAAGAACAAACAAAAAAATATAAGAAAAATAGATATTCTCCACGATTTTGTAAAGTGCTGACGCACGGGGGAATAGTATGCCGCGCGCGAATACAGGCTCGAACCATACCCTAGACAAGCATGCACTTTCAAAATCGTAAATTTCATAAAAAATAACAACTCATTTCTAGCTGAATAAATCAGTGAAATGAGTTGTTATTTATTTTAAGTAATGAAAATGCGTATATCTCTTGAAATGTCTTAGTTAGTTCAGAAATATCTTCGATTTCAGAGACGTTGATATAAAGCGATATTGACCTCGTTACTTCTCACTTTTTTTCTCCTCTTGCTCTAAATGATCCATCACTTGTTTTTCAAATGATTTCATTTTCTCTTCGTCTTTTTTTGATTTTTTACGAAACATCATAAATACAATGTATGCCAAAATCATAAATAATAATAACGTAGCAACAGCAGGAATATATTCTAATTTATTATCTGGAAAATAAAGAAATTCCATCATAATCCGACCACTCCCCTAGCAACTAGATTATAACAAAGATTAAGTCGAATGAATTGATTTTTTATGACAATTGAATGTCGATTTATTTAATGATTTCAATTGTTTCGATTACAACATCTTCAACAGGTTTATCGTTAGCCCCTACTTTAACATTTGCAATCTCTTCTAAAATATCTTCACCTTCAACGATGTGACCAAATACTGAATGTTTTTGATCTAACCAAGGTGTTCCACCTTTTTCTGCATAACGATCAACGATCTCTTCTGGCCATCCGCCATCTTTAAGTTGTGACAACATATTTGCTGGCACTTCTCTCATTTGAACAATGAAAAATTGAGATCCATTTGTATTAGGTCCAGCATTTGCCATTGATAATGCACCATATAAGTTGAAAGCTTGTAATGAGAATTCATCTTCAAAAGCACTTCCATATATACTTTCTCCGCCCATACCTGTTCCTGTTGGGTCTCCACCTTGCACCATAAAGTCATTAATAACTCTATGGAAAATAATGCCATCATAGTATTTTTTCTCAGCTAAACCGATAAAGTTTTCTACAGTTTTAGGTGCTAATTCAGGAAATAATTTGAAAGTCATATTACCTTTAGTCGTTTTGATTTCTACAACTCTTTCACCTTCAAGTATTTCATTTGTTAATTGAGGATAGTTTGTCATTTAAAATTCTCCATTCATGTTAAAATAATTACAATAGTGATATCATAACATAATTTAATAGAAAGGGGATATCAACATGTTATATCAATTTCCACATAAAACTGGTCAATATGTAGTAGAAGTAATTGAAGAAAAAGGTGATCAACTTCTTGTTAAAGTTGTAGCAGTTTTGAGACACCCTAGACAAGGGGATTTGCATAATCCTAATGAAGTTGAAAATGTATTTTTCCATGAAAGAAAAGCATTAAGTCAGTTTGAAAAAAGGTATACAACAGCTCAATTTTTAAAGCCTTATAATGAAGCAGCTCCAAAATACGTTGAATCATTAAAAACGGCGCTTTACGAACTAGAAGATAAAATGGAGAAAAAAGATAATGCATACAGTGAACAAGCACTGAAATGTATCGAACAATTAAAAATAGATTATTCGAGACAATATAAGATGAATTTTTAAAGTTCACAAAAAAGATTCAAGAATTTTTTTACGTGTTTCTTCATATTTAAAAATAGCCTAAAAATCCTGAAATATTGTCTTGATAGTATTTTCAAGCTTAAACATTATTGTGTATAATATTAGTTAAGTAATTTTTGGAAGGAGGTTATTAAATGAGTTTGATGCATATTATGATTTTATTACCATTAATATTTGCAATCATAATACCAATTTTATATAGGTTCTATAAAGGTATTCACCTAGGATGGTTTGTCTTACCAATCCCTGTTATTATATTTAGTTATTTTATGTCATACATAAATGTTCCAGATTCGGACAAACCATTTATAGTTATTTGGAACTTCATGCCAAGACTCGGAATGAACTTTTCCGTTCATTTAGATGGTTTAAGTTTATTATTCGCATCTTTAATTACAGGTATTGGAGCTCTAGTTGTACTTTATTCCATTACATATTTAAGTAAAAATGAATCATTGGGAAATTTTTATTGTTACTTATTAATGTTTATGGGGGCAATGTTAGGTGTTGTTTTATCAGATAATCTACTTATGCTTTATTTATTCTGGGAACTAACATCTATTTCAAGTTTCTTACTCATTGCTTATTGGCGTCACAAACAATCATCAATATATGGTGCTCAAAAGTCACTTTTAATCACAGTATTCGGTGGTTTAATGTTACTAGGTGGTTTCATTTGCTTATCATTAGCTGGTAACTCTTGGAGTATTACTTCACTTGTACAAAATGCTGAAGAAATACAATCATCACCATACTTTATTTTTGCGATGGTTTTAATTTTAATTGGTGCAATGACTAAATCTGCACAATTTCCATTTCACATATGGTTACCTGATGCAATGGAAGCACCTACGCCAGTAAGTGCTTATTTACATTCAGCAACAATGGTTAAAGCCGGAATTTACTTAGTTGCTAGAACGACACCAATTTTTGCAGCAAGTGCAGGATTTGTGTGGGCAGTAACAGCAATCGGTTTAATCACATTATTTTGGGCGTCATTCAACGCCGTAAAACAACAAGATTTAAAAGGAATTTTAGCTTTTTCTACTGTTTCACAACTAGGTATGATTATGTCAATGTTAGGAATTGGTGCTGTAAGTTATCACTATTCAGGTGAAGCAAGCCAACTATTCTTAGCAAGTATTGTGGCAGCAGTCTTCCATTTAATTAACCACGCGACATTTAAAGGCGCGTTGTTCATGATTACCGGTACCATTGATCATGAAGTTGGTACGAGAGATATTAAAAAATTAGGTGGATTAATGACCATCATGCCGATTTCTTGTACATTTACGATTATTACCGCTTTAAGTATGGCTGGTGTACCACCATTTAACGGTTTCTTATCTAAAGAGATGTTTTTAACAGCAATGTTTGATGCTCATCAAGCAGATATCTTTAGTTTATCAACAATTGGTTATTTACTACCAATCGTCGCTATTGTAGGTAGTATTTTCACATTTGTTTATTCATTTAAATACGTGCATGAAATATTCTTCGGAGAATACAAAGCTGAAGCGTTACCTAAAAAGCCACATGAAGCACCGAAGCTCATGTTGTTGCCGACAGGTATTTTAACATTTTTAGTAGTGCTTTTCGGGTTATTCCCAAATATATTAAGTGAAAGCATTATAGCGCCTGCAGTAAGAGCTATAGCGCCATTCGCAGATGCGCCAGATGTTCACATTTCACATTGGCATGGTCTAACACCTGCTTTAATGGGCACGTTAATTGTATTCATAGTTGGTTTCATATTATTCAAATCCGTTGAAAAATGGATCAGTATATATAATATTCAGCCAGAATATTTAACTTTTAATTATTATTACGATAGAGGTATTCAATTAAGTTCATATATATCTAATAAAATTACTCAAAGTTATATGACCGGATTTATTAGAACGTACTTAATTTATATATTTGGTTTCTTTATCATTATGACTGCACTAACTTTATTCACACACCCAGTTAGTGTCGCGTTTAATAATATAAGCGACATTAGACCATATGAAGTTATTTTAATGGGACTAATTTTAGTAAGTACATTCTGTATCGTATTAGCAAAATCACGACTATTTAGCATTATTATGCTTGCTGCAGTTGGATACTCAGTAGCATTATTCTTTGTGTTCTTTGGTGCTCCAGATTTAGCACTCACACAACTATCTATTGAAACCATTTCAACTGCCCTATTCTTATTATGTTTTTATCATTTACCTAAAATGAACAGACATGATGAAAATCGTAAATTTAAAATTGGTAATTTCATTATTTCAATTTGTGTAGGTATTGGCGTTGTTTCAATCGGATTGATTGCATACGGCAATAGACATTTTGATTCAATTTCTAAATATTATGTAGATAATGTTTATGACTTAGCTGCTGGTAAAAACATGGTCAATGTAATCCTTGTTGACTTCCGTGGCTTTGATACTTTATTTGAGTCGGCAGTGTTAGGTATTGCTGGTTTAGGCATTTATACTTTAATTAAATTGCGTGATAAAGATAAGGATGGAGGTGAAGAACATGAAGAAACAATCAAATGATGTATTCTTTCAGTTCAATGCCATAATCATTTTCTTAATCATTATGATGTACGCTGTTTCCATATTTTTTGGAGGTCATTACACACCTGGTGGAGGTTTCGTAGGTGGTTTATTACTATCATCTGCAGTTATCATTATCGGTATTGCATTTGATACTAAAACATTAAAGAAAATGTTTCCTTTTGATTTTAAATTGGTGACAGCCACTGGTTTGTTCTTTTGTGTTCTTACGCCAATGTTAAGTTGGACATACAACAAAACATTTTTCACACATGCATTTGGAGAATTCCATCTCCCTATCTTTGGGGAAGTACACTGGCATACAGCAATGATTTTTGATTTAGGTGTATTGCTTGCTGTTGTGGGAACTGCAATAACTATCATATTATCGATTGGAGAGAATGAATAATGGAAATATTAATGATTTTCGTTTCAGGTATTATTATATCCGTATCAGTATACCTAGTTCTCTCTAAAAGTTTAATTAGGATTATTATTGGTACAACGTTGCTTTCACATGGGGTTCATTTAATGCTTCTTACGATGGGTGGATTAAAGAAAGGTGCTTTACCAATTCAGGAAGAAGGCATCAAAAATTATGTAGATCCTTTACCACAAGCATTAATTTTAACAGCAATTGTTATTGCATTTGCTGTTACAGCATTTTTCTTAGTACTCGCTTTCAGAAGTTATAAAGAGCTTGGAACTGATAATTTAGAAGAGATGAAGGAGGTACCGAAAGATGAGTAACTTGATTATTGTACCTCTTGTCATTACATTTTTAACCGCAGTTGCTTTAATTTTTGTTGGTCAAAGACCTTATGTAAAGCGTAAAGTCGTACTTACCGGCTTTATATTAGCCTTTTTAGTAAGTTTATACAATATTCACATGGTTAACATGAACGGTACACAAACACTTAATTTAGGTAGTTGGCCAGTTCCATACAGTATCGTCATATACGTTGATATGTTGAGTGCATTATTGGTTACTGTGAGTTTATTCATTACGCTTGTTGTACTTGTATACTCACATCAATCTATAGGTATTCATCGTGAAAGTTATTTTTATTACTTTGGTGTATCAATGATGGTTACGGGTGTTAACGGTGCCTTTATGACTGGCGATTTATTTAACTTATTCGTATTCTTTGAAGTATTCTTAATGTCATCATATTTATTACTCGTAATTGGTGGCACAAAGATTCAACTACAAGAAAGTATTAAATATATTCTCGTTAACGTTTTAACATCAGCGTTCTTTGTACTTGGTGTTGGTATGCTTTATTCAATAACTGGAACATTAAACTTAGGTGACTTACATGTGAAATTTGCAGAGCTTTCAGAAACTAATTTAAATGTCGTTGTCATCACATTTATTATGTTTTTATTTGTCTTTGCTACTAAAGCAGGTATGTTCCCACTGTATTTCTGGTTACCTGGAGCATATTATGCACCACCTATACCAATCATTGCATTATTCGGTGCTTTACTAACGAAAGTTGGCGCTTACGCGATAATGCGTACTTTTAGTTTATTTTATTCAGTAAACAGTGAGTTTATTACGCAAACATTAGTTGTACTTTCCATACTTACGATTATTATGGGATGTATTGGCGCGATTGCTTACTATGATGTTAAAAAGATTATTATTTATAATATTATGATTGCGATTGGCGTTATTCTTATCGGTGCAGCAATGATGGATAAGAATGGCATGATGGGCAGTATTTATTATTTATTACATGACATGATTATTAAAGCATCTTTATTCTTATTAATTGGTGTCATCATTAAAATAACTGGAACACCAGATTTAAGAAAATTTAGTGGTTTGATCAATCATTATCCAGTTCTAGGTTGGATATACTTTATTGCTGCCCTATCCTTAGCTGGCATACCGCCATTAAGTGGTTTCTACGGTAAATATATTATCGTCATGTCAACGTTCGACAACGGTTACTATATAAGCGGTGTCGTCGTCTTATTATCAAGTTTATGTGTACTATACTCTGTCATGCGAATCTTCTTAATGGCGTTTTGGGGAGAAGAAAAAGGTTATGTCTATAATCCTAAGCTACCAATTAATAAGCTAATGTTTGCATCTGTCACAATTACAGTTGTAGCAATATTATTTGGGCTAGGCGCAGACTTTTTATATCCTTTAATAGAAAAAGCTTCCTTACCTTTCTATAACCCTGAGACATATGTAAATGCGTTAGGAGGCGATTATTAATGGCTATACAAGTACTTATAAATGTCCTATTGGCAACGTTATGGATGATGCTTTCAGAAACATATACATTCGGTGCATTCGTATTTGGTTATCTATTTGGTATTTTGTTCGTATTAGTAGCTTTACCGCTTCTTCCTGGCAAACATTTTTACATGCGACCTGTATGGAAGACGATCATATTAGCAGCAATATTTATGAAAGAACTTATACTGGCTAATATAGATGTCATTAAAATTGTTCTTCAAAAAGAAATTAAAAATAAACCAGCGTTTTTTGCATATCCAACTGAATTAGATAAAGATTGGGAAATCACGTTATTATCTCAGTTGATTACATTAACACCTGGTACAATCGTAGTAGCCGTTTCAGATGATCAAAAGACACTTTATATTCATTCTATCGACTTTTCGGATATAGATTCTGAAGTAAGTGCTATAAAAGATTCATTTGAAAAAGCAATCAAGGAGGTGAGCATACGATGACAAACATCTTCGTTATAATTGCGATTATCATCGTTGCACTCTCTATGATAGGTATTCTTATCCGTGTCATAATCGGACCAACTTTAGCTGATAGGGTTATCGCCCTTGATGCTTTAGGTATTACATTAATGGCCATGATTGCACTGTTCTCTGTATTAACAAATACTAGATATTTATTCGTTATACTTTTATTAATAGGTATTTTAGCATTCTTAGGTACTGCAGCATTTGCGAAATTTATGGATAAAGGAGAGATCATTGAAAATGATAGAAACGATTCTAATTAGTATCTCAATTATTATGATGGTCATTGGTGCATGCTTTAGCCTTTTCGCAGCTTTAGGTATTCTAAGATTGCCAGATGTATTCTCTCGAGCTCATGCTTCAGGTAAAGCTTCAACACTTGGCGTTATGTTAATTTTAACCGGTGTTTTGATATACTTTATAGGTAAAGAAGGACACTTCAATGTCCAATTACTGTTAGGTATCATATTTATATTTATTACAGGTCCTTTAGCAGGACATTTAGTTTCAAGAAGTGCTTATTACATGGGTGTTAAACCGAGTGAACGTACAATTCGCGATGACTTAAAAGATGCAAAATAACAAAACTCTTCATTAGGTTATAGCCTAGTGAAGAGTTTTTTATTTTAAAATCTTACGATTTTGAAAGTCCATCATTATAATAAAAAGAGCGTAAATTCTTCTTGAAATAAGAATTTACGCTCTTTTATATTTATTTAGTACTTTCTTTCCAACTTTTATCGCTTAACATATCTCCTGGCCATGTATAAGACATGACACCACCGTCAATTGTTATATTTTCGCCTGTAATAAATGAACTTTCATCAGATGCAAGAAATTGAACCAGTTTGGCAACTTCTTCTGGTTTTCCTAATCTTCCTAAAGGTGTCACCCATTTTTGGTTTTCTCTGAAATTCACACCTGCTTCGTCTTCTTGTCCACCTACTAAACTATCAATAAGTGGTGTTTCAATTGTACCAGGCGCGATAGAATTAGCTCGAATATTTTCTCTTCCATATTCAATCGCAATGGATTTAGTGAAATTGACGACGCCACCTTTAGCGGCATTATATCCAGATCTATTTAAGTCTGCAGCTAATCCTGAGAAGGATGCTGTATTAATAATTGATCCTCCTTCACTAAACATAAGTGGTAATATATACTTCGTTACCATAAATGTACCTCTTAAATCCACATTTATTAAATCATCAAATACTTCAACAGGATATTCGTGTATTCTTCCTGCCTTATGATCAATACCTGCATTATTAAAGAGTATGTGCACATTTCCATAACTTTCTTCAATATGTTTTACTGCAGATACAACTTCATCTTCTTTAGAAATATCTACTTTCATTGCTGTTGCTTTATAACCTTCATCGTTAATTTGTTTTACTGACGCTTCCAAATGCTCTGATATGTCTAAACAAATAACTTGAGCACCTTCTGATGCAAGTTGCATAGCCGTAGCAAATCCAATACCTGTACTCGCACCTGTTATCACTGCAATTTTATTTTCTACTCTTCCCATCTGTATGATGCCTCCTTAGTTGATTGGCGAACCACCTGTTACACCATATACTTGTCCTGTTATAAAGCTAGCATTATCCGATGCAAGTAATACATACACATCTGCTAACTCAACTGGTTGACCAGCTCTTTGTAATGGTTGGTTCTTACCGAAATTAGGGATATTTTCTTGAGGTTGTCCACCGCTTATTTGTAATGGTGTCCAAACAGGTCCTGGAGCTACACAGTTAACTCTAATACCTTTTTCACCCAATTGTGCTGCTAAACTAATTGTTATTGATATATTGCAGCTCTTTGTCATTGCATAGTCAACAAGATGTTGGCTTGGTTTAACACCTTGTATTGAAGAAGTAAATATTATACTACTTCCAGACTCTAAATAGTTTAATGCTTCTTGAACGATAGAAACACCAGCAAATACATTCACTTCAAAAGTATCTCTTAAATTTTCCTCTGCTAAATTCTGTATATCATACTCATATTGTTGCATGCCTGCATTTAAAACTAGAATGTCCAAACCTTCTAACGCTTTATAAGCTTGTTCAACTAATTTTTTAGGAAATTCTCGGTCCCTTAAATCACCAGGAATTAATATACATTTTTGTCCTGCCTCTTCAATCACTTTTTTAACGTCTTCAGCATCTGCTTGTTCATCTGATATATAATTGATTGCGACATCTGCACCTTCTTTTGCATAAGCAATCGCCGCAGCTCGTCCAATACCAGAATCTCCACCTGTCACTAAAGCTTTTTTGCCTTTTAATTTATCATTACCTTTATATGAAGTTTCTCCACAGTCTGGTACTGGCTTCATTTCACTTTGTATTCCAGGATATGCTTGTGGTTGCTTTTCGTAAGTATCATTATAATAATCTGTTAACGGATTTCTCTTTGTCATTTAAATCCTCCTTAAATCATTGATACTCTATGCATACCCTTTTTAAAGAAAAATAAAAACAGTAGAATAAATTCTACTGTTTAATATTTCATAATCGTTTTAATATTTCATGATCTTTTCTTTTTTATAGCAATAGTTGCTCTAACAACTGAGATTAATTGATCTTCCTCATCTAATACTTTAACATCCCACACTTGTGTAGAACGACCGATATGAAGTGCTGTTCCAATTGCACGCACTTGACCACTTCGTATAGATTTTATATGGTTTGCATTAATCTCTAAACCTAAAGGAATTTCATCATCATTTGAAGATACGTGTGCACCTACAGATGCTGCAGTTTCTGCTAATGCAATAGTAGCACCGCCATGTAAATATCCAAAAGGTTGTTTAACTTTATCCGTTACAGGCATCGTCATTTCAATGTATCCATGTTTTGACTCTACTGTTTGTATTTCAAAATTTTCTATTAAGTCCATATTGTGAGCCTCCTCGTTGCTACTATAATACCATAGCAGCGATAAAACCAAATATGATTAACGGTATGTTATAAATCATAAAGTTAGGAATACATGTATCTCGTATGTGATCATGTTCTCCATCGACATTCAATCCTGCCGTCGGACCTAATGTTGAATCACTGGCTGGGCTTCCTGAGTCACCTAATGCGCCTGCTGTACCAATAACTGCTATAAGCGCCATTGAGCTCAAGCCAATTTCTTGTCCAAATGGAATA
Organism: Mammaliicoccus vitulinus; assembly: GCF_029024305.1. Classification (NCBI taxonomy): domain Bacteria; kingdom Bacillati; phylum Bacillota; class Bacilli; order Caryophanales; family Staphylococcaceae; genus Mammaliicoccus; species Mammaliicoccus vitulinus. Next base: position 1,999,399 of record NZ_CP118974.1, read on the forward strand.
AATAAACTTGCGATAATCGGTATTGTAGCAAATGAGGAACCTATTCCTAATGTCACAACTAAACCGATAGCATACATCATCATAATACTAAATGCTTTATTATCACCAGTTATTGCAGCAAGGCTTTCTACAAGCGTTCCTACTTCATTCGTTGCATTCATTACACCAGCAAAACCGTTAGCTGATAAAATCACAACACCAATGTATGCCATTATTTGGATACCTTCTACTAATTTAGCATCTAAATCTTTCCAGTTATATAATCCTGAGAAGAAGAAAATTAGAATCCCAGCTAAAGCACCGAAAATCATTGATTCTGTATATGTTTGAACAATAAATGTTGCTAAAATTGCTAAGCCAGTGACAATTAAAGGATATGGCTTTAACGTTTTCATTTCTTGTTCTTCTTCAACTTTTATTGTTTTATATGTTCTAGGTTTCCAGTAAAGAATAATTGCAATTATTAGACCAACAACATAACCCATTGATGGAATAAGCATAGCTTTCCAAATATTATTAAATTCTATATCTACGTTTGCTTTACCAAACGCATCAAAAATAATAGATTGGAAAATGTGGCCATAGCCGTATGGAAATAGAATATATGGGAAACATAATCCAAAGCCAATAACTGTTGCGATTAATCTTCTATCCATTTTCAATTCATTAAATAAGCTTAATAATGGCGGTATAAGAATTGGAATAAATGCTATATGGACAGGTATAATGTTCTGACTTAGCACTGAAATAACGAGTAAAACAGCGACTAACGTAATTTTTATTTTTAATCTACTTTTTTGTGAATTTTCTTGTTTCATAGATTTGATAACTTTTCCGACAATATAGTCGGTAATACCACTATATGAAATAAGCGCTGCAAATCCACCTAATAGCGCGTAAGATAATGCTACTTCTGCACCATCAACAATCGTTTTTCCAAATGTTGATATCACTTTATCAAGTGACATGCCACTTAACAAACCACCTGTTAATGCACCAACGAAAATACTCAACACGACATTAAGTCTCATTAAACAAAGTATAATCATTACAATAACAGCTACTAACACTGCATTTATTTCCAAGAAAATCCTCTCCGTTCTTTAACTCTCTACCAGGATAAAGTAAAATGATGAATTTATCATATCAGTTGAGAAATACCATGTCAATATATCTCAAATTAGTCCGAATTTTCAGAATAGAATAATATAAAAATAGCTTACAAAATTCACGGTAGTTTTGTAAGCTATTTTTATTTATTTATTTATTTTTTAAGAAATGAAGTACAGTTGGTATCATTGCGCCTGTAGCACCTTTTGGTCCAAGGTATGATGCTTTTTCAGTTTCGCTAGATCCAGCGATATCAAAATGTAAATGTGGAATATCACCACTGAAATGCGTAACAAAGGCTGCAGCAAATAATGCTTTACCATGTTTATGCAAAATACAGTTAGTTAAATCGGCAACTTCTGAAGATTGAATATCGTTTTTCTCTTCGTCCGTAATGGGTAGTTCAAAGCTTACTTCATTTGAATACTTCGCTGCTTTTTTAACATCTTCAATATAACGATCTGCATCACTAGAGAATATGCCTGTCTTCCCTAAACCTAAAGCTGCAACTACTGCACCAGTTAAAGTAGCAAAGTTCATAATAAGTTCTGGTTTAAACTGTTTAACATACGTGACAGCATCCCCTAATACGAGTCTACCTTCAGCATCTGTATTTGTTATTTCAACTGTTTCTCCACTTAAAGCAGTGAATACATCATCTGGTTTCATAGCATTGTGAGATATCATATTTTCAGCTAAAGGTAACACAGCTACGACGTGTATAGGTAATTGTAATTCAGCTATTGCATTTACCATCGCTACAACATTACTTGCCCCACTCATATCGTATTTCATAGTTGGCATACCTGTTTTAGATTTAATTTGATAACCGCCTGAATCGTAAGTTACCCCTTTACCTACTAAAGCAATTGGATTATCATTTGATCCTTTATAAGTTAAAGTAACTAAGCGTGGAGGGTTTATTGAACCTTTACCAACAGCATCTAATAAGCCAATTCCTTCTTCACGAATGGCTTGCTCGTCTTTAATTGTGACTTCAACTTTGCTGCCATTAAAGTGCTGTTCAATTTGTTGAGCAAAATAATCAGGTGTTAAAATGTTCGGAGGTGTTTGTGAATATGTTCTTGCTAAATTAATACTATCTCCTAATATTTCACCTTGCGCAATAAACGATTTCACATCTTCATGAGATGATGTAATAAAGTTTATCATTGTCTCAACATTCGCCGATTTATTTGATTTATAATGATCAAATTGGAATACAGCTTGTTTAGATAACCAACCAAAACGGTATAATCTTTCTTTATCCGTTACGCTTTGTGTTAAAAATGTGTCATCAAGCAAATTAATATTTTCTATTTTGTTGTTCTGTAAATAACGACTTAAATTACCATATATTACTTGATAGTCATTTTCTTTAATTTCTTTTAAATTACCTAAACCTACTGCAATTAATTTAATGACATGGTGATTAACGGTTATTGCTGAACTCGTAATTTCACCTAATTCACTACTTATAATTTGTTGTTTTTTTAAGCTATCTAACTGACCATTTAAAATGTTATTCACTTCATCAAAATTATGCATTTGATTTAAATGACTTGGACAACCTATTACAATTGGAAATTCATTTTCTGAATATTTTTCTATAAATTGAAATTTCATATTATTATCCCCTTTATTAGAACATTGAATAACCGCTTCTTCTAAGATTTCTTATAACAAATCCTGCAACAATCGCGCCAATCCAACCTGAACCGAGCATTAAAATGTCAGCTGTATGTATATGTGTTAAGCCTGTAATAAGTTTTGAAAAAGCTGTCGATGGATTTGTAAAGTACATAGTTGTCGAGATTTTATCTACAATTGCAAAAATAACAAATGGATAAAACACTACCATTAGCCAAGTAGCTTTTAAGAGCATATTTAAAATAAAAGCTATGCCAAAAAATAAAACGAAAAACAATGCCATTGATATGATAACTTGTGGTAAAGATATCATAACTAACCTCCTTTAAAAAAAGAGACCCGCCTAATAGCAGGTCTCTACATTTAATAAATAATCAATTAGAATTTACCTTTTTTATAGGCTAATCCGATACCACCGATTTTGAATACAGCACGTGTATCGATAACTTTTTTCATGAATGCTGCTTTTTTACCAGTAATTTCACGACCCATAACGACACCAACACCATCACGGCTACCTAATGAACATACAGTACCTTTATCATCATATGAGAAAGTTTCTGTTTTTTCACCGTTGAAGATGTTTTTAATATTTTTAGCAAGGTGTTCACCTTGTTGCATAGCGATTTGCGCTGTTGTAGGAAGTGGACGTTTGTTGTCTCCTTCGCCAGCCATAACAGCTGAACAGTCACCAATAACGAAGATATCATCATAATTATCGATTGATAAATCATCTTTAACTACGATACGACCACGTTTAACGCCGTCAAATGATTCTTCCATTAATTTGCTACCTCTAACTCCAGCAGCCCAGATAGCTGTGTTAGCTTCTAAAGTTTGTTCTACATCATTAACTTTAACTACGAAACCTTGTTCATTACAAGCAACGATTGGTGTAGAAATTTTGAATTCTACTCCGCGTGCTTCTAAATATTTAACAACATAGTTCACTAATTCTTCAGAGAACATTGGTAACATTTTTGGAGCAGCCTCAACACAAGTGATTTTAACTTTAGATTGATCTACACCATATTTTTTACATAATTCAGGGATACGTTCAGTTAATTCACCTAATAATTCAACACCAGTGAATCCTGCACCACCAACTAAAATAGCTAAATCATTTTCGTCTTTTTCTTTAGACGCAGCATAATTAGCAAATTTGTCTTCGATATGTTTAGAAATACGACGAGAAGTGTTAATATTTTCGATTTGAAGAGCATGTTCTTTCATACCTTCAATTCCAAATGTTTCACTTTCAAATCCTAATGCTACAACTAAAATGTCATATTCGAATACACCATTTGATGTTTCAACTGTTTTAGCATCTTTGTTGATTTTGCTAACTTCTGCTTTTACAAAGTTTACTTTGTTTTTATCAATTACATTAGTAATTGGATATAAAGCATCTTCATAATTTAAAGTACCTGCTGAAGTTTCATGTAACCATGTAGCTTCATAGTGATAATCATTTTTGTTGATTAAAGTAATATCAACGTCTTGGTTTGAAACTAATTTTTGCAATTTAGTTACTGTTTGTAAGCCAGCATACCCTGCCCCTAATACGAGAACTTTTTTACGTTCAAATCCCATTATTTTCACCTATACTTTCTGATATTTGTTTGACACTTATAGGAAAGTTGTGTCACTTTGTGTTTTTGGTCACAAGTAATGATAATACTATTTACATACAAGTTTTATTGTATATTTTTATAAAGATAAATTCAAGTGTCACAACCTATATTTCCTAGCAATTCTCAGGTGTGCCTGCAACATCTCTCGTCTTGAATGAACTTCCGCAACCACAAGCTGCAATTGCATTAGGATTCTCAATAGAAAATCCGCCGCCCATTAATGACGTTTTGAAGTCAATTGTAGTCCCATTCAGTATTGGAACATCTTTCTTATCTACTAGCACTTTAACACCGAAAAATTCTAGTGTTTCGTCGTTTTCAGCAGGTTCTTCTTCTGCAGACATACCATAAGATAATCCAGTACAACCTCCGCCTTTAACAGATACTCTTAAATAACCATTTGGCATATTGTTGCTTTTCATCATATCTTTAACTTCATAAGCTGCTGCTTCAGTTAATATAACTGTTGACATATTTATTCCTCCTAAAAAATCCAATTTTCTTCTATGTGACTATATATATTTTCTAGTAATTCTTCTGGTGTCTCTCCCTTGACCATATCTCCATTAACCAATGCATATAACCCTCTTGCACATGGTCCACAATTTTGTAGACAACCGTATTCCAATACATCTACTTCTGGATCATTGTCGAGCTTGTTAAACACTGCATCAGCACCTTTAGCCAAGTTTGAAATACAAAATTCGACAATTGGGTTCAATGTGTTCACCTACTCACTTTTTATTCATTAAACTATTTTAACATTCATTGTAGTTTATGCCAAAAACGATTATACTAAAAGTATACTTATATATTATAAAATATATACATACAAATTTATAGAAATTTGATTTATGGACAAAGGAGAATAACGATGAAAAGCTTAGTATTATTAGGGGGCGGATATGGTAATATGCGCTTAATGAAAGAAATACTTCCAAGCATTTTACCTTCCGATTATTCAATTACGCTGATTGATCGTATGCCATTTCATGGTTTAAAAACAGAATTCTACGCATTAGCAGCCGGTACAAAACCAGATAAAGAAATTCGAGTTCAATTTCCTAAAGATAAAAAAATTAATACAGTATATGGGGAAATAACTGATATTGATTTAGATAATCAAATTGTTTCAGTTGGTGACACACGTGTTGATTACGATGAACTTGTAATCGGGTTAGGATGTGAAGATAAATATCACAACGTACCTGGAGCGAAAGAGCACACGTACAGTATTCAAACAGTACAAAGCGCTCGCAAGACTTATCAAGCAATATGTGACTTACCAAGTAACGCTACTGTCGGAATCGTTGGTGCAGGTTTAAGTGGGATAGAATTAGCAAGTGAATTGCGAGAAAGCAGACAAGACATCACGATTAAACTTTTTGATAGAGGTTCTAGAATTTTACCAGCTTTTCCAGAAAAACTAAGTAATTATGTGAAGAAATGGTTTGATAAACACAATGTAGAAGTCGTTCCTAATTCAAATATTACAAAAGTTGAACCTGGACAATTATACAACAACGAAGATGTTCACAATGTAGATTTAGTCGTATGGACTGCAGGGATTCAACCGGTTGAAATCGTGAGAAACCTTCCAGTTGATACTAATGACGGCAGAAGAGTTATCGTAAACCAATATCATCAAATTCCAACATATAAAAATGTATATATTGTAGGTGACTGTGCAGCATTGCCACACGCACCAAGTGCTTATTTAGCAGAAATTCAAGCAGATCAAATTGCTGAAGTTATGAAATTACAGTGGGAAAATAAACCACTACCTGAAAAAATGCCCGAATTAAAACCTCAAGGCTTTGTAGGTTCACTCGGTGAAAAACAAGGTTTCGCTTATTTAATGGAACAAACAGTTACAGGAAGATTAGCGAGAGTCATTAAATCAGGCGTATTATGGCTATATAAATACCATAACGGATAATATACGAAGAAGCTGGGACATAAATCCCAACTTAAAATAAGTCACCCAATCTATTGAAATCATTTTCGGATTGGGTGATTTTATATTTCCTAATGTTCTACAGCAATATGTTCATCAATGAATCTCGTAATTTGTTTTAATTGAATATATCCATCTGCTACATACTCATCATTTATTGTGACAAGTGGATAAAATAGTTCGTCTTCATTAATTCTTTCAATAAATTGAAGATCATGGTCTGTTAAATTTTCAGTTTGATTAAAGATATCGATATATGTGTATTCAAAATTTAAATTATATTTTCTGCTCAAAATTGCTTGTAGCCATTCATATGTGTCCTTAGATGAAGGTGCATTCACACAACTTGCGCATACTACATCAGCACCATAAATTACGATACTTGCTTTAGACATATTCACATCCCCCTAGTTTCATGAATAGATTTTTTACCTTATATCTATTATAATAGATAAATAAGATTAGTGTATCTAATAACACTTGATGAGAGGAGTATTTATATATATGGCTACCGAACAACAAACAATGTTTGATCAAGTTAGTGAAGTGCTTGAAAAATTAAGACCGTTCTTATTAAGAGATGGCGGCGACTGTGAATTAGTAGATGTTGATGATGGTATCGTTAAATTACGTCTACTTGGTGCATGTGGTACATGCCCTAGTTCTACTATTACTTTAAAAGCCGGTATAGAACGTGCTTTACTAGAAGAAGTACCCGGCGTTGTAGAAGTAGAACAAGTCTTCTAACTTATTGCACATACTCTATACTTGCTCATAGAACGTACAAAAAATCACCATCCCGATTATTAGGGATGGTGATTTTTATATTTTCTAACTTGTATTAATGATATTGTCTACTCACTTTATGATTACAAGTTCCATTTATATGATTGATCATTTGTTCATTAATATAGACCCAACCTTTCCAACCTATATGAACTGCATCTGTAATGACGTATGGTTCATATTCTTTGTCTGTTATGTCATATATTTTCATATTATTCGAAGTTACCATTGTATTAATCTTGCGATAAACAGCTTCTCTTTTCGCTTTATCAACATTAATATGATCATACCATTTTCCATTTGCTGGAATGACGATAAATAATGGATCTGCTTTTACTTCTTTCAATGTATCAATTAACAATTGTAAATCACTAAATTCTTTTGATTGCTTATTGAACTCATAATCTCGATTGTATCTTTTACGTTGTTGCTGTAATAAACTCCAATATTTATCATTCATTCCAAATTTGTTAGTTCTTGAATGTTTTGCACCATATTGATTAGCATACAATCTCATTTCATTCCAATTCATATGGCTAAAATGTCGTTTAGGTTTGTTATCTAAATGGGTTCTATCTTGTCCAAATATAGATTTCAGAGCGTCATGTTTTTCGTGTATATTATTTTCGAAATCATTCATAAATGTTCCTTCATCATACTGATAATTTTCTTTATGTATCACAGAATTCAAATATGGATCTGATTTTAATTGTTTAAATTGAACTAACCTTCTAGCAAATCTATCTTTCAACTGTGGACTTAATGACATATTTTTAAATAAATGATCTGCTTGCAATGGTGAAAATCTAGCACTGAAATTATCATTTGTTAATCCATGGTCTGTAAACCATTGTGGTGAAATGATGATAGCTATCTTTTTATCTTTGAGATGATGAGCTTGACTACCAATATTAATTGCATGAATTAAATCCGTTGAGCCACCTGTTCCTATTAAATATGGCTTCAATTTCGCCTTTTTTTCTTTCAAAATATATGCAGGATGGAAAATATCTTGTTTTTCCAATTCACTCGATCCAAATATCGGATAATATTGCTCACTTAACAACATTTCTTCTTGAGAATGTACACCCTTTAGTACTGTATCGTTTAAAGATGTTGCTTCTTTATTAATATTGTCGTGCTTTGATAAAGATGTAAACCATTCAACTGGTATTAATAAAAATACACCAAATAATATACTACTTAACAATAAAGGCAACAATAATTTTATTTTCATTGTAAGTCCTTAAGCACTTTTATAATTTTATTTGGTGTCGCCCACTCATCTCTATCAAAATCAGTAATCGTAACATCAATGTCTAAATTATTCTGAATTTCTAACAACAAGCCAACTGTGGCAAACGAATCAATAATCCCTTCTTCAAATATTTCGATATCAGGATTTTCTTTGACGATATCATTTTCAGCGACATCAGCTAATATATTTAAAACTCTTTCTTCAAAATTCATAATATAACTCCCTTATTTAATGTATTAATTTTCCTGAGAATAATAAAAATCCAAATGCTACACAATGGAATGTAACTAAAATTGCGAACACATTCATTAACTTATGATTAAATTTGAACGGATGATTTTTTCGCCATTGTTCATAATATCCATATCCAATAAATAAGAACGCATGATACAAACCATAAAGGATATAATGTATTTCAATACCATGCCAAATACCCATGATAAAGAAATTGATTAGAAATCCTAAGTTAGAAATCAACAATTTATCTTTTAGTAATTTTTCTTTAGAAACCCAAAATACAAATCTCATATATACACAATCTCTAAACCAAAAAGATAAACTCATATGCCATCTATTCCAAAAATCTTTAATGTTTTTAGCTTTAAACGGCTGATTAAAGTTAGCGGGTGTTTGAATGCCAAATAAATAACTAAATGCGATAGCAAACAAACTGTAACCAGCAAAATCAAAAAACAGATAGAAACTATATCCATACATATAATATATATAATTCAAAAAAGTAGGATCTGTATCTATTGGTATAACTTTAATTACACACTCGTTAATATAATAAGCAATAATATATTTATACAAAAATCCCATAAATATCATATGAATAGCTTTTATAACCATGGCATAGTAAACATCAGGTTCAGGAATTTTTTCTTCATCCTTAATAAAACGTTTATAACGATCGATTGGACCTGAAGATATAGTCGGGAAGAATGTAATAAAATCAATCAGTTTTACAGTATCGATAGACTTTATTCGGTTATCCCGAATTTCCATAATCAGCTGAATACTTTTAAATGCAATATATGAAATTCCTAAAAACCCAATAAATTCAATTAACTTGTTACCATGTATCGTTATTTGGAAATCTCCTAACCAACTACTTTGTAATACTTTCACAATCATTAAAGGCAAAATAGATAGAAAAATAGCAATAGTATAATTCCTAAAATTATTTATTTTCTTTGATATTGAAATGTACATTCTAATTAATCCAACTTGATAGCAAACATATAAAGTGAAGAAAATAAGTTGATAACTTAAATATTTATTATTAAATAAGTTTTTACTATCATCTGAAAAAATGAGCACAAGCATAACGATCGTAATAATGCGATTATAAACAAGGCTCCTCTTCCCGATTAATCCTAATACGATGACTGGTAACATTAAGATTAAACAAATATAAAAGTAGGTAAAATCACCATATGGAATCATGATTTTAACCCCTCTGACACTTTATTTCTATCTAACTTACCATTAGCAGTTAATGGCAAGTCGTCTACAAAGCTGAAATTTCTAGGAATCATGTACTCAGGTAAATGAATTTTTAATTCATGCTTCAAATGCATGATCATCTCGTTTACATCTTCTATTTTTGGATTCGCGGGTATAACAGTAGCATGTAAATACTGAACTTTCTCGCCTTTTTTAATCGGTGTAATAACTGCTTGCAGCACTTCTGGCAATTGTTCCAACACCAGTTCAATTTCTTCAAGTTCCATACGATAGCCATTAATTTTTATTTGAAAATCAATTCTTCCTTGAATGAACCAATAACCATCATGAAATTCCGCCTTATCTCCAGTAAAATAGTTTAATTTACCATCAATATTTTTAAATACTTTATTATGTTTTTCCTCATCTTTTAAGTATCCTTGACTCACACTTTTACCTATAATCACAAGTTCTCCGTTATCCGTTAATTTTAATTGTGAATTTGGACGTACAGAACCTATTGGTAAAGGGTTGAATTGATTAAGAATATCTTGCGTAATTTGAATACTTGTCACCGCTACAGTTGCTTCAGTAGGACCATATGTATTATATATTGTTGAATCTTCAAATAGATTTAATAATTTCTGTGCCGTTTTGTGACTCAGTACCTCTCCACAGAAGAAAAACTGCTTTAATTTAGGATGACAGGCTTGATTAAATTCTGGTAACAATAGACACATTTCTAAAAACGATGGTGTCGATACCCAAGTTTCAACATCTTTGTTGTTTAACAAGTCATATAACTGTTTAGGCTTTTCAATCATTTTTTTATCAACAAGTTGTAACGTTCCACCTGTCATCAAACAAGGATAAATAGACATCACTGACAAATCAAAAGAAAATGGCGCTTGATTCAACCACATACTATAGTTGCCAAGCTTATTTAACTGCAACATCCAGTTGGTAAAATCCATTAAACTTTCATAACTAATTTGCACACCTTTAGGTAAGCCAGTTGACCCAGATGTAAAAATTGTATAAACAGTATCCTTGTCTTTTATTCTATTCATTCCATCTATATTTATTTGAACTTCAATACATTCTTCAATCGTAATTTGTTTAATTTGTATATCTTTCAATAAATTTCCAGTTGTATTAAAAATAAAAGAAGGCTCTACCTTCTCAATGATATGTTCTATTCTTTCTAAAGGAATCGATATATCTATTGGAACATATCCAATGCCTGCTTTCATACTCGCAATCATACCTACAATCATATAAGGTGACATGTGACCATATAGCACAATAGGCTTTTCAGAATCTTTGATCAACGTAGCTAATTTACTTGAATAAAGATTCAGTTCACGATAAGTCATTTCTTCATCTCTATAGTTGATAGCGACTGTATCACTATGCCACTTATCCATAAATGTTATTTGCTCTAAGATATCCCTCATATATGCTCTCCTTCTTTAAAATTCATTGTATATAAAATCGTTACTTGCACTTCCACCAGCATAAATCCAAAATAAAACAATCATGATTAAGAAATAGAAAATAGTTAATCCAATAATTTTGCAGTTCTCAGAAAGTAATATATCCCTAATTTTTTCCATCGTTAATCTCCTTATAATTTTATTTTGTAATTATTCTATTTTCATATTATATTCTATGCGCAACTAGATATCAACGAAAATATGTAAAATATTAGCATATTATGGAAATTAAAAGGAATATCGATGTTTTTATACATATAAAAATACAAGCAATATGACGCAAAAAAAGACTGCCGACAAGTTCACTTTAAGTGACTTTGTTAGCAGTCTGAAATAATCATTAAGATTATTGTTGTCTCAGTTAATGAGATTAAACTTTTACTTCATATTGTATTATTTCTTCACCGGTGTAACTGGCGCGTTACCTTCTATAATATGTTTTGCATTATCTACACATAGTTGCACCATGTTATCTCGTGTGTTTATTGAACTACTACCTATATGAGGTACTACGATTACTTGATCCATTTTTAAGAACGGATGATCCATAGATATAGGTTCATTTTCTACGACATCTAATGCAGCACCGAGAATTTCTTTTTGTTCTATTGCTTCTATTAAATCTGATTCTACGACATGTCCGCCTCGCCCGACGTTAATCAATATTGCAGAATCCTTCATTTTTTTAAAAGTTTCTTTATTAAATATACCTTTTGTTTCAGGGGTTAAAGGCGCAGTACACACTACGAAGTCACTTTCTTCTAACAATTGATCCATCGTTCTATATTCAACGTTCAACTGTTTTTCAGCATCTTCTTTTTTGGAGCGGTTATGGTATAAAACTTTGCAATTAAATCCTTTTAATCGTCTTGCAAACGCTTCTCCAATTGCACCCATGCCATATATACCGACTGTAGAACCATGAACATCTTTACCTGCTAATAAGTAAGGGCCCCAACTTTTCCATTCACCATTTTCTACATATTCAACCGCTTCTACTATTCTTCTAGCTGCAGTTAACATTAACGTAAAGCCTAGTTCTGCTGTTGTTTCTGTTAATACTTCTGGCGTATTAGTTACAACAACACCTTTGTTATGAGCAAGTTCAATGTCAATATTATCAAATCCAACTGCTAAGTTAACGACCCCTTTAATTTTTGGAGCTGATTCAAAGAAGGTCTCATCGATTTTCTCACTTAACGTTGTAATAACAATTGTTGCGTCTTTAGATCGTTTTAGAAATTCTTCTCTTGGCATAGGTTCTAATTCACTATTCCAAACATCTACTTCCGAAAATTGTTCGATTTGTTGTATGAATTTATCTGGTAATTGTCTTGCAACTAATACTTTTTCAGTCATGTTCCCATCTCCTTATTTAGCTTACTTAATCACTTCAAATAAGTTCTTAACACTATAAGTAGGTAATACTTCTTTCTTGTTAATTTCTTCTAAAGATGTAACGCCTGTTTGAACGTGTAAAGTATCAATACCACTATTAATACCGGCTAAAATATCTGTATCATATAAATCACCGATCATCACACATTCTTCTTTTGAAAGACCAATTTTTTCAATAGCTTGTTCCATAATGATTGTCTCAGGTTTTCCTATAAAGATCGGTGTTTGTCCTGTAGAGACACTTACAACACTTGTTAATGAACCATTACCAGGTAAGAACCCTCTTTCATTAGGAATTGAAACATCTTTATTTGTTGAAATAAATTTAGCGCCATTTCGGACAGCTAAACATGCAACTGATAATTTTTCATAAGAAATATTAACATCTAGTCCCATCACAACATAATCAACATGTTCATCTTCTTTAATGACTAAGCCGGCCTCACTTAAAGAGGTATTCAAGCCACTTCCACCAACCATATATACAGAAGCACCTGGTGATGTTTCACTTATATAACCAGCAGTCGCCATTGCTGATGTAATGACATGTTCACTTGAAGTATTAAATCCCATGTTATTTAATTTTTCTGCTACTTCTGCAGGTGTTTTTGAAGAATTATTCGTAACGAATAAATAATTTTTATGATGTTCATTTAAATATTCAATAAATTCAATAGCACCTTCAATTATCTCTGAACCTTTATACATCGTTCCATCTATATCTATTAAATAACCTTTATAGTCTTTCATTTTTATCTCCTTCGCCAAATGCTGTAACTGGTACATTTTCATTTTCTAAAAAATGTTTCGTATCCTGAATCGCTTGCTTATAAAATGGATTAGCTATTTCAAAAGTTTTTCTTAATTCATCATGATTGATATTTTCATAATTACGAATTAATTCTTTTCTATAGTCTATAGAATTTCTTACAGCTTCTGCAGTTGAAGGCTGAAATACTTTCTCAAGCTCCATAATATCTATAACATCTTTGTAATTTCCTGGATCTCTTAAAATAAATGCATCAATAATCAAATTCCCAATATCTACTACCGATTCAATCATCATATGTGCAATTCTTTCTAAAGCATATGGAGAATTCTTCTCAATTTCAAAATCAACTGTTAATTTTTCTAAATAATTTAATTTTAAATTTAATGTTTTGCTATCTACGAAATACATGTAGAAAACCTCCTATTCATATATCATAATATCATAATTTTGAATTATACGGCATTGCTCTGTATACTATACAATTAAAGAAAGCTTTAAAATAAAGGAGTAACTACTTATGATAGAAATGTTTTTATATGATGAAGAAGACGAAGCAAAAATAAAATTTGTTGGTTTTGTAGGTGAGCATAGTAGATATGATCTAACACTTATCTATACAGACAGACATTACGGTAAAACAATGGTACTGAATACGCAAAATAATACTTTTGGAATCATTGGTAGAGATGACTTAGAAGAAGACGGATACATTAGTCACATCTTAGGTCTTTCTCCAGAAGAAGGAGAAGAAGTTACTGAATATTTAAATGATGTTATTGATATTTAAAATGTACGCTATCTTTATTATAAATACGAAAAGAGCCCGGATTTTTCCGGGCTCTTTTTTATAAATAATCTTTTAAAGTATTTTTAGATGTTTGCTGTTCTTCAACGATTTCTTCTTCGACTGTTTCTTCTTCTTCTACTTCTTCGTTTTCTTGTTGTTTGTGTTGCTCTTGTTTACTATTTTGTTGTATTGTAGGTTCAATTTTCACATCATCTAATTTATTATCTTCGTCTACAAAATGTGCGTCTTCAGCTGTTAATCTAGTTATTTCTGCTTTAGTTAAGCGTCTTAACACAAAATATTTACATCCAAAGTTGCAGTACTCGAGTAAATAATCTTGAATAGCTGAAAATCGCTTATTTGAGTCGCTTTTTTTATTAGAATCATAATAAAAACCTTTTAAACGAAGTTGATCATAGCCAAAATCGCCAACAATAAAATCATATTTATCTAGAATTTCAGAATAACGTGATGTAAATTGCTCTTCATTGAATGATTGTTGATCATCTTTAATTACTTCAAAATAGTTATGGTCTATTTTAGTTAACATTCAATCACCTTATTAATTATTAAGTGCCTGCTCACCTAGTTTATGTTTTTGTTTAGCTGCTTCATTAACTTGTTCGTCAGCGTGATAAGAACTACGTACCATTGGTCCTGCTTGGCAATGTTTGAAGCCTTTTTCCATAGCGACTTTTCTTAATTTACCAAACTCTAACGGCGTATAATATTTTTGAACATTTAAATGTTTACGAGATGGTTGTAAATATTGTCCAATCGTCATAATATCAACATCATTTGCACGTAAATCATCCATTGTTTCGTATATTTCTTCAACAGTTTCGCCTAAACCTACCATCAAACTTGATTTTGTAGGGATGTCTGGATACATTTCTTTAGAGCGTCTTAAGAATTCTAACGTACGGTCATATTTTGCACGTGCTCTAACTCTTGGTGTTAATCGTCTAACTGTTTCGATATTATGGTTTAAAATATCTGGTTTAGAATCCATCAAAGTTTCTAACGCTTCATAGCTACCACCCATATCTGAAGGCAAGATTTCTATAGATGTATATGGATTCAATTCTCTTACTTTACGAACAGTTTCAGCATAAACATTTGAACCAGCATCTTTCAAGTCATCTCTCGCAACAGCCGTAATGACTACGTGTTTTAAGTTCATTAATTGAACTGATTCTGCAACACGTTGTGGTTCGTCTAAGTCTAGTTCATTTGGCAGACCTGTTTTAACTGCACAGAAACGACACGCTCTTGTACACACTGCGCCCAAAATCATAAATGTAGCAGTACGTCTCTCTCCCCAACATTCGTGAATATTTGGACATTTTGCTTCTTCACATACAGTATGAAGATTCTTTTCACGCATCATTTTCTTTAAGCCAGTGTAGTTCTTATTAGTATTTAACTTTATTTTTAACCAGTCTGGTTTACGTAATATTTCTTCATTTTTAGTAGCCATATACGCGAACACCCCTCTATAATTAATTTTCATCTTCGTTCATTATAACCAAAATACGTATAAATTTAAATGCTCGTTACACTTTCTTTTCACTTTGTAATAACTTTTGTTCGAAAATATTTCTTAAAAATTGAGGCATGATATAATTTATATTCATTTCTTTTAAAATCGGGAAATATCTACCAAAAGTATACATGTCAATTGTCCCTAACTTATATTGTTCGTGATCTTGAACTTCCTCACCTTTAACAAAACATTGACCTGTAGATTCAATATAACCGATATTTTTAAAGACATATCCGCCAAAAATATCTCCTCTAAACCCAAAACCGATCGCAACTTCATCCATATAGGACTGTTCCATCGCTTTATAAATAATTTGTTTAAGTTCTACACCTCTTAAATTAATAGAAACTGTATTAATTGGATGAGGTAACATTTGATGAACATCATATTCGGTTAATTCGTTTCCAGCTATACCTTTAACAATTAACCCTGCATTGATGATAGCACAATCTGCCTCTGTAAACTCTAAAACACTTTCACAAAGTAAATCTGTTGTATAGCTAGCACTATTTAAACGTCGTGGTAAAGATATCTCTCTACTTAGAATTGGCTTGTTTAAGAGTGCCCTACCTTTTTCTTCATAATTATTAGTGACTTCTTCTAATAAAGTTGTATCGAGAATACGAGCTTCTTTATGAATAACTTTATGATGTTCAATCTCTAAATCGACTTGTCCAACATAGTGCCCGTATTTACCAGCAGCAGCCATCAGCACACCGTTTTTTTCTTCACCATGTTCAAAATAATGATGCGTGTGTGCTCCGAAAATAACATCAATTTCTGGACATTCTTGGCATAATTGCTCATCAAAAAAGATTCCAACGTGGCTTAAGACAAGCAATACACCATAGTCTTCTTTAACTTGAGCAATTTCATTTTTTAATGCAAGTAATGGGGATGTCACTTTCCAGTCTAACGTTTCATATATATGGTTAAATGGTGCTGTAAGACCTATCATGCACACTTTTATACCATTCACATCTTTAACGACGTGAGATGTTAAATGGTTAGGTAAATTGCCTTCAAGATCAAATAAATTACAACACGTTACATCAAACTGAGCGTCATCATACAAGTGATTAAGTGCATCATGAGAAATTGTCATACCTTCATTGTTACCTATCGTGACAACATCAACATTGCTATCATTTAATATTTTAACATTTTCAGTACCTTGTGACGCTTCTGTTAATGGATGAAACAAATCTATATGGTCACCTATATCAATATATAAGGAATCTTGTTGAAGTTTGCTTCTTTCATTTTTAATATATTGAGATATTTTTGCATATGTATTTAAATGGCTATGAATATCATTCGTATGAAATATTGTGAGTTTCACAAATTCAACTCCTTATAAAACACTTTTTATAATCAAATATATACCTAAGATTAACATTGTAATCCTTAAAATTAAAACAACTGTATCTGATTTCATTCTACTATTAATTCTGACACCAATTTTCGCACCAAAGTAACTTGATATAATCAGTACAATTGCATGTACCCATAAAACATTACCTTGCAGAACGTGACTTACAGAACTCGATAGACTAGAGAAGAAAATCATCATCATACTTGTGCCTACTGCAACGTGGGGTGGGAATTTAAATACGATAATCATCAATGGTGTCATCAAGGCGCCACCACCTATTCCAAACAGCCCTGTCGTAATACCTACAATAAAAGCTGATACTACCGCAGCGACTGGCGGTATTCCATATTTATGCTGTTTCCCATATCTATCTGTAAATGATTTTAAATACTTTTCTTGTTGGAAATATTTAATTGGCTTCACATGGTTACGAATCATTAAAATTATAGAAATGAGAATAAGAAAAATCCCAAAATATAAATTAAATGAATCTAACGTGAAATACTTACTCAAATATGCACCAACTAAAGCACCAGGAATAATACCTATTAAGAATATCAGTCCATTTTTTATATCAACTTGCTTCGTTTTCAAATAGCCCAGTGTAGCTGTCAGACCAGTCGTAATTAAAATGACTGATGATGTACCTATTGCTCTTTGTGGGGTCATACCTGACAATAAATCGTGATCAATTCCAAAGTATACAAGTGATGGCACGATAATTATACCGCCACCTATTCCTACTAATGCACCTATGATTGCAGATAACACACCAATAATTACTAACACTAAATATGCCACTTCTGTCACCTCTAAAATAATTTAAGTTGTTTAGGCGCTAAACCTTCATATCTTATATCTAATAATTTTTGGTAAGTTTTGGCATTATGTGCAGCGTGACCACCTGAATTATTATTAAATACTACATAGATATCCTTTGCTTTCTGGTTTAATATTTTCACTTTATGAGTCAATTCTTTTAATTCATCTTCATTATAATCATATAAATATCTCACGTCACGCCACTCTTGATCTGTCATATCTTTTTTAGTCCAACCATTAACATTTCTGCCATGGTAACGAACAAAAGCGACATCATGTGTAATACGATTAATAAGTGGAATAGAGCCTTCTCCACTTTGAGGTTCATCACAAATACTATGAATAAATTTCATTTCAGTTAAAAATTCCAATGTATACTCTTTTACATCATCTCTAAACCAAGAACGATTACGAAATTCAATGCATACATCAAAATCTTTTAATTGCTCACGAACATATCGCAAATAATTAATATTTTGAGGTTGCAAATCAAACCAAGGTGGAAACTGAACGAGAATCATCGCTAACTTACCTGCCGCTTTCAAAGGTGCCATAGAATCTTTAAATAAATTAAATAACTCTACCTTACCCTCAGCAAAATCAGTAACTTCAGCATGACCAGTTAAAGCTTGATGAATTTTAACTACAAACTTAAAATTCTCAGGCGTTTCACGAATCCACTTTTCAATATTTCTTTGAGGTTGAATCGCATAATAAGTCGCATCCAATTCTACAATAGGAAAATGAGCAGCATATGCCTTTAATTTGTCTTTTTTATTAGAAAGATCCTCGTATAAACTATCATGATCTCCCCATCCAGTTAGGCCAATTTTTATCATATCTTATCACCATATTTATCATACCATACAGAGTATTTATAGTTCAGTTTGTTTGATTAAATTTATGTAATTTCTAACTCTTTTATCATCCTAACTTTACAAATTGGAATACGACTATTCATCTACAAAAAAACAGTTTTGATAATGATTGATATGAATTTTTCTACCACAACAATTTATAAAAACTATAATTTACCAACAAAATCCCCGCTATCTTTTTGTTGATAGCGGGGATTTTATGTTATATTGAAAGGTGTTAAGGATACCTTACATAATTTTATTAAATGATGGCTGTCATTGGATAATGTTTATGTCTAAGGTATTTTTTTCTGTTTTATTTTCCATTTTTACATCTCCTATTTCAATTTTAATACTTGTCCGATTTGTATCACATCTGATGTCAATCCGTTTAATTTTTTTAATGTTGCAACTGTTACCCCTGTTTTTTGGCTAATGCCCCACAGTGTATCTCCGTTAACGACTGTATATGTTGATGGGTTAGTTCCGATTGCTGCACCGTGTATTGCTTCTGCTAATGATTTTGTATATGCATTTAGATTATTTTTAATCGTGTTCATATCTTTAGTTGACGTAATAAATCCTAATTCTACAAGTCTATAATTGATATATTCTGCTTTTGCTACGTTGCAATGTAACAAATCACTTCTTTCTGTGATACCTCTTATCGTTCCAACATGCTTTTGTACGGCTGCTTGCAATGCTTTGTCAATATTATCTGCTGCTAATCCACTAGGTATAATAACGTGCCCTCCTGTTGCTGATGCCGATGCAGAATCTAAATGAAATTCCACAACGATTTCATACCCTTGTGATTTAACCCAATACAAACCATAATCAGTCGTGTTACCTATTTGTTGTCCGTATGCTGTATCTTGATACATATCTTGATCTTTACCATAAACTGCAACTGTGTTTCCTGCTTGTTTTAAATAGTTAGCTACTCTATCTACAATATTAGCTCTAATAAAATCTCTTTCATTTGTTCCATTTCCAACTGCACCTGGATCATTATATCCATGCCCTGCTACGATCATAATTTTTCTACTCATTTGAACTGCTCCTTTATTTTTAGATTGATCTAACTTTTCGTTTAATTTTGTAATATCATAATTTTCTATCGGCATGCCACTGCACACTCTTGTGACTTCGTTTGTAATATTTTCTCCTTTTTTGCGCAATTGAATATGCAAATGTTCACTCATTGGATTGTCATCATAATTCGTATTACCTTGTAAACCAATGATATCTCCTTGAATGACTTTATCTCCTTTTGAAAATTTCAAAGAATCTCTCATCATGTGTCCATATATCCAATCGTTACCATTGCTATCTCGAATTTCCATCGTTCCACCAAAATTACCAAATGGTTCACTAAGTATAACTGTCCCACTTGTAACTGCTGGAATATTATTTGTCTTGTTATTAAATACATCAAAAGCTCTATGATAGCCACTGCAATATGCATCGTAATTGATACCGTCTTCCGTATAGTTTCTATATCCGTATTGTTTCGGATATTCATCATAAGTTCTTGGATCTGATGATATTTCCCATCCTTTTTGAGTTAAATAATTGATTGCTGTTAACATTGAATCATCCTTTCAAATTTTATTTCTTTCCTGATTGTTTTAAAAACTGTTCTTGTTCTCTAGAGCGATTCGTTAAAATGAATGTATTTTTCCAAATTCCATAGAGTACAAATACAATTGGGATACCTGTATTGAGTACATTCATCCATGCATTTAACTTTTGAGGATTAAACCATTCAACTTGAACACCAGAAGCATTTAAAGCTAAATACAAAGCGCCAATAAATCCTCCTATCATTGCAACAAACTGCTTAACCTTATCCGGATCAATTTGAATTTTGTTTTCATCTTCTGAATAATTCAAGTTAACCTTATTTGTTTTGAAGTTCATTTTAACCATGTCTATCACCTCCTTGGTTACACTATAGTATAACTTTTGGTTGACGTCAATAACTTTTAGTTATATTTATGATATTTTTATTGAAAAAATATAACCAAGA
The DNA here is from genome assembly GCF_029024305.1 of Mammaliicoccus vitulinus. Taxonomy (NCBI): domain Bacteria; kingdom Bacillati; phylum Bacillota; class Bacilli; order Caryophanales; family Staphylococcaceae; genus Mammaliicoccus; species Mammaliicoccus vitulinus. The sequence continues at coordinate 2,020,328 of NZ_CP118974.1, forward strand.
GTTATAATGAAAGTATCAATCATATAAGGAGCGGGAAACTTATGGTGTCTGAAAATAAACTCTCTGAACAAATTAGTTTATTAAGAACGAAGAATGGATGGACGCAACAAAAGTTAGCGGACGAATTACAAGTTTCAAAACAATCCATTTCATATTGGGAAACAGGTCGTAAAGCACCAAAGATGAAAAAAATAGAAGAAATGGCTAAATTGTTTAACGTTAGCGTGAGTTATATGTTAGATGGGGAAGCTAAAAGAACTTATAACTCGACTGCTGAAACTATTGCAGCACATTTAGATGGAGAATTAACAGAAGAAGAACTAAAAAAAGTTTTAGAATATGTTGATTTCTTAAAACATCAAAATAAATAAAACGTATTTTAGACAAAACTTATGGTGGGGATAATTTGAACAGATATGAAAAAATGCTTATCAATAATGAACACATCGTCATAAAAGAAACAAATAACCTTCCACGACAATTGAAAGGTTTATATGTAGATGGATTAATTTTATTGAAAGATGATTTATCTAACAGAGAAAAGTTAGAAGTTCTAGGAGAAGAATTAGCCCATCATGATATTTCTTATGGAAATATACTTGATACAACAGAATTATGGAAATGGAAATTTGAACATAAAGCAAGAAGATTGGGCTTCGAGAAAATTATACCTTTAAAAAGTATCGTCCAAGCATATCAAGCAGGCGTGCATAATAAGTTTGAGCTCAGTAATTATTTAGATGTATCAGAAGGATATATAGATGAAGCTTTAGAACATTATAAACAGAAATATGGTATCAGTACTTGGTATGAGCATTATTTAATTAAATTTAATCCATTACAAGTGTACGAATATAAAGAAATACATTAGAAATATAAAAAATCACCCAATCCGTTGGAATCATTTTCGGATTGGGTGATTTTTTATATTCCTCTTTACCACTCTGCGATACTTCCGTCTTTATGTCTCCATACTGGATTGTGCCAGTCATGGCTTACTTTTGCCATTTCTCTAACATGATCTTCATCTATTTCTACGCCTAGTCCTGGCTTTTTAGGTATATTTACATAGCCATCTTGAAACTCAAATATTTCTTTATTTTTAACATAATCTAATATATCACTATCTTTATTGTAGTGAATGCCTAGGCTTTGTTCTTGTATAAATGCATTATGACAAGTTGCATCTACTTGTAAACAAGATGCTAACGCTATAGGACCAAGCGGACAGTGTGGAGCTGCGCCTACATCATGTGCTTCTGCCATAGAAATAATTTTTTTACATTCTGTAATGCCGCCTGCATGTGATAAGTCTGGTTGAATGATGTCTACATAACCACTTTCTAATATAGGTTTAAAGTCCCATCTTGAAAATAGTCTCTCTCCTAATGCTATTGGTATCGTTGTCGTTTGGCTAATTTCTCTTACGGCTTCTATATTTTCGCTTAATACGGGTTCTTCAATAAACATTGGTTTAAATTGTTCTAATTCTTTCGCTAATACTTTAGCCATTGGTCTATGTACTCTACCATGAAAATCAATGCCTATTCCTAATTGATTGCCAACCGCTTCACGTATACCCGCAACACGCTCTATCACAAGATCTATTTTTCCATAACTATCTACATATTGTAATTCTTCAGTTGCATTCATTTTTATTGCTTCAAAACCATTTTCTAAAGCTTTTTTTGCAGCATTTGAAGTATCTTGAGGTCTATCGCCACCAATCCAAGAATAGACTTTCATTGAATCTCTACATGCGCCACCTAATAGTTCATGTACAGGTGCATTATAATATTTCCCTTTTATATCCCATAAAGCTTGATCAATTCCTGAAATCGCACTCATTAATATTGGGCCGCCTCTATAAAAGCTGCTTCTATACATCATATTCCAATGGTCTTCTATATTTAATGGATTCTTACCAATTAATTGTTGCATAAACTCATCTACTGCTGCTCCAACAGTACTTGCTTTACCTTCAATAACAGGTTCTCCCCATCCTATCAATCCTTCATCAGTTGTGATTTTTAAGAACAACCAACGAGGCGGTACTTGAAATAGTTCATAATCAATTATTTTCATATTATGCACGTCCTTTTTCTAAATGTACTTTGTTATAAAATGCTTGAGCCGTTTTTTCTAATTCATCATGATATTCATCGCTTGTCTCGACTTTAGTATTGACTAACGCACTTCCTAAACCTACACCAACTGCACCAGCTTTTATAAAATCAGCAACATTATTTAGATCAACGCCTCCTGTTGGTAAAAGCGGTATATGTGGCAATGGTCCTTGTAAATCTTTTATATAGCTTGGTCCCATCGTAGTAGTTGGGAATACTTTAATAATATCGCCGCCATATTCATAAGCTTCTAATATTTCAGTTGGGGTTAAAGCGCCTGGTATACTTACCACACCATATTTCTTAGTCATTCTAATTGTTTCTTTATTAACGGTAGGAGATAAAATAAAAGTAGCCCCACTCAATATTGCTAACCTCGCAGATTCAGCATCTAATACTGTTCCAGCTCCAACGACTACTTTCCCTTTCATTTCATTAGCAATTAAATCAATTGATGCTAAAGCTTTTGGTGAATTCATCGTTACTTCTATAGCTCTAACACCAGCTTTATATAACGTTCTCACAATAGGTAAGACATCATCCGGATTTGCATTTCGTAAAATCGCAATAAGTTTAGTTTCTTTTATTATATTTAAAGTATCCATATAAATTGCTCCTTATCTAATAACATCATCTGTATTGATATTATTTTTTAATTGTTTAATTTCTTCTTTACTCGGTAAACCTTCAACATCACCTTTAACAGTCGTCACCAGTGCACCTGCATTACAAGCTTGTTCGACAGCATCATGTAAAGATAATCCGTCTATATAACCAGCTATAAATCCAGCAGCAAATCCATCTCCAGCTCCAACTGGGTCCACAACTTCTACGTTTTTAGAAGCTTTCGCATATCCTACATGTTCATCATTTTCGTAATAAGCGCCTTCACTACCAAGTTTGACGATTACTGTTGAGGCGCCTAACGCTATGATGTTCTGAGCAATCTTTTTTTCAGACCTTTCATTAAATAGAAATGCGCCTTCGCTTATTCCTGGTAAGACAATATCGCTTAATGAAATGATGTTTAACAACGTTTCTCGAGCTTGCGCTTCATTCCATAACTTAAGTCTTAAATTAGGATCAAATATGATTTTTAAGTTAAGCTTTTTTGCTACAGATATTAAATGGAATATCGTATCTTTACAGTTTTCACTCAATGCTGGTGTTATTCCAGTTACATATAAATACTTAAATTGTGCTACATATTCTTCATCAATATTTGAAGTCGTCATTAAACTTGCAGCAGAACCTTTTCTATAATAATGCACGCGTGTTTGATCTTGTCGATTTTTTTCTTTTAGAAATAATCCTGTAGGTGCATCATCAGTTAAATGAACTGCATCAACATTTATACCTTCTCCACGTACAAATGAAAGAATTTTATATCCTAGCTCATCATTTCCAAGCTGACTAATCCAGCCAGTTTTAATGCCGAGCTTTTCTAAACCAATAAGCGTATTTGTCTCTGCCCCAGCAATATGAGTTGTAAAGTCATGTGCATAACGCATAGGACCAACTTCTTTCGGAGCAAACACGACCATCGTTTCACCAATTGATAAAACATCCATCATTTCAACACTCCTTTAAGTTAATAACCTTCTGCGTTGTATAATCGTGCTGACAATCCGCCATCAATGACTAAATGTTCACCAGTCATCATTTCAGAATCATCTGAAGCTAAATATTGTGCTAATTTTCCAATATCTTCTGGCTCATTAATTCTTGAAGTTGCATGTAAATCTAACACACCTTTTCTGACTTCTTCTTCGTTATCCATTGAGTCAAACCAATTTTTCAAGTGAGCTGTATTCGTAAAGCCAGGGCAAATTGCATTAACACGAATATTATATTTACCTAAGCTCAATGCCATACCTCTTGTCATGCCATTTACGCCACCTTTAGCCGCTGCATACATGTCAGTATCAGGCAAAGTTGCAATAGAATGATTTGAAGAGATGTTGATAATTGAACCGCCACCTTGCTTTTTCATTTCAGAAATAACATGTTTGGAACATAAGAAAGTCCCTCTTAAATCGATATTGATAATTGAATCCCAATCTTCTACTGTGGCTTCTTCAATAGACTTAAACACTGTAATACCAGCATTATTTACAAGTGTATTAATCTGCCCATAATGTTTAATCGTTTCTTCAACCATGTTGATAATACTTTCTTCTTTAGATACATCTGTTTCAACAAAGTAAGCATCTCCTCCACTTTGCTTTATTTCTTCAACCGTTTCTTTACCAAATTCAGCATCTATTGTAGCAACGACTACTTTGGCACCTTTAAGACTTAACTGCTTAGCAATTCCTTTTCCAATTCCTTTTCCAGAACCTGTGACAATTGCAACTTGTCCATTTAAATTACTCATTCATTTTTCCTCCTTAAAATCTTTTATTAGGGTTAGGCAACGAGAATATATCTTCAACGATTAAAGAAGCTGCGCCAATCGTATATAAATCATTTTCTAAAGCAGATGTAACAATCGGCGTCTGCTTTGCTTCTTCACCCATTACTTTTAGCTGAATGACACGCATTATATTCGGTATTAAAACATCACTTATTTGAGTTAAACTCCCTCCTAACACGATGAATTTTGGTCCAAATAAATTAATTAAAATTGTAAATCCAAGACCGAGATTTCTTCCGATTTCTTCTGCTATATTTAAACAAAGTTCATCACCTTGATTGACTGCTTGGTAGAAATCTTCTATCGTCAAATCTTCTATATTAAACTTTTGATTTATTATGTGACTCGTTTCACCCATTTTTAGTTTGCGTTTCACTTTTTTCAAAATCGCTTTTTCTGATGTTAAAGTTTCTAGACATCCATAATTTCCGCATGAACATAGAGGTCCATCAGGATCTATCGTTACGTGACCAATTTGTCCGGTAACATGATGTGCACCTTTAAAGATTGAACCACCATTAATAATACTTGCACCTACACCGTAATCCACGATAACTGAAATGAAATTACTTTCATCTTTACCTTGACCAAACCACATTTCTGCTAGCGCTGCACTATTACAGTCATTGTCAATTAGAACTTTTAATTGAGTAATGTTTTCTAAAATCGTCTGAATCTCTACATTTCTCCAACCTAAATTAGGGGCAAATATATTTTTACCTTTTTCCGTATCTACTAATCCATGCATACCAACACCTATACCAAGTACTCCTATTTCCTTTTCCTTATAAGTTTGAGTGATTGAATTAATTTGTTGCCCTAAATATTCAATCATTTGATCTGGCTCTTTATGCGTATTCATCTCAATTTGTATCTCATATAAGATTTCTGCCTTTAAATTACAAACGATAACTGTTGTAGCATAAGCACCAATTTCTAAACCGACGATGACTTTCTTCTCTTTATTAATATCTAAAGGTATCGGTTGTCTTCCTCTAACTTTTATTTCCGATGGTTTTTCTTCAATCCATTGTTCTTCAATCAGTATAGAGACAATTTCCGAAACAGAGGGCCTAGATAATTCAATGCGGTTCGCAATTTCAACTCTCGATATAGGTCCATGCTTTTGAATCGTTCTTAAAACAAGTTGTTTATTATAATCTTTCATCAAATTTACATTAATTCTTGAAGATTGCTTCATGACAGTCCCCCTCTCATTTAAGTAATGCACGATAACTAATATCTTTTTGTTATTTTAATTTATACTTGATTTTCTATTTGAAAAGGCTTACATTTATAATTAAATCAGATTTTTTAGATAATTACAAATTTTTAGTTATTTAACATAATTAAATCTGATTCAGAATTTTTATTCATTAATCGAATAATTGCAGTTATCTAATGTACTTATTCAAAATACTTGGAGGTAATAAAATGGAAGCAAGCAATTATCGAACAAAGTTAATATTCTTCCTTGGTGCTTTAGGAGGATTGCTTTACGGGTATGATACTGGAGTAATTTCGGGTGCTTTACTTTTCATAAAAAATGACATTCCACTTACGCATATAACTGAAGGTCTTGTTGTAAGTTCAATGTTAGTCGGCGCAATATTCGGTTCAGGGGCAAGTGGTCCTTTATCAGACAAACTTGGACGTAGAAAACTTGTCTTTATCATTTCCATTGTATTTATAATCGGTGCTTTAATACTTTCATTTGCACAGTCAATGATTGTATTAGTGATTGGTAGATTTATTATCGGCTTAGCTGTCGGAGGATCTACTGCAATCGTGCCAGTGTATCTTTCAGAAATGGCACCTACAGATACAAGAGGTTCACTCAGTTCGTTAAATCAACTTATGATCACAATAGGTATACTCGCATCATATTTAGTAAACTATGCTTTCGCTGATATGGAAGCTTGGAGATGGATGGTAGGTTTAGCTGTTGTACCTTCTGTTATTCTCATGATTGGCGTATACTTTATGCCGGAAAGTCCAAGATGGTTACTTGAGCACAAAAGTGAGAAAGCAGCTAGAAAAGTTATGGCTATAACACGTAAACAAGGAGAAATCGATAAAGAAATAGATGAAATGAAAGAAATCATTCATATTTCAGAAAGTACGTGGACAGTATTGAAGTCAATTTGGTTAAGACCTGTACTCGTCATTGGTTGCATATTTGCTTTATTACAACAAATCATTGGTATAAATGCCATCATATATTATGCACCTACAATCTTTAGTCAAGCAGGATTAGGAGATGCTACAGCCATTTTAGGTACAGTAGGTATCGGTTCAGTTAATGTGATTGTGACCATTTTTGCAATTATGATTATGGATAAAATCGATCGTAAAAAACTACTTATTACAGGCAATATAGGTATGGTTAGTTCATTACTTATCATGGCAACACTCGTTTGGACAATTGGACTCGATTCAACAGTCGGTGCTTGGATTATCGTAGCATGTTTAACAATGTTCATTGTATTCTTCGCATTCACTTGGGGACCTATTTTATGGATTGTGTTACCAGAATTATTCCCAATGAGAGCAAGAGGCGCAGCAACAGGTATTGCGACATTATCATTATCAATCGGTAGTTTATTAGTCGCTCAATTCTTCCCAATGCTCACTTCAGTTATGGGAATTGAACAAGTATTCTTGATTTTCGCAGTCATCGGTATATTTGCAATGATATTTGTTATAAAATATCTACCTGAAACAAGAGGTCGTAGTTTAGAAGAAATTGAAGTAGATTTAAGAAATAGAACATCTTCAGTAGCACTTTCTAAAATAGATTAGTAAAACAAAAAAATCTCTTCACTAGGCTATAACCTAATGAAGAGATTTTTAATTTTAAGAATGGGTATTGATGCCCAAACTATCTATTTTTGTAATGAATAATTAACCGATAGAACCTTCCATTTCAAACTTGATTAGGCGGTTCATTTCAACTGCATATTCCATTGGTAATTCTTTAGTGAATGGTTCAATGAAGCCCATTACGATCATTTCAGTAGCTTCTTCTTCTGAAATACCACGGCTCATTAAGTAGAATAACTGTTCTTCAGATACTTTAGAAACTTTCGCTTCGTGTTCTAATGAAATGTTATCGTTCATAATTTCATTATAAGGAATTGTATCTGATGTAGATTCGTTATCCATGATTAACGTATCACACTCAATGTTAGAACGAGCACCAGTTGCTTTACGGCCAAAGTGTACTTGTCCACGGTAAACTACTTTACCGCCATTTTTAGAAATAGATTTAGATACAATAGTTGATGAAGTATTTGGCGCTTTATGAATCATTTTAGCTCCAGCATCTTGTACTTGTCCTTTACCTGCAAGTGCGATAGATAAAGTCATACCTCTAGCGCCTTCTTCAAGTAAGAAACAAGATGGATATTTCATCGTTAATTTAGAACCTAAGTTACCATCAATCCATTCCATCGTACCATTCTCATAAACAAATGTACGTTTTGTAACTAAGTTGAAAACGTTGTTTGCCCAGTTTTGAATAGTTGTGTAACGGCAGTATGCATCTTTTTTAACAATAATTTCAACGACAGCTGAGTGTAGTGAATTTGTTGTATAAACAGGTGCTGTACAACCTTCAACATAGTGTACTGAAGAACCTTCGTCAGCAATGATTAAAGTTCTTTCGAATTGACCCATGTTTTCTGAGTTAATTCTGAAATATGCTTGAAGTGGTGTTTCAAGTTTTATACCTTTTGGTACATAAATGAATGATCCACCTGACCATACTGCTGAGTTTAATGCTGAGAATTTATTATCTGCAGCTGGGATAACAGATGCGAAATATTCTTTGAATAATTCTTCGTTTTCACGTAATGCTGAATCAGTATCTTTAAAGATAATACCTTGATCTTCTAAATCTTGTTCCATGTTATGGTAAACAACTTCTGATTCATATTGCGCTGATACACCTGCAAGATATTTTTGTTCTGCTTCTGGTATACCAAGTTTATCGAAAGTATTTTTAATTTCTTCTGGTACTTCATCCCATGAACGTTCTGAACGTTCTGATGGTTTTACATAATAAGTGATTTCATCAAAGTTTAATTCTGTTAAATCCCCACCCCACATAGGCATAGGCATTTTGTAGAATTGTTTTAATGATTTCAAACGAAAATCAAGCATCCATTGTGGTTCGTCTTTCATTTCAGATATTTTTCTAACGATATCTTCTGTTAAACCTCTACCTGAACGGAAAATAGAAACGTCTTCATCATGGAAGCCATATTTATAATCTCCAACTTCTGGTGATTTTTTAGCCATTTTCTTCACTCCTCTTTTATAATAGCGTTCGCCCATTTTTCAAAAGTTACGCGTTATCTTGCTCTTTCGTTCCTTTTTCAAATGCTTTCCAAGCTAAAGTTGCGCATTTGATACGTGCTGGGAACTTTGATACACCGGATAAGGCTTCAATATCGCCCATTTCCTCAGACATATCATAAGATTCTCCAAGCATCATATTCGAGAACTCTTGACTCATTGCTAAAGCTTCTTCGATTGAATGACCTTTAACCGCTTCAGTCATCATTGATGCACTAGACATCGAAATAGAGCAACCTTCACCTTCAAACTTAGCATCTTTAATAACATTTCCTTCAACATCTAATGTTAAGCGGATGCGATCACCACATGTAGGGTTGTTCATATCTATTGTTAAAGAGCCATCTTCAAGAACACCTTTATTACGTGGGTTCTTGTAATGGTCCATAATTACAGAACGGTATAGTTGATCTAAGTTATTAAAATTCATACGAGAAAAACTCCTTCGCTCCATTAAGTGCCTGAACTAACTGGTCAACATCTTCAGTAGTATTATAAATATAGAAGCTTGCTCGTGCTGTTGAAGATTGGTTTAACCATTTCATTAACGGTTGCGCACAGTGGTGACCTGCTCTCACAGCAACACCATTTGAATCTAGTGCAGTTGCTAAATCATGTGGATGTACACCTTCTACATTAAATGTTATTAATCCAGCTCGTTTATCAGGAGATGGTCCATATATATCTAAACCATCAATTTTAGACATTTCATTGTATGCATAACTCACGAGATCGTATTCATGTTGATGAATGTTATCCATACCGATAGAATCTATATATCTTATTGCTTCAGCTAATGCAATTGCTTCAGCGATAAGTGGTGTACCTGCTTCAAACTTCGTTGGTAAGTCTGTCCATGTTGCATCTTCTAGTCCAACAAAGTCTATCATATCTCCACCAAATTCAATAGGTTCCATCTTATCTAATAAATTGCGTTTACCATATAAAACACCTATCCCAGTAGGACCTAACATTTTATGTCCACTAAAGCTAAAGAAGTCCACATCTAAATCTTGAACGTCAACATTCATATGTGGCGCTGACTGTGCACCATCAACAGCGATGACCGCATTATGATTATGTGCTACTTCAGCAATATACTTCACATCATTTATTGTTCCTAATACATTTGACACGTGAGTTACCGCTACAATTTTAGTATTATCGTTTATCGTGTTATCAATGGCTTCTTTTTCAAGTTCACCACTTTCTGACATCGGAATAAATTTAAGCTTTGCACCTGTTCGTTTTGCCAATTGTTGCCAAGGTACGATATTTGCATGATGTTCCATTTGTGTGACAACGATTTCGTCACCTTCTGTCACATTTGCATCACCGTAACTATGCGCAATTAAATTGATTGCAGTTGTTGTACCTCTTGTAAATACAACTTCTTCAAAATACTGTGCGTTTATGAATCTTCTTACAGTTTCGCGCGCTTTTTCATAAGCATCTGTTGCAAGTGTTCCGAGCGTATGCACACCGCGATGTACATTCGAATTATAGCGATTATAATAATCAACTATACTATCCGTAACTTGCGTAGGTGTTTGACTTGTGGCTGATGAATCTAAGTACACGAGTCTACTACCATTAACTTCTTGCTCTAATATCGGAAAATCTTTTATAATTTTTTCTACATTAAATGTTGATTCGGCCACATTATCAGACCTTTCTGTGCCTTTTTTATATTTGTGTTGTTACTTTAAGTTCAATAACTTCACGTAATTGACGTTTAACGCCTTCAATTGGCAATGCAGATACAACTGGATCTAGGAAACCGTGAATAACTAAACGTTCTGCTTCTTCACGAGAAATACCTCTACTCATTAAGTAGTATAGTTGAGTTGGATCTACTCTACCTACTGAAGCTGCGTGTCCTGCAGTTACATCATCTTCATCAATAAGTAAAATTGGGTTAGCATCTCCACGAGCTTTTTCAGATAACATCAGTACGCGTGATTCTTGTTGTGCATCTGCTTTAGTACCGCCGTGTTTAATGTATCCAACACCATTAAAGATTGAAGAAGAACTGTCTTTCATAACACCGTGTTTCAAGATATGTCCATTTGATTCTTTACCATATTGAATAATTTGTGTTGTAAAGTTTTGTTTTTGTTCTCCGCGACCTACGACTACTGTTTTAAGGTTACAGTTTGAACGGTCACCCATTAAGTAAGTCGTGTTGTCATTGATTGTACTACAGTCATTCATTAAGCCTAAAGCCCAATCTATTGTAGCATCAGCATCTGCTGTACCACGACGAATGATATGACCAGTGAAACCTTTATCCATAAAATCAACTGTGCCATAAGTAATGTTTGAATTAGCGCCAGCTATAACTTCAGAAACGATGTTTAACTGACCTTTGTTAGAAGATACAGTTGATAAATAACTTTCAACGTATGTTAATTCTGCGCTTTCTTCAGTTACGATAATCGCATGGTTGAAGAAACTTGCATCACTATCATCATGAAGCACAACATATTGAACAGGTTCTTCAACTACAACGTTTTTAGGTACGTATACGAATACACCGCCATTTACTAATGCTGCATGAAGTGCCGTTAATCTATGCTCATCTGCTTTAACAGCATCTGTCATAAAGTATTTTTGTACTAACTCACTGTTCTCAATTAAAGCCGTTTTTAAATCTTTAATTACAACACCTTGTTCAGTTAATTTTTCATCTACTTTAACAAAAGCAGGTGTATTATTATGTTGAACAATTAAGTTTGTATTATTTTCAGTATCGATAATTTTTTGTACTGATTCTGGTAAGCTTTCGATTGAATCGAAAGTATCACTTTCAACAGCATGAGTTTTGAATGTATCAAAGTCCCATCTGTCAATTTTAGTTTTATCTGGTTTAGGCATTTCTAATTTATCTAAATTTTGAAAACTTTCTTTTCTTAAGTCAGTCATCCACTTTGGTTCATTCTGAGATGCTGAATAATTAACGATGTCTTCAATGTTAATATTTAACTTTGTTTCAGTTGCCATTTATACTCCTCCTACTTGACTATAATTCTTATATATTACTCAGCGTTGATTGTTTCGTCTTCAATGTTTAGTTCGTCTTTAATCCACTCGTAACCTTCTTCTTCAAGACGTCTCGCTAATTCTTCGCCACCTGATTTTACAACGCGACCTTGCATCATAACGTGTACGAAGTCTGGTGTAATATAATTTAATAGTCTTTGATAGTGAGTAATAATTAAGCAACCAAAGTCTTCACCGCGCATTTTGTTAATACCTGTTGATACAACTTTTAATGCGTCGATATCTAAACCTGAGTCGATTTCATCTAAGATAGCAAACTTAGGTTCTAACATCATTAATTGCAGAATTTCATTACGTTTTTTCTCACCGCCAGAGAAACCTTCGTTAAGGTATCTTTGAGCCATGTCTTGATCCATTTCTAATAGATCCATTTCTTTATCTAATTTCTTAATGAATTGCATTAAGTTAATTTCGTCGCCTTCTTCACGTTTAGCATTTATAGCAGAACGTAAGAAATCAGCATTTGTCACACCAGAAATTTCTGATGGATATTGCATAGCTAGGAATAAACCAGCTTGAGCACGTTTATCAACTTCCATTTCTAATACATTTTCACCATCTAAAAGGATTTCACCTTTAGTTACGTCGTATTTAGGGTGACCCATGATTGCTGATGATAAAGTTGATTTACCAGTACCGTTTGGTCCCATGATTGCGTGAATTTCACCTTGTTGTATCGTTAAATCTACGCCTTTAAGAATTTCCTTGCCTTCGATTTCTACGTGTAAATCTTTGATTTCTAATTTTGATGCCATATTATTTTTTCCCTCCAGAGAATTTATTCACATTTAAAAAAGATAACCCAATATTATCTTTTCTAGTTTATAATAATTTTAATGTAACGTCAAAGTTTGTTATGAATCTTTACCTCTCATATTATAACGTAGTTACACGGGCAATTAAACATTTTCGCTCAATTTATATAGAAGAAACTCTTCATATTTCGCATTTTTCTGAAAATTTTTCCAAATGATAATCATTTCAATCTATTCTCAATTTATAAATATTCTATTTGAATGGCTTAAGAAGGCTATTTATTAATTTTTATACTATAATAATGATAATTAAATATACATATTAGAAAGGAAGTTCACATGAAACGTTATGAACAATTCGCATTTGTCATTAGTGCAATATGCGCATTTATACTTTTATTAAATTTAGTAGGTGTTTTCAATATAAATAGCCTATTTAATACATTACTAACTGCAGCTACAATAGCAAGTATTGCAACATTTAATGTAAGAAACTATAGATCAATTGGCATCATTTTATATGCAATAGCAGTATTTATGGTTGTTATTTATTTTGCTAATGACTTGTTAGCTTAAGTATAAAATAGAATTAAGAAATATATTAAAAGAGCATCTAACCTTTTGGCTAGATGCTCTTTTGCTTTTTATTATTTAGCTGCGATGACTGCACCATCGTATTTTTTGTCGATGAAGTCTTTAATTTCTTTTGATTGTAATACTTTCATTAATGCTTTAATTTTCTTATCGTCTTTATGTCCTTCTTGAACAGCGATAAGGTTAGCATATGGTGATTCTTTACCTTCTACTGCGATTGAATCTTTAATTGGATTTAATCCTTGTTCAATTGCGAAGTTAGAGTTGATGATTGTCGCGTCACCTTCGTCTGCTTGGTAAGATTTTGGTAAGAATTCTGCTGATTGTTTATTATTAAATTTAATATTTTTCTTATTTTCAGTAATGTCGTCAAATGTCGCATCTACTGGATCAACGCCATCTTTAATTTTGATTAAGTCTGCTTTTTTGAAGAATGCTAAAAATCTTCCTTCTTCAGCTGGGTTGTTTGAAACATATACAGTAGCATTTTTTGGTAAGTCTTCTAATTTTTTATGTTTTTTAGAGTAAACTGCCATTGGTTCTAAGTGTACATTTCCTGCTGATTCAATTTTATAACCTTTTTCTTTAGCTTCTTTATCTAAATATGGTGTGTGTTGGAAGAAGTTTGCATCAAGTTCACCTTTATCTAATAATTTGTTAGGTGTTGTATAATCGTTAATTGTCTTGATGTCTAAATCATAACCTTCTTTTTTAAGAAGTGGCTTTGCTTCTTCTAAAATTTCAGCGTGAGGTGCTGGTGATGCACCAATTTTAATTGTTTCATTCTTCTCTTTTTTGTCACCACTACCTCCACCACAAGCAACTAGAACAACTGCTAAAATCGAAATAAATAATAAACTAAATACTTTTTTCATGTAAAACACTCCTTTAACGTTTATCAATTCTTTTAACAATAATATCTCCAATAAATTGGATAACAAAAACAATAATTAATATAAAGATAGTTGAAATCAAAATGACATCATTTTGGTTTCGCGTAAATCCTGTTAAGTAAGCTAAGTTACCTAATCCACCTGCACCAATTACACCAGCAATAGCTGTTGAACCTACTAACGCAATGGCTGTAACCGTGATTCCTGAAACTAACGCAGGTAGTGATTCTTTAATTAATACTTTTCTTACGACAGTCCATGTTGTAGCACCCATCGATACTGCCGCTTCAATAACACCTTTATCAATTTCTTTCATGCCTATTTCTACTAATCTAGCATAGAATGGTGAAGCACCAATGATTAACGCTGGTAACGCACCTTTAGGACCACTTATTGTACCTAATAAAATATCTGTAAAAGGTAATAATAATAGAATTAAAATAATGAATGGTATGGCTCTAAATAAGTTAACAACGAATGACACGATTGAATAAAACACGCGTGAGCTTTTCGATGTTCCTTTAGATGTTAAAAATAATAACGTACCTAGTATTAAACCAAATACTAATGTAAATACTGTTGAAATGACTGTCATATATAACGTTTCATATAATGCTTCCCAAACATCATCCCATCTAACATTTGGCATTGTAATCATTTCAGTAATAATATCTCCAAATGACTTATTCACTTACATTCACCTCTACTTTCACTCCTAGATCATTTAGTTCTTTTTTAATTTGATCTTTAGAATAATCTCCTTGAGGTAAATGCACAATCATATGTCCGAATGTGCCGTTTTGTGTTAACTTAACATCACCTTCAATGACGTTAATATCTACATTATACTTCTTAATAATTTTAGCTAATACAGGATTAGCAATTGTCCCACCGACAAAATTCAATTTCCAAATTTCACCGTTCGGTTGTTCTGCTCTAAAATCTGCTAATGTTCTTTGAAGATCATCTGCTTTTAAATCATCTTTCACAAAGCGTTGTGTAACATATGTTTGAGGGTTATTAAATACACTTATAACTTCTCCCTCTTCGACAAATTTACCATTTTCCATGACTGCCACGTGGTCACATATTTTTCTAATGACATGCATTTCATGTGTAATAAGTATAATTGTTAAATTCATTTCTTTATTTATGTCTACTAATAAATCTAATATTTCATCAGTAGTTTGAGGATCTAATGCACTTGTTGCTTCGTCGCACAATAATACATGCGGATCGTTAGCTAAAGCTCTAGCAATACCAACTCTTTGCTTTTGTCCACCTGATAATTGTGATGGATAAGCATTCTCTCGACCTTCAAGCCCTACTCTTTTAATAAGTGCTTTCGTCTTTTCATTAATTTCACTTTTTGATACACCTGCAATTTCTAATGGAAATGCGATGTTATCTTTAACTGTTCTAGACCAAAGTAAATTAAAATGTTGGAATATCATGCTTACTTTTTGTCTTTTTTGTCTGAGATCTCGTTTAGACAGTTTGCCAATATTAGCACCATCTACTATAACTTCACCCTCAGTTGGTGTTTCAAGGCCATTAAACATTCGGATTAATGTACTTTTTCCAGCTCCAGAAAAACCAATTACACCATATATACTTCCTTTATCTATATTTAAGTCAACATGGTCAACAGCTGTTATGTCACCTTTTTTTGTTTTGAAAGTTTTAACAACTTTATTTAACTCAATCAAATCTGCTGCCTCCTAATCTCTAAATTAAAAACGCCTCACTCTAATTGACAAGAGAAAGGCGTTTGAAAGATGTCTTTCTCTCATCTCCAAAAGTTTACACTTTTTGTGAATTGGCACCATTTCATTTATATGACGGTTGCCGGGCTTCATAGGGCACATCCCTCCACCTCTCTTGATAAGAGTTAATACGTATTTAATTAAATTCATACTATCATGATAAGTTTTTATCGTCAATAACTTTTTGAATATTCTCAACAAGATAAGGAACTGACTGAAAAGCGTATATACGATGTACTACTTTATCTTGATTCATTATAAAAAGCACTGGCACTGATAAGATTTCAAAATCTTTACAGAACTCTGGATAAAAATTCAAATCACATTTATTAATTGGTAATTGTGTTACTTCGTTCGCGATATCCAACATGCGTTCAGATATTTTGCACGTGCCGCAAGTAGGCGTATACCCAAATAATAAATGTAAGTCTTTATCAAAATGCTTGTATATATCGTTCAATATTTCTGTGTGTTTCATGGTAACGATACTTCCCTTTCGATACGAAATCATGTTTTACTGTAAATCCATGATAGTTTAACACATTAGATAAATAATGTCTTGGGCAACGAGCTACTTCAGAAAATGTCGAATCAATATAAATATGATGACTTTCGCTCATATACTTCTTAAACCATTTTCGAATACGTTTACCTTCTTTATCTTGATCGACTAAAACATATACTTGTGAACCATAACTCTCTTCTAAAAGTTCATCCATTTTTTCTACACCCATTGTTCCATGGGTACAAATAATATGAACACGGTCATTTAATACTTCTTCCACTCGTTTTTTATCAGAAATACCTTCTACGATTATTACTTTTTTAATCATCGCCATGGCCATCACCTTCTACAAATGAATTAATATTTTTTTGAACTTCATATTTAAGATTTAAAAAAAACTCCATGATACTATTGCATCGTGGAGTTTAAAGTTATGTTATTCACCTATCATTTCGCTATAAGCGTCTGCATCTAATAATTCATCTAATTGAGCTTTATCAGATAGTTCAACTTTGACCATCCAAGCTTTATCGTATGATGACTCATTAACAAACTCAGGGCTATCTTCTAGTTCTTCGTTTACTTCAACGACTTTACCAGATAGAGGTGCATATAGTTCAGAAACTGTCTTAACAGATTCTACACTACCAAATGAATCTCCACTAGTTAATTCGTCACCTTCTTCAGGCAACTCAACAAACACAATGTCCCCTAATTCTGATTGAGCAAAATCAGTAATACCGATTGTAACTACATCACCATCAATTTTTACCCATTCATGTTCTTTAGAATATTTTAACTCACTAGGCACTGTCAAAGTAATCCCCTCCTATATGTAATTCAATTATTATCATGACATAAAGCCATTATTCAAGCAACTATTTTTATAGCCAAGTTTGACGAAATTCTTCTTCTTTAAATCCTAAAGTTACTTTATTTCCTAAAACTGCTAAAGGTCTTTTGATTAACATGCCATCTGATGCTAATAAATCAAATTTTTCGTTATCAGACAAATCATCCATTTTATCTTTCAAACCCAACTCGCGATACTTAGCGCCTCGAGTATTAAATAATTGATTTACAGTAATATTTGTTCCATCAATGATATCTTTCAATTCTTTAGCTGTAGGTGTTAACTGTGTAATATCAATCGGTTCAAAACTTGCACCATTTATTTCTAAAAACTTTGCTGCTTTTTTACAAGTTGTACAATTAGGATATTGATAAAATTTTATCATGTCTTTACCTCCATATGTCTATTTAAATCCATTATAACAATATTAATAGCTAACATATAGTAATGAGTTAAATATTTTTTTAAATAATGAAAATGAGATATACTTTGTTTATAAGAAAAATTTCTAAGGAGCAAAATAAATATGAGAACAATTAGTCAATATGCAGAATTCGAAGAGATTACACAAAGCGACGAACCAGTAGTAGTGAAATTCTTTGCAGACTGGTGCCCAGACTGTACTAGAATGAATCAATGGATTGATCCTATCATTGATGAATATAATAATTACAACTGGTATCAAATCAATCGTGATCAAGTACCTGAAGCGGCTACAGAAAATGATGTAATGGGTATTCCAAGTCTTTTAGTGTTTAAAAACAATGAAAAACTTGCACACTTACATTCAGCAAATGCCAAAACTCCAGAAGATGTAAAAGCATTTTTAGCTGAGAACTTAAAATAAAAGATCTCTTCATTAGGTTATAGCCTAGTGAAGAAATCTCAGACTGTCGACAAAGTCACTTAAAGTGAACTTGTTGGCAGTCTTTTTTTGCGCACGCTTTCCTCGGGGTCGGGGTCTGTATGTTGCTTGTTTGATCAGTCTTGCAACTTTCAGACCTCCTATGTTGCTTGTTTCGTCAGTCTTGCAACATACAGCATCTACTTAAAAGAACAAACAGAAAAATATAAGAAAAACAGTAGAAATTCAATTTCGACAATGAATTCCTACTGTATATTTATTGGTATATGTACCAAATATTCTACCATTCTGTAATCAATGATTTATTTTTTCTTTCCATTACTTTCACGCTTGAATCTTTCTCTGTAATATATAAAAATCCATTCACTTCTTCATCATCATTTACGCCAACAATTTTTCGGAATGTTGGTCTAAATATAAATTCTGGTGTTTTCCAGCATGAACCCATTCCTTCATCATGCATTAACAACATTAAGTTTTGAACAAATGCTCCAACAGCCATTTGGTTTTCTAAATTTTCTTTTTGTCTTGGATCTCTTTTAGACAAGATAACAAACATACCACCAACTTTAGTGACTTTGTTTATATATTTTTCTTGTTTTTCTGAATCATTTGCAAATGCAGATTCTGCTACTTTTTCAGCAAATTCTGGTATTTGTTTTTTGCTTATATATACTAATCTCCACGGTTCTCTCATTCCATGATTCGGAGCATATGTTGCTAAATCGACTAGAGAAAATACTTTTTCTTCATCTACATACATTTCATAATCATAATTTTTAACACTGCGTCTCTCTGTAATTGCTTTTTTTAATTCCATTATTTACACTCCCAATTTCCATTGATAATTATTATCAATTATAGCATAAAAATAAGCTTAAATTCTAACGTTATAGAATTTAAGCTTATAGACTACTCCTGATACAATGCTAATTGTTCTTTAATTTCTTTAACGTGAATTTGCCCAGGCGCTGCTTCTTTACCTACAAATCCGTAAGTAAATTTAGAGCCAAACAAGCCCGCTGTAATTCTTGTCATTTTACCTAATTCACCCATAGAAATACCAATCACATCAATATCTAACTTATGGTACGCTCTGTTCATAGCGTTGAGCATTGATAGAAGATGCTTTTCATTTTCTGGCATTACGGCAAGCTTTCCGATGTCTGCCCCTAATTCTGCCATCTTTTCATAAGTGACAAACATTTCTTCTTCATCAGGTGTCGATTTAAAATCGTGATGAGAGATGATGATTTTAACTTCATTATTTTGAGCTCTCGTTATACAATTCATTAAATTATCTTCATAAGTATCTAATTGAATGTCTACATAATCTGCTTTTTTATTACAAATAATATCTTGCATTAATTTGTAGTATGTTTCATGATCAAAATCACCATACCCACCTTGTCCTTTAGAACGGTAAGTGAATAAGATTGGTGCTAATTGATATTCTGCTTTAAATTTTTCTAATATTTCATTAATGTTTTCAATTGAAGTGTTTTTTAATGAGTCCGCTCTAAATTCAACAATGTCTATTGAGTCTTTATTTGAAATGAGCTCTTCAACTGTTTTTTTAATATCATCTTCTGTTTCTAATGATATTGTCGCAACGATATACGGAAACGTTTTCTTTTGTTCATCAGTCATAGTCATTCCTCCAATGTTCTTCTATTTATATTTTACATGAGTAGAAGGAATTTTTCTATGAAACGATGTATGAATATAAAAGAAAAGCAATGATTTATTAAGATTACAGAAAATTATTTAACAATTAATACTGGTATATTCGCTCGTTTCGCAACTTTATGACTGACGCTACCTAAAACTAATTTATCAGTATCTTCTGCTTTTCTGTTACTCAGTACTACAACATCGAAATCCCCACTATTAGCTTTGTGCACTAATTCTGATTTAGGATTCCCTTTTGCAAATTGTAAATTATATTTGATGTTTTGTTCATTAAAATAATCAAAGACATGTTTCATTGATTCTTGGCGTCTTTCTTTAATATCATCTAAATGAACGCCCGTTCGCACAGAAGCTTTTAAATCTTTTTCGCTTACAACGTTTAAAAGTGTAACTTCTGAACCTTCTCCAGCAAGTTTAGCAATCTGTTCTAAAACCTTTTTATTTTTCATATCTGTGTTGATTCCAAACAAAATATTTTTATACACGATTACCACTCCTTTTCATTTTATTTTAAACTACTTATCCCACCGTTTTCAAATATTTTACATTCCGAAAAAATATAAAATATTAACAAACTATAAACATTTTATATTTTTTATAATAGTCCTAGATTTATTTCCCAATTTACTATAAACTAAAAATAATTAATAAACAAAATAATTGTTTTACATTGATTAAATACTTTTATGAAAGCATCTAATCATTTTAAGGTCTATTATTTTTTTATTAAAACAAAGTAATATTAGGGAGGGAAATATTATGGCTAATTCTAATCAGACAGATCAGAATCCTTTTAACCAAAACACCTCAGAACAACAAAATTCGCAACAAAATTCACAACAAAATAATCCATTTAATGATTCTAATGCTAATAATCAGCCGCAACAATCGGGAAACGGCAATGGTTCTAGTATGAAACCTTGGTTATTTGGTTGTGGTGGATGTTTAATTATATTCATTATTTTAGCTGTGATTTTAGGAGCATGTGCTGCTGGTCCTATAAAAGACCAAATTGATGATTTCACAAACAACAAGACAGAAGAAGCGTCAACTGAAGAAGAGACTACAGAGGAAAATTCTACTGAAGAAGAATCAACTGAAGAAGAATCAACTGAAGAAGAGACTACAGAAGAACCTACTACTGAGGAAAACTCTACTGAAGAAGATGATAACGATTCATCTATCGTAAATAGAAACACATCAGTCGGTAGTCCAATTAGTGTTTTCGGTACGAAAGTGACGGTTGAAAAAGCAGAATTTGTTGAACCAACTTCTAAATACAGTAAGCCTACTAAAGATAAAATATTAAAAGTTTCATACAAACTAGAAAATATTAATAACTCAAGCTTAATTGTTGGTGATACAAACTTCGGAATTACAGCTGACGGTAGCCGAGTTTCAAAATTTTATGGTATGGATGACACAAATGACGGGTTCTCATTTAGTCTAAAACCTGGTCAATCTGATACAGGATATGCATACTACGATGTGCCAGAAGCAGATCAATACGATGTATATTTACAATTACGTTCATCAGATAAACGTTACAAAATGAAATGGGAAATTGAAGAAAACGATGTAAAGTAAATAAAAATCCGCTAGACAGTGAACTTGTCTAGCGGATTTTCTATTACAAAACGATAAAACTTAAGCACGTATTATTTTTTGAATTTATCAATAACATCGTTTGCTTTACTTTTAACGTTTTCAACTGTTTCTTTGGCTTTGCCTGAAGTTTTATCTTTTTTACCTTCGTTTTCTAAATCTTTATTATCTGTTGCATTACCAACTGTTTCTTTAACATTACCTTTTGCTTGTTCGAATTTACTTTCGTCTGCCATTTTATATCACCCTTCATAAATCATATTGAATGATTGCCATTCACAGTAAATATACCCATAGAGCCAACTTTGTAAACATCTCATCTTACTCTGTGCCATTTAATATTGCTTTTATATTGTAACCTCTCTATACGCAGATTGTTTGTTATTATATAGAATCAGCACCTAAATATGAAAACTTTTAATTTAATTATGGTTTAAAAAACAATATGTGGGTAAACACTAAATATATACTAAAGGAGGTATTTTTTTATGGCAACTCAATATGAAACAAAAGCAACAAACACTGGTGGACGTAAAGGTCATGTTTATACAGATGATAAAGCAATCGATGTAGACGTGTTACCACCACAACAAGCTGACGGTAAAGCTACGAACCCTGAACAATTATTCGCTGCAGGTTATGCTTCATGTTTCAACGGTGCTTTCGATTTAATTCTAAAACAAAACAAAGTGCGTGACGCTGAACCAGAAGTTACGTTAACTGTACGTTTAGTAGAAGATGAAAATGCTGAAAGTCCAAAACTAGAAGTAGATATTGATGCTAAAGTTAAAAACGTATCTCAAGAAGACGCAGAAAAATATTTAAAAGATGCTCATGACTTCTGTCCTTACTCTAAAGCAACTAGAGATAATATAGATGTTAAATTAAATGTTGAAGCTGTTTAATAATATAAAAGAAGATCTTGGGACATAAATGTCCTAAAAATTAAAAAACAGTAGAAATTCATTATTAAAAATGAATTTCTACTGTTTTTCTTATTTAAAGTTCTTTGTTCTTTTAAGTACATGCTATATGTTGCAAGACTTACCAAACAAGCAACATAGAAGGCCTGTATGTTGCAAGACTTATCAAACAAGCAACATAGAAAGCCTGTATGTTGCAAGACTTATCAAACAAGCAACATAGAAAGCCTGTATGTTGCAAGACTCAACAAACAAGCAACATAGAAGACCTGTATGTTGCAAGACTCACCAAACAAGCAACATAGAAGACCTGTATGTTGCAAGACTTACTAAACAAGCAACATAGAAAGCCTGTATGTTGCAAGACTCACTAAACAAGCAACATTCAGACCCGCTCCCACTACCGGCTCGAACCCCATCCTATTATAAATAGAAGTTTGGACATAAAGCACCTCGATAATTTAGTTTTTGTCGTTATTAATTAAATTATAGGAAAGTGCTTTATTTTTTTATAAAAATGGATATTTATAACGATTTTGTAAAGTGCTGACGCCCGGGGGAATAGTACGAGTGAGAGACTACAGGCTCGAGCCATATCCCCAGGCAAGCATGCACGAACAAAATCGTAAGGTTTTAATATAAAAATAAACATATCACATTACTTACAAATATCAGTAGCATGATATGCTTTTTTATTTTGAGTGGAGCATAATATTCTTCACGATTTTGTAAAGTGCTGACGCCCGGGGGAATAGTATGAGTGAGAGACTACAGGCTCGAACCATACCCCCAGGCAAGCATGCACTTTCAAAATCGTAAGATTTTATAAAAAATAACAACTCATTTCTAGCTGAATAAATCAGTGAAATGAGTTGTTATTGATTTTGAGAGTGGTTATTTATATTCCAATCTCTTTATTTTTATGATTTTTTTGTTCCTTCATCTTTATTCCACCATAATGCATCTTTTGGATTTTCATATACTTCTTGTAAGTCTTCTTTATTATCAACGTTAGGATATGATCCTTTTAATGATTTATTTGAAGTCGTTTTAAACATAAACAAGAATATGAGCAAGCCTACTACATTAATAAATGTTAAATAATATGATGGTGCAATTTTTTGACCGGTTGTTTCAACAAGAGTCGTCAAAATAAATGGTGTTAAACCACCAAATATTGCAGCACCAATATTATATACAAGTGATAATGTTCTAAGTCTTACTTTAGTATAGAATATACTTGGTAACACTGAAGGCATCACACCTTCAAATGTAGACATGAATAATGCAATTATGAATAATCCCATAATAATAACTGGAATTGATGGAATACTCATTAACCAAAAAGCTAAAACTGAGAATAAACTAAATCCTATAAGTCCAAATAAAATGGTGTTTTTATTACCCACTTTATCACTGTACCAACCAAAGAAGAATACTGCTGGTATCATGGCTGCCATGGTTAAAGTACTCAGTATACTACTCATCGTTCCACCTAAATCTATCGTACCATTCAAGAAGGACGGCATATATGACAGCACCATATAGTTCGCAACGTTCAAGAATGCTACACCTGTGAAGCAGACGATAATGTCTCTCCAATATTTTCTAAATATATCTTTATAAGAATACTCAAGCTCTTCTTGTTCTTCAAGTGAGGTTTCATATGCTGGGCTCTCATCTAAATTATTTCTCAAATAAACACCTATAATTCCTAAAGGTGCTGCAATAATGAAAGGTATTCTCCATCCCCATGAAGCCATTTGTTCGTCACTAAGCACTGCATACATGATACCAACAAGCGCTGCAGCTAATATACTTCCTGACAAAGTACCTATTTCAAGTCCGCTTCCTAATTTACCTCTCGCCTTGTCTGGTGAAATTTCAGCTATGTATGTCATAGCACCTGCATATTCACCGCCTGTTGAGAATGACTGTACCATTCTAACAATCAATAACAGAATAGGTGCCCAAATTCCTATTTGATGTTGCGTAGGTAAAAGACCTAAAGCTAACGTAGATAATGCCATCATAATAATCGTTGTTGATAGCACGACTTTACGCCCATGTTTATCTCCAAGATGGCTAAAGAATATACCACCTATTGGTCTAACTATAAAAGCAAAAGCAAATACGGCAAATGTTGATGCCAGTTGAATTTCTTTTGGCATATTACCAAAGAAGTTCATACTGATAATTACTGCCAATTGAGCATAAAGTCCAAAGTCGAACCACTCAATCGCATTACCGATCCCTGTTGCGACAACCGTTTTTTTAGTTTTACTAGCGTCTACAACGTTGACGTTCTTTCTCTTGAATTTCATAATGATAAACACTCCCCATTTTATCTATATATTCATATAACCTATTAAAATGTTTTTAATCAGAATATTTTAAATTCATTAGCGTAAATACTGCACAATCTTATACATATCAATTGTTATATGCATAACTTAAAATTCAAAGAAAAACGCCATTCAATAGATTCACGTTAAAGTGATCTATTAAATGGCGTTTAAACATTACTTTATATTTTTTTAGCTAAATCCGTCATAAAATCAAAGAATCCATCTCTATCAACATCATTGATAATATTGACCGTTCTGCCTTCTTCACTTTTAAAAGTTCTACCTTGGCTAGGACCATCTGTTATTACCGAAATTTTTTGTTTTTCTTTTTTTACAAGTTCTGGCTTGCCAACATATGCTGTTGTTAATACATCCCATAAGAAATAAGTAGAATTGGTAACAAAGTGTGTTAACGGTGGAACAAGTGCATAACAAATTCCCATAAAATCAACACCTTCATATCGTCTTTCATTAGCCCAACGTTTACGAATGTCTGGCGTTAATGGCACTTGGTTTGTACTTTCTAGCGCAACCATATCAATTGTTATATTCGTATCAAATACTGTTTGAACAGCTTCTGGATCCCAGTAAGCATTCCACTCTGCTGTACCATCATGTTCTGGTTCTTCAACATTACCTTTATCCAACAATGTTCCACCCATCCATACGACTCTTTCGATACGATCTTCTATTCTAGGTTCAACTTTTAAACTTTTAGCTAAATCCGTTAAAGGTCCCGTCAATAACATGATGACCTTTTCAGAACTAGCCATTACCTTTTCAATCATATCTTCATAAGCTTCTTTATTAGAAATAGTAGATTGCTTATCCATTTCTTCATTTAAAATCGGCATTGCATCTACTAAAAATGCATGCATTCTCCAATCTTTAGGAAAAGGATTTTTCCCTCTTTCTTTAGATGGGGCAACATCTAATTGTTGAGACGAAAAGCGATTAATGATTTTACATGAAGCATTTGTTGCAGGTTCAACGTAACTATCTGCACCAATTGCACTTACACCAATCAAATTCACATCATCCATTTGCAATAATAAAAACAAAGAAATTAAATCATCTACGCCACCATCATGGTTAAAATAAACTGTCTGCATCAATATACCTCTTCCTACTACTTCTAATATATTATTTTATTTCAACTAACGTTCTTCAGATGAGTTTGAGTCACGTTGAGATTGTTTCGGTTCAGCTGCTCTATCTCTCTCTTTTTGGGCTGCTTGTTGCGCTGCACGTTCTTTTTCTCTTTGGGCTGCTTGTTCTTGTTGTTGCTGTTGTTGCTTTTCACGTTCGGCAGCAGCTTGTTCTTCACGTCGGTTCTGTTCAGCTTCTTGCTCTTGTTTAGCTTTTTGTTGCTCAGCTGCTTTGTCTTTGGCAGCTTGTTCTTCAGCTGCTTTATCTTCAGCTGCTTGTTGCTTTTCGTCTTCAGCCGCTTTATCTTCGGCTGCTTTGTCTTTCGCTGCTTGTTCGTCTTCAGCTTTTTTATCGGCTTCTTCTTGGTGTGCTTTCTCATCTTCGGCTGATTTTTTATCTGCCTCTTCTTTAGCCGCTTTATCTTTAGCGTCTTGTTGACGTTTTTTCTCTGCTTCGTCTAATTTTCTCTGTTCTTCAGCAGAATTATTAGGCTGTTGAACTGTATTTTGTTCATAAGTTTGTGGCTCTTGTGGTGGCGCTTCTTCGCTCGTTCTTCCACTATTCAAGTCTTCTTTAATATCTTTTTTTGCGATATTCCAGTTTGCTTTATATGTTTTCTTAGATGGTTTAATGTCCATTTCCACTTGATATTTATCCGTATCCACTACATCATAATATAAATAACTAGAACCAGATTTCCCTTTATCTAGTTGATGTTGAAAACCGCCTTTATTATCTTTCATACCATTAAATTGCGGTTGTACTTCACCATCAATTGTTAATTTAAAATTAGAATTATCAATAAACTTTTTATCTTTTTCTAAATTTTTGAATTTATAATTGATTTTTAATATTTTGCCATTTTGTGAATATGAATAGCCGTCATCAGGAAGTACAAACTCGGCTTTAGTAACTGTCACTTCTAAACCGTCTACGATAATTTTGTCACCAATCTTTAAATCTTTTAAGTCTTTTTTAGGTGTATCAGATATATGTTTCACTTGCTTTGGCTTGTCTTCTTTAAATAATTGATCATATGAATACTCTTTATCAAAAGATAAACTTACAAAAATAAAAACAAAACTAATAACACCAATTACGAATAGTAAAATTGTACTTACTAAATAGCTACTATACTGTTTTTCTTTGGCATATTTTACTACTGTGATAACCAAAGTAGTAATAAAGGCGATGGATATAATAACCCATAATAACGCAAAAAGTATACTACTCATCTTTTCTCTCCTTTTTCGATTGATTAGTCATTTTATCATAGCATGAATTATTAAAAATAATAGTGTAAAACTAAATTATCACTAACTATTATTGACCATTTAAAATATCAATTAAAAAAACAGGTAGAAAAAATTGTTTCTAACCTGTTTCATCAATTTAATTATTCTTCTAATCTTTCAAAAGTTAATTCATATAAATCTTTATCATCTAAATTTACAAAATTATCGATAGAGATTCTATATTCATTAGATGAACGCTTTTTAGAAACTTGACCACTATATTTTAATTCAATCGTCATATTTGTCTCATAAACATTATTTTCAATCGTATCACTAAATTCAGTGAACACTTTTTGATTAATAGGAATCAAATAAAACTGATTGTTAGGTAAAATATTAACCATCTTTCGTTGAAGAACTTCATCACCATTTAATTTTAGAACCACTTCAATATCCTTTGCAGATCCTCCACCTAAATTCAATAATTTTAATGCAGTGTTTACATACTCATGGTCTGAGGCAGTTAAATTCATCACCTTAATACCATTTTTCTTCTTTTCCAAAATAATTTGGTCAAAAGATAAATAAGGGATAAAAGATATTTTAATCTGACGAATTTGTATCATAACAGAAATGAAATATAAAATGGCCATAATAAATGTACCTATTGAACCAACAGCTTGAATAACATTAATCATACTTTCACCTCTCAATAAAACCTTGTTATACCCTATACCCATTTCAAGGCTCGTAAATCATATAAATTATAAAAATTATAATTTATAACGATAGTAGTGAATCATACATAAAGTTAAAATACCGTCTTAAGAAATACGTATGTCTTAAGACGGTTATGCTTTACGTTTATTTATTTGAGTGATCTTCTAACAAACCGCCATGGAAACAATAATATTTATCAGCATTTAAGTCTTTTATTTTCTTCAAAGAGTGCTCCGCTTCTTCAAGATTCATACTATATTTAGGGTTAGCAACAACTAATTTTTCTCCTTCTTTAACAGCAGCATCGCCAGTAATGGCACTATTAATAGACTGAATATATAATGAAATATGGCCAGCTGTATGACCAGGTGTTTGTACAACTTCTACCTCATTATTCAATATCATTGCACCATCCGTTACTTTTATATCAACATCGACATGTTCCAAAGCTTCTAATGTTTGTACAAATGCTTCACCAAATGGTTTATCTTTTTCAGACATGTCCTTTAATAAACCCTCAGCTTGAATCAACCTTTCAGATTTTTCCATACCACTTATATATTTAGATTCTAAAAAACTACTTATAATTTGGACGTGAGGATATTTATCTTTAAAAGCTTTTAAAGCACCAATATGATCATCATCGTAGTGCGTAATAATGATGTTCTGTAGATTTTTAATATCGTAGCCTAAACCATTAATTTCCTGCTCGATTTTAGACATAAAACCAGGATACCCCGTATCAACAAGTGTGAGTTCTTCGTCTAAAATAATAAGAGAAGGATGTATTTCATACTCAGTGCCTTCATACTCAAACTGTATATTTAATTGCTCTATTTTAATAGGCATGCATAACCCTCCTGATTGCATCTGTCTTTAACTTTATTTTAAGTTAATTATGTAAGTTTATAAAGGAATGTGACAAGACAAAAAAGGTTCGAGTACTGTTTAACGAGTACCGAACCTTTTTACCATGTTTAATATTCTTCTTTTAGAATGCTATAAATTAACGAATCTCTATAACCATCTTTTAATTTAGTGTCTTGTCTTAAGATGCCTTCGTGTTTCATACCTAGTTTCTGTAAGACGATTTCTGAGGCTGTGTTGCGTATATCTGTTGATGCCCATATTCTGTTCAGTTTAAGTACTTTAAATCCATACTTAATAATTGTTCGTCCGATGTCTGTCGCTATACCGTTACCCCAATATTCTGGATGTACGATATAACCAATTTCTCCGCTTTGATTTTTTGTATCGCTGATCAATTGTACAGCCCCGATAACTTTATCTGTATCTGCATCGACAATAACATTGTACATCCAATTTTCATCTCGGTTTAATAACATGTCTACAAATGCTTCAGTTTCTTCATAAGTTTGTGGTTCCCATGACTGATATTGACTTACTTCAGGTAAGGCAGTATATGCATGAATATCTTCTATATCTGAACGTTTCAAATCTCTTAAATAATAATCCATTATATATCCTCCAATTGGTTTACGTAATTCCATGATTGGGATTATCTTATCATAATTTCCATTTATACAAAACTATTCTTATAAGTTTACTCAACTATTGGCATTAAAAAGCATGAAGTCATATAACCTCATGCTTTTTCTTATATTATGTAGCTTGATTGAAAGTATTTATATAGAAATTTTGCGTTTTCAAATCATTATATTTATTGAACAATCCATCTTTTTTCTGTCTTAATTTGTTGTAATTTCAAATCGCATCATATCTTCATCGTAATAATCAATTCCATCACTCCATTATTCACTAAAATAATATACGTTACCTTCTCCGTCGTAATCGTCAAATTCCGGTTGATATTTAAGTCCTAATGCTTCAGCTGTTTTGATTGATGGTATATTTTCCCTTTTAGTTAAAGCGACTATTTTATATTGATTTTCGGTGATTTCTTTAACGTGTTCTATTACTTTTCGACTTGCTTCTGCTACGAGTCCTTGTCTTGTTTGAGCCGCTTCTATTCTATAATAAATATTCAAATAGGTTTGCCCTTTTATATTTTTATATTGTAATCCGCATATACCAAATGGTTGGTAGTGATCTTTTTTGATTAACACGTAATAACCAAAACCGTGGTCTTGATAATGTTTAATCCATCCTGATAATGTTTTTTTCAATTCTTCAACAGTTTCTACAGGTCCAGCTGGATTATACTTTTGATTTAATGGATCATGATGGACTTCAAATAGTTTATCTAAGTATGTATAAGCTGGTGGTATGAGTTTAATTCTTTCCGTTTCTAAAATCATCTAACAACCTCCTTAACACAATTTTATTTATTTTATATCATATCACTAAGTATAAAAAATACCCACCGATTTTGGTAGGTATTCCTCAAAAATTATTTGTTTATCGTTTTCTTTTTATCTATTTTATTCATTGCCATGTTTATATATTTAGAATAGTCTTTTCCACTTTTTGCTCTATATTTATCATTTACTTTGTGTAAAGTTTTTTCTAATTTACCGCTTTTAACTAAGTAATTCAAACCTTTTTCAAGATTTTTGTTCATCAAATCTCCTCCTTCCGATAGCTTTAAACTTATCACATAATGACTTTCAAACCTAAAGAAAGCACCCTTTATACAAAAGGATGCTTTCTTTAACTTCCATTATTGCTTATTTATGATAACTGCCATTCATATGGGTCATGCAACTGAGACCAATCTGCATCTATTTCTTGTGAATCAACTAAACATTTATCTAGTGATTTCGTTATTTCATCTACGTTTAAATCACTGCCAATAATAACAAATTGTGTCTCTCTATCACCATATTCAGGATCCCAATTTTCTTTTACTTCTGGTCTAGCATCTAGTATTTCTCTTTTTTGTTCTTCTTTCATTGCATCTACCCAATATGTAATGGGATGTATGTTTACAAAGGATCCTGCTTGTGAAAATAAACATGCTACATGATTGTACTGTGCTAACCAAACAATACCTTTTGCTCTAATAATATTGTTCTGCATATTTTCCATCCATTGATTAAATCTTTCTGCATGAAACGGTAGCCTTCTTTTATAAACAAAAGATGAAATACCATATTCTTCAGTTTCTGGAGTATGACTGGCATGACCACCTTCAGTCAATTCCTTTATCCATCCAGCAGATTGACTCGCTTTTTCATAATCAAATGAACCAGTGTTCACGACTTCATTTATTGCTACATCTGCAAATCTTGTTTTAATGAATTTAGCAGCTGGCTGCAACTTTCTCAAAATAATTTCTAGTTGCGCTAAGTCTTTTTCTTCTACTAAATCTACTTTATTCAAAATTAAAACGTCACAAAATTCTATTTGATCAATTAATAAGTCAGAAATAGAACGTTCATCTTCTTCACTGACACCTTGATCTCTATCTTTCAACAAGTCTTCTGAATACATATCATTAACAAATCTATGAGCATCAACAACTGTTACCATTGTATCTAAACGACATATGTTCGTTAAATCAATACCTGATTCATCATCTATATATGAGAACGTTTGAGCGACAGGTTCAGGTTCTGAAATACCTGTTGACTCTATAACGATTTGATCTACATCTCCACGTTTGACGATTTTTTCAACTTCTATAAGCAAGTCTTCTCTTAAAGTACAACAAATACAACCATTGGATAACTCGACTAGCTTCTCATCTGTTCGAGAAATACCGCCACCTTCAATTACTAAATCTTTATCTATATTAATTTCACTCATATCATTAACGATTACAGCGATTTTTAAACCTTCTCGATTTTTCAAAATATTATTCAACAGCGTTGTTTTACCAGAACCTAAATAACCACTCAACACTGTTACAGGTACTTTGTTCAAAGTGCTTTCCCCCTATTTTATATATTTATCCCATAAAACTTAAACTTTACCAACTCGATTTTTTCAAGCCCGGTATTTGACCTTTATGTGCATAGTCTCTTAAAGCAATTCTAGACATACCAAACTTTCTATAAACACCTCTTGGTCTTCCAGTCACTTGGCATCTGCGTGTGATACGTGTAGGAGAAGCATCTCTAGGAAGTTTCTTCAAACCTTCATAATCTTTGTTTGCCTTTAACGCTTCACGTTGTTCTCGATACTTCTCTACCATTTGGATACGTTTTTGTTCTTTTGCAATTTTTGATTTTTTTGCCATTTTTAATGCTCCTTTTTTATTTATTCATGAATAAGTTGAAATAAATTAAGCCAACAAAGTTAAGTTGGCTTGGAATCGTCTATTAAAGTAAGTAAAGTAGTCTCTTCATCTCTCGGAGGTAAATCGTAATGACTACGTTTTAACTATAATACATGAATTTATATTTGGCAAGTAAAAAATATATCTTTTTCTTTTTAGTATCATTTCAAAATAAAAACGCCACCTCATCTGAGGTGGCGTTCAAGACTATTCAACTTTCCATACATTTAAACCATGTAATTGGCTATTGGCATCATATTTCAAATCTTCTTTACCATAAAAATTATAAGTTTGCCCTTCTTTTAAATTTTTATGGTCATAATCTATAATAAAATAAGAAGCTTTGTCTTTACCGTTACCTTTTGTAACTTCAACAACCTTGTTTCCAACTTCACTATTACTTATTTTATTAACCTTAGCATTCGTTATTTTTAATAATTGATTATGATCATACGTTTCATGATTGAATTTATCATAATCGATTTCTTTAGAATGATTCATTTTGTTTTGCTCATATTCGTTCACTTGAGCCTCAGCAACATGACCATTAAATTTTAGTTTCGAATTACTATCTTGTACTGGCTCAGTTGAAACCACTGCCACAGCACAACCTAAAAGTAAAAAGAATAATACAATGGTACTTAGCAATGGAACCCTGAACCTAGTATTTCTAATCGCTTTAACTACAGTCGTGCCTAACATCACACTAAAAGCTATTAATACTAAAATTCCTAAGACGCTAAATATTAAGCTTCCCATTTTCATTACTCCCTTGATTTATTATCTATCGTATTGGTACATAATAGAACACCTTTACGAATAATTCATCTATTTTGTTTCAGTATTCGAAATAAATTAAAGAGTAGGATTCTTTTGGAAGCGTTTTATATCATGACCCATATACCCTGAACCAAGTTAATAGAAATCACAAGATATTCTCCATCTCTATTTGAATTAATCAGTACAACATATTATGATTTATAGGAATACAGGTATCTACAGGAGGTTTTTATGTTCCGTTTAAAATTATGTTTAGAGGATCATCAAATTTATATTTATATCGTTTTTATATTTATCGGTATTTTTTGTGGTCTCTTTTTTGAACATACTCAGCAAATTTTCGAGCCTTCGATTTCAGTTCTCATCGCTATTTTAATGTTTGGGATGTTTGCTCAAGTACCATTTCTATCTTTACGGAATAAATTATTGAATTTCAGATATATTTTCGCACTTGTTTTATCAAACTTTTTATTAATTCCTGTTCTCGTTTTTTTACTGGTTACAGTTTTTAATATTACTTCTACACCGCTTCTTATTGGTATTTACTTAGTCTTGCTGACGCCATGTATTGACTATGTCATTGTATTTACGAAGTTAGGGCATGGTAATGCGGAATACATGTTGATTTCTACACCGATATTATTTGTTTTACAAGTTATTTTGCTACCTATTTATTTTTTTATATTTTTAAATCAAGATTTCTCCCAATATATTGATATTAAACCTTTCTTGGAAACCTTTATATTATTGATTGTTTCACCTTTGTTAATCGCTATTATATTGCAATATTTAAGTAGAAAATCTAATAAAATGATGAAGGTCTTAACTTTATCAGAATGGATCCCTGTACCGTTTATGGCGTTCGTATTAATGTCGGTTATAGGCTCACAAATCACAAAAATCCTTTCTGATTTACATGTCGTATCGTCAGTTGCACCTATCTACATATGCTTTATGATTTTAGCGCCTTTTATAGGTAACTTTTCAGGAAAGATGTTCAATTTACCAGTAGATTTGAAGCGGACATTGGCTTTTAGCTCAAGCACGCGAAATGCATTAGTTGTCTTACCGTTAGCTTTATCTCTACCTAGCCAGTGGTCAACGATTGTAACTACAGTTATCGTGACGCAAACGCTTGTCGAACTTATGAGTGAACTCGTTTATATTAAGCTGATTCCTAAATTTATCATTATCTAACATTTAACAGCTGTGGTATTTCTTGGTTATTCACTTAAATAATGTAATACTATGGTTAATTAGAATTTTATAGGAGTGGAACTTTGAAACTAAGAGCATTAGAAATTACTGATTTACCGTTTGTCCATGAATTAAATAATGAATATTCAATTATGTCATATTGGTTTGAAGAACCTTATGAATCTTTAACTGAACTTCAATATTTGTTTGATAAGCATCTGTTGGATGAGTCTGAAAGAAGATTTATTGTGGAAGACGAAGATTCCATTGTAGGTATTGTGGAATTAGTGGAAATCAATTATATTCATCGTAATTGTGAAATTCAAATCATTATTAAACCTGAGTTTAGTAGCAAGGGATATGCTAAATTTGCCTTTGAAAAAGCAACGAGTTATGCTTTTGACATTTTAAACATGCATAAGCTTTATTTATATGTTGATACTGATAATGAAAAGGCTATTCACATATATAAATCACAAGGTTTTAAAATCGAAGGTTTATTAATAGAACAATTCTATACTAATGGAAAATATAAAGATGCATATATTATGGCATTGCTGAAGTCTGAATATATTTTATAATAAAAAAAGCTGGAACAAATTATCAATTGTTCCAGCTTCTTTCACTTCATTTCATTTTTAAAACTTGTCCTACTGTTAATTCATTTGAACTTAAGTCATTGAGTTCTTTAATGTTATCTACACTTACACCGCTTCTTTGAGAAATATTGTATAATGTATCGCCTGAAGCGACAGTATGTGTATCGCCAGTAATGGTATCACTTGCTTCGTTTAGCTGATTATAATGTTTTTGTACGAGACTATAAAATTGATCCATATCATAACCCCATTGACTAAAGTAATTAATCGGGTCAGTATGATCAGTTCCTCCATAATATTGACTAATAGCATTATGGCTAATAACTGTACCTGTTCCTCCGTTATGATCTGCTAATGATGGTTTAAGTCCATTTTGATCTAACATTTTAGCTGTTAAGTACGCTTGATTGTTTACAGACTTCGCAAATTGATCGAAAGTACTAGATTGTGCCAACTCTATTTGATAGAAATAAGGATTAGCCTTTGCACCAGCACCCCATGCTAAATAATCACTTGATGCTGTTTGAACAATTTTACTGCTACCTGCATAAGCATGAACAAAAGCACTTTCATAATTATTATACATATAATTAATTTCTTCATCGATGGTACTATTTGGATTCGCCGTCTCATGAATCACCACACCGATAAATTTATCTGACTTATAATCATATTTCGGTAAACTGTTCATTCTTGTATCTTGTGTAATTGCTGAAGGCTTAATATTATTTTGGTCAATATAACCATTTACATTTTGATAAGCTTCATTCGTATTCCTATTTGTTTCTAGCTCAGTTGATTGATGTTCTGCAACTTTATTATGTAATTTTAAATCTTCATCCGTTAATAAATTTGTAAGTTCTTTTGGCTTCATCTTTTGTGCTTGTTCAAAACTAATTGATTTGCTTGTGTTCTCAGTCTGTTCATTACTTTTCTCTTCAGCATTAACATAGAAACTAGATTGAGAAAGTAATAAGCTCGATGACAATATTAAAGCTGTTCCAAACTTATACTTCATCATTATCCCCCTTTAAATTTTATTGTTACATTGTATTACAAAATATAATTAATTCATACGGTTGAAGAATATTTCATCATATTAAATATTGATTACAAACAATTAAGGCAGTACATACTTATTAAAGAATGTACTGCCTTAGATTGTTCTTTTAAAACACACCAAATATATTTCCTATTAACCCCGCAAACGCTATTAATATACCCATGCCAGATAAGACCGAAGTAATAACCATCTTTCTATTTTTCTTATTCGTTTCATTTATTCCCTTTTCAAGATTGTTCATTGAGATAGTAATCTTATCTTGTATAATATCCGGCAATCGATCTATCTTACCATTCAAAGTATCAAAGCGCTCATCAACCCGCTTCTCAAACTGTTCAAATTCATTTCTAGTTATAAAATCTGACATCAATGTCACCTCCAGCAGTTTTTTATATTACTCATATTTTATTACCGTAAAATATGATTGTCAACAATTTAATAATGTTTATTAGGTTGTAGTTTAAATGCTATTTACTCAATATATGAATCCGCTATTATAAATACATTACTTTTTATACGACTTTTCTCTTTACAAAATAGAACGTATGTTCGTATAATAAGAGTACTATATGACTGGGGTGATTTTTATGTATGACTACAGTTATTGCTTAAATCGTGATATTTTATGTGTCGATTTGAAGAGTTTCTTTGCATCTGTATCTTGTATTGAAAAAGGGCTGGACCCTTTAACGACGAAACTTGCTGTCGTTGCTGATACAAAGCGCCCAGGTTCTGTCGTGCTTGCTGCTACACCACCATTAAAAGCAATAGGTATTAAAACTGGATCTCGTTTATTTGAAATACCTCAACGCAAAGATATTTATATTATTAATCCATCCATGAAAAAGTATATTCAATTATCAACTCAAATTAGCAAAATTGCTTTAGACTATGTCGCACCCGAAGATTTTCATCAATATAGTATAGATGAGTTTTTTATGGATGTTTCTGAATCTTATCATTTATTCGCGCATTCTCCTTTTTCATTAGCTATGCAACTTCAAGAGCGCATATTTAATCTTGTCCATATTCGCAGCACAATAGGAATCGGATCAAATTTATTACTCGCTAAGCTGTCTATGGATATTGACGCTAAGCATACACCTCTTGGTATATCAGAATGGCGTTACGAAGATGTACCTGCCAAATTGTGGTCAATTCAACCTTTGCGAGAAATGTGGGGCATTAATAGACGTACTGAAGCTAAACTCAACAAGAAAGGCATATTTACAGTTGGTCATTTAGCAAACTACCCTGTTGAATATTTGAAGCGGGATTATGGTGTGATTGGAGTCGATTTACATTTACATGCTAACGGAATAGATGAAAGTATGATTAGACAACCTCATCAAGCATATGACAAATCTTTAGGTAAATCTCAAATACTTATGCGTGATTATAGTATGAATGAACTTAAGACTGTATTAAACGAACAAGTAGATGAAGTATATTATAGATCTCGAAAGCTAAACTTATACCCCACTCGGATAAGTGTTAGCGTTGGTTATGCTGATATGGGTGGTGTTCGCAAACAATTTACAAATAAGACTGGTTTTATGAATACTTATGTCATCGTGAATTTATTATGGGATTATTTATCTCAACGATTAGAACCTGATCGTCTTTATCGAACGATTACTATTTCATTTGGTAAGTTTATTCCTAATCAAATTAAGCAGCTATCTTTATTTGATGATCCATTTCAAGTTAAGACAGAAACGATAGAAAATCATTTGGATTTTATACGTATGAAATATGGGAAAAATATTGTTATGCGCGGTTCAAGCTTATTAAACAGTGGTACATTACGAGAAAGAAAAGGTTTAATCGCAGGTCATAAAGCTTAATATTGTAGTGAGGTGTCATGTATGAAAAATCTTAAAATAGATTGGAACAATGAATTTATTGAATATCAAACTTTATTATATAGTGGTGTCAATCCTGAATGGTTCTATGCTTGCATTAGAAATGAGGTCTTAGTTCCTGCATATACTGGACAAGGGAAACAATATTTTTGGACTAACGACATCCTTAAAGCTGACAAAATTATTCCTATTTACTAAATAATTCCCAAATAAATACCTTGATTGTGTATTTTTACCAACATATATTTTATAAAAGTGTTTAACGTCTCTTCTCTTTGGATATATATATAAAGAAATCAAACATAGGAGGTAATTATTATGGGCTTTATATTAATGTTAATCGTCGGTGGTTTAATCGGCTGGCTAGCAGGCGTTATTTTAGGTAAAGATGTTCCAGGTGGTATTATCGGGAACATTATCGCTGGTATAATTGGTTCAGCAATTGGTGGATCATTATTAGGAGATATGGGACCAGTAATTGGCGGAATTGCTATTATTCCAGCATTAATTGGTTCAATTATCTTAATCTTAATACTTTCATTTATTTTAAAAGCAATCAGAAAAAAATAGAATGCAAAATAAATGTTAGTATATAAGCATACTAACGTATTAAGAGTCTGGGACATTAACATCCTAGATTAATGTAAAAGAGCGCAAATTCTTGTTTTTAAAGAATTTGCGCTCTTTTTACTTTATCTTTTAAGTCTTCGTGCGAATTATCTTCACTATTTTGTAAAATACTAGATAAACTGGAAACACCTCACAAAAAATTGTGAGGTGTTTCTTATATTACAATATACGAATAAATATTTTTTCAAAACCACTCTAGGTAAATAGCTTTGTAATAATAAAATACCCGGCATAATTATTACTTAAACATAATTTTAATAAAAATTTTAATAAAAATTAATAATCCTAGGTATTAATTAACCTTTATTTGTACCTTTGTTAAATAATTTACGAATCATTCTAAATATAACAACTGTACCTATATATCTTAGAATACGTTTTAACACGTTCCCCATCTAAATCAACTCCTCACACAATATACTTTCGCTAGGTTATTCACCTTTCTCAATTCTATTACCCCATAATTGATATTTGTACACATCACAATATACAATCAACTTTTCATCCCCTACTTTATAATCAAGTATTAATATGTAATAATATGACTAGGTACTAAATTCAAATTGATAAAATAAGGTGATAAAAATGATTTCAAATGCAAAAATAACTGCTCAAGGCGCTTATGTTCCTAAAAATATAATGAACAATCAAGATTTCGAAAAAATTGTAGACACATCCGATGAATGGATACAACAAAGAACTGGAATTATCGAACGTAGAATTGCCCAGAACGATGAATATACAAGTGATCTTAGTTATAAAGCCGTGCTAGACTTACAACAAAATTACAATGTTGATTTAAGTGATGTTGATATGATTATCAATGCAACATTAACACCCGATTATAAAACACCAAGTGTTGCATCATATATTCAAGCAAAATTAGGCATCAAAAATAGTGGCGCAATAGATGTTAATGCAGCTTGTGCAGGATTTACGTATGGCTTAAATATAGCAAATGGCTTGATTACTTCAGGTCAAAGTAAAAAAGTTTTAGTCATAGGTTCGGAAACATTATCAAAAATAACAGATTATACAGATAGAAACACATGTATTCTATTTGGAGATGGAGCTGGTGCATTTTAGTAGAATATTCCGAGAATGATCCTAGTTTCATAGCAAGTAGTTTTGGTTCTGACGGAGATAAAGGTTCACATTTATACTGTTCGAACTTATCTAAAGAAATGTTTCATGAAGATTTAGATAATCCAGGTTTTGTCGTACAGAATGGTAGAGGTGTTTATAAATGGGCTGTAGGAACAGTTCCTAAAATTATCCAAGACACATTAAATAAATCAAAATATACAATCGATGATTTAGATTGGTTTGTACCACATAGTGCCAACTCAAGAATGATTGAATCAATCTGCGACAAATCCAATATTCAAAAAGAACAAGCTTTAATGAGTCTTGCATACTATGGCAATACATCTTCTGCTACAATACCGTTATCTATTAACCGTGCAATTTCAGAAAACAAAATTAAAAAAGGTGACCTTCTACTATTAGTAGGATTTGGAGGAGGATTAACTTACTCATCCTCTTTAATTAAATGGTCAATATAGTATTACAAAAAGAATTTGGGACATAAATACCAACTTAAAATAAATCATCCAATCCGTTGGAATCATTTTCGGATTGGATGATATTATATTTCTGATTTTATAAAGTGCTGACGCCCGGGGGAATAGTATGCCGCGCGCGACTACAGGCTCGAGCCATACCCCCAGGCAAGCATGCACTTTACAAAATTATTATAGTTTGGGACATTTATGCCCAAGACTCTTTTAAGTAAATAACAGATAAGATAAAAATACTATAATCGAACTTAACAACGTAAAAAACAATACAATTTGAGCATGTAACTCATACTCCTAAATTTCACCTATTCGATTATATTGAGATAAATGATTGATTTGATTATATTCAAGTATTTCCACTTTATCGTCTGACATTTTCAATGATGTAATGCCACCATTTGTGAGCTTAATCTTACCTGTACCTATTTCTCCATTAGAATAATGATATAAAATCGCATTGATAAATGCTCCATGTGATACGATAAGCACGTTTTTATTGTTATATTTCTGATGCACTGTATCTAACCCTTTGAAAAATCGTGCTTTAATACTTTCGTCTTCTTCTTGGTTAGGATAAATACGATCAGGATATAGTTCTAAACGTTCAACGAGCGTCATGCCTTCAGCGTCACCGAATGATAATTCTATAAATTCTTCCATTTCAATCAACTCTACATTAAGCTTCTCTCTAACAATTTCCGCTGTATCTTTCGCTCTTTTTAAAGGACTCGTTATAATGCAATCTATATTTAAATTGGATAAAAATTCACTACTCTCTTTAGCTTGACGGACACCATTATCATTAAGCTGAATATCCGTTCTACCTTGAATTCTTCCCATAACATTCCAGTCCGTTTCACCGTGTCTTAAAAAATAAATATTTGTCATAACCATGGCCTCACTATAAATTATTTTGAATTTAATTGTATCACTTATAAAATGACACTTCACGAGATTATATGATATAAAAGAATGATATACAAATAAATCGGAGGCACACAATATGACTAAGTATGGTACATTGTATTTTTTTGCAGGAAAAATGGGCGCGGGAAAATCAACAAAAGCAAAACGAATTGCAAAAGAAAATAACGCTGTATTAATATCAGAAGACGAATGGTTAGAAACGCTTTACCCTACTCAAATTCACTCATTCGAGCATTACTTAAAATATTCAAATCAAATTAAACCATTAATTAAAAGTCATGTCCAAAGCATATTAAAAACTGGAACAGATGTAGTCATGGACTTTCCAGGTAACACGGTCGAACAAAGAAGATGGTTAGTAGAAATCTCTTCCGATATACAAACGAGTCATCAATTAATCTTTTTAAACTTATCAGACGACCAGTGCATCCAACAAATTAAGAAGAGACGCGACGAAGATCCGAGTAGAGAGCACTTTGACACAATCGAAATGTTTAACCATGTATCCAAATTCTTTAAAGCTCCAAGCGAAAATGAAGGATTAAATATTAAGGAATTAAATCAATAAAATCACTCATACTCATTGTTTTCACGGTGTTCTTATATATTTAATCTTTTCTATTAATAAGTTTATAATATACTTTTTCTAAAAGGATACTTACTAAAACTATAATAATTAATAAGGAACCGAATCCTAATAAAGATCCGAATTTATTGTAAATTTCAAAATAATTATATGAAAATAAAATCATAAATAAAATTACTAATCTAATTATTATAAATGGAATACTTTTATTCATTATGGACTCCTTTTGTTTTAGGGTGTGTGTTCTTGTCATCTCTATGTTCTATATACATTCCTATCACTACAAATATTAAAAGTGAAAGCACTCTTAAGAGCGCACTGTGATTAACGATAAATGATATAAAAATTCTCCCTAATATTTTTGACTTCGCATATATTGTAAACATATAATTAAAATAATTGAAATAGTATTTTGTATAAAAGAAGAAAAAATGGAAAAACTATATATGAAAGTTTTGAATTTCTTGGTAATTATTAGTTTTCTATTTTGTATAAATGGACTTTTTATTCAAAATCACAACTTAAATACAACAATTAATGTTTTATTGCTTATCTTAATAATAATCACTTTTGTGATAACGTTAATTTATGCAAAATATAAACAGAACTCATGAAAATGTTTCATCTTTCTTTCCTAAATCACGATGGTCTATCTCATCATGAACCTTTTTATGTGATTTTCATAAAAATCATGTCATAATAATACGTGGCAATTTTAAAGGAGGAAATTTATGAAACAAAAAACAATGTTTATTATCAGAATTTTACTGATCATTATTGGGGCGTTTATTACTGCTTACGGTCTTGAATCTATTCTTATTCCTAATAATGTATCTGATGGTGGCGTAACGGGTATTAGTATTGTAAGTTCTACATTATTAAATTTACCTTTAGGTATTTTGATTGGTATTCTAAATATACCTTTTGTTTGGTTAGGTTATAAACAAATTGGTAAAAAGTTCGCATTTTTATCTATTATAGGTATTTTATCTTTATCAATTTTCACTTCAATTATGCACAACATTCCTACTATTATTGAGGGAGATTCTTTATTAGTAACAGTAGTTGGTGGTGTGATTATCGGTTTTGGTATGGGGTTAGCACTTAGAAATGGTGGCGCTCTTGATGGTATCGATATGTTAGCTGTATTATTATCGAGAAAATTACCTTTTGGAACGAGTGATTTAATTTTATTCTTAAATTCATTTGTATTTATTTTAGTTTCAACGGTATTTGGTTTAAAAGGCGCTATTTTATCTTCAATTGCTTATTTCATCGCATCTAAAGTGATACATATTATTGAAGAAGGATTTAGTGGTTCTAAAACATTCAAAATCATTTCAAGTAATCATGAAACTTTAATTACTGAGATACAAACTAAATTAGGTAGATATTGTACATACTCAGTGATTACAGCTAGTGATATGCAGACTCAGTTAACAGAAGTGACATGTCTAATTAATAGACTTGAAGAACAAAAATTAAAAGAAATTATTAACACTGTTGATCCTAAAGCTTACATTGCTATATATGAAACAGCTGATTATCATGTTGGTAATATTAAAAAAGAAGACGTACATTAAGATTTAATAAAGTGCATGAGACATAAATGTCCTAGAAATTAAAAAACAGTAGAAATTCATTATTAAAAATGAATTTCTACTGTTTTTCTTATTTAAAGTCGTTTATATTTTTAAGTACATGCCGTATGTTGCAAGACTCACTAAACAAGCAACATAGAACGGCTGTATGTTGCAAGACTGGCTAAACAAGCAACATAGAACGTCTGTATGTTGCAAGACTTACTAAACAAGCAACATAGAACGCCTGTATGTTGCAAGACTCTCCAAACAAGCAACATAGAACGTCCGTATGTTGCAAGACTCACTAAACAAGCAACATAGAACGTCTGTATGTTGCAAGACTCACCAAACAAGCAACATAGAACGTCTGTATGTTGCAAGACTTACTAAACAAGCAACATAGAAGCTCTGTATGTTGCAAGACTTACTAAACAAGCAACATAGAAGCTCTGTATGTTGCAAGACTTACTAAACAAGCAACATAGAACGCCTGTATGTTGCAAGACTCTCCAAACAAGCAACATAGAACGTCCGTATGTTGCAAGACTGGCCAAACAAGCAACATAGAAGCTCTGTATGTTGCAAGACTTACTAAACAAGCAACATAGAAGCTCTGTATGTTGCAAGACTTACTAAACAAGCAACATAGAAGCTCTGTATGTTGCAAGACTCTCCAAACAAGCAACATAGAACGTCCGTATGTTGCAAGACTCTCCAAACAAGCAACATAGAACGTCCGTATGTTGCAAGACTCTCCAAACAAGCAACATAGAACGTCCGTATGTTGCAAGACTCACTAAACAAGCTACATAGAACGCCTGTATGAATAATATAATTTTAAATCCACCTGTAATTCTTTCCAAAAAAAATAAAACACCTTTACGATGTTTTAATCGAATATCTTAAAAATAAATTTTGCAATCCTCGCAATTGTTCTTGGTATTACAAAGAATACACCTTTAATAAGTTCTCCAATGAAAAAGAATACATCTAAAAAATCTCCAAATGTAATGGGCTTTCTTTTCTTTTTGTTATCGTTCATACATTCTCCTTTGATTTACCGTATTAATGTATAGATATAAAATCAACTATATAATTGAGTCCTGTTATGAATATATAAAATGTATAAATTAACGTAGCAAGAATAAAAATCGACGTAAATATTTTAATCTTAGATCCCTTTTCTCTATATACGAAATAAATAACAATAAACATTGTCATTAAAGAGATATAAGCTAGTGCTACAGCTGTAAAAGTACCTGCTGAGTTATGTTTATAATTAAATTGACTTGTCATCCAAGAATCATAGAATATATCCTTAACGCCTATATGATTAGTATAGATATCAAAACCAATTCCTAATAAAATAAATAAAGCCTCACAGATAAATACAATCCAAAAAATTAAAGCTTTCATTTAATCACCTTTTATATAAATACTATTACAAATTAATTAATAAAAATCAAGGTAATCAAAATAGAATGCTAGAAGTTTTAATCGTTCTTCATGATGATACTTGTGATAAAATAATAATAATAAATTAAATTGAATTTTTTAGAAGAATCAGTTGGAGGAAATATGTACTTATTATGTGGCATTATCATAACATTAGTCGGATTGCTAGTAATAATATGGGAAGGAAAAAGCATCTTTAACATATTTCTATTTTCATTCGGCGCCCTATTAACGCTATTCACTATACTAAAGTTTGTATTTGAGACGTTTGTTCGA
The DNA here is from genome assembly GCF_029024305.1 of Mammaliicoccus vitulinus. NCBI lineage: Bacteria > Bacillati > Bacillota > Bacilli > Caryophanales > Staphylococcaceae > Mammaliicoccus > Mammaliicoccus vitulinus. The sequence goes on from NZ_CP118974.1 coordinate 2,064,937, forward strand.
TGACCTCATTCTCATATTTAATATAAAAAAAGCTAGTTATGTTATCATAGCTAGCTTTAATATATTCTTATCTATTTTTTTCAATCCCACCGCTTTTATATGCAAAATATAATAAAGCAAAAACAGAAAACCATAAAGGTGGTACAACTAAAGATACAAAAACAAAACCAAGTATCATACTTAACCACATTGAATCTATTCTATATTTACCTATCTTCATCAAATCACCTATTCTTATATAGATTAACTCTTATGAATTATATCATTTTTAAAAATAATGTAGTTATTTTCATAATTTTCTGTTATATTGTTTAGAATAAATCATCAACAAAGAGGTGTAGCATATATGGATAACTGGTTAAGTTTCATTGTCATAGCATTAATGATCATCATCATCCCTGGCCCTGATTTCTTTATAGTGTTGAACAATACACTTAAAGGAGATGCTAGAAATGGCATTATGGCAGGTTTAGGCATATCAAGCGCCCATGTCTTTTATTCTGCTTTAGCTGCTTTTGGTTTAATCTTTATTTTAACATCTTCATATTATGTTTTTACTGGTATTAAAATTTTAGGTTCTATTTATATCGCTTATTTAGGTGTTAAGTCCATATTAAATGCTAAGAAGACATTTAATATAACCACCCATCCAACAGGTCCATCACAAGTTAAACTGACTCTATCTTATAAGCAAGGATTTTTAAGTACAATTTTTAATCCTAAAGCAATCCTATTTTACGTCAGCATTTTACCTCAATTTATTACAAAACAAGACGGATCAATGAAGATAATCATGTTGTCTTCACTATTTATCTTAACAGTGTTTGTATGGTTCTTCTTGTGCAGCTTCTTATTCAATTACATAAGACAATTATTCAATAACCATAAATTCAAATCCATACTAGACTATGCAATCGGTACCGTACTGATAGGCTTAGCAATCAGTATATTTAAATTAGAGAAATAAAGATCATTAATTTCAAATAACAAATACAAGCTCTTAACCTTAACAGTTAAGAGCTTGTTTCTTATCCATTCAATATTTTCACTTATACTTCACTTATAAATATTTCGAAATTCACGCTGTGTGTTAAGTGTTAATCTCTATAAATAATGTGTAAAATATCATATTATAATTGCCTTTCTCTCTATATAGGACTAATATCAACTTATCTCATATATAAGGTGATGTTAAATGAACACTATATCTAAGTTAACTATGCTTTATCTTACACTGTTTATAACTACGACAGTTATTGGTTCTATACTACTTTATTTACCCATGACTGGAAGAAAATCAATCAGCTTTATAGATGCATTTTTTATAGCTACTAGTGCATTTACTGTAACTGGCCTTTCAACAGTAGATATTCCTAGTCAATTTAATGATTTAGGCTACTTAGTTATAATATTGTTAATTCAGATAGGTGGTATAGGAATTGTTACATTAACGATTTTTATTATGATTTTTACAAGAAAGAATATAACTTTCAAAAATAGAGAGTTACTAATGTATACATGGAGTATAGATAATGATTCTGGCTTATTAAAAATAACGATACACCTTGTAATATTTAGTTTCATTGTGGAATTACTAGGCGCTCTTATTCTGTCGCTAGTGTTTATACCAGACTTCGGGATAGTTAAAGGAGGATTTCTTAGTTTATTTACATCTATTTCATCATTTAACAACGCAGGTTTCTCACTATTTTCAAATAGCCTTATACCCTATAGCAATAACTTCATAGTCAATATAATCGTTCCATTATTAATTATCATCGGTGGTATTGGATATATTGTTATTGTAGATTTATGGCGATCTAATCGTATAAGCAAGTTAAAACTACATTCAAAAATTGTACTCACTACTACGAGTATATTAATTTTTGTCGGAGCTATATCATTTTGGTTAATCGAAAAAAATAATACTTTAAAAAATGATAACTGGATTGTTCAAGTGTATAAATCTGTATTTCAATCAGTGTCGACAAGAACTGCTGGTTTTAACACCGTAGATATAGGTCAATTACATGACTCCACACTTTTTATATTCGATTTGTTAATGTTCATTGGTGCAGCACCTATGAGTACCGGTGGTGGAATTAAAGTAACTACCTTAGCAATAATAGTGGCTTATTTATACGCACAATTAAAAGGTCAAAAACATACCCATATATTTAAAAAAAGTATTATGGCTGAACAAATTAGTAAAGCGATCATAATTTGTTTTTTATCAAGTACTTTAATTTTCTTATCAACATTAATCATATTGATTGAAAGTCCAAATTTGAACATGACGAAAGTATTATTTGAAACAATATCAGCCTTTGCGACTGTAGGTCTTTCAACCGGTATTACTGCAGACTTAACTTCTTTATCTAAAGTAATACTCATACTTTTAATGATAATTGGTAAAATAGGCGTACTTATTATTGTTTATATTTTTATACGACCCAAAAAAGAAAGCTATTATTATTCAAGTGAGAAAATAAATTTATAAGAACTTTTATTTTTCTAATTCTATCATTCTTATAACTTACTCATATAGTTTTATACTATATAAAATGAATCTTATTAAATATATTCTATATGTTATAATGTTTTAAGGGGGTGTGTTATGAAAAAAGTAATCATGTTTATACTAAGTTTATTTTCTTTACTATATGTCTTAAATTTATTCTATAATGCCTTATTTAATGATAAACCGCTCAATCCTGTTACAACTACAATACTTATTGGTGTTGTTATTGGTGTCGTTTATATTCTAATAAGCGACTATTTAAAGAAGAAACAAGAAAAAGAATAGAAATCTCATGTTATAGATGAGGTCAGACTGCCAACTAGTTCACTTTAAGTGAACTAGTTGGCAGTTTTTTAGTCTCAATTATATCTATGCGTTCAGCGTTCTAAAAGTTAATACTGGGGCAATACTGGGGCAATAAAAATAAAAAGCCCTCAACCACTAGGGCTGAGAGCTATATATGGAGACGGCGGGAGTTGAACCCGCGTCCAGAGATCCTGATACAAATGCTTCTACGTGTGTAGTCTAGTCGTTAAGGGTTCGCGTTGAATCAGGAGACTGACACCCTGTTACAACGCTAGTTTGATTAATCTCTTCTCGTCAGACTTCAAACGGCAGTGACGAGCGTATCCTACTTAATTTGAATCACGTTAACAGCACATAGGTGATGCTGTTAGGCGATGCAGAGTGCTATTAGGCAGCTACTGCTAAGTTATCTTGTTTGCCAGTTATTATACTGTTGTGTTGATGACGAAGACAACCCTCCGACACGCTTCATAAGCTCGGGGACCCCTGTCGAATCCGTAACGTCCCCTCGATAAGAAATATACTTCTTTTTATCAGAAGTATATTTAATCTTAACAATTTTTGATTGATTTATCAATATAATTGTTTAATATCTTTGTTTCATTGCTCTTTCAACGTCACGTTTTGCTTCTTTTTCTTTCAATGCATGTCGTTTATCATAGTCTCGTTTACCTTTAGCTACACCTATAAGTACTTTACAGTAACCGTGTTTAATGTAGAGTTTAAGCGGTATTAATGCATACCCTTTTTCTTTTGTAACACCCAAAAGTTTATCGATTTCTTTTCTTTTTAAAAGTAATTTACGATTTCTTAATGGCTCATGATTAAAACGGTTACCTTCTTCATACGGTGCAATATGCATGTTGTAAACGTACATTTCTCCGTTGTATACGCGTGCATATGCATCTTTTAAGTTTGCACTACCTCGGCGAATGGATTTGATTTCAGTACCTTGAAGTACAATACCCGCTTCAACCGTATCTTCTATTGTGTAATCATGACTTGCTTTACGATTTTGCGCTAATGGTTTGCTCTGAACTTTTGGCACATCCATCACCTACTTTCTATTTTTTATTGCGTCTCGCTTTATTTTTTACAGCTTTAGCTTTGTAATAAGGCTTTTTGTCTTTATTACCTTGATTACCGCCTTGCTTGCCTTTAGGTCCACCTTTTTTACGGTTATTAGGCTTCTCTTCTTCTTTAGTTGTACCACGTTTTTTAGCTTTGATTGTTTTTTCTCTTGCTAATCTTTCTCTATTCTTCTCAGCTATTGGCATACCTACAACTTGGAAGTCTATCATTCTTTCATCAACATTAACATTGATCACTTTAACTTCTACTTTATCACCAATTCTAAATACTTTAGCTTGGCGTTCACCTATGATAGCCATGTTGCGCTCATCAAAGTTATAATAATCGTCAGTTAAGTTAGACATGTGTACCATACCTTCAATTGTGTTCTCTAATTCAACGAACATACCGAAGTTGGCTACTGAACTGATAATACCAGTAAATACTTCTCCTACATGTTGGATCATGTATTCTGATTTTTTCAGATCATCAGTATCGCGTTCTGCATCAATTGCTCTTCTTTCACGCTTAGATGTGTGATCAGCAATATCAGGTAACATTTCTTCCCAATGTCTAATTTGTTTACTGTTCATAGACTTATCGATTAAATATTTACGTATCAATCTATGAACGACTAAATCTGGATATCTTCTAATAGGTGATGTGAAATGTGTATAATAATCAGCTGACAAACCGAAGTGTCCTAAATTATCTTCACTATATCTTGCTTGTTGCATACTTCTTAACATCAATGTAGAAATAACCATTTCTTCTTTTTGTCCAGCTACTTCTTCTACAATTTTCTGTAAAGTTGATGGATGAATATCTTCACTAGACCCTTTAACAGAAAGTCCGAAGTTAGCAATAAATTCAAAGAATCGCGTTAGTCTTTCTGCTTTTGGATTTTCATGGACACGATAAATAAATGGCACTTCAAGTTTACTGAAGTGTTCAGCAATCGTTTCGTTAGCAGATAACATAAAGCTTTCGATTAATCTTTCTGCATCATTTCTTTCTCTCACTTTAATATCAGTTGGTATACCATCTTCGTCGACTAGCACTTGTGCTTCTTTAATATCAAAATCAATTTCACCACGTCTTTTACGTTTAGCGATTAATTGTTGTGATAATTGTTGAGCTAAATCGAGCATTGGTGTAATTTCAGCATATTGATTTCGGATTTCTTGATCGTTATTTTCAATAATTGAATTTACATCTGTATAAGTCATTCTATAATCTGAGTGGATTACACTTTCGAAAATATCATGTCTTACAACTTCACCTTGTTGGTTAATTTCCATTCTACAACTTAAAGTTAATCTGTCTTCATTAGGATTTAATGAACATATACCATTACTCAATCTGTGTGGAATCATTGGAATGACTCTATCTACAAGGTAAACACTTGTTGCTCTATCGTAAGCTTCTTTATCTAATTCACTATTCTCAGTAACATAGTAACTTACATCAGCAATGCTGACTGTAAGCTCTGTTAAACCATTATCAAGAGGTTTAATAGATACTGCATCATCTAAGTCTTTAGCATCTGCGCCGTCAATTGTGATAGTGAGTTCGTCTCTTAAATCACGTCGACCTTTTATTTCACTTGGTTGAATTTGATCTGGCACGTTTTCTGCTTCCGCAATAACATTGTCTGGAAATTCGATGTTAATACCGTGTTGATAAATAATAGATAAAATATCAACGCCTGGATCATTTTTATGACCAAGAATCGCCTTCACTTGTCCTTCTGGATTATGTGTTCCATCAGCATATTCAGTAATTTCTACTAATACTTTATGCCCTTCAATGGCACCAAGATTTTTACCTTTAGGAATAAATAGGTCTTGAGTAATACGTTTATCATCAGGTAACACGAAACCAAAATGCTTAGCTTCAGTATAAGTACCTACGACTTGCGTAATATTACGTGTTGTAATAGCTTTAACTCTTCCTTCTATTTTCCCTTTATGATCCCCGCGAGATGGCACAACTTCTACTAATACTTCGTCACCATCCATCGCTTTATTAATTTGATTAGGTGGAATGAATATATCCTCGATTGTATCATCTACAGGTCTTAAAAATGCAAAACCTTTTTTGTGTTGACTTAATGTACCTTTAACAAGATCTGATTTGTCTCTTGTCTTCTTATATCTATCCGTCTTTGTTCTTTCTAGTTGACCCGTTTGTTCTAAATCAACTAGAACTTTAATTAATTCTTTAAATGAATCGGCATTATTGAGTCCCATTACATCTTGAAATTCACTTACTGTCATAGGACTATATTCTTTTTCATTGATGATTTGTTCAACTTCTTCTCTTAGATTCATAGCGGGCCTCCTTTCTCGTTTATATTATTATTATGTCTTATTCGGACCAATCTAATGATTCTAAGAATTGATGTACATCTTCGAATACTTTTTCTTTTTCTTGTCCGATTGTTATAACATGACCAGATTCTTCATACCATTTAATGTTTTTATCGTCTGAAGAGGATTCATTGTAAATAACATTAGCAGAATCAGGGTTAATCATTTTATCTAGTTTACCTTGAACTACAAATAAAGGATCAAATACTTCATCAACTTGATCTCTTACACCTTGAATGACTTCCTGTAATTCAGTCAAAGTATTCGTAGGATGAAATTGTTTCATTTCCTGCTCGATTTGTTCAGGTGATTTTCCTTCATACTTTTTAAATTCTTTGGCGTAATCTAATACACCTTCAAACATTGTGCCTTCAGTTTTTATATACATAGGAGAGCACATTGTTACAATACCTTTTACATCTCTTTTTAAACTTAATTTTAAACTAAAAACGCCACCTAATGAAAGCCCTGCTACCGCTATTTCAGTATACCCTTTTTCTTCCAAGAAATCATAGGCATCTAAACATTCTTTAAACCACACATATGGGCTTGATTCTAATATCTCTTCAGGAGGTCTACCATGACCTTCATAATGCGGTGCATATGATGTATATCCTTTTTTCTGTAAATAACGTCCTAGTTGTCTAACATCTGATGAATTACCTGTGAATCCATGTAAAAGTAGAACTGCTCTTTTTCCTTCTTCAAAAAAGAAAGGTTTAGGTAATTGAATTCTCATGATCGACCATCCTTTAACATAATCTAGTTCTATTGTATCGTTTTTTTACTTGTAAACAAACAAAAAAGTCCGACAATACAGTCGGACCTTTACATTTTAAAGTAAGTAATTGCTAACATTAATAAGAAAAATAAAATTGATAAAATAATTGTAACTCTGTGTAAAACTAAATCTATTCCACGTTGTTTTTGTTTTCCAAATAATTGTTCTGCTCCGCCACTAATTGCACCTGATAAACCTGTACTTTTACCTTCTTGAAGTAACACGACGGTAATCAATGCAATACAAACGATGATTAATAAGACGATTAAAAATGTATGCATGGACTCGGTCCTCCTGTCTATTATAACAGTAGAATTATAGCATATTTACAATATTCACTCAAGTTATCATTCATTATATTCGACTGAAATACCTAAAGATTTTAACATTTCAAAATAATTCGGACAAGTTTTAGAAACACAAGAAGGATCTAACAACTTAATTCCATCAACTTTAGTACCCATTAAACTTAGTGACATTGCTACACGATGATCGTCAAATGTATCTAATGTTGCTGCTTTTATTTGACCTGGTGTAATCGTCCATCCATCATGATGTTCAATAACTTCAATACCTAATTGCGTTAAACTTTCTGTTAATGCGGATACACGATTACATTCGTGATGACGGATATGTTCAACTCCTGTAATTGTAATTGGACCATCCGCGAATGCAGCTAATGTACCAATCGTTAATGCTTGGTCAGAACAGGCATTCATATCTATCGTTAAATCACCTTTTAATTGTTCTGGACCAGAAATCACGACATAGTCAGAACCCTTTTCAACAGTTGCACCCATTCTCTCAAGAATATCAACTACTTCTAAATCAGGTTGATGACTTTCCATATTTAAATGGTTAATTTTAATAGTTGAATGATTTAAAGCGGCTAATGCCATAAAATAACAAGCAGTCGATAAATCAGCTTCTAATGGTAAAGTTGCCGGCTTATACTGACCTTGCTCAACTTTCATATGTTTATAATCTTCAGACACATCAACTTTAATTCCAAATTGATTCATCATCTCAATCGTTATGTCTACATATGCACTCTGCACAATGTTTGTCGTTAATTCTATTTCAGTCGGACGATTAAATAAAGGCGCTGCCATTAATAATCCACTAATAAATTGACTAGATTGATTTCCAGCTATTGAAACTTTTCCACCTGTTTGAGGTGTGCCTTTAATCGTGACAGGCAACTGACCTTCTTCTTCAAGATATTTAACTTCAACACCTAGCTGTTTTAATGCTTCATGAAGTGTTTGATGAGGTCTAACGGCAAGTTGTTCCGTTGAAGTTATCGTAATTTCACTTTTTTCTTGAGTACCTAAAATACCTGGTAAGAAACGCGCAGTAGTACCTGCAGAACCGATAAATACTTGCTCTTTATCTGGTAGTTCAGAACTATCTATTCCTGTAATATGAATCTCATCTTCAACAATTTCAAAAGTAGCGCCTAATTTTTTTAATGTTTCCATACACCAATATGTGTCATCACTCTTTAAATATCCAGATAATTTCGAAGTTCCATTACTAAATCCAGCTAAAATGAAAGCACGGTTCGTTACGCTTTTACTCCCCGGAATAATCACTTCCTTATTAAATGGTTGGTTAATAGGATGAAGTGTTAATTGTTCTACTCCATCTAAGCTTGACCATGGTGATTGAGCACTTTTTAAATTAATCGTCATCTATGATCCTCCTATAAAATTCATTGACTCTATTATAGAACATTTCCATATGGAATGAAATGATAAACTGTTGTTGGTTTAAAGCGCTAAAGAATGTTTTGATAAAAAAAGTACAAAAGGTGAGCTTACACCTTTCGTACTTTATGTGAATCATTTTATTTATATGCTCAATTATTTTGCTAAGTTATAGAAAGCTTTAAGGCCTTCAAATTTAGCTGTTTCAAATAATTCGTCTTCAATACGTAATAATTGGTTATATTTAGCAATACGATCAGTTCTTGATAATGAACCAGTTTTAATTTGACCAGCATTTGTTGCTACTGCGATATCAGAGATTGTAGTATCTTCTGTTTCACCTGAACGGTGTGAGATAACTGCAGTGTAACCAGCTTTTTGAGCCATTTCGATTGCTTCGAAAGTTTCTGTTAAAGTACCGATTTGGTTAACTTTGATTAAGATTGAGTTACCGATACCTTTTTCGATACCTTCAGATAATTTTTCAGTGTTTGTAACGAATAAATCGTCACCTACTAATTGAACGCGGTCGCCGATACGCTCAGTAAGGATTTTCCATCCCTCCCAGTCGTTTTCGTCCATACCATCTTCAATAGTGATAATTGGATATTTATTAACTAATTCTTCTAAGAAGTCTACTTGTTCTTCTGAAGAACGTTTAGCACCGTTTTCACCTTCGAATTTAGCATAGTCATAAACACCGTTTTCGAAGAATTCTGAAGCTGCACAGTCAAATCCTAAGAATACATCTTTACCTGGTTCTAAACCAACAGCTTTGATAGCTTCTAAAATAGTTTCAACGCCATCTTCAGTACCTTCAAATTTAGGAGCGAAACCACCTTCGTCACCTACTGCTGTTACTAATCCACGAGATTTTAAGATTTTAGCTAAGTTATGGAAGATTTCTGCTCCCCAACGTAAAGCTTCTTTGAATGATTCAGCACCTACAGGTAAAATCATGAACTCTTGGAATGCAATTGGAGCATCTGAGTGAGATCCACCGTTTACAATGTTCATCATTGGTACTGGTAATTGAACACCATTGAATCCACCAAGATATTTGTATAATGGTTGGCCTAAGAATTCTGATGCAGCACGAGCTACAGCGATTGATACACCAAGGATAGCATTAGCACCTAATTTAGCTTTGTTAGGTGTACCATCTAAAGCGATCATTAATTTGTCGATAGAAACTTGTTCTAATACTGAGAATTCACCTTCGATAATTTCTGGTGCAATAATTTCGTTTACGTTTTCTACAGCTTTAAGAACACCTTTACCTAAATAACGGTCTTTGTCTCCGTCGCGTAATTCTACTGCTTCGTATTCACCTGTTGAAGCGCCTGATGGTACTAAAGCTCTACCAAAAGCACCGCTTTCTGTTAATACTTCAACTTCTACTGTCGGGTTACCACGTGAATCTAATACTTCGCGTGCATAAATATCTGTAATAATTGGCATAATTAAAACTCCTTTTATAATATTAATTGATTATTTTTTAATTAATGATTCACCAGTCATATCTTCTGGTTGTTCTACTCCAAGTAAGTCAATAAGTGTTGGTGCTAAGTCAGCTAGACGACCACCACTTCTTACTTCTACCCCTTCTTTTGTAACAATAACAGGAACAGGGTTTGTTGTATGAGTTGTCATAGGTGAGTCGCTATCTGTTAATACTTCATCAGAATTACCATGATCAGCTGTAATGATAGCTGTACCATTCATGGATAAAATTTTATCCACAACTTCACCTAAACATTCATCGACTGCTTCAATTGCTTTGACAGTAGGTTCAAGCATACCACTATGACCTACCATATCAGGATTAGCAAAGTTTAAGATAATTAAATCTAAATCACCTTTATCTAATTCACCAATTAATGCATCTTTCACTTCGTAAGCACTCATTTCAGGTTTCAAGTCGTAAGTAGCGACTTTAGGTGAGTCGATTAGGACGCGACGTTCACCTTTAAACTCTGCATGTTGGCCACCACTCATGAAATACGTAACATGAGGGAATTTTTCTGTTTCAGCAATTCTTAATTGATTTAAGCTATTTTTTTCTGCAACTTCACCAATCGTATTTTTAATATCAACTGGTTTAAATGCAACTTTAGCGAAAACATCGTCACTATAGTTCGTAAATGTTACAAAGAATAAATCTTCAAGTTTACGTTTAATTTCGAAACCTTCGAATTTTTCATTTGTATATACTTGACTAAGTTGAGCCGCTCTATCTGGACGGAAGTTAAAGAATATCATTGAATCATGACTATTAACGCCCGTATTTTCAACGCCTTTTTCTTCGTCTTTAACGATAAATGGCATAACGAATTCATCTGTTAAACCTTCTTTATAATTAGCTTCTACACCTTCAATAGCATTTGTGAAGACAGGACCTACACCGTTAGACATCGCATCATAAGCTTTTTCTTCACGATCCCAACGATTATCTCTGTCCATTGCATAGTAACGTCCAGAAATAGAAGCAAATTGACCAATACCTAATTCTTTAAATTTATTTTCAGTTTCTTCAATATATTTAAGAGCAGATTTTTGATCAACGTCACGTCCATCAAGGAAACCATGAACATAGACTTTTTCAACACCTTGTTGTTTAGCTAATTCTAAAAGTGCAAATAAATGTTTATAGTGACTGTGCACACCGCCGTCAGATAATAGACCCATTAAATGCAATGTAGAATCATTTTTAACGACATGGTTCATCGCTTGTTTTAATTCTTCAATTTCAAAGAAATCGCCATCTTTAATAGATTTATTAATTCTTGTTAAACTTTGGTATACGACTCTTCCAGCACCAATATTTAAATGACCTACTTCAGAATTACCCATTTGACCTTCTGGTAGACCAACATCTAAACCACATGCAGATAATTCGTTATGTGGATATTTGTTGTAATATCTATCAAAATTCGGTTTGTTAGCTAGTTTTACCGCATTACCGTGTTCTTCTTCACGATTTGCAAAACCGTCAAGAATGATAAGTGCTGTTGGTTGTTTAGCCATTATTTAGCACCCTCTAAAAGTGCAACGAATGAATCAACTTTTAATGAAGCGCCGCCAACTAATGCGCCATCGATATCTGATTGAGCCATATATTCTTTAATGTTTTCTGGTTTAACACTACCGCCGTATTGAACACGTAATGAATCAGCTGCTTCTTGAGAGAACGCACCTGCTACAACTTTACGTACGTGAGCACACATTTCATTAGCATCTTCTGAATTTGAAGATTTACCAGTGCCAATTGCCCAAATAGGTTCATAAGCGATTACTGAAGCTTTTACTTGCTCTTCAGAAAAGCCTTTAAGCGCTGCTTCTACTTGTCCGCCTACTACTGATTCAGCTTTACCAGATTCTCTTTCTTCTAATGTTTCACCTACACAAATGATTGGTGTCATGTTGTGAGAGAATACTGCTAATGCTTTTTTATTAACATCTTCATCAGTTTCGCCGAAGTATTCACGACGTTCAGAATGTCCTAATACTACATATTTAACACCTAAATCTTCAAGTGCTGCTGGAGAAGTTTCACCAGTGAACGCACCATTATCTTCAAAGTACGCATTTTGAGCACCAATTTGTAATCCTTGTGCTACGCCTTCTTTAGTTAAATTAACAAGTGCATCTAAATGTAAAGTTGGTGCACAAATTACTGAATCTACTTCGTTAGTATCTGGTAATGCTGGAAGTTCATTAGCAAAGTCTTTTGCTTCTTGAACTGTTTTATTCATTTTCCAGTTACCTGCGATAATTGGTTTTCTCATGATATATAAACTCCTTTTATGATTATTTTTCAGAAATAGCTACGATACCAGGTAATTCTTTACCTTCTAGATATTCTAGAGAAGCTCCGCCACCTGTTGAAATGTGTGAAAAGTCATCAGCAAATCCTAAGTCCATAGCTGCCGCTGCAGAATCTCCACCACCGATGATAGTCGTTGCATTTTCTAAACTTGCGATTGCTTTACATACTCCAATTGTACCTTTTGCAAAGTTACTTAATTCAAACACACCCATAGGACCATTCCATACTACTGTGTTTGCACCTTGTAATGCTTCACTAAATAATTCAATTGATTTTGGACCAATATCCATTGATTCTTGATCAGCTGGAATTTCATCAGCAGAAACAATCGTGATTTCAGCGTCATTTGAAAATTCTTTAGCTACTTTACAATCTACTGGTAAGATAATTTTATCGCCAGCACGGTCAAGTAATTCTTTAGCAAAATCAACTTTATCTTCTTCTAAAAGTGATAGTCCTATTTCTTTACCTTGAGCTTTGAAGAATGTATAAGCCATTCCGCCACCGATAATTACTTTATCAGCTATAGTAAGTAAGTTTTCAATTACACCAATTTTATCTGAAACTTTCGCTCCACCTAAAATTGCTACTAATGGACGTTCTGGTTCACTTACGACACCACCGATAAATTTAATTTCTTTATCCATTAAGAAACCTGATGCTGTTTCAACGTTAGATGCAATTCCAACGTTTGAAGCATGTTCACGGTGAGCTGTACCGAATGCATCATTGATGAAGATGTCACCTAATGAAGCCCAGTATTTACCTAACTCAGGATCATTTTTAGATTCTTTTTTACCATCAACATCTTCGAAACGTGTATTTTCAACTACTAATACATTGCCTTCTGATAAACCATTGACAGCATTCTCTAATTCTTCACCACGAGTTTCAGGTACAAATGTTACTTCTTTATTTAATAGTTCACTTAAGCGTTCTGCTACTGGTTTAAGTGATAATTCTTTTTTATCTTCTTCTGTTTTCACTTTACCTAAATGTGAGAATAAAATAACTTTACCGCCTTGCTCGATAATGTATTTTATTGTAGGAAGCGCCTGAACGATTCTGTTATCGTTCGTAATTTTACCATCTTTCATTGGTACGTTAAAATCTGCTCTTACAAGTACTTTTTTACCTTTTACATCTACGTCTTTAACATTCTTCTTTGCCATGACTTGTCTTCCTCCTCTAGATAATAGAAAATGCGATATGATTAAAAATAAGCGGTGAAGCGATGTGCTCCCCGCTTACTCATAAGCATAACCTATTTAGTTCATTTTTTTAAATTATTTGTTAGCTTGAGCTGCTAAATATTCTAAAGTACGAACTAATTGTGAAGTGTAAGACATTTCATTGTCATACCAAGATACAGTTTTAACTAATTGACGATCTCCAACAGTCATTACACGAGTTTGAGTTGCATCGAATAATGAACCGTAAGTGATACCAATGATATCAGAAGAAACGATTTCGTCTTCAGTGTAACCGAATGAATCATTTGTAGCATTTTTCATAGCTTCATTGATTTCTTCTACTGAAACTTCTTTGTCTAATACTGCTGTTAATTCTGTTACTGAACCAGTTGCTACTGGTACACGTTGAGCTGATCCATCTAATTTACCTTTTAAGTCTGGGATTACTAAGCCGATTGCTTTAGCAGCACCAGTTGAGTTAGGTACGATGTTTTGAGCCGCAGCACGAGCACGACGGAAGTCACCTTTAGAATGTGGAGCATCTAAAGTATTTTGGTCACCAGTGTAAGCGTGAATAGTCATCATTAGACCTTCAACGATACCGAATTGGTTATTTAATACTTGAGCCATTGGAGCTAAACAGTTAGTTGTACAAGACGCACCTGAAACGATTTCTTCTGAACCGTCTAATTCGTCATGGTTAACGTTATAAACGATTGTTTTTAAATCGCCTGAAGCTGGAGCTGAAATTAATACTTTTTTAGCGCCTGCATCGATGTGAGCTGAAGCTTTTTCTTTATCAGCGAAGAAACCAGTACATTCTAATACTACGTCGATATCTAAATCGCCCCATGGTAATTCTTTAGGGTTAGGATTTTCGAAAGTTTTGATTTCTTTACCGTTTACGCGGAATCCGCCTTCGATAACTTCTACTTCATCTTTGAAACGACCTTGTGTTGAATCGTATTTTAATAAATGAGCTAACATTGCGTCATCTGTTAAATCGTTGATTGCTACTACTTCGATATTTTCTACCTCTTGTAATCTTCTGAATGCTAAACGACCTATTCTTCCAAAACCATTAATTGCTACTTTAGTTGCCATGAATGATGGCCTCCTTTATATTTGTTATTTCAAAAAGGGTTTGAAACCTTTTATTCCAAGTTAATCATTGCTTTTGCAGCACCTTCATCTGTTATAAGAATGGTGTTCTTAGGTGCTATCTCAAGATAAGCTTTAATTGCTTCTGCTTTAGAAGCACCTCCCGCTACTGCAAAAATGTTTGTCTTCGTTGCCAAATCTTCTAGTTGCAAACCGATTGTTTTAACACGATGTACGACTTCACCTTTGGAATCAAAATAATATCCAAAAGCTTCTCCGACTGCATGATGATGTTTCAATTGGCTTAATACTTCTTCAGAAGTCTTTCTTCTTTGTGCCATCTTCAGCGCATCACCAATACCGTGAATGATAAAATCTGAATGACGTATTGCATCAAGCACCTCAATAACTGCAGGTTCTTTCAACAAAGTTTCATACGAACTTTCGCTTACTTGATCTGGAACATACAAAACCTTATATGACCCGCCTGTTCGATTTGCCATACTTGCACAAATTGTATTTGCTTGGAATACTACGTTTTCTCCCAAACCACCACGCGCTGGCGTGAACAAAATGTCTTTATCTAATGGGTGCAACGACTCACTAACCCTGGCCATTGTAGAACCACCAGTTACTGAAACAGAAGCATTATCATATAATGACTGTTCGAGTAATTCAGCTGTCACTGTACCCATTTCTGCTTTAACCGTCTCATCTGAATCTGAATTACCTCTTACTATATGTGCTTTCACACCATATCGATTAAATATTTCTTCCTCAATATGATTAAAGCTTGAATATAGCGTTAAGTAATGTGATAACGAAGCGAGAATGCGCTCCCCTGTTTCGGTCAATTTCATACCTGTTGACTGAACGCTGACTAAATCTTGTTGTTTTAAAATTTCTATTTCAGTTCTCAATACCCGCTCAGTAACATTCATAACATCACTTAACGTTCTTCGACCAATAGGTTGCTTCTTCTCAATCGTCGATAAAATATTAAAACGTCGATACATCTTGTCAATCAAGTCAGGAACTAGTCTATGTTGTATCTTCAATAAATCTTCCATAAACAAGTCGCCTCCTTATAGATTAACAGATGGGCAAAATCTAACCTAGGTTAGACGTTTTTCGTCCCATGCGGGTCAAAAAAATAATATCTGTTTACAGTTTTATAATACACCCCCCATATAGAGATTGCAAGTTAAAAGCGTCTCACATTAGTTCAAGTCATCATACGCTTCAATCAAAGTGACAAAATCAATATGCCCTTCTTGCAACACAACACCTTTATACTCAACAACTGGCACTCTTAGCATAAATTTTTCATGTAATGTATCGTCTTCTTCTATATTAATAGTATCAACCTTAATATCATGATTATATGATTCTTTAAAAAAATCTATTTGTATTTTCGCATCTTCACACAACCCACAATTTAATCCAACATAAAATTTGATAGTCATAAAATCATCCTTCATTATAATAAGCCTCCCCGAGACGAATTGAACGCCCATCTCAAGAACCGGAATCTTGCGTGTTATCCTTTACACTACGGAGAGTTAAATCTTAATTATTAATTTATATTCACTTAACATCTTACACATATAATAGAACTATCAACTATAAGGAGTGAGAAGATTTATGACGATTAATCAAGCAGAAAACATCATTAGAAAAAGATGTGAACACTTTAATATATAAGTCACTCAAATCCATTGCACTCAGCTCGTTGATTACGGAAACTATTATATCATTTATGCGAACATTGACAACTCATGTCGCAAATTTCCAGTGTATAAATCAGCTATTTAAGTTATAATATTCATCAGTAGGTCATATATTTTGACCATGTTTGACTTTGTAGTGTATGATATGGTCATTAAGATATTCAAAGGAGGATTAACTGATGAATTTAATACCAACAGTTATCGAAACAACAAATCGCGGAGAACGCGCTTATGATATTTACTCACGTTTACTGAAAGACCGCATTATTATGTTAGGTTCAGCTATTGATGACAACGTAGCGAACTCAATCGTATCGCAATTATTATTCTTACAAGCACAAGACTCTGAGAAAGATATATACTTATATATCAACTCACCAGGCGGAAGCGTAACAGCTGGTTTCGCTATTTATGATACAATTCAACACATCAAACCAGACGTACAAACAATTTGTATCGGTATGGCTGCATCAATGGGTTCATTCCTATTATCAGCTGGTGCAAAAGGTAAACGTTTCGCACTACCTAACAGTGAAGTAATGATTCACCAACCATTAGGTGGCGCACAAGGACAAGCTACAGAAATCGAAATTGCAGCTCGTCATATTTTACGCACACGTGAAAAATTAAATAAAATTTTATCTGAAAGAACTGGACAACCAATTGAAAAAATTGAAAAAGACACAGATCGTGATAACTTCTTAACAGCTGAAGAAGCTAAAGAATATGGTTTAATCGATGATGTTATGCATCCAGAAGATATCAAATCAAATTAATATAAAAAAAGCATCCGGGACTATAATAGTCTCGGATGCTTTTTTAAGTTCATAAACGAAGTTTAAATCCAATACTTTATCAACTTTTCTTAATAAATTTTCATCTATATTAAAAAATATTTTGGTAATATTCGGTATTTTTTTAGCGCTGACTCCTGCGGGAACAGCATGATTCGAAGACTACAGGCTGAGAACATGCCCGCGGAAAGCATGGCATAAAAAAATATATGTGTTCAACGTACTATACAATAATAATCAGACTTTCATTTATACCTTATTGTATTGTTTCGCCGCTTCTAATTTTCTCTGCCATTTCGTTTAGTTTACGTAGTCTATGGTTTATACCTGATTTAGAAATTTTCCCTGTACTCACCATTTCTCCTAATTCTTTGATAGATACATCTTGGTTATCTATTCTTAATTTCGCTACTTCTCGCAGTCGATCTGGTAAATTATCAATTCCAATTTCTTTGTCGATCAGTTGAATACTTTCTACTTGTTTCATTGCGGCACTTACTGTTTTATTTAAATTGGCAGTTTCACAATTGACGAGTCTATTTACAGAGTTTCTCATATCACGAATAATTCTAACATCTTCAAATTTCAGTAATGCTTGATAGCCTCCGATTAAACTTAGAAAGTCAGAGATTTTTTCTGCCTCTTTTAAATAACTTATATATCCTTTTTTGCGTTCTAATTGTTTAGCATTTAAATCGTATTGATTCATAAGCGCTGTCAGATCTGCTGAGTGCTCTTCATATAAAGAAAATATTTCTAGATGATAAGAAGATGTTTCTGGATTATTGACTGATCCTCCTGCTAGAAAAGCACCTCTTAAATAACTTCTTTTACAACAATCATTTTTCAAAATATCTTTGTCGATTACTTGTTTAAATACACCTTCTTGTAAAATACCTAGCTCATCTAATATTTCTTTAGCTTTTACTTTTATTCTACTGATATATATATTATTTTTCTTAAGTTTCATTTTCTTTCTCACCAATAACTCAACTTCTACTCCGAAGCATTTTTTTATGAGAGAAAAAATACGACGTGCTATCGCTGCATTTTCAGTTTGTACATTTATGACAAATTGTTGATTAGAAATACTTAAATTACCATTCATTCTAATCAAAGCTGAAAGTTCTGCCTTTGCGCAACAATCATCTACTTCAATTCTTGTTAGTTCATTTTTCATTTCTGAAGCAAAGCTCACAGCAGACCACCCTTTCTTAATTTATATGCACATAAAAATAATGATATGCCTAAAGACATATCATACGTTTTGTATCTATTTTATATTACATGGAATAGCCGGGCGTATCAAGTTTTTCAACTTAAACAATTTATTATTTTCTTTTTGTTTCTTTTATGATGCCAAATAACAACATTGCTAAACCAATTACTAAGAAACTTATGCCTATTTGCTGATTAGTCATTAAACCAATAAGTAGAAATATGCATCCTACTAATACCATTATGATTTGAACGTTCTTCATCAATCATCACCTCATCTTGAAAGCCCTTACACTAATATTACTTGATTTCCATAAAAAAATATAGTTACAACTCATCTAATCGTTGTAACTATATCGTTAATTTATTTATCTTTTTTATATTGAATTGTACTAATTTCTCGTAACGCAATTTCATATATAAGTTGTGCTAACACTTTGTTGTTATGTCTTATATATTGATGAGGTGTAATACTTACTAAATTATTATCATGGATGCATTGCACACCCATTTCTGTTAATTTGTCACCATCAAATTCAACTTGCTTTGCATCTTCTTGTTCGTATCTCAATAAAATTTCTTCATTAAAACGTTTATTTTGACAGATTACAAAATCAATAAATTCTTCGCCAACATGATCATGAATAGCTTTCACATGGTCACTAACTGAATAACCTGTTGTTTCGCCCTTTTGAGTCATAAGATTACATACATATAATCTTTCAGCTTCAGTATTTATAATAGCATCTTTAACTTTATTTAAAATCAAATTAGGCATTATACTCGTATATAACGAACCAGGTCCCATCACAATTAAATCTGCTTCTTCAATTGCATCAATGGCCTCTTTCATTGGTTCAATATCTTCAGGCGTTAAAAATACTTTTTCAATTTTCTTTGACGTTTTAGGAATATTAGACTCTCCAACTATAATCTCACCGTCTGACATCACAGCATTTAATACAACACTTTTAGTCGTAGATGGAATGACTTGGCCTTTAATATTTAAAATTTTACTTAATTCTTTAACTGCATGACCAAAATCATTCGTTATATTCGTCATAGCTGCTAATAGTAAATTTCCTATAGAGTGTCCGCCTATCTTTTCTTCTTCAAAACGGTATTGAAACAGTTGTTCAAGCATAGGTTCAGTATCACTTAAAGCTGCTAGCACGTTTCTAATATCTCCAGGAGCAGGTATATCCATCACATCACGAATTTTACCTGTACTGCCGCCATCGTCTGCAACTGTTACGATAGCTGTAATATCTATTTGATACTCTTTCAGTCCTCTCGCTAATACTGAAAGTCCTGTTCCGCCTCCAATTAAGACGACTTTTAATTTTTTCATTTTTTCTTTTTACTTTCAATATGTGCATCGCGATGTGACGTATACACAACATAGTCAAAGTTCTCTTTAATATCTTCTCCTAAACGTTTTGCAAGTGCAACTGATCTATGTTGACCACCTGTACATCCTATAGCAATTGTTAATTGGGATTTACCTTCTTTTTTGTAACCTGGCAACATAAACATTAATAATTCACTAAATTTTTTATAAAATGTATTTGTTTCTTTCCATTTCATAACATATTGGTAAACTTCATCATCTAGACCAGTCAACGGTCTTAATTCATCTACATAGTATGGGTTAGGTAAAAACCTTACATCAAATACGATATCTGCATCGATGGGCATTCCATGTTTGAAACCAAAACTTAACACTCGAACTTGGAATGTTGTAGAAGGATCTTTTTCAAACGTTGCAATCAATTCTTGTTTTAATGCTTTAGGTTTCTTTTCAGTAGTATCTATTACAAAGTTGCTGATACCTTTTATATCACCTAATAATTCTCTCTCTTGTTCAATAGCTGATAATAAGCTACCTTTCTCACTTAGAGGATGTGTTCTTCTTGTTTCTTTATATCGCGAAATCAATTTTTTATCATTTGCTTCTAAAAATAAAATATCTACAATAACTCTTTTTTCACTTTGTATATAATCTAGTTCTTCTCTTAAGTCACCAAAGAAATCTTTACCTCTTAAATCAATACCTATTGCAACTTTGGATAAAGACGGATTACCTTGATCCATTAAGTCTACAAACTTTTGCAATAAAATTGGTGGTAAATTATCAACGCAAAAATATCCTAAATCTTCTAACGCTTGTAATGCGACTGATTTTCCCGCACCAGACATACCAGTTACAACGAGCAATTCATTTTTTACATTACTTTTATCGATAGGTTGCATAACACTTCTCCTTTAACGATCATATATACCTTTATCTTACATGATAATACGATAAAAAACATTAATTAAATGGCTGTTCAACTGTGTAATCATCAGTAACAACGAGTATTTGTAATCAAAAAATGCACATAAAAAAACTGTCGACTTTATCGACAGTTTTGTTGAATTATATTAATTGTTCTTCGTCTTCTAGTGATTCGATATATGCTTGAGCATTTTGTGCTGCGATACTTCCATCACCAGTTGCTGTTACGATTTGACGTAACGTTTTTTCACGAACATCGCCTGCTGCATAAACACCAGGTACGTTTGTTTCCATTTCGTCATTTGTTTCAATATAACCATTTTCATTTAATATACCTAAAGATTCAAATGGTTTAGTTAATGGTTTCATACCAATGTAGATAAACACACCATCAGCTTGATGTTCAGTCTCTGAACCATCTTCTGTAGAAACTAATGTTACTGACCCTACTTTTCCATCTTTATCGTTAATTGTTTTTAAAGTTGTGTTCCAAATAAAATCAATTTTGTCGTTTTTAAATGCACGATCTTGAATGATTTTTTGAGCTCTTAATTCATCTCTTCTATGAACGATTGTAACTTTGTCAGCGAATTTAGTTAAGAAAATACCTTCTTCTACTGCTGAGTCGCCGCCACCAATTACATATAAGTTCTTACCTTTAAAGAATGCGCCATCACATACTGCACAATAACTTACGCCGCGTCCACCTAATTCTTGTTCACCTGGTACACCAATTTTCTTGTATTCTGCACCTGTCGCAATGATAATAGCGTGCGCTGTTAATGTTCTATCTCCCATATTAACAACTTTGTAAGAACCTTTATCTTCTATATTTTTAATGTCACCATATTCATATTTAGCACCAAATTTTTGGGCATGTGTAAACATTTTAGTTGATAAGTCTGGACCTGTAATTAAATCAAATCCTGGGAAGTTTTCTACATCCTCAGTATTTGCCATTTGTCCACCTGGCATACCACGTTCTATCATTACAGTTGATAAATTTGCTCTTGAAGCGTAAACAGCAGCAGTCATACCTGCCGGGCCTGCTCCAACTATAATTACATCATAATCTACTTGTGTAGTCATTTATAAACTGCCTCCTCTTATTAATTCAGTAGAATTGTACATCAATATATTTATTAAGTATAACTATATGCTCACTATAGCATTAATTGCTTTATTCAAGCGATACGTCGTAATATTGAATGAATTTTTAATTTCTTTTTTGGTTATTTTTATATTTAACATTTTTAAATAAATATATACTGAGGCTGCTACGTAATGATCAACTGTTTCAATTGATTCATTATCTGCAATTAACATCTCAGCATGTTCAATCCATGATACGAATAATTCTTTTCCATAATGTTGATATTCTGATTGTTCAATGAGTTTCATACCTTTATCAATAAAGCCTATCTTATTAAGATGAAGTTTTTGAAAAGTATACGTTATATATAACCTTTCGTAATCAGGTAAATTTTCTAGAACTTCCCATACTTCATGAGACATCACGAGTTCACGATGTTTCATATGACCTAATAAAAATATGCCATACAATCTATATCTGTAGTCTTCATCTTTTAATAACGGTAACACATGACTATCTAACATATCTTTAAGTTCATCAATTTTCCATGGTGGTAATTGACTATGATATTGTACACTATCCTCAAATCTCTGCCAATGTCTTTTCGCTTCTTCTTCATAACCTAAATGATAATAATTATAACTTAACGCATGATGAAGTTGTGGCATAGAAGCTTGTGCTTTTTTCAAAAGTGGCACTAGTAGTTGATTAGAAGGTTTATGTTTTCCTAAATAGCTTAAAACGACACCTAACTTAAAAGATTCTTCATCGTTAATCGGATGTAATTTACTTAATTGATCTAAATATAGCTTAAAACGTTCCATCTGTTCTGTGTTGTATAATAACAAAGTCATATGGCATAAAGCATATATGTCTGACGGATTGTCTTCCAATATAGTTTGAAGCAAAGCCTCTGCCTCTTCATATTGGTTATTGTATAGCATCGACATCGCTTTTAAATTCATAATATGCTGATCTTCTTGCATCGTCGCACGTTGTCTCTCTATAAAATCGTTCGCTTCTTGTAATTTACCTTTGGAGAATAAATATTGAAAAATATGCTGTATGACAAAGCGCTCTGCTTCTTCTTCAACGGCAGTTTGGTTATCATACTTCACTTCGAACATTTGAATCATTTCTTCAAAATAATCTTGATCGTCTTCTTCTGTTACATAACGTAACCCGAATAAAAATGCCTTATTAGGCTCATTTGTCTTCATAAACATTTGACTTAAATAAAAATAATAATCCGTAACAAAATTATCTTTCGCAATTTGATCATACATCATTTCTTCTGCTTTTGTAGT
The DNA here is from genome assembly GCF_029024305.1 of Mammaliicoccus vitulinus. NCBI lineage: Bacteria > Bacillati > Bacillota > Bacilli > Caryophanales > Staphylococcaceae > Mammaliicoccus > Mammaliicoccus vitulinus. The sequence goes on from NZ_CP118974.1 coordinate 2,088,240, forward strand.
TTGGTTAAGCTCCACAAGGCATTCAGCATAAGGCGGTATAATAACAAAATCATCAGGTGATAGTTCAAGTGCTTTTTTAAATAAAGACTCGGCATACACAAAATCTTGTTGTCTCATTTTCTCCATCGCTTTATGATAGTAGAAGTCTTTATCAAACTTTACGTGTATTATATTTGAATTGTCTCCCAACGACTAACTCACCGCCTTTTTTTAAGTTGCATTGGATTACCGAATGCCATCAAACCATCTGGAACATCTTTCGTAACAATTGTCCCGCTAGCGACAGTGGCATTACTCCCTATATTAACGCCTGCTAATATAGTTGCATTAGCACCAATTAATACATTATCTCCAATATTTACATGCCCAATTCTATATTCATCTACTAAATATTCATGACATAGAATGGTTGCATTATATCCTATAACACAATTTTTACCGATTGATATAAGCTCTGGAAACATGATATCCGGCGTAGCCTTAAATGCAAAAGCTGTTTCGTTACCGATTTTCATATTTAATCCTTTTCTATATATGAAATGTTTCCATTTAACACTCGGCATATATCTACTAATTTCAATGATAATAACATTTTTAAACACTTTTATAAAATGTATTGTTTCATACATTTTCCATAATGGGTTTGCCCCAGATACTTTTTTAGTTTTTAATGCCCTCACATAAACACTTCTTTCAACTTTAGTTATGATAATAACCTGTAACATCTCTGAATTTTTCCGGATTATAGCGTATTCTTCTATAAATAATACAAGCTATTGAAACAACGATGATAACAATTGAAATCACTTGAGCGATTCTTAAGTTTTCAGTAAGCATCAAACTATCCGTTCTTAAACCTTCGATATAGAATCTACCAATTGAGTAATAAATTAAATAAGCAAAGAAAGTCTCACCAATTTTCAATTGTGGACGTATCAATAATAACAAAATAAATCCAATAATGTTCCATAGTGATTCATATAAAAATGTTGGGTGATAATAAATACCGTCAATTTGCATATGATTAATAATAAATTCTGGTATATGTAAATTCTCTAGGAAGCTTCTTGATACAGGACCTCCATGCGCTTCTTGATTCATGAAGTTTCCCCATCTTCCGATAGCTTGTGCCAATATGATACTTGGCGCTACAATATCAACCATTTGGAAAAATGATAAGTTTTTCTTTCTACATATAATAAATCCAGTTAAGAACGCCCCAATTAATCCACCATGAATCGCAATGCCACCGTTCATAATAAGGGGTATCTCTACTAAATGTTGACTATAATATTGCCACTCAAATGCTACATAATAAATTCGCGCGCATATAATTGCCATGACGACACACCAAATAATGAGATCAATGAGCGTATCTTCTTTTATGCCAATTTTTTTAGCTGTTCTTTGTGCGACTAAATATCCTATTAAGATACCTGAAGCAATGATGATGCCATACCATCGTATTGCTAAAGGTCCTAATTGTATCGCTACTGGGTCAATACCTAACACACCCATTATTCATTCTCCTTACGTGCATTCTTCAAAATTTCTGCATTAAGTCTATTATTAAATTCTTCTGCAGTATTAATACCCATGTTATTTAATCGATAATTCATCGCAGCAACTTCGATAATAACAGCTAAGTTTCTACCAGGTCTAACAGGTATCGTTTTCTTAGTGATTTTAGAATCTAATATTTTTAAAGTTTCTTCATTTAATCCGACTCTGTCATAAATTTTTTCTCTATTCCATGTTTCTAAATTTATGTTCAGCTTAATTCTTTTTTCCATCAATATTGAACCTGCACCAAATAAAGCCATAACATTTATAATGCCTAATCCTCGAATTTCAAGTAAATGTTCTATTATTTTTGGTGCTTTCCCGATTAATTCATTTTTATTAATTTCTTTGATTTCAACATTGTCGTCTGCTACAAGTCTATGTCCACGTTTTACAAGTTCAAGTGCCGTTTCACTTTTACCTACACCACTATCACCTGTAATCAGAACACCAACACCATACACATCTACTAGTACACCATGTAATGAAGTTTCAGGTGCTAATTCTCTTTCAAGATATCCTGTTACTTGTCCCATTAATTTCGTGGTAGAAGACTCACTTTTTAAAAGTGGTGTATTCTCTTTGTTACAACTCTCAATCAGTTCTACTGGTGCATCTAAACCACGTGTAATAATAATTGCTGGCGTTTCAGGTCTACATAATTTCGCCATTCTGCCTTTCTTTTCTTCGTCCGGCAATAAATTATAAAATGATAATTCAGTCGTACCTAATACTTGAATGCGGTCTGAAGAGTAATGCGAAAAATACCCTGCCATTTCCAAACCAGGGCGTGATAAATCAGTCTCAGTTATTTTACGATGTAGTCCTGCTTTTCCAGCAATGACTTCCATATTAAATTGCTCTATTAATTTACTACTTGATATCATAGGGTTCACCTCTAGGTTAATATATGTTAATTCTAATGAACTTTAACCATAACTGCAATCATTATAAATATTAGATCGATATCTTTAAAATATAAAAGAAGTTGGGATTTTTTATAAAACCATGCGATTTTGTTCGTGCATGCTTGCCTAGGGTATGATTCGAGCCTGTAGTCGCGCGCGGCATACTTTTCCCCCGGGCGTCAGCACTTCACAAAATCGTGAGGAATATTCATTTTACTTATATTTTTTTCATTTGTTCTTTTAAGAACATGATAAATGTTGCAAGACTAACCAAACAAGCAACATAGAACGTCCGAATGTTGCAAGACTACCTAAACAAGCAACATAGAACGTCTGTATGTTGCAAGACTGACTAAACAAGCAACATAGAACGCCTCTATGTTGCAAGACTAACCAAACAAGCAACATAGAACGCCTCTATGTTGCAAGACTGATCAAACTAGCGACATAGAACGTCCGAATGTTGCAAGACTACCTAAACAAGCAACATAGAACGTCCGAATGTTGCAAGACTGACCAAACTAGCGACATAGAACGTCTGTATGTTGCAAGACTTACTAAACAAGCTACATTCAGACCCCGACCTCTCTCACCAACCTTATCCAATTACAAAATCGTTACAAATATCTAATTTCATATAAAAAAGAGCAGAAATTCAATTTTAAAAATGAATTTCTGCTCTTTTTAAGTTTTCAGGACATTTATGTCCCAACCTCAATTAATTATATACCTTTATTTTGGTCGTTATTTTTGTTAAAAGATCTAATGATATTTCTTAAAGATTCATCTAATTGTTGAATTGGGTCATGCTCTGATCTTTCTCTATCATTAAACTGTTTCTCAAATTCAGATTTACCTGATTTAGCAGTTGTTTTAACTTTACCTAATAAGTCTTCAAATAATTGTTCTACATTTTCTTTTGACTTATTTGTGAATGCTGACGTTGATTTTGGATTATTTGAAGTTGCTTCAAGTAATTTTACAGCTTCTTCTACTGTGATTTTACCGCTTTCGATAAGTTCTAATATCTTTAATTGTACTTCGTTCATATTGTTCCCTCCCGGATTATGTTCGATCTCTTTCCAAGATCGGTTTTAAATATTTACCAGTATAAGATGCGTCTACTTTCACTATATCTTCTGGAGTACCGGTTGCAATAATTTCTCCACCACCGTCTCCACCTTCAGGACCTAAGTCTATGATATAGTCAGCTGTTTTAATGACATCTAAATTATGTTCTATAATAATGACAGAGTCACCATTTTCAACAAGTCTATTCAATACACTTAACAAGCGTTTAATATCATCTACATGCAATCCAGTTGTTGGTTCATCTAGAATGTATAACGACTTACCGTTAGAGCGTCTATGAAGCTCTGATGCAAGTTTGACACGTTGTGCTTCACCACCTGATAAAGTTGTAGCTGGTTGTCCTAGTTTTACATAACCTAGTCCAACATCAACGATTGTTTTTAATTTTCTATTTATCTTCGGCAAACTTTCAAAAAAGTGATAAGCATCTTCTACAGTCATTTCTAACACATCAGAAATACTTTTACCTTTGTAAGTTACTTCTAATGTTTCTCTATTATACCTTTTTCCATCGCAAACTTCACACGGAACGTATACATCAGGTAGAAAATGCATTTCAATTTTAATGATTCCGTCTCCTTTACATGCTTCACAACGGCCACCTTTAACATTAAAACTAAATCTACCTTTTTGATAACCTCTTACTTTGGCTTCATTAGTTTGACTAAATACATCTCTTATATCGTCAAACACACCTGTATATGTTGCTGGGTTAGATCGTGGTGTTCTACCAATTGGAGATTGGTCAATATCTATAATTTTCTCTATTTCATTAACACCTTTAATAGATTTATGAGCACCTGGTTTAGTTTTCGTATTGTACAATTGCTTTTGTAATCCTTTATATAACACTTCATTAACTAAAGAACTTTTACCTGAACCCGAAACGCCCGTTACACATGTCATAACTGACAATGGAAAGTCTACATCAACATCTTTCAAGTTATTACTCGTTGCGCCTTTAACAGATATTTTTCGTTTCGTTATTTTTCTGCGCTTTGATGGTACGTATACTTTTTCTTTGCCGCTTAAATATCGACCCGTTAATGAGTTTTCATTTTGCATAACTTCTTCAGGTGTACCACTAGCTACAACCTCTCCTCCATGAACACCCGCTTTTGGTCCGATATCCACTAAGTAGTCTGCAGCTTTCATTGTATCTTCATCGTGTTCAACAACTATTAAAGTATTTCCCATATCTCTCATAGATTTCAAAGTGTTGATTAATCGTTCATTATCTCTTTGATGAAGACCGATAGAAGGTTCATCTAATACATATAGAACACCTGATAATCTCGAACCAATTTGTGTCGCCAATCTAATACGTTGCGCTTCACCACCAGATAAAGTTCCTGAAGCTCGATTCAGCGTTAAATATTCTAAACCAACATTGTTTAAGAATGAAAGTCTCTCGTGTATTTCTTTTAAAATAAGTTTAGCAATTTTTCTTTCAGTTTCATCTAAATTTAAATGATCGAAGTGTTCAATCGCATTATAAATTGAGTATCTCACAACTTCACCAATGTGCTGTCCATCAATTTTAACTGACAACACTTTTTCATTTAAACGGTATCCATCACACGTTTCACATGTTTTTTCGACCATGTATTTTTGCATAACTTCTCTAACGTACTCAGATGGTGAATCATGATAACGTCGTTCAATGTTATTTAATACACCTTCAAACGCCATCGTTCTTTTACGTTTCGTTTTAACGCCATAATCTTGATTAAATTCAAACTCAATTTCATCTTCATGTCCACGTAATACAATATTCTTTTCTTTTTTTGTTAATTTATTAAATGGTTTATCCATATCAATTTTAAAATGTTCACAAGCTTGTTTTAATAAAGTTGGATAATAATTTGAACTGATTGGTTGCCAAGGTAAAATAGCACCATCATTTAAACTTAATGTTTTATCTGGTACAACTAAATCAACATCAACAGTTAATTTCATGCCGAGACCATCACAAGATGGACATGCGCCAAATGGGCTATTAAATGAAAACATTCTAGGTTCTAATTGATCAACTGAAAACCCACAAATAGGACAAGCATGATGTTCAGAAAATTTAATTTCATCACCATCAATAATATCCGCTACAGCATTACCTTCAGCTAATTCCAAAGCTGTTTGTAACGAATCTGCTAATCTCGCTTCTATTCCAGGTTTAATCACAAGTCTATCTATTACAACATCGATTGAGTGGTTTTGATTTTTATTTAAATCTGGTACATCATCCACATCTAAAATATCGCCATCAACTTTTAATCTTGCATAACCTTTTTTAGCGATATCTTCGATTAATTTTTTATGCGTGCCTTTACGTCCAGAAATAATTGGAGACAGAATTTGTAATTTTGTTCTATCTTCTAATTCCATAACTTGATCGACCATTTGTTGCACAGTTTGTGATTTAATTTCAATACCATGGTTTGGACAAATTGGTCTACCTACTCTTGCATATAATAATCTCAAATAATCATAAATTTCTGTAACCGTCGCTACAGTTGATCTAGGATTTTTACTTGTTGTCTTTTGATCTATTGATATCGCTGGAGAAAGGCCTTCAATTAAATCTACATCTGGTTTATCCATTTGACCTAAAAATTGTCTAGCATATGCACTTAATGATTCAACATATCGTCTTTGACCTTCAGCATAAATTGTATCAAACGCTAATGATGATTTCCCTGATCCTGATAAACCTGTCATCACAACAAGTTGATCTTTTGGTATTTCTATATCTATATCTTTTAAATTATGTGCTCTTGCACCTTTTACGATGATGGATTTGTTTTTCATCTCAGTCACCTTTCTGCTTTTAGTTCAAATAATATATCTCTTAATTCAGATGCACGCTCGAAATCTAAATCTTTCGCAGCACCTTTCATTTCTTTTTCTATCCGCTCGATTGTCTTTTCTCTTTCTTTTTTCGTAAGCTTCTTCGGCGCTTTTTTCTTATCTTTATCGTTTACTTCATCTGTTTCTACAGTAGCTGATATGACATCTCTAATTTTTTTATTAATTGTTTGTGGTGTAATATTATTTTCTTCGTTATAAGCTTTTTGGGTTACACGTCTTCTACTTGTTTCATCTATTGCCGTTCTCATAGAATCTGTAATTCTATCTGCATACATAATAACTTTACCTTTATCATTACGTGCTGCACGTCCAATCGTTTGGATAAGCGCACGCTCTGACCTTAAGAATCCTTCTTTATCAGCATCTAAAATTGTGACAAGCGATACTTCTGGTATATCTAAACCTTCACGTAGTAAATTAATACCAACTAATACATCGTAAACGCCCATTCTTAAATCCCTTATAATTTCTATACGTTCTAACGTTTTAATTTCAGAATGTAAGTAATTTACTTTAATGCCCGCTTCTTTTAAATAAGTCGTTAAATCTTCACTCATTTTCTTCGTTAATGTAGTGATTAACACACGCTCATTACTTTCTACTCTTTCGTTAATTTGAGCCATTAAATCATCGATTTGATTTTCACTCGGTCTAACTTCTATTACAGGATCTAATAATCCAGTTGGTCGTATAATTTGTTCCACCATTTCATCAGTATGTTCAATTTCATACGGACCTGGTGTGGCAGACACATAAACAAGTTGTTTAGTCTTCTTATCAAATTCTTCAAATTTAAGTGGTCTATTGTCTAAAGCACTTGGTAATCTAAATCCATGTTCAACCAAAACATTTTTTCTAGCTTGGTCACCATTATACATACCTCTTATTTGAGGAATCGTAACATGTGATTCATCAATCATTACGAGCCAATCATCACCAAAATAATCTAATAACGTATATGGTGTGGAGCCTTTAGGACGTAACGTTAAATGAACTGAATAGTTCTCAATTCCCGAACAGAATCCCATTTCTCGCATCATTTCTAAGTCATAATTTGTTCTTTGTTCTAATCTTTGAGCTTCTAATAACTTATTATCTTTTCTAAGTTCTTCTAAACGTTCTTTAAGCTCTTTCTCAATACGTTCAATAGCTTCTTTCATCTTTTCTTCACGTGTTACGAAGTGAGAAGCTGGATAAAATAGAAAATGTTCTCTTTCAGCTATCACTTCACCCGTTAAATAGTTCACTTCTCTAATTCGGTCAATTTCGTCTCCGAAAAATTCAACTCTCACACACAATTCATCTCGTGATGCTGGGAAAATTTCAACTACATCGCCTCTTACTCTGAAAGTACCACGTCTAAAATCAATATCATTTCTCGAATATTGGTTGTCGACAAGCTTTCTTAATAGTTCGTTACGTTCCATTTCCATACCTACACGCGTGCTTACGACTAAGTCTTTATATTCTTCCGGATTACCTAAACCATATATACAACTGACACTTGCGATTACAATAACATCATCTCGTTCAAACAATGCACTCGTAGCAGAATGTCGCAGTTTATCTATTTCATCATTAATGGATGCATCTTTTTCAATAAATGTATCTGTTTGAGGAACATATGCTTCTGGTTGATAATAATCATAATAACTTACAAAATATTCAACTCTGTTTTCAGGAAAATACTCTTTAAACTCACTATACAATTGACCTGCTAATGTTTTATTATGCGCAATGATAAGGGTAGGCTTTCCTACTTGTTTAATAACATTACTCATTGTGAACGTTTTACCTGTTCCTGTTGCACCAAGTAGCGTTTGGTGTCTCTTACCATCCTTTATACCTTTAACGAGAGATTTAATAGCTTCGGGCTGATCTCCTTGAGGTGAATAGTCTGAATGTATTTTAAAAGGAAAATGTTGCATAGAAACCTCCTTAAATTCTGTAATATATAAATATATTTTATCAAAAAATCGTAAAAATGACCAAACATTTGTTCGTTTTATGACTTTTTAAATACAAATAAGAGGAAAAATCATAATGATTTATCCTCTTATCTATCTTGATTCAATTTTATCTACTTTAAGGGTGTCCACTATATAATATCCGACCACTAAACTGACAACATCTAGCATAATGATAACTTCATTATTAAAAAAGCCTTTATATACTGAAACGCCAATTATAATACTGGATACGAGTAAGCCTACCCATTTGTTTTGAGCAATTTGCGTGAAAATAATAACCATTAAACAAGGGAGAAACAAAGCAAGAATCGGCCAAATCATTCAACTCACTAACTCCTTTTTGTTTCACGTTTCTCAAGAATCGTCATTGTTATTTCTCTTAATTCCGAACGTGGAATAAATTTTTCTTGCAACATATCAGGAATAATATGCTGTATAAAATCTTGTACAGATGACAAATGATCAAATTGCATAATCGTTTCTAATGAACTTTCATATATTTCAAAGAATAAAGGTTCTGGATTTCTTTTTTGTATTTCACCAAAAGATTCATAAAGCAGATCAATTTTGTCTGCAACACTAAGTATTTGTCCTTCTATACTATCATCTTTGCCTTCTTGCAGTCTATGTCTATATATGTCTTGATACTGCTCTGGAAATTCTTCTGTTATAAATTTATCTATCATTTCTTCTTCAACTTGAGAGAATAGTTTTTTGATTTCATAAGAGGCATATTTAACAGGTGTTTTAATATCTCCAGTGAATATTTCAGGATAGTCATGATTCAACGCTTTTTCGTAAACAAGTTTCCAGTCTATTTCTTGACCATTTTGTTCTTCAACTGTTGCTAAATATTGCGCAATTTTTGTTACTTTAAAAGAGTGCGCTGCAACGTTATGATCTTGATATTTAAATTTTCCTGGACATCTTACTAATTTTTCTAAATCAGATAAACTTTTAAAATATTGATGTACCCCCATTAATTCTCCTCCTTAACTTGTGTAACTAAGTTGTTCAGTGTCTTTTCAGATAATTCACCTAAATACACTTTTTTTATTTCGCCATTTTTGTCTACAAATAATGTTGTAGGAATATTGTAAGTTTTAAACTTTTTAAGAAAATCATCTTGTGCAACGTAAATGCTATAATTCACATTAACGTCATGAATTAATTGTTCAGCTGGTTTACGTTTATCTTTAACGTTTAAACCAACTAACTCGACACCATTTTCTTTGTTTTTTGCATATTTTACAAGTTCAGGCATTTCTCGTTTGCAAGGATCACACCAAGAAGCGAACAAATTAATAACTGTTATATCATTTTTAGACGTAACTTCTTGTAAATTTGTAGATTCTTCGGTCGCAAACGTCTTAACGGTTTCATCATTTACATTTAATCCTGTAGCAGGATGACTATTTTGAAATGATTGCTTTCCTTGTTGTTCTTTAAATTGATCTTTAGTTTGAAACTTATTAATATCTATTACTTTATATACACTAAAACCAACTATGCTTATTAAAAATAGTACTAATATGATTTTTAACCCTTTTTTCATGTTTTCAAACCTCTATACACTCATTTACGTTTATTATATCAACTATAGAAATAAAAAAAAGCAAATAGTTAAAATTCTTACTTAGAATTAACTACTTGCTTACTTGTTTGTTTATTAAAAACTAGTGAATATAATTATATGCTCCTGCTGCTGATGCTGAAATCGTACGTGATGAAACAACACCAACACCTTGATAATTCATTTCAGAAACTTGAATTGATCCATCAGAGTTTACTCTATCAACATATGCTACATGACCATATCCGCCAGCAGTTGATTGTAAAATAGCACCTGCAGATGGGCTATTATTTACTGTGTAACCTGATTGAGCTGCTGCATTAGCCCAGTTATTAGCATTCCCCCAAGTATTTCCGATATCTGGACGTTTGCTAAATGCATAATAAGTACATTGACCTGAAGTATATAAATTATTGCCACCACCTGAAGATGGTCTGCTATATGAAACAGGTGCTGAATATTGAGATTCGCTATTTGAATTAAAACTTGGCACATCATATGCTTGTGTATTTTCATTATTATATGCATAACCATTTGAAGTTTGTGCATATGCAGTTCTCTTTAAATCTTCTTGTGCTGGTGATGCTGGTGCATTAACTGTTAAGCTTGTCGGCTCAGCCGTTATTTCTGATGGTTCTTCAGCTACAGTTAATTTGTCTCCTACAATAATTAAATCAGAAGATAAGTTATTCCATTCTTTTAATTCTGAAACTGTTATATCAAATTTTTCTGCTATTTTGTAAAGCGTGTCGCCTTCTTGAATTGTATATATATCGTCTTTTAATACTTTTAAATTTTGTCCAACTGTAACGTTGTCGATGTTGTTTAATGATTTAAGTTCTGAAATTGAAGTCCCGTATTCTTGTGCGATTGTTTCCAAAGTTTGTCCGTCTTTAACTTTAATATCTGCTGCGAATGCAGAAGTGCTTGATAATGTAGTTAAAGCTGTGACAGATGCTAAAGTAATGAATGTCTTCTTCATGATGACATATCCTCCCAAGGTTTATATGTTTTTATTTATATTTTTATTTTATAGGGTACTCCCCAACTAATACTGGAAATAATATATCACAAACAAATACCTCATATTTGTTTGTTACAAATTCGTAATATAAACGTTAAGAACCTATAATTTTTTCGACAAAAATGTTACTCAAGACTGTCATAGAAGTATTTAAAAGAGCACTATTATTTGTATTTTTACAATTAATAGTGCTCTTTTTTACTATCATATTCAATTTACAAAGTGTCTTTTATCCCACATCTAATTCCCAATTCATATACTCATTAAATATAATTCATGTATATTAATATGGAAATTCATAGGATTATTTTTGTTCAGCTAACCACTTCGCGACTTCTTTAGCTTCTTTTTCATCTACAACTTTGCTTGGCATATTACCTTTACCTTCATTTATGGTCTTTTCGATATCTGCTTCAGACATTTTAGAACCAACTTTTTTCAAAGACGGTCCTGAAGCACCCTCAAGATCTTTACCGTGACAACCAACACAAGAATTGTTTTTAAAAATTTCTTCCCCTTTTGAACTATGTTCTTCTGTTTTGTTATCATCGTTCGACTGACCACAACCAGCAAAAATTAACGCCGATAATGCTAATACAGAAATCATGCCCATTTTGATTTTCATATGTAACACCCCATTCATTATATTATCAAGTATATTTTATCATGATATTCAGAATTTCGACATCCTTTTGTGCGAAAATTCACAAAATAAATTGTGTCTATTTATATATAAAGAAAAAGGTTTGGGACATAAATTCCAACTTAAAATATACAGACGTTCTATGTTGCTTGTTTAGTCAGTCTTGCAACATTTATCATGTTCTTAAAAGAACAAATGAAAAAATATTATAGAAATGAATATCCTCCACGATTTTGTAAAGTGCTGACGCCCGGGGGAATAGTATGCGTGAGAGACTACAGGCTCGAACCATACCCCCAGGCAAGCATGCACGAACAAAATCGTGAGATTTTAAAATAAAAAAGATTTCTTCACTAGGCTTAACTAATGAAGAAATCTTTTATTTTGAGAATGGTTCTTTATGTCGCAGACTCCATTTTTTTATTATTTTTCATCTATCTGACTTCTTAAGTATGCATCTATAAATGGTTCGATATGCCCATCCATCACTGCATTCGTGTTACCTGTTTCTTCATTGGTTCTATGGTCTTTAACCATAGCATATGGGTGAAATACATAAGAACGTATTTGGCTTCCCCATCCAATTTCTTTTTGCTCGCCTCTAATTTCATCAAGCGCTGCTGCTTGTTCTTCAAGCTCTTTTTGATATAGTTTAGCTTTCAACATTTTCATCGCTTGTTCTCTGTTTTTAATTTGAGATCTTTCATTTTGACAAGTTACGACAATTCCTGTTGGTTGATGTGTAATACGTACAGCTGAATCAGTCGTGTTAACGTGCTGTCCACCTGCTCCTGAAGCTCTATACGTATCAACTGTAATATCTTCAGAATTAACTTCGATTTCAATTTTATCATTATCAAATTCAGGTGTAACATCACATGAAACGAAAGAAGTATGCCTTCTGCCAGATGAATCAAATGGAGATATGCGCACTAATCTATGAACACCTTTTTCAGCTTTTAGATAACCATAAGCATTATGTCCTTTAACTAGAATCGTAACACTCTTAATTCCAGCTTCATCACCAGATTGATAATCTAACGTTTCAACTTTGAATCCTTTTTGTTCAGCGAAACGTTGATACATTCGAAGTAACATAGATCCCCAATCTTGTGATTCAGTTCCACCTGCTCCTGGATGTAACTCTAAAATAGCATTGTTTTCATCGTGTTCTCCATTAAGCAATAACTTCAACTCAAATTGATCAATATCGCTTTGGAGTGTTTTTAAATCTTGCTCCAAACTTTCATGCATATCTTCATCATACTCTTCTTGAAGAAGTTCAACAGTAGTTAGTAAATCGTCAGTTTGATGCGCTAATTTATGAAAATCTCCCACTACTGATTTTAAAGCGTTATTTTTATTAATAATATCTTGCGCTTTATTTTGGTCATCCCAAAAGCTTGGATCAACCATCATCTCTTCATATTCTTGAATGTTAGTCTCTTTGTTTTCTAAGTCAAAGAGACCCCCTGATATTCATTAATTTCTCATTATTTTTATTTAATGTTTGTCTAATTTCAGTTAATTCCATAACTTTACTCCTTTATGATTGGCCGTGACAGTTTTTATATTTTTTTCCACTTCCACACGGACATGGGTCATTACGACCTATTTGTTCATCTTTAACGATTGGTTTAGGTTTAACTTTTTCTTTACCATCGTTTGCACCAACGTGTTTAGCTTCACCTATTTCAACTTGTTCACGTTCAACTTGTTCGCCACGATCAATTGTTGATTTAAGAATATATTTACTAACTTCATCTTCTATTTCATTCAACATCGTTTCAAATAAATCTAAACCTTCATTTTGATATTCACGAAGTGGATTGATTTGACCATAAGATCTTAAATGAATACCTGTACGTAATTGATCCATTGTATCGATATGATCTGTCCACTTACGATCAATCGTTCTTAAGACAATCATGCGTTCAAATTCAGACATTTGATCTCCAAAGTCTTCTTGTTGCGCATTATATTGTTCTTTAATTTTTTCCAATACAATTTCTACGATGTCTTCATAGTCTCTACCACGAATATCATCTGCTTTAATGACATCTTGGTGTAAATAAGAATCTTCAACAAATTGTACAAGTGCTTCATAATCAATTTCTTCTTCATTAGTCGCTAAGTGATAATTAATGCCACGTTCAAGAGAAGACTTAATCATATCTTTAACAATATCTTGCACATCTTCTTTTTCGATAATATCATTACGCTCTCCGTAAATGATTTCACGTTGTTTTCTTAATACATCATCATATTCTAACAGACGTTTACGCGCATCGAAGTTGTTACCTTCAACACGTTTTTGAGCTGATTCAACCGCTCTAGATACCATTTTAGATTCTATCGGTGTATCGTCGTCCATTCCTAATTTACCCATCAATGATTGCATGCGTTCAGAGCCGAATCTTACCATTAACTCATCTTCTAATGATAGGTAGAATCTACTGCGACCTACGTCACCTTGACGACCAGAACGACCTCTAAGTTGGTCATCGATACGTCTAGATTCATGTCGCTCAGTACCGATTACAGCTAGTCCGCCTACTTCAACAACACCATCGCCTAGCTTGATGTCTGTACCACGACCAGCCATGTTTGTTGCGATCGTTACCGCGCCTTTTTGACCTGCATTTAAAATGATGTCCGCTTCACGTTCATGGTTTTTAGCATTTAAGACATTATGTCTAACGCCTTTTTTCTTTAATAATTGTGAAATGTATTCACTTGTTTCTACAGCTACAGTACCTAATAATACTGGCTGTCCTTTTTTGTGAAATTCAATAACGTCTTTTACAACAGCATCGAATTTACCTTTTTGAGATGAGAAAATTAAATCTGCTTCATCTAGACGTTGTATCGGTCTATTTGTTGGTATTTGAGTAACAGTCATATTATAAATATTTCTAAATTCTTCTTCTTCTGTCTTAGCTGTACCAGTCATACCAGATAATTTATTGTACATTCTAAAGAAGTTTTGGAATGTAATAGAAGCCATTGTTTTTGATTCATTTTGAATTTCTAAACCTTCTTTAGCTTCTATTGCTTGGTGTAAACCGTCTGAGAATCGACGTCCAGGCATTGTACGACCAGTAAATTGGTCAACAATCATAATTTCGCCATCTTCAACAACATAATCTTTATCTTTAAACATTGTTTTGTTTGCTTTTAAAGCTATATTAATGTGATGCATTAAGTTTACATTTTTAACATCGAATAAATTTTCTATTTTGAACATGCGTTCAGCTTTATCAATACCTTGTTCCGTTAATGTAATGGCTTTAGTCTTCTCGTCATAACTGTAGTCATCTTCACCTTTAAGCATTTTTACAAACACGTTTGCTTGAGTGTATAAAGTTGTTGATTTTTCAGCTTCACCAGAAATGATTAATGGTGTTCGCGCTTCATCAATTAAAATTGAATCGACCTCATCAATAATTGCAAAGTTTAAAGGTCTCATAACACGGTCTTTTTTATAAGTAACCATGTTATCTCTCAAATAATCAAATCCAAGCTCATTATTTGTACTATACGTAATATCTGAAGCGTATGCTTCACGTTTTTGATCCGTATCCATTGAGTTTAAATTTAGACCTACTGATAATCCTAAGAAATTATACAATTGAGCCATTTCTTCACTTTGTGAACTTGATAAATATTCGTTGACTGTAACAACGTGAACGCCTCTACCTGTTAATGCATTTAAATATACAGGCATCGTTGCTGTTAATGTTTTACCTTCACCAGTCTTCATTTCAGAAATATCTCCACGATGAATAGCAATACCACCCATAATTTGCACTCTAAAAGGTGTCATTTTGAATACTCGTGTTGAAGCCTCTCTAACGATTGCATAGGCTTCTGGCAATATTTTCTCTAAGTATTTTTCTTGCTTTTTATAATCTTCTATTTCAGCTAATTCTTTTTTAAATTGTTCTGTCTTTTCTCTTAATTGTTCATCTGTTAATTTAGCAATTTCGTCCTCTAAATTAATGACTTGATCTGCTAACTTTCCGAGTGATTTTACAACTCGTTTGTTACCATCAGCTATTTTTGATAAAAAACCCATTTTGTTCTCTCCTTCAACTAGGAAACTAGTAATCTTACAACAATATATCATAACACTTTTATCTCTCTTTTTATACTATTTAAGATTACCACCTCTGTAAATGAAAAGCTATTAATAGCCAAAGAAACTGGTGCAGAAATTCTGCACCAGTCCACCTTGTTAACATTTATTGTATTGAAGTTTCAATTAATCCATATTTACCATCTTTACGTTTATAAACAATGCTTGTTTCATCTGTTTCTGCATCTGTAAAAATGTAAAAATCATGACCTAATAAATTCATTTGTAATACTGCTTCTTCAGAATCCATTGGTTTTAATGCAAATTGTTTAGAACGGATGATTTCAATTTCATTGTCACTGTCGTTATCTTCGCTTTCATCAGATGTTGAATCCCCACCTGCTGCAAAGATATCTTTTTCTCGCCCTTTATCGCGGTATTTTCTGTTAACTTTTGTTTTGTACTTACGTACTTGTCTCTCTAGTTTACTTGTTATTAAGTCGATTCCAGCATATAAATCTTCATGTCTTTCCTCAGCTCTTAAAGTAACATCTTTCAACGGAATAGTTACTTCAATTTTACTTCTAGAATCCTGATAAGTTTTAATTTTGACATGAGCTATCGCCTCTGGGATATTAGTAAAGTATCTTTCAAGTTTACTTACTTTATCCTCAATATAATTTCTTATCGGATCAGTCACTGTGATGTTTTCACCATGAATTTCAAATCTGATCATAAAGCACCGACTCCTTTAACGCTCTATTTCTCTTGTGTTTCTTCCTACTTATATTTTACCATTTTTTCACCCTCTTGCAAATGTTAAGGCGTCTATTTTTCTGATTTTTCTAACTATTAAAAGTTCAGCTAATCGATGTATTGTTAACCCTGTTGTATAAATATCATCAACGAGCAGAATTTTCTTGTTTTCTAATTCTAAGTCCCTTTTAATTTTGAATGGATTATGTTGTAAGGCGCGCGCTCTTTTAGACAAATCAGACTGTTTTAATCTTTCTTCAGTCTCAAAAATTTGCGTGTATTTTATATTTTGACTATCTAAAACGAATGTAACGTGATCAAACGTTCTTTTCGCTAATTTATTTGGATGTATTGGTGCAGGAATAACATAGTCATACTGTTTCATTATACTTCTAGGTAATTGAAATATTTGAGCAATTGCAACATCTCCTACGAGTTTATATTGCTGAATTAAATCTTTAGCTAGTCCTTGATAATCATAGATTGTATAAAGTTGATTAATCAATGTATAGTTCTTCGATAACCAAACACAATCTAGGCATTCTTGTTCTTCATCTGAAAGAATTTTTAAACAGCGTGGACACCTTCTCGCAGCATGATTAAATGTTAATTTTAATTCACAATCTTTACATACATCAGATATAGGCGAAAAAAAGTTTAATAAGTCTACCACTTCAATGATTGGATTTTGACATATCATACAGCGCTTCATGTTATCCATCCTTTCTGAAATGCAAGACGGTTCATTTTTACAATTTCATTTTTCGCATGCATCATATGTTTAGTTAAACCTTCGTGGTAGCACAGAACTTTTCCATTTGGATATGCTATCTTACGATCAACACGTCCTGCGATTTGAATAATTGCGCTACTATTGAATTTTTCTGTGTTCACGATGACGACATCTAATTTTTCAAGTGTAATACCTCTTTCAAGTATTGTTGTTGTAAACATAATGTCGATTTCATTATTTCTTAAACGCATTACTTTTTCATGGCGCTTAGAATCAATGCTTGAAACATATTCAATTTTTGAAAAATAATGTCTATAAATATTAAAGACTTTTTCCATGAAACGAATATCATGAAAAAACACAAAGGTTTTTCTTTCATTTTCAATTTGCTGCTTTAAGAATTTTAATAATTTTGGATTTAACTTTGTTTCTTTTATTGTATTGAACTGAAATTCTGGAATAGGTAGTGGATGTCCGTGGTATCTTGCTGGGAGTTTAATGATTTGAGAATGGTTAAATTGCGATAGTAGTCGTTTATTAGGAGTTGCCGTTAAATAAATATGACTGGCAGAAGTGGCGGAAGCTTTTTGAATTGTATGCATGAGTTGCTGATCCATCTCTAAAGGGAATGCATCCACCTCGTCTACAATGACAACATTAAAGTGACCATCATAGCGCATTAATTGATGAACAGTCGCTACAACAAATGTACTATTATATTGCGCAAACTGACCTTCATACATTAGATCAATCTGTTCGTCTTTAAAAGCGTTTGTTAATCTTAAATACACTTCTTTAACGACATCGACTCGAGGAGAAACAACAGCGATGTTGTCACCTTTTTGTCTAGCCGCAGATATGCCAGCAAATATCATTTCTGTTTTTCCTGCACCGGTTACGGCATGAAGCAATAAATGTTCATACTTTAATACAGCTCTCTGAATGTTCTCTGAAGCTATACGTTGTTGTTCACTCAGTTCAAAATCCAATCGGTATTTACCATCTGTTTGATGTCGTTTACTTTCAATGATATAAATGTCTTTGCAACTTTGAGCTTTACCAAAGTTAACACAATATCTACAATAAGTTGTTTCTTTATTACAATGATGGCAATAATATTGAAAAAACAATGTTTGATCGGTGTTACCACATTGATGGCATATATATTTACCTTGTACATTTGAAACACCAGGTTTTGAAGCTTTTAATTTTTCTGTTGTTATATTGTTTAAATCATGACATATACGTCCGTATAATTTCATCTTTACCTCCAATAAAAAAACACAAAAAGCTTTTGCTTTTTGCGCTGTAGTCATTTTATTTAGATAAATCTAATTCTGTCGTAGTAAATCCTAATCCTAATGCACCTTCACCTAAATGCGTACCAATTACTGGTCCAAAATAACTTAATATTACATGGGCTCCAGGAAACTTCTCTTCAATTTGAGTTTTCCACAAAAGTGCATTTTCTTTATCATTACCTTCAATAATGACGATAGATAAGTTTTTATAACCATCGACCTCTTTAGCTAATTGCTCTTCGATTCGTTTCATAGCTCTCTTTTTAGTTCTGACTTTATCATAAGGAACAATTTTAGTATCTACAAAGTGGAGCAAAGGTTTAACTTGTAACATAGTACCTACAAAAGCTTGAGCACTATTTAAGCGTCCACCTTTTTTCAAGTTATTTAAATCATCCACTATGAAATATGCGTTAGTCGTTTGTTTCATGCTTTCTAATTGTTCAAGAATATTATCCACAACTGTCATACCTTGTTGTACAAGTTGAGCAGCTTTTATAGCATAGAAACCTTGAACAGCACATGAAATTTCTGAATCGAATGGGTGGACTTGAATATCTTCGACCATAGCATTTGCTGTCACCGCACTTTGGAATGTACCACTTATACCACTAGATAAGTGAACAGCAATTACATCTGTATAACCTTCTTCTTTTAAACTTTCGAGTAACTGTACATACTCTCCCATTGCTGGTTGAGAAGTTGTCGGTAATTGTGTCTCATTTCTCATTCTTTTATAAAAATCATCTGTGTTGAGTTCTGATAATTCTTTATATGTTTTGTCTTTAAAAATAACATTTAAAGCGATTGTTTTAATTTGATATTTTTCTAAATAAGCTTGATCTAAATATGCTGTTGAATCTGTTAGAACAGCAATCTTCATAAAGTTATCCTCCTTGATTCTCTTCCATAACAATCATATCTAATTCTCACTTATTTGAAAAGAAGTTTATTCACTAAATAGCTGCTTGTGCCATTTTAGAAAATTTATAAGTGCCATCCTTTTTAACAAGTGTTACAACTTCATTAAAAGATTTCTTTTCATCTTCACTACCATTCTTTGGATGTGCTGTTGTTTCAACATTATAAAATACAACAATTTGATCTTTTTTCTTCTCTAAGAATTTAATATTGGATATCTTTTTATCAAACTTATAATTTTCAAGCGTATCTTTCAAAACTTTTTCTTCTTCTTTAACATCAAGTTGTTTAGAGTCTGTATCTATCGTTTTTATATATTCATCAACATTGCCATCATTTAAAGATTTTCTGTTCTTTTCTATAGTATCTTTAACTGCCTTCTCAGTTTTTTCATCAACTTGAATTGTATCTTTAGGATTTCCTTTGTCATCTAACAGTAAACCTTGGCTGTCATCTGCATCGTCAGTCGTTTGTTTCGGCTCCTCTTTCGACCCACAAGCCACTAACACTAGAGACAATACTAAACATAAAAGTAATAATTTATTTTTCAATTCATACAATCCTTTCCCGACTAATTTCAATAGTATATAATAATCGTAACAGATTATGATGTAAAGGGAGAAGTATAAACATGGCAGAAGGACTTATTACAATAAAATCAGCACATGAAACTGAAATTGTTATCAATAAATCAAGGTTTATTGCAAGTATACATCCAGCTGAAACAGAAGAAGAAGCTAAAGCATTTATACAACTTAAGAAAAAAGAACATCATGATGCCACACATAATTGTTCAAGCTATATTATAGGTCCAACCATGCTCATACAAAAAGCTAACGATGACGGTGAACCATCAGGAACTGCTGGCGTACCCATGTTAGAAGTATTAAAAAAACAACAACTCCATAATGTCGTCGTTGTTGTTACAAGATATTTTGGTGGTATTAAATTAGGAGCTGGCGGACTTATAAGAGCATATGGAAGTGCAGTCAGCCAAGTTATTAAAGAAATCGGACGTATCATATTATTAGATGCCATTCCGTTCGAAGTCACACTCGATTATGATCAAACTGGCCGCTTCGAACATGAATTACAACAAACAGATTATCAGCTTGTGGATACATCTTATACAGACAAAGTAACATATACAATTCACGTGATTGCATCTGAAGAAGATCATTTCATATCATTCTTGAATGAAATAAACCAAGGCAAATACGATTTAAACAAACAAGACATGATCGCTTTGCCATTTCCATATAACAAAGAAGAAGAACGCTAATCAAAAAATTAGCGTTCTTTCTTGTATCTTGTTCTTGTTAACAAGTTAAGGATAGGTCTATAGTTTGCATTGATAAGTCCTGTAAATTCTACGATTAGTTCTATTGTAATCAATATCATAACAAACATCATTAAGACGCCATATGGTGGTGATAAATAAAGTATTACACTTGATATACTAAATAGAATGGCTATCATATATATTAATATGACCGTTTGCCTATGTGTATAACCTAAATCGAGCAACTTGTGATGTAAATGCGATTTATCCGCTTGTACGATTGATTGACGATTATGTAACCTACGAATGACTGCAAATAACATATCTATAAATGGAACAGCAAGGATAACCATTGGGAAGAATAACGATATTAAGGTGATGTTTTTAAAACCTAATAACGATAACACACCAATGATATAACCTAGAAGTAATGCACCGCTGTCTCCTAAGAATATTTTTGCGGGATGTGAATTAAACACTAGGAATCCTAATAAAGAACCGATTAATACACTACAAATCATCATAATAAAAATGTTTTGTTGTAGAATTGCGATAAACCCTATCGTGATTAAAGCGATACAAGATATACCTGAAGCTAATCCGTCTAACCCATCTATTAAGTTTATTGCATTCATAACTGCAACTACCCAAAAAATTGTCATTGGAATACTAAATATCCCAAATTCTATTACAATGCCAAAAGGTAACGTAATAAAATCAAGTGTGACACCGTTTAAGACTACAATTAAAGAAACAGCTATTTGTCCTGCAAGTTTAATGAGTGGTTTCATATCATATAGATCATCAACTAAACCAATTAAATATATAACAATCGCACCTAATATAATAGGAATGATTTCATGTTCAACTGGTTTACCCCACCATAATCCGATAAGAAAAGATAATAAAATGACTGAGCCGCCTAATACTGATACGGGTTTAGTATGAACTTTCCTAACATTTGGCATATCTACAGCACCAATTTTTTTAGAAAGAACGATAACTAAAGGTGTTAGTATTAAACTTACAATCATGGATAGTAATATTAGTTGCAAAGTAAACATGGATTCACCTTCATTTTGTATTTGAAGCATTATTTTAATTTAAACATTACTTTTAGAATATCAAAATTTTTCTGTACATGCCATAAAAACAATAGTATACCACATATTTAAAGTCAAAGAATTCTACATCTAATCTGAACAAGAAATCGTTTATGTGAAAAAAGAAACTTTTTTAACAAAATAACCTGTTATACCGTGACAAACGTCACCTAATAGATTACAATATCATATGGCTTACTAAAAGAAGGATGGTGTTAAATGATACAAGCAATTATATTTAATATATCAGTAACTATTGCAGCATTTTATCTATACCATCGAATACAATATAACGAAACGAGAACTGTGACTTTTTCTCAAAATTATATCACCCTCTTAATGACAGGTGTTGCCATATTATTAATAACCAATCCCATACAATATCATGAACACGTTATTACATTAAGTTTTATACCGATACTTTTCTTAGGAAGATTTACTAATTTATTTTATTCCGTTGTGAGTGCAGGTATAGTATTACTTGTTGATATGTTCGTATTTGGAACACCCTTTTTAGATAATTTGCATTTGCTTATTATCGCAATTGTAGTTGGTTTCATAGGTCCATTTCTTAAACAAAGTGATTTCGTTAGTATTCAATTATTATATTTAATCAGCATCATTATTATTGCAATTACACTTATATTTTTAAATCCAGATTCATGGTTAAATGAGTGGTTGTTTCTTGTACCCGTTTCCTTTATCCTAAGTATTATAAGTGCAAGTGTTTATCGAGACATTTGGATCTTGAAAAATTTAATTTCAAGATATGAAAATGAAGAATCAGTTGATTACTTAACAGGTTTAGGAAATGTTAAAGAATTTGATCGTTATTTAAATAAGACAACTGAACAAATTACTGAAGAAAATCAATCTATGGCCTTATTATTAATTGATATTGACGGCTTTAAAGATGTGAACGATGCACATTCACATAAAGCTGGAGATGCTGTTCTCAAACAAATGTCACAATTATTGATTAATTATTTACCGAAAGATGTGAAAGCTTTTCGTAACGGTGGAGAAGAATTTTCAATTATTCTTGTCGGTGAAACGCTAGATAGCGCAATCAAACTAGCTGAAAGTATTCGTGACAGTGTGCAACGATCTACTTTCCATTTACCTAATAAAGAAACAATTAAATTATCTGTTTCTATTGGTGTAGGTTACTTGAGCGAAGAAGATAATAAATCTAAGCGTCGTGTGTTTAAAGATGCTGATGATATGTTACACGAAGCAAAATTACAAGGTCAAAACAAAGTAATGTTCAATCCAATTATTAAGTTATAAAATGAACATAGAATTGCCTATAGCAATTCTATGTTTTTTGTTGAATAGTTTTTATTTTGTCGATTTACATAAATTCAATGTGAAACTGGAGGTTAATATGGAAGAGATACAAGACTTCACTATTATAGATGAGAATAAAATAATTGATGTTGTCATGACAGCTGGCCGAATACTTTTAGAGAGTGGTGCTGAAACGTATAGAGTTGAAGATACGATGGCACGAATTGCGACGAGCTACGGCTTAGAAAATACCCATAGCTTTGTAACTTCCACTGCTATTATTTTCTCGTTAAATGACAGAACAAATACACGTCTTATAAGAATAGACGAACGCACAACAGACTTAGAAAAGATTTCATTAACAAATCAAATTTCTCGTAAAATCGCAAATAACGAATTATCGATAGACGAAGCTAAGTCTGAACTTATACATTTGCATCATGCAGCATTGCAATTTCCATTTTGGTTAAAAGTATTAGCTGCTGCTATTGCATCAGCCTGTTTTTTACCTATGTTTGGTGGTAAACAAGCAGAAGTAATACCATCATTTATAGCAGGTGGTACCGGATATTTAACAATGTCTATTGTACATAATACAATTAGAATCAAATTCTTTACCGAGTTTATTAGTTCATTAATTATCGCTACAATTGCAACCATTAGCGTTAATTTCTTTATTGGTGTTAATTTAAGCTTAATAACAATCGCTTCAGTAATGCCACTCGTACCAGGTGTACTCATTACAAATGCTATTAGAGACTTAATGGCTGGCCAATTACTTGCTGGTATTTCTAAAGGTGTTGAAGCGGCGCTAACAGCTTTCGCTATCGGTGCTGGTGTTGCCATTGTGTTATTACTAAGTTAAGGAGGTGCTTTAAATGTTAGATTATATATATCAAATTTTATTAAGTTTTACAGCAACGTTATTTTTCTCTGTCATTTTCAACGCACCTAAAAGACTTTTAGTAGCTTGCGGTATCGTTGGTGCAATGGGCTGGATGATTTACTCAATTTCATTAGACTTCGGTATAGATAAAGTTCAAGCTTCATTCTATGGTAGTTTCGCATTAGCTTTAATGAGCCATATTATGAGCCGTTATTATAAACGACCTATGATTATATTTATAGTTGCGGGCATCATTCCCCTAGTACCTGGTGGATTAGCTTATGACGCTACTAAAAATTTAGTCATAAACAATTATGATGTCGCAATCAATACTACATTACAAGCTACATTGATATCAGGTGCAATCGCATTTGGAATATTATGTTCAGAAATTATCTTCCAAATCTACATTCGTTCAAAGCGTTCTTTTGCTTCTCGTAAACAAAAGAGCGTATAATAAATAGCGTAAATAGATGTAAAAAGGGAGCGAGCAATTTGAAACAACGTCTAATTGAGCGATTAGAAAGATATGTAAAAATAGATACACAAGCTGATCCACATAGTCAAACTACACCATCTACAAAGAAACAGTGGGACTTAATCAACTTACTTCAAGACGAAATCAAAGATTTAAACCTTGAAGTAGAAGTAGATGACAAAGGCTATTTAATGGCAACTTTGCCGTCAAATACAGATAAAAAAGTACCTACTATAGGCTTATTAGCACATATCGATACATCTCCAGACTATAATGCATCAAACGTCAAACCTTTAATAGTCGAAAAATATGACGGTGAGGAAATTCGTTTAGGTGATTCAGAAAAAGTACTGAGTCCAAAAACATTTCCACAATTAAAAAAAGTAATCGGACATACTTTGATGACAACAGATGGCACTTCACTGCTCGGTGCAGATGATAAAGCTGGGGTTACCGAAATTATGGAAGCTATTATTTATTTAATGGAACATCCAGAAATTAAACACGGTGATATTAGATTTAGTTTTACACCAGATGAAGAAATTGGTAGAGGGCCACATCACTTTGATGTAGAACGTTTTAATGCAGATTTTGCTTACACATTAGATGGTAGCCTTGAAGGCGAATTACAATACGAAAGCTTTAATGCTGCATCTGCAGTAGTAGAAGTAAATGGCGTCAATGTACATCCTGGTTCTGCAAAAGACGTAATGGTAAACGCCAATACATTAGCAATGGCATTCAATGACCAATTACCTAGTGATGAAGCACCAGAACACACTGAAGGCTATGAAGGTTTTTACCATTTGTCAGATATGTCAGGCACAGTTGAAAAAGCAACACTTCAATATATAATACGAGATCATGATAAAGCTCAATTTGAGCGTAGAAAAAATCATTTACTAGATATAGCTAAGAATTTAAACCATAAATATAATAATGAACTCATTTCCGTTACAATCAATGATCAGTATTATAATATGGGTGAAAAAATCAAGCCGCTTCCTGAGCTTATTAACATACCAGAGAAAGTTATCCAATCATTAGGCATGTCCCCTATCATAGAACCAATACGAGGCGGGACAGACGGTTCACAACTTTCATATATGGGATTGCCAACACCAAACTTATTTACAGGTGGCGCAAACTTCCACGGACCATTTGAATATGCATCAATAGATGTCATGGAAAAAGCAGTCCACACGATTGTTGGTATAGTATCCGAATTTGAAAAACAATCATAAAAATAATCCGAGACATCAATGTCTTAGAAATTAAAAAAGAGCAGAAATTCATTTGTACAAATGAATTTCTGCTCTTTTTAATATCTGTTCGTTATTTATAATGAAGTCTTTACTAGTCTAAGTGATTGTGTTGTTAAGTGTCTTAACGCGATACCCATTTCTAAATCACTCATTGTATATTGGTCTTTGTTAAATACTTTAAACATTGCTGTCACATCTTGCTCTATATATTGATTGAACTTTTCATCTGTGGCACATATCGCAATATTTATTTTGTTGTATTTTTTACAGATTTCAGCTATTCTCACTGACGTTGTTTCCAACAGTTGTTGATTCGGTTTCAAGCCTTCACCAAATACAACTAAATCTGCTTGCTCTATTAATTGATCTAAATATGTCAGTTCATTTACAACATCCCCACCTGTTACAAGTTGAGCGTTCCATAAACTATTAAATAAAGCTGCTAAACCACTTCCTGATCCGCCACGTTCTTCTTTACCTAGTAATATTTTATGCTGACTTTTAAATAATTCACTTATATACCATAAAGCATTATCGATTGAAGTCGCATCTTCTGAAGTGATTTGATTCAATTCTAGTTCTTTCATAACACGGCTATTTTTACCGTAGTATTTAGACTCAAAGTCTGTAATCACTTTAATGTTTTTATTATTTAATCTTTTATCTAAATCATATAAATCAATTGTTCTAATATATTTAATCCATTTAGCACCTTTACTAATATCTACTAAGCTTCCTTCAGCATCGTAGAATTTAGCACCTAATGCTTGTAACATACCAAGTCCGCCATCGTAACTCGCCACATTACCTACAGATATCAACATTTCTTCACTATCTTCATTTAGTGCTTCTAAGATGACTTCCCCTAATCCATATGAAGATGTATTAAGCGGGTTCTTGACTTCTTCACTCGAAGTTAGGATATTCCCTGCCTCTACTACCGTTATATTTTTCTCTGTCACGACGTAAACAGATGATTTTGGTCTCATATCCGCATCATGATGATTCACTGAATATTTCGTGCCAGATTGCCATAATAATACTGAATCTATAACTTCTCTTTGTCCATTAAATAATGGAACTTGGACAATATCCGCTTCATTAAATTGAGACTTTATTGCTTCTTCGACAAATCGATTTGCATGGTAACTAGATAAAATACTATCAAACTCATCCATCGCAACTAATACTCTCATAATTTTCACCTCATGCTTTTTATCTTAATTCATTATACTGTTTTTTTGCGCAATTAACAAAAAACAAACAGTCTTTTGACTGTTTGCTTATTATTAGTATTACTCTTCTGCTTTCGATAAACTTGCTACTGTGATATTTTCATGACTCGCATCCCATTCAGCATTCCCGTTTACAAAATAAAATGCTTGCGGCGATTCATGTTTGACTCCAGTTTTGTCAGCTATATAATCAGACAATTCTCTTTCTTCTTGAACAATTACGTAATAACCGTCCATGTCTCTTTCATATAAGAATTTGTTAAATTGATCATATGCACTTGCTGAAATAGGACAAGTACTGCTGTGTTTCATAACAAATACGTTTGGATTATCATTGAGTACTTTTTCAAATTGATCGATGGAAGTTAATTTCACGACCATTTTAATTCACCTCTATCATAATTTAACCAATACAATTGAACACTATATCATTTATCCATTTATATGGCAAATTCTATTTTATTAATTATCTCTACCCGTAATCTACAATATTAACCACAACACAACTTTGGTATACTAGTTATATATTAAGGAGGTGCAAGATTTGTCCAAAAATACGACACCCATCCTTATTAAAAGATGGGGCATGATTGATACTATTAATGCATGTTTACTTATTATTTCTATCCTGTTTTTATTTGATTTTAAAAATCAACCTGCATTATCGTACATTCTTATCATCGCATTTACTATTTGGTTCATATCACTTGTTGGTAAAAACATCTATCTATCAAAGAACCGTAACGATAAAGAAACAATAAATAAAAAATAAATAAAAAACACACCGATTACACAAAACAATGTATTTGGTGTGTTTATTTGTTTAATCTTTCAATCGCTTTGTCGTATTTTTCATCTTTGCCTAGATAACTAAACTGAGAACTTACACCATTTGCTACTTGTACTTTTTGAAGTTTTTCTTCAATTATAATACCTTTTTTGCGTTCTTTATAGTAATTAATAAGCGTATAATACACTTCTATTTGAGCTTGTCTCATTTGGTTAACTCTTTTAGATGATATATTCGTTTGATTCAATGATTTCACATTTTTTGAAAATAGTGGAATAATCTCTTTTTCAATATAATCTGCTCTATCTTGAACATTTTGAGTTTCGTTTAAATATTTAGCTTTGGTACTTAACTCTTCACTATTTTTATCAATTACTGATACGAGCGCTTCATAATCTTCTTTGTCTTCAGGATTATTTTTAGCTAGCTTCGCATTTTTTTCAGCGTCAGATTTATTTTGCTCAAAAATATTTGTATATTCTAATATTTTTTCATTAGATTTAATAGATTGCTTAAATAATGAAATGTATTCATTTAACTCTGTTATTGTTTCTTCTTTCTTTTTCATGTTACTCATGTAAATATTATGAGCATCTTTAACTTCATTTGTGCTTACATTTATATTTTCAGCTTGTTTTCTAAGATCTTTAACTTCAGGTATAATCCGCTTTTCAAGCTTATCTTGAAGTTCATTCAACTCTTTACGTTTCTCAACTGTTACTTCTGTACCTATAAGTTGATCTAACTGGTTTAATCTTAATTCATCTATATCTTTAAGAATTGAATTTTCTTTTTTATAAATAGGTTTCATATCCCTTTTATACTTTTGAAGATCTGAATGTAATTCATTACTACAAGCTGCAATAATTAAGACAAGAACAAACATCATTAAATAAAGTAATTTAATTTTCATCATTGCACCTCTGCTTCCCTTGTATTATACATAATTTCATGGATAATGAAAATGTTATATTATATATTCATGTATGTGTTATAGAAAGGAGTACTTATGTTAAAACTTCCACAGCCCTTTATTCAATTACAATCATCAGATGATTTTAAACCAAAATTTAAAATGATTCAACAATTATTATTGGAACTGTTAGATTCGCCAGTGATAGCAGTCTATCACATAGGTGGCACTAAGCAAACACATTATTCTACTGAGCCAATTATTGATGTTCTTGTAACAGTAAAGTCGTTACATGACATTACGAGCTTAGACGAAAAAAGACTAAACTATCATCAAATATATCGATTGCATAATGGCTATCACAAAAAAATTATAATGGCTCAATTTCAAGACATGGTTGCGTTAAATCAAATTGCACGTTTACATATTGTTGAACAAAACAACCAAATGTTATATGATTATTTAACTGTAGAGGCACTTTTAACAAATGATACAAATATTATAAAGACTTTCGAATCATTTAAGATAGAGGCTTTACATAATTCTAGAAGTATTAAAGACTACGAAAACCAAAAACAAAAATGGTTTCAACAACTCATAAATAAACATAAAAAATAACCTATTAGCTTAAGATTATAAATCTTGATATAATAGTATTAAGCGCACAATAAAGAAAGGACGTCGTACGTTGGATAATCATACTATTTTGGAGGCGTTAACTACTTTCCTCCCTAAATCACTTATAAAGGTAGACGAGCCACTAAAAAGATATACATTCACTAAAACTGGTGGCAAAGCGGACTTTTATTTATCACCCACTTCACATATAGAAGTACAAAAGATTATAGAATTTGCATATAATAATCAAATTCCATTAACATTTTTAGGAAATGGTTCAAATATCATCATTCGAGATGGTGGTATAAGAGGCATTGTTATAAGCTTATTACAATTCAATCAAATAACCGTTAATAATCAATCCATTACTTGCGGAAGCGGCGCAGCTATTATTGATGTATCTAGACGTGCTAGAAATCATCATTTAACAGGTTTAGAATTTGCCTGTGGGATACCAGGTTCTGTTGGTGGAGCAGTATACATGAATGCTGGTGCATATGGCGGCGAAGTGAAAGATTGTATAGATTACATTAAGGCGGTAGATGATACAGGTCAATTACACGTCATTAAAGGTGAAGATTTAGAATTAGACTATCGTACAAGCATTGTTCAACGAAAACATTTAGTCGTATTAGAAGCAACATTCAAATTAAAAGACGGTGACATTAATTCAATTCAAGCAACTATGGATGACTTAACACAACGTCGTGAAGATAAACAACCATTAGAATATCCTTCATGTGGAAGTGTCTTCCAAAGACCACCTAATCATTTTGCTGGTAAACTTATTCAAGATGCAGGACTACAAGGTCATAGAATTGGTGGCGTAGAAGTATCTACTAAGCATGCCGGATTTATCGTGAATGTAGATAATGGTACAGCCACAGACTATGAAAACATCATTAAACATGTCCAAAGCGTAGTTAAAGAAAAATTTGACGTAGAATTAAAAAGAGAAGTAAGAATCATCGGAGAAAGATTAAAAGATTAAAAAAGACAAGCGATTAATTAATATCGCTTGTCTTTTTTACTTTTATTCTAAACCTTTAATGACTTCGTCTACTTGTTTTTCAGTTGTTCTTACGCCACCTGAAGCTAAGTACCATAATTCTGGATCAACATTAATGACTTTATCATTTTTAATAGCATCTACATCTTTAATGACATCATTTGATAATGCTTTGTTTGAACTTTCTTTACCACCAATAGCTTTACCTCTATCCATTGCATAAATGATACCTGGATTTTTCTCAGTAACATATTCATAACTGATTGGTTGTCCGTGGCCGCTTGCTTTAATATTTTTATCGACAGGTTTAATATCTAATACGTCATAAATTAAGCTACCAAATCGAGCACCTGGACCATATGTAGATAATTCACCTTCGTTAACTAATAAGAACATTGCTTTGTCGTCTACTTTTTTAGCTTTTGCTTTAGCTGTTTTCACTTTTTTATCTAAATCTGCATTTAATTCTTTTGCTTTATCTTCTTTATCAAAGATTTTACCTAAATTCGTCGTATTTTCTTCAACTGAATTTAATAAATCTTTATCATCTGCACCAACATATAATCTCGCTGCATCTGGAGCTGCTTTTTTCAATTCATCTTGTACTTCTGTACCAGCTGTACGGCCAGAGAACAAGATTAAGTCTGGTTGGATTTCAGCTATTTTATCATAGTTTACTTCTTTTACTGAACCAGTGTTAACAACGTCGTCACCTTTAAATGTATTTAAGAAGTCAGGTAATGATGCGCCACCTTCCCCTTTGGGAGCACCTTTAACTGTATCTTTTGCACCTAAAGCTTCAACTGTATCTAAAGCACCATAATCTAATACAACTACTTTTTTAGGATTAACTGGTACTTTAACTTTTTCTTCGATATTTTTAGAATCACTGCCATCTTTCTTCTCACCGCGAACTTGATATTTCGATTGAATTTCTATTGTTTTTGACTCACTTTTAGTATCATCTTTTGATGATTTTTCCTCTTTGCTGCTTGAGTTACTTCCACATGCCACAAGTACTACTGATAATACTGCAATTAATATAAAACTGAATACTTTTTTCATTGACTATGATTCTCCTTCTGATTGAATGATGTAAAATGTGTCCAAAAACCTATCTGCCCATCTAATATCAAGCATCACTCCCTTCAATGTATGAAACTTAATCCATTACATCGCTAACGTTTTTATTTCATCTGCTTCAATGTATTCATTATCAAAATAAACGCATATACGTTGACCATTAATTTCTTCTATTTTAATATCTAAATCATAAATATCACTCAATACTGGTTCATTGATAACCTCATTTTTAAGGCCTGCTATTTCTACTTTACCTTCTTTAATCGCAATAATTTTATCCGAGTAACAAGATGCAAAATTAATATCGTGTATCACAATCACAATCGTTTTGTTCATTTCTTTAACAAGTCTTCTTAAAATTTTCATAATTTGTACAGAATGTTTCATGTCTAAATTATTTAATGGTTCGTCTAATAATATATAATCTGTATCTTGAGCGATTGTCATCGCAATATATGCTCTTTGTTTTTGCCCACCAGATAACTCACCTAAATATTTATTTTGAATGTTCGTTAATCCTAAATATTCTAATGCTTTATCAATCATGATATGGTCTTCTTTTTTTAATTTACCTTTTGAATAAGGAAATCTACCAAAACTCACGAGTTGTCTTACAGAAATCTTAAGTTCTGTATGGTTCGTTTGTTTTAAAATAGAGAGCTTTTTAGCAAGTTCATTACTTTTCATTGAAGAGATATCTTGGTTATCTATTTTAATATTACCTTCATCTGTTTCAATCAATCGGCTAACCATAGCTAAAACCGTACTTTTCCCAGCACCATTCGGTCCAATAAAAGAAGTGATTTTACCTTTTTCAATTTCTATATCAACGTCATCAACGACTTTGCTCTGATGATAAGCTTTTGTTAAACCTTGAACTTTAATCATGCTACATTACGCTCCTTTAAAATTAAGAATATAAAGTAAATACCGCCTATAAAGTTAATCATGATACTAATTTCTGTGTTTCCTTCAAATATGTGTTCGACTACCCATTGACCTAAAAACAAACTGATCCAACTTATGAGTATAGAAGCTGGCAGTATATATTTGTGTTCAAATTCTTTCATAAATTCATGTGCTAAATTAACGACGAGTAGACCTAAAAATGTAATAGGACCTACAAGCGCAGTTGAAATTGTAACAAGCAATGCAACCATAACCATGAGCCATCTTGTCACATTCATATAATTAACGCCAAGATTGATGGCATGATCTCTTCCTAATGACAATACATCTAAATATGGCTTAATCTTAAATGCTATTACAATCATGATTAAAAGTGCTGTACCTGATATTACGAGCAACTTTTCATTAATAGCACTAAAACTTGCAAACATTGCACTTTGTATAGATAAAAATTCTTCAGGATCAATCATCATTTCAATAAAGCTAGATAAACTAGAGAAGAATGTACCAAACACAATACCTAATAATAATATGAAGAATACATTCTGATCTTTAGATCTAAATAATATTTGGAATAAAAACAAACTAAATAAAATCATTCCGACAAGCGTAATTATAAAATTCAATTGATAGTTTAATACAATTGTCGAAGTTGAACCAAATACAAATATTAAAGAAGTCTTAATAAACATATATACAGCATCTAAACCTATAATAGATGGTGTTAAAATCCTGTTATTCGTAATCGTTTGGAAAACTACTGTAGACACCGCAATACTTCCACCTACTAATAACATAGCAATTACTTTTCTTACACGCCCCGTTAATTGATACTCTAGAATATTTGGATTAATATTATAAAACAAATACAATGCTGCAATCAGTAGTGTTAAAACAGATAAAAGGATTAATTTATGTACAGGTGATAATCTATTGAGCATTTCTTGATCGTCCTTTCATCAGCATTACTATAAAAATAAAACTACCAATTACACCAATCGTTAATCCAATTGTAATTTCATAAGGGAAAATGATGAGTCTACCTAATACATCACAAATCATAACAAACAATGCGCCGAAAATAGCTGTATGTGGAAGTGCATTTTTTAAATGATCACCTCTAAACATTGATATTAAGTTTGGAATAATCAATCCTAAGAAAGGCATCATCCCAACTGTTACAACAACGAGCGCGGTAATAATTGATGCGATAATCAGCCCGATATTGACGACTTTTTGATAATTAAGTCCTAAGTTCACACTAAAATCTTTACCCATTCCAGCAATCGTAAATTGATTTGCAAATATAAATGCAAGAATCAATAACGGAATACTTATATATAAAATTTCATATCTACCGCTTGTAATAATCGAAAAATTACCTTGCATGAAATTCCCTATACTTTGCACAGCATTCGTTCTTAAAGCAACAAAAGATGAAAAACTAGAAACGATATTTCCGAGCATAATACCAACTAGTGGAATGAATATGACATCTTTGAATTGAATTCTTTGTAGAATTTGCATGAATAACATTGTTCCTAACAAACTCAACAATGTAGCAAATAGTAATTTAACTAATATATTTGCCTCTGGAAAAGCAATTAAAGAAATTAAAATACCTAATCTAGCCCAGTCCATTGTTCCAGCCGTTGTTGGCGAAACAAATTTATTACGCGTGAGCTGTTGCATAATAAGCCCACAAATTGCTAAAGAGCTACCCGAAATAATAATACTTACTGTTCTTGGAATCCTACTCGATACTAATATATTTTTTTGTTCATCAGATAGATTAAATATATGTAAAGGTTTTACCTCAGAGACACCTATAAAAATCGAGAAGAATGTTGCGATTACTAATAATATAGCTAAAACATCTAAACGCATTAAAAACTTTCCCATGTCACACCCTACTTCTCATTAGTTGATAACGATTATCATTATCTCTATTGTAATGAAGAATAAAATTAAATGCAATGCTATTTTAAAAAAGAGCAATGGAATTATATTCCACTACTCTTTAATAATTATTTAATATTAATATTTTGATTAGGCATTGTATGTTGATCCCTAGCTGTAACATGGCTCGTTACATTGTATTTACCAGCTTCTTTAAACTTATATTTCAAAGTATATACGCCATCTTTATTTTCTTTAACTTTCTTCATTTCAGAAGAAGCCTTGTCCCCATCTTTAACAATTTCAAACATTACTTCATCTGCATCTTTAACCTTTTCATCCCCAAGTTTAACTTCCGCTGATAATTCAACTTCTTCCCCACTCTTAGCTTCTTTAGGTACATTTAAAGCTACTTCTAAAGCTTGAGGTTTATCAGAAGACTTATGTTCTGAATGATTATGCTCATCTTCCTTCTTATCATTTCCACATGCTGCAAGCATAGAAATCATTAATACCGTTAAAATACTTATCACAATTCTTTTCATGAGTAAAATCCACCTTTCATGCTATTACACTCATTATAAACAATAAATCCATTTTAAATTCAATAAATAATGAAAAATATGTTAACTTTTTAATGCCTATCAATTATAAAAGATCATTTAAGACGAAGTGTGCAAACAATATAGTAAAAAGAGCGTAAACTCTTATTTTCGAAGAATTTACGCTCTTTTATATTAATTTAGGATGTTAATGTCCTAAACTTTTATTTTTCATCAAAGACGAAGTCGTCATCTGTAAGTGATTCTACATTTAATGCTATTACGTAACCGTCACCTTTAACACTGAAGAAGTCATGGTTCTTAGTGCTTGTATTTAAAGCATTCTCTATAATCGGGTTGAATGCTTTTTCTTCATAGTAAGGTTCGAATCCTAAGTTTGCTAATGCTTTGTTAGCATTATATGTTACATAGTTCATTACGTCATTCGTTAATCCTATTTCATCGTACAACATTTTAGTATATTCGTATTCGTTTTTATATAGTAAATCAAGCATACGATACATTTCTCTATCAGCTTTAATTTGTTCGTCTTGTGAAAGTTCATTTTTCAGACTTTGTGCATCTAATCCTGTAAATACACCATGAATCGATTCATCTAATAATATTTTACGAATAATTTCACCTGAAGTTGTCATACGACCTTGTCCAGCTAAATATAAAGGATAATAGAAGCCTGAGTAGAATAAGAATGTTTCTAAGAACACACTTGATACTCTAGCCATATATTGATCATATACAGAAGCCTCTTTAGTCCACAGTTTATGGTAGTTTCCTACAATTATATCTGATTTGTATTTTAGATGTGGTTCTTCTACAACCCATGTATCTAATAGTTCGTTTGTTTCGCTAGATGGTAACAATGTTGTGAATATATGAGAATAACTTTTCGCATGTACTTGTTCCATCATACCCATAAATGAATACACAGCTTTTTTACGTAAATCGCTCGTGTGCATCATTATTAGTGGCATTCCATCATCTGCTTGATGTGTATCTAAACCTGTAAGTCCTGCCAATGCTTTTTTAAATGCATTTTTTTCAGGTTCTGTAAGTGTTTCCCAACTTGCTATATCTTTAGATACTTTAAATTCTGATTCAACCCACATTTGTGAGATGTTTTGACGCCAGAACATATTTGTCATATCTTCTTGTGTATTCCAATTTACTGCCTTCATGTTAGATCTCCTATCTTATTAAAATGATTAAATTGAGCAACTTGTACATTCTTCAACACTTAATAATTTATTACGTGTATAGTAAAGTGATTTCAAACCTTTATGGTGAGCATATACATATAATCTTGAAAGTTCACGTGTAGAAATTTCTGAATTAACATATAAGATTGTAGAAATACCTTGGTCTACGTGCTCTTGAATTGTTGCAATTAAATCAATTAATTTCATTTGATCTGTATTAAATGCTGATTTGTAATACCACATCGTTTCTGGTGATAAGAATGGCATTGGATAGAATGTTTCTGCATTACCATATGTTCTTCTTTCAATTTGGTCTACGATAGGCATTACTGAACTTGTAGCATTTTGCACATATGAAATACTTTGAGTTGGTGCAATAGCAAGTCTGTACGCGTGATATAATCCATTCTCTTTAACCGCTTCTGCTAATGCTTTCCAATCTTCAGCTGTTGGAACGTCAATGCCTTCAAATAATGCTGTAACATTATCAAATTGTGGTTTAATATCATTTTGAATATATTTTTCAAAATATTTACCTGAAGCATAATCAGATTTATCGAAATCAACATACGTTTCTTGTCTTTCTTTCGCAATTTCCATTGAACGTTGAATAGAATAGTAATTCATAGTCATAAAGAATACATTAGCAAAGTCTTTTGCTTGCTCAGACTCATAGCCAATTTTGTTTTTAGCTAAATAACCATGTAAATTCATAACGCCTAAGCCAACTGAATGTAATTCACTGTTCGCTTTTCTCACACCTGGAGCATTTTTAATTTCTGTATCATCAGAAACAACTGTTAATGCGTCCATTCCGATATGAAC
The DNA here is from genome assembly GCF_029024305.1 of Mammaliicoccus vitulinus. Lineage (NCBI taxonomy): Bacteria > Bacillati > Bacillota > Bacilli > Caryophanales > Staphylococcaceae > Mammaliicoccus > Mammaliicoccus vitulinus. The sequence goes on from NZ_CP118974.1 coordinate 2,125,014, forward strand.
TGAATCTTTAAATTTCTTAGATTCCATTACATTCACGATATTTAATGACCCTAAGTTACATGAAATATCACGTTTAATTTCATCTTCTGTGCCGTAATCATTAATAATAGATGTCTCTTGTAATTGGAAAATTTCCGTACATAAGTTACTCATTTTAATTTGACCAATATTTGCGTTCGGATGTACTTTATTCGCATTGTCTTTGAACATCAAATAAGGATAACCTGATTGTAATTGTGTTTGCGCAATTGTATTGAGCATATCACGAGCGTCTTTAGCTTTTTTAATAACATTAGGATTTGCAACAAGCTCATCATAATATTCATCTAGGTTAATATCGTCTAGCGTTACACCGTATTCACGTTCAACAGTGTGAGGTGCAAACATATAGAAATCTTTACCTTCTTTAGCAAGATCAAAGAATTTTGAAGGAACGATTAAGCCTGTAGATATTGTTGAAAGTCTAATATCTTCATCAGCGTTAACTTTTTTAGTATCTAAAAATTCTAGTACGTCATAGTGGAAGATGTTTAAATAAACTGCACCTGCACCAGGTCTTTGACCAAGCTGATCAGCATAACTAAATCCACCTTCTAATGATTTCGCAACTGGAAGTACGCCTTTAGCTACCCCTTTAATGCCTTTGATTGCTTCACCACGAGCACGTAATTTAGATAAATTAATAGCTACACCGCCACCAATTTTACTCAATTGTTTAGCAGTTGAATCGATAAAGTTAATTGAATTTAAACTATCATCTGCTTCTAGTAAGAAACAACTGACTAACTCACCACGTCTTGCTCTACCAGCATTTAAGAATGTTGGTGTTGCAGGTTGAATACGTTGTTCAATCATACCTTCAACAAATTGCTTAGCTTGTTTAACATTACCTTTAGCTAAATATAGCGCCACAATAATAACGTGTTCTTTATATGTTTCTAGATATTCGGATTTATCATTAGTCTTTAATGCATAATCTTTGAAAAATTTACTTGCTGACATATAACTTGCAAATTGAAAAGGAATTGAATCTGCAAACTGGTTGATCTCTTTAAGTGATTCTTCACTGTATTCTTTAAATAAATCATAATAGAAGTCTTGATCAACTAAAAAGTGCAAGCGTTCCATTGGATCATTAAATTGGATTGTTTTTTCTGCTATTTCTTCTAAATATACTTCTAAAGCTTCTTGATCTTTTTCAATATCGAAAAAGCCGTCTTCTCTTCTTTTAGTTACTTTATTGTTTAATTCAATATGATTTTTCTGTTGTTTGTTGATCATTTTCATAGAGATTAACCACCTTTTCTTTAAATTCATCTGCTATTTCTTGGTTACCGTGTAATTCAAATTTCATCAATAAAGGGACATGATATTTATTCGCGATTTCTTCACTTGCTTTCGCGAAATTCTGTCCCCAATTTCTATTTCCACTACCTGCTACCGCTCTAAGATGTTGATGATTTACATTCAAGAAATCTTGCACAGTGTCAGGTACTTGGCCGAATCCAATTGTACCTGTAACCATTATAAATGGTTCGTTTATTACATTTGTTTTGTTAGCCTCAGTGAGAGCCATTGTATCAGACAATCCAGCCCTCTGAATGAACCGTCTTACATTACCTGTTAAAGAGTAATAAATTATCTTCATAAACTTTCACCTACCACATATATATACTTAACAAATTGTATTTATAAAATTAAAAATACAAAAATTTTAACACTTTATTCATTTTTGTACTAAATGTGCAAAACACAAGATATAGTGTTCAATTTCTTATGCACATACTATATTGTGTGTTTTATTATAACACTATAAATGATTCATAACACTTATAATACCTTAATTTTTATAAAAAAATAGGCTTGACTTTCCTACATCTTCTAATAAACATTGCTATATCAACATTTAAAAATATCTTTCATTTAAAATTTATATTTAGAATCCAAATGCGTTAACAAGACATATACTTTTTAAAGTGAATTATGATAATATATGTTCATTGATAAAAATTGGAAGGTGTATAAATGAACTCTACAGTTAAAGGTATAATAGCCATACTCATTTCATCAATAGGATTTAGTTTAATGGCTGTATTCTTCAGACTTTCTGGTGACTTACCGGTTTTTCAAAAATCACTCTTTAGAAACCTTATTGCGATGATTGTACCCATTTACTTCGTTATCAAATTTAAAGCACCCTTTTTCGGTAAATTAGAAAACCAACCATTGCTTATATTACGTTCCACACTTGGTTTAATTGGTGTGTTGCTCAATATTTATGCAATCGATCATATGGTTTTAAGTGATGCAGACATGTTAATGAAATTAAATCCATTCTGGACTATACTACTTTGTGCATTGTTTTTAAATGAAAAAGCCCGGAAATATCAAATTATTGCAATGGTTGTTGCAATTGCAGGTGCACTTTTCATCATTAAACCTACATTTGATTCAGATACAACCCCTGCAATTATCGGATTACTATCAGGTATTTTTGCTGCTGGCGCATACACAGCTTTAAGACCATTAGGACAACGCGAAAAATCTTATACAACAGTTTTTTATTTTTCATTCTTTTCAACAGTCGCATTAATCCCATTTGTCATATTTACATTTGAACCGATGACGACATCACAAGTTATCATATTGTTAATGTCGGGTGTGTTCGCAACAATTGGTCAGTTTGGCATAACAATCGCATATAGTTTTGCTGCTGCTAAAGATATTTCAATATTTGTATATGCTTCTGTAATATTTAGTGCTTTACTCGGTTTCATCATATTTAAAGAGGTACCCGATTTATTAAGCTATCTAGGATATATCATTATATTCCTTGCAGGATATTATATGTTCAGAAAAGCTCAAAGAAATCCAAAACCGAAACAATCCATTTCAAAAGGAGAATCATAATGTCAGAGGGAAGAAATAAAGAAGAATTAAAAGATATCACATTATTAGGGAATCAAAACAATCAATATCACGATCAATATACGCCAGAGGTATTAGAAGTGTTTGACAACAAACACCAAGGTAGAGATTACTTCGTTAAATTTAATTGTCCAGAATTCACATCATTATGCCCAATCACTGGACAACCGGATTTTGCTACTATTTATATTTCTTACATTCCAAATGTAAAAATGGTAGAATCTAAATCTTTAAAATTATATCTGTTTAGCTTTAGAAACCACGGAGATTTTCACGAAGATTGTATGAATGTCATTATGAATGACTTAATAGAATTAATGGACCCCCATTATATAGAAGTTTTAGGTAAATTTACGCCACGAGGTGGCATTTCAATTGATCCATATACGAACTACGGTAGACCAGATTCAAAGTATGAAAAAATGGCAGAATATCGCATGATGAATCACGACTTATATCCTGAAAATATAGATAACAGATAATTCATATACCACATCCCTTTATTGCGGATGTGGTTTTTTCACTATATAACATTTACATTTTTCACATATATAGACATATTAACCACCTATAAAAGAAAACGCTTACAAAATTAATTTTTTTTAAAATTACGTGTAACCCTTGACGCTACTGTATTTAATTATTTTAAATAATCACTATTGTATGAATATTGTTAATCTTTAACTTGTGTTTATTTTACGAAACGATTACAATTTAACATGTGCTAATTTTAAGTACATCTAAAAAATGAATACAGTTTATTATGAGGGGAAGTAAAAAATGGGTAACAAACATTATACTAAAGAGGAAATTATCCAGAGTACACCGCGTACTGGTTTCTTTGGCCATCCTAAAGGCTTATCAACATTGTTCCTAACTGAATTTTGGGAAAGATTTAGTTATTATGGGATGAAGGCTATTCTTGCCTACTACATTTACTATTCAGTAGCAAAAGGCGGATTTGGCATTGATCAAGGTTTAGCACTTCAAATTGTATCTATCTACGGTGCACTTGTTTATATGAGTGGTGTCATTGGTGGATGGATTGCTGATAGAATTACAGGTACACGACATGCATTATTCTATGGTGGAATACTCATCATGATCGGTCATGTTCTATTATCACTACCGAGCAATTTCACTTTATTATTAGTCGCACTTTTATTCTTAATCATTGGTACAGGACTATTGAAACCTAACATTTCATCAACTGTTGGTTTATTATATGAGAAAAATGATCCAAGATTGGACTCAGCATTTACAATTTTCTACATGTCAATCAACTTAGGTGCATTACTATCACCACTATTAATCGGTTGGTTACAAGTTAACGTTGGTTTCCATGCTGGTTTCGCAGTAGCGGCAGTAGGTATGTTTCTCGGTTTAATCATTTATTTCTTAACAAACAAGAAATATTTAGGTCTAGCTGGTATAGAAGTACCGGATCCGTTAAATTCAGAAGAAAAGAAAAAAATTACAAAAATCGTTGCAATTGTCGTTGCAGTCATCGCAATTGTCTGCGTTATTCTAAGTATATTTGGTCAATTAACATTACCGAACTTTGCGAACTTCATTTCAGTTCTAGGTGTTCTATTACCAATTTATTACTTTATAAAAATTACTGTAAGTAAAAAGACGGAAGATTACGAACGTACACGTGTGTATGCGTACATACCATTATTTATAGCTGCAGTAGCGTTTTGGATGATTCAAGAACAAGGTTCTACAGTATTAGCACAATTTGCAGATACTAAAACACAATTAAGTATGGCTAAACTAACTGGTGGTGCAATTGATTTCAACATACCAGCAGCTTGGTTCCAGTCACTTAACCCGTTCTTCATCATTCTATTCGCACCAATATTCTCAATCTTATGGGTTAAACTAGGTAAGTTCAATCCACCTACTGTTTATAAGTTCTCTATAGGTGTATTCTTAGCAGGTCTTTCATATATCATTATGGTTGTACCTTTATCAAGTGATTCATCATTAATCAACCCAGTATGGTTATTCGCAAGTTTCTTACTAGTAACACTTGGTGAACTTTGTATCTCACCAATCGCTTTATCAACAACAACAAAATTAGCACCAAAAGCATTTACAGCTCAAATGATGAGTGTTTGGTTCTTATCAAATGCTATGGCACAAGGGTTAAATGCTCAAATGGTTAAAGTTTACACGAGTATAAGTTCAAATGATTACTTCTTATACTCAGGTATTTTAGCAATTATTATAGCTATCTTACTTCTAGTAGCTAGTCCAAAAATCAAAACATTGATGGGCGGCATAAAATAGAATTTATCAAGAGACTGGGACATAAATATCCATTCTCAAAATAGAAAATCTCTTCATTAGGTAAGCCTAGTGAAGAGATTTTTTATATTTTAATATCTTACGATTTTGAAAGTGCATGCTGTATGTTGCAAGACTTACCAAACAAGCAACATAGAACGCCCGTATGTTTTAAAATCTTACGATTTTGAAAGTGCATGCTTGCCTGGGGGTATGGCTCGAGCCTGTAGTCTCTCACTCATACTATTCCCCCGGGCGTCAGCACTTTGCAAAATCGTGGAGAATATTATAGTGAAATTAGTTAAAATCTAAAGTACATAAATTGGTTTAGCTTTAATGGCTACCAATATAAGAAAAAGAGCGTAAATTCCTATTTATTCAAGAATTTACGCTCTTTCTTGTTAATCTAGGATGTTAATGTCCCAGTCATCTTTTTGCTATTTATCATGTGGATCCTGACTTGATAAATTCACGGATAAATCGCACCAAGACTCAAACAATATTGTGCGTTTTTGGTAAATTTTGGATAAAACGCACGAAGACTCAGAAGATATTGTGCGTTTCTGATAAATTCACGGGTAAAACGCACGAAGACTCAGAAGATATTGTGCGTTTCTGATAAATTCACGGGTAAAACGCACGAAGACTCAGAAGACTGAAAATGTTTCACAAGAAAACATACGCATTATAAAAAGTGATTCTGTATGTTACTTTCCTTTTTAATATAATTTTTTTTGATTATTCAAAATTTTAGAACTTATTAAAATTTTATTGAATTTTATAATTTATAGAGTTAAAATGTTCTTTAAACTTACCTAATTGGGTGGAGTTTAGAAAGGAAGCGATTTTTTATGAGCAAAATGACGCGAGAGGAAATGGTAGAAACTGTTCCTCAACATGGGTTTTTTGGTCATCCACGTGGATTAGGCATATTATTCTTTGTAGAATTCTGGGAACGTTTTAGTTATTACGGGATGCGTGCGATTTTACTGTATTATTTATACTTTTCTGTTAGTCAAGGTGGGCTTGGATTAGATAAAATCACAGCGCAACAAGTTATGTCAATGTATGGTTCACTCATATTTATGACTGGTATATTAGGTGGATGGGTTGCCGATAGATTACTTGGTTCACGTCGATCATTGATGTACGGAGCCGTACTTATTATGTTAGGCCACGTAGTATTATCTTTACCATTTGGTTTAGGTGCATTTTTAATATCTATGATTCTTATTATCGTAGGTTCAGGATTAATGAAACCGAATATTTCAAACGTTGTTGGAGGTTTGTACCACAAGAGCGATAATAGACTGGATGCAGGGTTCGTTATATTCTACATGTCAGTTAACATGGGTGCCTTAATATCACCACTTATTATTGACAAAGTGCGTGTTAGTATAGGATTTCATCAAGGTTTCTCTATCGCAGCATTTGGTATGTTATTAGCTTTAATAGCTTATGTACTATTCCAAAGAAAAAGTCTTGGAGAAGTTGAAAATCACCCTTCTAACCCTTTAAATCATAAAGAAAAGCTGAAATATTCTAAAATATTTACATATAGTGCGATAGGTATTGTTATCCTTTTAGGTATATTATATTCAATTGGACAACTTACATTTAATTCAATTAGTTTAATCGTATTAATAGTCGGTATCGTTGTACCCTTTATATATTGGGCAATTATGTATCGCAGTCCAGATATCGATGCCACTGAAAAATCAAGACTGATAGCATATATACCGCTTTTCTTAGCTTCAGTATTATTCTGGAGCATTCAAGAACAAGGTTCGAACGTACTTGGGGTATTTGCTCAAGAACACACTCAATTAGATTTAAATGCATATGGTATTAACTTTGTTATACCAGCAGGTTGGTTCCAATCTATAAATCCTTTCTTCATCGTTATATTTGCGCCAGTTATTTCATTCTTGTGGCAAAAGTTAGGAAAATACAATCCATCTACACCACTTAAATTTGTAATTGGTTTAACATTTGCAGGTATTTCATTTATTGCTATGATGATTGCAATGTCCATGCAACAAGCAGAACTGATGAATCCAATATGGTTAATATTTAGCTTCTTCTTATGTGTAATCGGAGAACTGTGTTTATCACCTACTGGATCAAGTGTGTCTGTTAAACTTGCACCAAAAGCATTTTCAGCACAAATGTTAAGTCTTTGGTTCTTAACAAACGCAACAGCACAAGGTATTAACGGTCAACTCGTTAAACTTATAGAACCATTAGGACAACAAAATTACTTCGGACTAATTGGTGCAATTGCAATTGTCGTGGCATTGATTGTATTAGCCATGACACCAAAGATCAAAAAACTTATGCAAGGTATACACTAGTACAACATAAAAATACGACATCAGCTCATTGAGCTTGATGTCGTATTTTTTATTTATTTTGATGATTCTGATACAGTTTCATGATGTTTAGCGTACTCGCCGTACTCACCTAAGAAATATTCTTCTACTTCTAGCCAGTTTTGAACTTTTGGCCATTTATCATACTCAGCATTGTGATCGGCAGCATACATAAGAGCGTGGTTATTAAAGCTTTCTAATTGTTTAGGGTTGTCATCAATTAGGTAGTCTGTATTGACGATGCCTTTATCACCGCAGAACACAAAATGTTGTGGTGATAAAAATGGCATATGTTCTCTTAGCCAATCATATTTGTCAGCAAATGAAGTTGGTACGTCCATTGCCGCAGTGACAATATATACGTCATAATATTCATTTAATTTTTGAACGACTTCAATCGCATTCGGAAATACTTCTAAATCTCTGAAGAAGCCATCCTCTCTTAAAATACTCGTAAGAACACCTTGGTGCTCTGGCATCATATTACGTATTTTTGTACCTTTAAGTTCTTCCATTGTTACATTTGAAGCAGTTTCTTCATTGTAACGTCTTAATAATTTTTTAATTGTGTCAGCTAGAACTTCATCCATATCAATACCGATTGTTTGCTTCGTCATTATACCTACTCCTTTATATCTATCAATGTCTACTAGTATATCAAAGAAATTAATGACTTTCCTTTTTTATGAATTATGCGTTTCAAAAAATGTTTCTAATACTTTTAACATTTTATCATTATGTTCACTGAAACCCATCGTAATTCGAACGCCATTTGGAAATGGTCGTGTAATAAATCCTTCTTTGATTAAATAATCATATAATACTTGAGGCTCTTCAGTATTTACATATATAAAATTCGTTTGGCTATCATAAATATGTTCTTTGAAAGAAGCATTTAAAAACTTCTCTATTTCTTGACGATTTTTTTGTGTCATTTCTTTTAAATAAGTTTGGTCTTTTATCGCTGCATCTGCTGCAACTGCAGATAAAGATGTTACGTTGAAAGGCAGTCTCACGATATCTAATTGATCTAATAAAGACTCATTCGCTATCGCATACCCTATACGCTGTGAAGCTAGTCCATACGCTTTAGATAACGTTCTTAACACAACTACTTGGTTATATTTTGATAACAGTTCTAAACTGTTTGGGATATCGTCAGCAACTGCAAACTCTATATACGCTTCATCAATTAACACAATAATGTCATCAGGCACTTTTTTAATAAAAGATTCGATGGCATCATGTGAAAGATATGTGCCAGTAGGATTATTAGGATTACATATCCATATTAATTTAGTTTTGTCTGTGATTTGTTCATACATAGCATCTAAATCAAAATAACCATCTTTAAGTGGTGTTGTTTTAACTTGTGCACTTTCAATAATGGCATGATGTTTGTACTGTCCAAACGTCATATCACTTGTTAATATTTCATCGCCAGGCTCTAAGACAGTTCTTGAAATAATCATAATAACTTCGTCTAAACCTGAACCAAAAAAGATTTGTTCTTTTTTTACATTAAGGAATGTGCTTAATGTTTCTTTCACTTCAAACTGTTTCACTTCTGGATAATAGAATAATTCGTCTAAATTATTTTTAATGGCTTCTTTTACTTTTGGTGAAGGACCATATAAATTTTCATTTGAAGCAAGCTTGACCATTTCTCCATCTATGCCATACTTTTCTTTTAATTGTCTCGGTGATAAACCCGGTTGATATGCCTGTAATTCACTTAACTGTTGCTTCATAATCTAAGACCTCCAAATTGAAATATAAAAAACGGTAAATCGAAATTTACCGTTTTGTAATTTATTAGTATTATAGACCTAATCATTTTCATAAATCAATGGTATTTAGCTAATCAAGTCATTCTTCTCTAAATATTCTTTTGCAACTTGATAAGCGACTTCATCTTTAATCGTTACTCTATAATTCATTTCTTGCATCTCTTCATCCGAAATTTTACCTTTTAGTTTATTCATAGCTTTAACGACATCTGGATGCTCTTTCACAGTTTCTTTCTTCATTAAAGGTGCACCTTGATATGGTGGGAATAGCTTTTTATCATCTTCTAAGACGACCATTCCATATTCTTTAAGTTCAGCATCTGTTGAATATGCATCAATTAAATCAATGTCGTTACTTTCAAGTGCTTGATATCTTAACTTAGGTTCCATTGTTTTGACATCTTTAAAGTTCAAGTCGTATTTTTTCTGAACACCTTTGTATCCATCTTCACGATCATTAAATTCTAATGTGAAACCAGGTCTAATATCATCTTTAACTTTATCCAAATCAGAAATCGTTTTAATATTATGCTTTTCTGCATACTCTTTTTTAACAGCTAAAGCATAAGTATTGTTATATTTCATCGGTTCAAGCAACTGCATATCGAATTTTTTGTCTAAACTATTGTTAGCTTGGTTATAGACATCTTCTTCAGTCGTTGATTTCGGCGTTTCTTTAGTCAATTCTCCTAAAACTGTTCCTGTGAATTCTAAATAACCGTCTATTTCATCAGACTTTAATGCATTAAACAAGAATGATGTTTTACCCATCCCTGCTTTTACTTCTACCGTATTATCAGTTTCTTCTTCTATTAATATTTTGTACATATTCGTAATCACTTCTGGTTCAGACCCTAGTTTGCCAGCTAAAGTAATTTTGTCACTTTTTTGGGCAAATAGAGGTATTGTAACAGACAGTAAGAAAATGATTAATATCGTCCCTAAAATAATTAACGATTTTTTGTATGAAATTTTCTCTAATATTCTTAAAAAGACATCAAAGAAAATTGCTAATATTGCAGCTGGAATCGCACCTAACAATATTAATGAGGTATTATTTCTATCAATACCTAAAAGAATTAAATCTCCGAGTCCACCAGCGCCAATTAACGCTGCTAAAGTCGCAGTACCAATGATGAGTACCATAGCAGTTCTAATACCAGCCATCATAACAGGCATAGCAAGCGGTAATTCAACTTTAGACAACCTTCGTCCTGTTTTCATACCAATGCCTCGTGCCGCTTCAATAAGTGATGGGTCGACTTCTTTAATACCGGTATATGTATTCCTTAAAATTGGCAATAATGCATATATAACAAGTGCAATAATTGCAGGAAGACGTCCGATTCCAAACAATGGAATCATTAAACCTAGCAATGCTAGTGATGGAATTGTTTGTAACACAGCGGCTATATTAATAATAACTTCTGCTAATTTTTTAGTTTTAGTAAGTAATATACCGAGTGGCACTGCGATCACAACAGCTATCAACAACGCAATAAATGACAGCTGTATATGTTCTAATAATGTCTCTAATAATTGACCTTTTCTGCTTGCAAGCGTTTCGAATAATGCATTCATTATGAAACACCTCTATTCTTTTCAGCCAAATAGCTAAATACATATTGTCTTGTCACAATATGGCTAGGAACATTGTCCCCTTTATCCATGATGATTGCTTCATGTTCAGCTAATAATCCATATACGTCATCAATCGTGTGAGATGGTTCTACTTTTGGATACTGTTCAATGGATTCTATATGTACTTCTGATATAGGTTGTGCAATATCACCGAGTTTAACTTGTTTCAATACATGTGTATCTACATTACCAATAAATGATTTTACGAAATCATTTTTAGGTCGGTGTATAAAGTCTTCTGTCGTTCCAATTTGTTCTATATGACCTTGATTTAACAAACAAATGCGGTCTCCCATTTTCATTGCTTCCTCAATATCATGCGTTACAAAGACGATTGTTTTTTTAATTTTTGATTGTAGCTTTAACAAATCATCTTGTAAATTCTTTCTGCTTAACGGATCCAATGCACTAAATGGTTCATCCATTAATATAACAGGCGGATCTGCAGCAAGCGCACGTATCACACCTATACGTTGCTGTTGTCCACCAGATAGTTCTCTAGGATATCGATCTCTAAATGTATCGGGTTCTAAACCTACCATGTTTAATAATTCATCTACTCGATTAGCGATATCTTTCTTTTTCCATTTTTTCATTTCTGGAACTTGCGCGATATTTTCTTTAATCGTCATGTGCGGAAACAGCGCGATTTGCTGAAGTACATAGCCTATATCCCATCTCATTTCTGAAACGTCATAATCGCTAATTTGTTTATCGTTAAAATATATATACCCTTCCGATAATGGTATAAGTCTGTTAATCATTTTAAGTGTAGTCGTTTTCCCGCAACCTGAAGGTCCAATTAGAACAAAAAATTCACCTTCGTTAATGTTGAAACTCACATTATCTACTGCTTTTTTATCCCCGTATATCTTTGAAACAGCTTCAAATTTGATCATTCATAGACACCACATTTCTATTTATTGTCTGTAACGCATTTTACTCTTTCATTATTTACCCTAATTTCACAATAAAATACCTATCATCATTTAAATTGGTTGCTTGTAACTTTTGATTGTGTCGATAAATATCGGACAATAATGTTTCAACTTATAGCTACCTATTCCATCTATTAAAATCATTTCTTTTTTAGATTCTGGTAACCTTTTCGCAAACTGTTCTAGAATTTGATCTGAGAAGATAGACAAAGGTGATACTTCTAATTCTTTACTTAAATCTTTCCTTACTTCAATTAATCGTTCAAATAAAGCACGATCGACATCTGCAATTGTTTGAATATCAACTATTTCTTTCGGCTTAGATTTGAATGGCGTTGTCATAATTTCAACATTCCCTCTAAGTACTTCCATAGCGTCTTGGTCTACACTTAATATCTCTTTATGCTCATTTAAATAACCTTTGTAACGTAACTCATCTAATAAATGGTGACATTCATTGGTTGTATAGTCTTTTAAGATACCGTACGTACTTAGTTCATTGTATCCTAATGAGGAAATTTGAGGTGTTTGTTCTCCCCTCAATACTTGTATGATCATATTTCGTTTTTCTTTTTGTTTTAACCTTGCGACACAACTTAATATTTTTTGTGCTTCCGTTGTCATATTATATGACTTTTCAGATTGAATACAGCTTGAACATCTGCCACATTCTTCTAATTTTTCATCTGGATTGAAGTAATGAATCATCATAGCTTCTAAACATTTAGTTGTCTTCGTATATTGAATCATTTGTCTAAGTTTTTCGCCTTGTTTTTCTTTATATTCATCATCAGCTGGGCTTGATGATATAAAGAATTTTTGAAGATCAATATCTCTGTCTGAAAACAGTAAAATACATTCACTCTCTAATTGATCTCGGCCTGCTCTACCCGCTTCTTGATAATAAGATTCAATATCTTGTGGCATATTATAGTGAATGACAAACCTGACGTTAGATTTATCAATACCCATACCAAACGCATTCGTAGCGATAGCTAGTTTGATATCATCTTCAATAAATTTACGTTGTGCACGCTCTCTTTCGTCTTTAGGCAAGCCTGCATGGTACATAACATTCTGTATATCCAAATCATCTAATGTTTCACTCAACTGCTCTACTTGTTTTCTAGTAGAACAATAAATAATACCTGAATGTTTAATATTACTTTTCACATAATCTTTAACAAAATTGAGTCTTTGATACGTATTATTCACTTTAAATGTTAAGTTTTCACGTTTAATAGATGTTTCAACAACATCATTTTCAGCTATGCCCAACTTTTGAGAGATATCTGCTTGTACTTCTTTAGTCGCTGTTGCAGTTAAAGCCACGAGCCTAAAGTGATGAGGTAAACTCATAACATGTTTTATGACCTCTTGGTAACTCGGTCTAAAATCATGTCCCCATTTAGAAATACAATGTGCCTCATCAAACGCTATAAGTTGAACATTACACTTGTTAATCATTTGAATAAACTGCGGTTGGTTAAATCGTTCTGGTGCAATATATAGAAAATCTAACTGCCCTGAAACGAGTTCATGCTCTACTCTCTTCTTTTCCTTACTCGTTAAAGTACTATTTAAAAATTCAGCTTTAATCCCCATTGATTTTAAGCTATCAACTTGGTCTTTCATTAAAGAAATCAGTGGACTAATGACAATTGTGAGTCCATCTAAATATAGACCTGGCACTTGATAACAAATTGATTTACCGCCACCAGTAGGCATAACGCCTAAAGTAGGACGATGATTAATGACTTTATCTATAATTTCTTTCTGTCCATCTCTAAATTGCTGATATCCGAAATACTCTTTTAAAATATTTTGCATCTATATTTACACCTCTATACGCTTATAATCTGTCTGATAAGGATGACCAACGCTTATAATCTTCTTCGTATTGCGCTTCAATTGATGTTTTTTCATTTGTCAGTTCGTTTAACTTTTCATAATTTGTCGCATGTTCAACCATTTCTTGTTCAATCTTTTCTAATCTTGTTTCAATATATTCAATATTCTCTTCTAGTTGTTCAAGTTCTCGTTTTTCTTTAAATGATAATCTACCAGTTGGTTTAGATTTCGATTCAGCTTTTTGTGCTTCTTTATGTTGTTGTGAAGATTTTTTATCAACCGTTCTTTTGTACGCTAAATAATCTTCAAAAGTACCTAACATTGGTTCGATTTGTTTGTCATGAATATACCAATATTTATTAGCCACTTTATTTAAAAAGTATCTATCATGGCTTACAGTTATAACTGTTCCACCAAATTCATTAATATAAGCTTCAAGTATCGTTAATGTTTCAGTGTCTAGATCATTTGTTGGTTCATCTAAAATTAATACATTAGGCTCATGTACTAACAATTTAAGTAGATATAGTCTCTTCTGTTCGCCACCTGACAGCTTATTAATTCGAGTGCCATGCGTTTGACTAGGAAATAGAAATCTTTCAAGCAACTGGGTAACTGATACAACTGTCCCATCTTTCTCTTTCGCTACTTCACTTTCTTCTCTCAAGTAATCAATCATTCTTTCGTCAGAAGTTAAACTTTCGTCTTGCTGTTTAAAGTATGCTATTTTAACCGTTTGACCTGTAATCAAGTTACCGTCAAATGTTTGATCTAAGCCACTTATAATGTTAAGCAATGTTGTTTTACCTGCTCCATTTCCCCCAACAATTCCAATTCTATCGCCCTTTTGTATAATTGTTGTAAATGGATCAAATAAAGTTCTGTCACCTATTGATTTAGAGACATCCTCTAATTCAAAGACTTGTTTACCTAAACGTGAGTGCGCTAAATTTAAACTTGCCTCTCCTTGTGTCTTTTTATTAGACAAATCATCTTCTAAATCATTAAATCTGTTGATTCTTGCTTGTTGTTTAGTTGAACGAGCTTTAGCGCCTTGTCTCATCCAGTGTAATTCTTGTTTATAAAGTGCTTTTTTCTTAACATTTTGTTGAGCTTCTATCTCTTCTTTCTCAGCTCTTGCTTCAATATAAGACTCATAGTTACCTGGATAGCTTGTCAATTTACCATTTGAAAGTTCTACAATTCTAGTAGAAACTTGATTTAAAAAGTGACGATCATGTGTAACAAACATGATTGTATGAGGATATTGTTTTACATAATTAACGAGCCATTCAATTCCTTCAATATCTAAATGGTTTGTTGGTTCATCTAATAATAATAAATCTGGTTTACGTATCAATTCTTTTGCTAGTGCAACTCTTTTTTGTTGACCACCGCTTAATGTCGATATTTTTTTAAGATAGTCATTTATGCCTAGTTTTGATAGAATAGTTTTAACGTCTGCACTGTAATCCCATGCATTTAATCGATCCATATCCGATTGGTATTTCATCATAAGATCTAAATCTTTAGGATCGGCAGTCTGTTGATATTGATTTAAAGCGTTTTCGTATTGGGCAATGACTTTTGTCATTTCAGTTTCATTATTCAACACTTCATCTATTACAGTTAAAGTCGCATCGAGTTCGGGTTTCTGGCTCGCATATGCTATTTCATATTGATTAGGATAAGATATTTTCGCATCATAATCGTCATCAATATTTGCTATCACTTTAAGCAAAGTACTCTTACCTGTTCCATTTATACCAACGAGTCCAATGCGCTCTTTGTATGAAACGGATAAATCTAAATCATCAAAAATAACCTTGTCACCGTATTGCTTATTAAGTTTTTCAATTTTATATGCTTCCATGAATTAACACCCTTTAATTTTCTCAGTTTTCAATTAATATATTATACACTTTTTTTCACACAAAAGATATGAAGGAGCAAAAACTATGCAAGACTTTTTTATAGAACTACCACCATATTTACATGCATTATTTGCAGGTATCATCACATGGCTGTTAACTGCATTCGGTGCATCGTTCGTTTATTTGTTTAAAGATATAGATACAAAAGTAATCAATACTATGCAAGGATTTGCAGCAGGTGTCATGATTGCAGCTAGTTTTTGGTCATTATTACAACCTTCGATAGAGCAAAGTTCTAACTCCGCCATGCCATGGTTGCCAGCAGCAATCGGCTTTTTATTAGGTGGATTGTTCATTAGACTATTAGACTTCGTCATACCGCATGCACATCAAAACGCAGTCGATAAAAGTCAAAAAGTAGAAGGTCCTGATACTCAATTAGGAAAGAACACATTACTATTTTTAGCCATTACACTACATAATATTCCAGAAGGTATGGCAATAGGTGTAGCTTTTGGTGGGGTCGCAACTGGTAATAATGGTGCCACATTATTAGGTGCGCTCGGCTTAGCAATAGGTATTGGTATTCAAAACATTCCAGAAGGTGCAGCACTTTCAATGCCAATACGCGCTTCAGGATTAACAAGATGGAAGTCATTCAACTATGGTCAAGCTTCAGCATTAGTTGAGCCAGTATTCGCGATGTTAGGCGCATTACTTGTCGTCATCGCTGCACCTGTATTACCATATGCACTCGCATTTGCAGCCGGCGCAATGATATTCGTAGTTGTAGAAGAATTAATACCTGAATCACAATCTGGCAATAATACAGACTTAGCAACGTTAGGACTCATGGGCGGTTTTACGATCATGATGATACTAGACGTTGCATTAGGTTAATCAAGTCTCTATACAAAAACAAGAGTCTGGGACATTAACATCCCAGATTAACTTAAAAGAGCGTAAATTCTTTAAAAAATAAGAATTTACGCTCTTTTTACTATAATTTTTAATTTTGGTAGCTCTTAGAGCTACCATTTTTCTTATGTTTGTTGCCATTAAGGCAATCCCTAATTCACGTTTCACTTTTGTTTTCCCTCTAAGAGAAACTCGAGTGAAACCCAAAATAGCCTTCAAATATCCAAAAACTGGCTCTACATCAATCTTTCTTTGTTTGTAGATTTTTTCAGTTTCAGGTTTTGAAAGCAACTTTTGTGTCATATGTTTAAAGTATTCCCACACATTGTTTTTCATTATTTTTTTATTTGTACTCTGGTATGCATTTTTTCTACATAAATCAAATAGTTCGCAGTTATTACAATTATCACTTTCATATAACTTGAAATCTCGTTTATATTTATACTTATCGATTCGATAAGTGTATCGTTTGAATGGCAATCTGCGATTGCTTGGACATATGATTTCATCTCTAAGTTCATCATACTTCCAATTTTGTGTGTTATATATGTTTTCTTTATATTTCTTGGTTTGTTCTTTTAAGTACATACTATAAGTTATCAATGGTGTTCTGTTAAATTCATCTAGAATCGTTTTATAATTTTCCTCACTGCCGTAGCCAGCATCTGCGACAATATAGTTTGGTAGATTAAAATAGTTATTTCTAATATTATTTAAAAATGGTGTAAGTGTTCTAGTATCAGTTGGATTAGGAAATAGGTCATAAGATAAAACAAATTGTGAATTTGTTGCGATTTGTAAATTGTATCCTGGTTTTAATTGTCCGTTCATCATGTGGTCATCTTTCATTCTCATAAAAGTTGCATCATGATCTGTTTTAGAATAGCTATTTCTTTCACCTAATATATCCAATTGTTTTTTATACTTTATTTGTCTATCGATATTTTCACTTAACAATTTTTTAGTCTTTTTTATTTCCGTTCTTTCTGAACGCATCGTTTTTCGTTCTGCTACATCTTTAGAGTTGCTAATATCATTGTTTAAATCTTCGATTTTTTCTTCTAATCTGTTTTTGAATTCATAAAGTGTTTCAAGTGTAATATCTTGGGTCTCACCTTTTAACTCAGGTATTACTTCATTTACAATGGCTTCACGATAGATTTCTTTCGATTGTTCAACCACTTTTTTATTAAATCTTTCTGTGTTTTTTCTCCAAACAAAAGTGTATTTATTGGCATTTGCTTCAATCTTAGTACCGTCTATATAAATACTTTCCTCATCAATAAGGTTTTGTTCTATGAGTTGTGTTCTAAAATTTATAAATAGTGATTGTAATAATCGATCAATTATAGGATTAACTCTGAAACGATTTATCGTTCGATAAGAAGGTGTTTGATTCTGTGACAACCACATCATACGAACACTGTCTTTAAGAAGACTTTCAATTCTTCTTCCAGAAAAAACAGATTGTGTATATGAATAAAGTATAATCTTTAACATTAATTTAGGGTGATATGAGGATGCACCACGAACGTGAGTAAATTCGTAGAATTCTTCATTAGGTATGGTTTCTACGATTTGATTTACAAAATGAGCAATATCATTTTCTGGAATTAAAACTTCAATATCTAGTGGTAGAGTTAATTGAGACATGTTATAATTTTTATACATAGAGCACCTCGTTAATTTAGTTTTTGTTGTGATTAATTAAATTATACGAAAGTGCTTTATTTTTTTGTATAAGAATGGATATTTTGTCACGATTTTGTAAAGTGCTGACGCCCGGGGGAATAGTATGCGTGAGAGACTACAGGCTCGAGCCATACCCCCAGGCAAGCATGCACGCACAAAATCGTAGATTTTATAAATAAAGGAAAGAGAGCTAATCCGAAAATTATGGATTAGCTCTCTTTATTTGAGAATAGGTATTTATGTCCCACGCTCTTGTTTCTTTTTTTATTCTTCTTGATAGCCATTACCTGGTTTATACTCATAGTCTGATGGCTTAATTTTCTTGAAGTCTGGATTGTCGTAGAATCGGAATAAGTCTCCGTGTAATAACTGATCGGATAATTCCAGTTCTTTTTCTACATTATTTTTATTTTTCTCTAAATCTTTAGGTTTCGTCTTCATAGGTTGGTTCGTCTTGTTGTCATAAACTGCACTACCTATCGATTTATATTTCGGCGTGATAAAGTCACCATTTCTAAATGCGACTGTTTCATCATGTCCTTTAGATAATAAATCTGTTCCGAACATCAGATAGTTATTTGATTTTATACCTAATACATCTAATAAAGTAGGCATAACGTCAACTTGACCACCATATCTTTCATCAACGCCACCTTCTAAACCTGGAACTTTCATGAAGAATGGTGTTCTGTTTAAGTCCATAAATTTAGCTGGTGTGATTTCATCTTCACCTAATAAGTTAGCCATCGCTTTATTATGGTTCTCTGAAATACCATAATGGTCACCATATATGATGATAACTGAATCATCGTATAAGCCTTCTTTTTTAAGTTGTGTCATAAATTTCTCTAGTGACTCATCTAAATAACGTGCAGTTTGGATATAACCATCTAATGTTGCACTACCCGTATCTGGTTTCTCGATTGTTGCGTCTTCCGGACTCACCGTAAATGGGTAATGATTCGTTAACGTAATTAAATGAGAATAGAAAGGTTGTTTTTGTTCTTTTAAGTGCGCAATAGATTCATCAAAGAATACTTCATCTTTTAAACCTAAGTTTTCAAGATTTTTTTGTTGCATATCATAATAAGTTGCATCGTAGAACTTATCTACACCAAAATGTTTGTACACTTGATCTCTATTCCAGAATGTTTTGTAATCCCCATGCATGACAGAAGTTTCATAACCACCTCGCTGGTTTAATATAGCTGGTAATGATTGATAAGTGTTGTCACCTTTCAGTGAGAACGCCGAACCTTGTGGCAGACCATAAATACTATTATCCATCGTTAATTCGGAATCGGCTGTTTTACCTTGACCAGTTTGATGGAAGAAGTTTGGATAATATTTATAATCTTTATTACCTTTAGCTAACGAGTTTAAATAAGGTGTTACTTCTTCACCGTTCACTTTGAAATCGATTAAGAAGGATTGGAAACTTTCTAAATGAATCTTAATGACATTCTTATCTTTAGCAATACCAAATGTTTCTTTGTTAGGTTCTTGATATTTTTGTTTCGTATAGTTTTTAACTTCAGTTAAATCATCTTCACTTGCTAAAGCTTTTTGTGAATTATTTTGAATCGTTTTGACACCATCATATACAGTGAAGTTATATGGTCCTAAATATTTAACTAAATATTTATGGTCAAATGTTCTTGTTAATAATTCTGGTCTATCTGACTCTGCAAAAGCTAAGTTTAAGAAAAATAATGCAACTGCTACACCCATAACAACGGGCACAAATTTTTTCGGAAATGCTTTTGTCGTAAACCATTTACTTTTAAAAATAAGGACAAATAAGAATACAATAGTATCTATGAAATATATAAAATCGTACCAAGAGAACGAACTATATACAGCACCAGACATCGATTCAACATTACTTACTTGATTCAAAGTACTGAATGTTAAGAAATCTGAAAAGAATCTGAAGTATACAACGTTCGCATAAAGTAAGAACGTTAATACAAATCCCATGATAAAAATAAACCAAAATGACTTTTTCCCTTTAAAGAATAAGAACACACTTAAAATTAAAGCGATTAAGCTATATGGGTTCATTAATAAAATCAAATTTTGTACGAGACCCTTTACCCCGAGTGACAAATCTACATAATAGGCAAAATATGTCTTTAAAGCGATTGCTAAAATAGTAAGCAAGAAGAATGTAAAGACGCCTATCTTCCTATTTTTCGTTTTCATACCTTTCCTCCGTATCTCAACTCAAATCAATTTTCATTATTATATCGTTACATATTATTGAAGGTTGTAATATTCTCGTAATATTTTATGCTCAGTATTATAATTTATACTACTTTACAATAAATTTCAACTAAAAACCATAAATAAAAGCAAAAAATGTGTAAAAAGTGCATGATGCAGACACAATTTACACATGTGAATTATTTATTTAATTCTTCATTCAATTTATATCTTATACCTGTTTTAATTTGTTTAACAAACTGAGCATGTTTTTTCATATTTAATTCCGCTTCTTGAATCGTTAACTTCTTAAAAATCATTTTAGAGCCTTGCTTTTTTTGTGCTAGTTTATCGATATGATACGAAGCAATCGTTCCAATTTGAGGATAACTCGATAATGATTGATGATCATTCAGCATCACAACTGGTTGGTTCTCTTGGTTTAGTAACACAGTGCCTTTTTTAACACTTAAAAATGACTGATCAACAATTTTTCGATTAATAACCGACTTACCTTCTAATGTTAATCCTGTTCGATTAAAACGATTTGATACTTTATAAACTTGGTTTTCAAGATGTTTTATTTCTTCTGCATTAAAATGTGTCATACCTTCTCCGGAAATAACATGAAAAATATCTGTATAGTAATTTAAAGCTAACGTATATTGATCAATGCCCCAAGCAGTCGTTTCAGTGACTTCTAAGTTCTCAAACAGTTTCTTTTGAATCGCTGTGTAATTTCTACACAATTCTATTTCGTCGCCTTCTTGGAGTGTGCGGCCTTTAAAGCCACCCATTTCCAATCGAATACTCGTCGACTTAGATCCTAACCATTCTTCTGCAACAATGCCACCAGCAATAGCTAAGTATCCTCTAGTACCTTTTGAAGTTTCACCAAAGCTGAGTACCTCACCTTTATTCATTAAATGGATTTTGTATGGCGTTATTTTTTTATGATCTTTATATGCTGGAAAATTCGCACCTGTAAAAGCGATCAATGTTGGTTCAGTAAATTGAATGCTCGGCAACTTAATTGTCATTTCTATTAATGCTTCTTCCTCATCATTTCCAACTAGCATATTGGCTAATCTATGATTGAGTTGATCGATAGAACCATTTTTTACAATGCCTATATGTTGATATTTTTGTCTACCTAAGTCTTGTATTGAAGTGTATAGTCCAGACTCTCTTATAATTACTGACATGGCTTATACCCTCCATCCTTACTTGGTAAATCATCAACTACATTTAAAATGACATCATCACCAAATTTAAGTTTGCACTCACTACTTTTTCTATCAAATATGTCAACATTCGTCCAACCAATTACCGGCCAGTACCCGCTCGTATCCGTAGTTGTAATAAATAATTTATCTTTTTCTATGCATAAAGAGCCTTTAGGAATAAATTGTTTATAGTTGCAGTTGTCTGAATATAAACGGTGGCTTAATCCAGATAAATAAGGGCATCCCGGAGTGTGTCCTATCATTGAAACAAAATAAGTTCTCGATTCAAGCACTTGTCTTTGTTCTTCTTCTGATAAGTTCGTTAAATGATTAAAATCAGGACCATATTTACCGCCAATTACAACATCTATTAATATTGATTTTTTTATAACTTCTCTATGATTCAAGTCTTTCTTCTTCTGATAAATAATACGTTCAACAAATTCTGTCATAAATTTATATGGTTCATTTATATTATGATTCATCATCATACTATATGGATGATAAACGACCATTAAACTACTTTCACTTGGAATAACCTCATCAATAAAAGGCATATCTTGATTTAATATTTCTAATCTAAATTCATTTATTTCATGCGTTAACTGTCTTGAAGGTTCACGATCACTTATTACTGTTAGAGCAGAATCCCCTTTAGGATATATGCGCATTAAAGACACCTCATTCTATTTTGCTGTATAAAGCATCACTGTTTACGATAAAATACATCTGTCAAATCAATAAAAACATGCGTTAATTGATTAACAAATAAGCCCACAAAAACGATTGCAATGGCAAATCCAATATATAAATACGCAAAACTTTGCTTATTTTTTTCTTTTCTTAGCTCACTTAAAACAACACGCTTTAAGCAAAATGCTACTACAATCACTATTACTAAATATAATAATGTTAAGAACATATATTTTCACCCGTCCTTATATGATGTTTACTATTTTACTATTTGTACTTATAGATTACCATCAAAATTTTAAATCTATTTTAGTCCATTCTCTCAAACTATTAATCATAAATACTTCATATTTATGATTAATAGTGTTATTTAACAATGTTTCTTTATCAATTGCTTGTTCTTTAATGACGCCAGATGCTAGCAGTTGTTGCCTCATACAACCATTTAAAATTTGTTCGTTATAAGGTGGTGTTATAAAAGATTCACCATCTTTAATCACAACGTTACCAATATCAAATTCAGTAATTTCATTTTTGTCATTATAGTACAATACCACATCTGTCTCATGTTCGTGCTTAAAATGATGACGCTCAGTTGTTTTGTTTTTAATATATATAGAAGAAACTGGTTGAGCCTGTTTCAATTTTGCTGTTAGTGGTTTTGTCGAATCGACTAATGCTGTTGTATCCACATTGAATTCACCTTCATGAGTCAATTCTATTCTTAATTTATATGGTCTGTCTATATGACTTTTTTCTGTTTCATCAAGTATGTTATCCCATTTTTCAAGTTCAATAGGTATTTGTAACGCTTCAGCGCTTTTTGAAATTCTTTCTGTATGCTCACGACGTCTTTGAACACGACCATCTTGAATTCGCATCGTTTCAATTAAATTCACTTTACGTTTTTCAAGTATTTTAGTCTTCATGTTAAATTCCTCGATTTCCGCTTCAGCATTTGAATCTATTGTTATACCTGACCCTACACCGTAAATAGCCCTTTTTTCATTATTATGTATCGTTCTTATAGGCACATTGAAAATCATTCTTCCATCTGGTAATAACAAACCAATTGCACCACAATAAATGCCTCTAGCTGTTTTTTCTAAATTTTTAATAATTCGCATAGTGGATTCTTTAGGTGCGCCAGTTATAGATCCACATGGGAAAAGCGCTTGAAGAACATTAAATAATGAAAGTCTATCTTTTAATTGGCTTCGCACAGTACTTGTCATTTGATAAACGGTTTTATATTTTTCAATTTTGAACAAGTCTATCGTTTCTACTGTCCCAACTTTAGAAATCTTGCTTAAATCATTTCTTAATAAATCGACTATCATCACATTCTCAGCTCTATCTTTTTTAGAATGCTTTAATGTCGTAAGATTTTCTTCATCTTCAGTTAAGCTACCACCTCTTGCAATCGTACCTTTCATCGGTTTAGTTAACAATGTATGTTCAAGATGTTGATGTCGTCCGAATTGAAAGAAAAGCTCTGGCGATATAGAAATAATCGTTTCATCATCGTGCTCAATATAAGCCTCGTAATCACCATGAGACTCTGCTGTTAACGATTGGAAATATGCATAGCCATCTTGAATGGATTGAGCTGTTAATCGCGTCGTATAGTTTACTTGGTATGTATTACCTAACCTTATTTCATCTTGTATTGTATGAATATGATGCGCTAATTCAGCATCTGAATTTGTTGTCTGCCAATCCATATTTTCATCTGTATCATCATTTTTCACATCATAATCGAATTGAGCAACTGGTTGGTCGTACACTTGCATCGAACCGTAATGACCGTCTGCTTTGTGCACTTCTAAAGTTTCGTCAAATGCTGGTGCACTTTCGTAAGGTAATGTCATGACGACATAATATCCTTGTTGATGGTAATATGTTGCTTTATCAACTAATGTTTGAACTTCATCGATGCTATGAGCAGTCATAGAAGCAATTGAGTTCTGAAACTTTAAGTCTAGTTTTTCTTCATTTTGCTGATCATTAATATATTTAAACTTTATATGCGTCTTCAATTTCAACACCTGCTTTCATCAAGAAATTCGCTAACTGCTCTAAACCATATTCACTGATAATTGATTCGGGATGATATTGAACAGCTTCAATTGGTAATGATTTATGTCGAATGGCCATCGGGATATCATCACTTGTTCTCGCAGTAACAATAAAATCTTGAGGAATGTACTTTTTATCAGCTATTAAAGAATGGTATCGCGTAACTTGGAAATCTTGAGGTAAATGTTCAAACAATCCCTTTCCATCATGTTCTAGTCTCGCAGTGTGACCATGAACAGGTCGTTCACCTTTTATCACACTTCCACCGAAAGTAGCAATTAATAATTGGAAACCTAAACATACGCCTAATATAGGTACATCTTTATAAATATTGTAAATAAACGATTTCAACGCTGCATAATCATCAGGATGGCCCGGTCCTGGCGAAATGATGATCACGTCGGGATTAAGAGATTGAACGATTTCTACAGTCACATCTTCAGATTTCAAAATTTTAATTTCATTATTTTTAGTTAGTATTTTTATATATTCAATAATATTATATGTAAATGAATCGTGGTTATCTATCATCATAATCATAAGTTTACACGCTCTTCTTTCCTTAATTTCAAATCAATCATACCATATCACAAACTTGCTTTTACAATATGATTATATTATCATTTGTATATTCAATAAACTAAGAGGTTACTAGCTTATACCCTCTATAAAAAACTAGACACCTACGTCTACCTTTTTATAGAAGGCAGGCTTTTTTTATGCCTTTATAAAGGAGAAGTTTTATGTCAGAAACATTAAAAAATGAAAAAGCACTTGTCGTGTTCAGTGGTGGACAAGATAGTACAACATGCTTGTTTTACGCTAAGAAACAATTTAAAGAAGTAGAATTAGTTACATTTCAATATGGTCAAAGGCACGATTTAGAAATTAAAGTTGCAGAAGATATTGCGAGCGAACAAGGTTTAAAACACCACGTTCTCGATATGTCATTACTTTCACAACTTTCTCCAAACGCATTAACTGATCATAATATGAAAATAGAAAATGATGAAAATGGAATTCCAAATACATTTGTACCAGCTAGAAATTTATTATTTTTATCATTTGCTGGTGCATTAGCTTACCAAATTGGCGCTAAACATATTATTACAGGTGTTTGTGAAACAGACTTTAGCGGCTATCCAGATTGTAGAGATAGTTTCGTCAAATCTATGAACTTATCACTTAACTTATCAATGGATAAAGACTTTGTGATTCATACACCACTTATGTGGTTGAACAAAAAAGAAACATGGGCTTTAAGCGATCAATTAGGTGCACTGGACTATGTTAGAGAAAAAACATTAACATGTTATAACGGTGTAATGAGTGATGGTTGTGGCGAGTGTCCTGCTTGTAAATTGAGAAAACAAGGCTTAGACCAATATCTAGAAACGAAAGGAAGTTTATAATGCTACAACAAATTTATCCAAGTGTTCAACATCCTTATGCCTTCGAACTGAATAAAGATTTCAACTTTTCTAGTGCGCATTACATTCCTTATGAAGAGGCAGGTAAATGTAAAAATATTCATGGCCATACTTATTTTATAAACTTAACAATTGCAGGTAACGAATTAGATAAAATGGGATTTTTAGTGAATTTTAGCGAACTTAAATCTTTAATTCACAAAAGATATGACCATAAACTGTTAAATGACTTTGATGAATTTAAAGATAACAGTCCTTCAACTGAACAAGTTGCCCAAACAATATACAATATCGTACAAGAAGCTTTAGATAGACGAGCAAACAAACCTAAATGTATACAAGTCTTTGTTAGAGAGACACCAACAAGTTATGTTGTTTATCGTCCTATTAAACAAGGTGACAATAATGCCTAAAATACCCGTATTAGAAATTTTCGGTCCTACCATTCAAGGTGAAGGATCTGTCATCGGTCGAAAAACGATGTTTGTGAGAACAAGCGGGTGTGATTACCGATGTAGTTGGTGTGACTCAAGTTTCACTTGGGATGGTTCTGCTAAAGATGATATTCGCTTACTCGAACCAGAAGACATCATATCTGAATTAGATGCCATTGCACCTAATAAATATCAACACGTTACAATATCCGGCGGTAATCCAGCACTCATAAAAAATATTGGTCCTTTAGTAGAAGCGCTGAACGAAAGGAACATCGAGACTGCGCTCGAGACGCAAGGTTCAAAATTCCAAAGCTGGATGACACTTATCGATGACTTAACAATTAGTCCTAAACCTCCAAGTTCTGGTATGAAACCAAACTTACCAATTTTGGATGAAGTCATTGCACAATGTGTTCAAGATAGCCTTTCACTAAAAGTCGTTATATTCGATGAAAAAGATTATCAATTCGCCAAAGATATCCACAACAGATACCCTTCCATTCCATTCTACTTGCAAGTTGGAAATCCTTACTTAGACGATAGTGTTTCAAACCATACAGAAAAACTATTAGAAAAATATGAACAACTTATTGATAAAGTCATGAACGACACATTAAATGATATTTATGTCTTACCTCAATTACACACTTTATTGTGGAGTAATAAAAAAGGCGTTTAATATTTCCTAGGAAATAAATCACCCAATCCGTTAAATTCATTTTCGGATTGGGTGATTTTTAAATTTTCTAATTTTGTCCATTTTTCTTTGATATTTTATAAATACTATAAATCGCGATACCTATTACAAGGAATATCCACCACGGAATATAAACTCTCATCATATCTTTAAATATAATATTTGGTACTAATATTAATATTGCTGGAATGACACCTACAACTAGACCTGCATAAACAGTTTCTTTAAATTTTTTGTATTGTGATTTATCAAATATATACCTTTGAATAATATTAAACAGCATTTTTATAATGAAGAATCCACCTATTGGTACTAAAATTAATAATGAAAGTGTTGATATTAGTGGCGTCTTATAGTCTGCAAATATTCCAACAATACCAGAAACAATAAAATAAATACTGTAAAAATAAGCAACACCCATCATTACCATTTTCATCACAGCTTTGTTAGATTCATTAGGTAGCTCTTCTAAGATTTCATCAGCATGCCCTTTTACATCATGTCCAAAAAATTCTATAGCTGATGAACCGTGTGAAACAGCTTCTAATAAATGATCTAATACATCCATCAAAATAACTTCAGTTTCGTGTTCACTTACTCTTAAATCCGTTCTCACATATAACAAGAAATCTTCGTACACTTCTAAATCTTCTTCATTTAATTGCTTTCTCTTCTCATTGTTTTCATCTATCAATTGTTTAGTTGTTCTCGCCATCGTCAGTGCTCCCTTTTAACAATTTAGTAATTGGTTCTTTCATTTTAAGCCATTCATTACTTACGATTTCTAATTCTTCGCGGCCTTTCTCAGTTATGTAATAATACTTTCTCTTTGGTCCTTGTTCACTATGCTTGAACTCGCTATAAATAAATTCTTTATTCAATAGCCTCAATAAAATCGGATAAATTGTACCTTCGCTCACATCAGTAAATTGATGCTCATTTAATTTACGTGATAACTCATAACCATATACAGGTTGAGATTGTATAATAGACAATATACAAGCATCTAATAAACCTTTTCTCATTTGTGTCTTTATGGACGACATATTCATAACCTCTTCCAATTTTCACTGCTACTTTGTATTACAAGATAGCTTAACACAATACTAGTAAAACACATTCAAAATGTCAAACGCTTATCCAAATTTACTTCTTAAATATATATTTAGTGATTAAATGTTAAGAAATTGTTATAATTCTTAGATGAGACTAGTTTAAGGCAGGAGACTGATATGGCATTTCTCGTTTCAATTAATATCATTCTGTGTATCGTCTTAATGTCATATAACTTCGTAGTAATGAATAAGAAAAAGCGTATAAACCATTACGTCATTTCTATCACAATTGCTTTGAATGGTTTAGTTTCCTTTATAATCATCAAAGAAATCAACTTCATCACGATAGCTGTAACAATTATGTTACTTATATGGGCATTTTTTCATACATGGATTCAAATTAAATACGCTCCAAACTATATTGAAAACCAATTTTTTGTACTTTATATTGTTACTATTATATTTAGCATGACATTAAACATCGTTTATTTAGATAGTAAACTTTCCATTTACCAATCTGTGCCATACTTTGGTGTCAGTTTATTTATATTCGGCCAGATTATCGCTTACCTTTCATTGTTTACACAAGCAGTTGAATCAAATGGTAAAAGACTTGCAAAAATTTACCAAAAAGGTATATATAGATACTTTATTCATCCAAGATTAGTAGGAGAAATATTATCAATCGTATCTCTAATATGTATGATTGTACTTACTCCCCACTGGTTTTTATTAGTACCCGTCTTCCTTTTTTATATTTTGTTTATTTTATGGCAAAAGTTATTCAAAACTTCTTATTATGTTTCACATACAAAGTAACAGGGTACATATATAAGTAAATCAGAAATATCAAGAGGAGGTACACTCTATGGGCTTTATATTAATGTTAATCGTAGGCGGACTTATAGGTTGGCTAGCAGGCGTTATATTAGGTAAAGATATACCTGGCGGCATTATTGGTAACATCATTGCCGGTTTAATCGGGTCAGCTATTGGTGGTTCTTTACTAGGCGATTTAGGTCCAGTATGGGGCGGAGTAGCAATTATACCAGCACTTATTGGTTCAATTATATTGATACTCGTACTATCATTCATCTTAAAAATGATCAAAAAATAATATTTATGTTTTAATAAAAGATATAAATAAAAAGCAACCATCCTGTAAATGGTTGCTTCAGACTGTCGACAAAGTCACTTAAAGTGAACTTGTTAGCAGTCTTTTTGTATGTCATTATTTTGCATCTTAATGTAAGTACATCGATCCGACTACTAACACGAAGACAGAATTGGCTATTTCTATTAGTCCAACATGCATAATTTTAATTTTCTTCGCATATAAAACGATTGAGCGTATTAAACTTGGTATATACATGACCATAACTAAAGGACTAATCACGAATCCTACAATGACAATACATAAATGATATATCCATGAACTCCATTTATATTTTGTTGATTTTTTCTCTCTAATCATCGTTTTTACATATAATATCGTTCCAAAGAAATACATAAAGCTTATTATAAAAACCGGTAACCATGTTTGAATATTTGATATAGCTGTGTTTAATAATGTGCTAATTATACCAAATAAGCAAAATATAATGACAGCTATTAAGTCATTTGTAAATGCCCTTTCATTTTTCTTTTTAGCGAAATATGCGTTGATAAATGATAGAGGCAACATCAATAAAAAGATCCAAAATGTATCATTTCTATATAACACTATGGGTATAAATGATATAAGGACTATTAGTGCGAATATGCTAGCTGTGTATATGTAGCCTATGTCTTTTTTCCTTTTCTTTAAATAGAAAAATACTTGATCACTCATGAAATAAGCTGCTAGTACACCTATATATAATAATATATGCAAAAATGTAAAACCGCTTGCTGCGATACCAAATGCGATAGGTACGACGATCATCGACCAAACACCATGTTGATTTGGTTTTTTAAATTTAAACAAAAAAACACCTCCACATATTTATTTTACTAAAAGATATATATAAAATACATCTTAATTCAAACAAATATGTGAAGGTTTTAACATTATTTCATATCTCCTATTTTCACATCATCTGGATCTCTAAATTGTCTCTCATTTGTATGAAGATTATCAATTTCTATTATATCTTCATCGCTTAATTCAAAGTTAAACACATCAAAGTTCTCTCTAATTCTGTTGTCATTTTGAGATTTTGGTATAACAAGTCTATCTTGTTGTATGTGCCATTTAATAATCACTTGCGCGACAGTTTTATTATATTTTTCAGCTATATTTTTCAAAACCGGGTTATCTAGCCATTCTCCGCCTCTCATTAAAGGACTCCAAGCCATAACTTTAATGCCTTTACTTTCACAATATGTTTGCAGTTCTTTTTGGTTAAATTTCGGATGAAATTCTACTTGGTTAACCGCTGGGACAACTTCTGTTTCAGCTAATAATTTTTCTAAGTGATGCTCTTTAAAATTACATACGCCTATCGCTTTAATTTTACCTTCTTTATATAATTTTTCTAAAGCTTGGTATGTTTCCACGAAAAGATTATCTTCTGGACATGGCCAATGAATTAAATACATATCTATATACTTTAATTGTAAAGACTCTAAGGAGTCATTAAATGCTTTAATTGTTTCATCGTACCCTTGAAAATCATTCCATAATTTAGTTGTAATGAAAAGTTCTTCACGATCTATATCAATTTTATTTAAAGCGTGACCTAATGCTTTTTCATTTTTATAAAACCAAGCAGTATCAATCGCTCTATAACCAGCTTCAATCGCAGTATTTACGACTCTTTCAACATCTTCTTCATTAATTTTATATACGCCTAAACCTAATTCTGGTATATCTACATTATTATTTAATTTAACCATATTCATTACCCCTTTATTTAGATATCATGCGCTCTCTTTTTGGTGTGTATGAAAGTGAATTTGTCAGTTCTTCAAATTCTTCTTTTGTTAAATCTCTCCACTCACCATATTTAATACCTTCTAGTTTAATATTCATAATACGTATTCTTTTTAATTTTTTAACATCATATCCTAAAGTTTCACACATACGTCTAATTTGACGATTTAAACCTTGAGTCAAAACAATTTTAAACGTTCTATCATTGAGTTGTTCTATTTTGGCTGGAAGCGTCTTTTGATTTAAAATTTCTACACCTTCAGACATTTGTTTAACGAAATCTTTCGTAATAGGTTTATCTACAGAAACAATGTATTCTTTTTCATGATTATTCTCTGCACGTAATATTTCATTCACTATATCTCCATCACTTGTCAGTAATAGAAGTCCTTCAGAGTCTTTATCTAGTCTCCCAATATGAAATATTCTTTCTTGATGATTCACATAGTCAACAACATTACCTTTAATATGACGTTCAGTTGTAGAAGTAATACCACGAGGTTTGTTTAGAGCTATATATACATAACCTTTATCAATTGTTATCACTTCATTATCAACTTTAACAACATCTGCATCTTCTACTTTTGATCCTAATGTTGCCAATTCATCATTTATTTTAACTCGATTAGCGCTGATCCATTTATCTGCGCCTCTTCTTGAACATACTCCAGCTTCACTTAGAAATTTATTAATTCTCATACATATGTGTTCCTCTCTCAATCAATCTACTATGACTTCTATTTTACATGATGCGATTCATTAAGACAAAAAAGATCCATCACGTTTCTATCGCATCGTTTACTATCATTACTAATCAATAGTTGTCTTATATAGAGTTACGATTTTGCTTGTGCATGCTTGCCTAGGGGTATGGCTCGAGCCTGTAGTCTCTCACTCATACCATTCCCCCGGGCGTCAGCACTTCACAAAATCGTTAGGAATATTATAAAGAATTTTTGCTATTTATCATGTGAAGCTTGACTTGATAAATTCACGGGATTTTTTATTTTTTAAACCAATCTAATATGCTGACATTTGTATTATTGTTTTTCTTGGAATATCCATATAGAGTTACGGTTTTGCTTGTGCATGCTGTATGTTGCAAGACTCACTAAACAAGCAACATAGAAGCTCTGTATGTTGCAAGACTCATCAAACAAGCAACATAGAAAGCCTGTATGTTGCAAGACTCACTAAACAAGCAACATAGAAAGCCTGTATGTTGCAAGACTCATCAAACAAGCAACATAGAACGTCTGTATGTTGCAAGACTCACCAAACAAGCAACATAGAAGCTCTGTATGTTGCAAGACTCACCAAACAAGCAACATAGAAGCTCTGTATGTTGCAAGACTTACTAAACAAGCAACATAGAACGACTCTAAGTTGCAAGACTCACCAAACAAGCAACATAGAGACTCCGACCCCACTCCCTCCACACACCAACCTCATTCAATTGTAAAAGGGCTGGTACATAAATCCCAACTCAAAATAAAAAAGCATATCACTCGTTACTGAGTTAAATCAGTAGCGTGATATGCTTATTTTTATGATTATTGTGTAATATTTTGATACGACTTGCTATTAATAAAGAAACGATCAAATATAAATGTACCAAATGGTATAAATGCTGATACAAAAGCAATAACAGACCATTTAATATGGGTTCTTACAATAATAGCCATTACGAGTATCATAATAAGATAAATTGTAAATAATCCCCCGTGTACCATGCCTAATACTGCAACTACATTTGGATTACTCAATATATATTTGATAGGCATTGCTATAAATACTAATAATAGTAATGATCCACCTTCTAAATATCCTGTAAATCTAAATAATGATGTTAATGTA
Organism: Mammaliicoccus vitulinus; assembly: GCF_029024305.1. Taxonomy (NCBI): domain Bacteria; kingdom Bacillati; phylum Bacillota; class Bacilli; order Caryophanales; family Staphylococcaceae; genus Mammaliicoccus; species Mammaliicoccus vitulinus. The sequence continues at coordinate 2,157,903 of NZ_CP118974.1, forward strand.
GTTTTGCTCACTTTTCATTCCTCATCTTCTTTGTCATCATCAAAAATACTTCTACGTTCTTTAATAAATTCTTTGTGCAATGCAACAGTTTTAATTTGATGGTTCTCAACATCAATTATAACCCATTTGTCGTAATCTGTGTCTACATAATCATCTTTCTCAATTTCTGGATTATGTGCTTGTAACCAACCACCAATAGTATCTATGTCATCAGAATCTGCAAAGTCTATTCCAAACTTTTCTTCGAGTTCTGATAAAGTGACACGACCATTAATTTGGTAAGTATCTTCACCTGTTTTAATGATGTCATTTACCTCATCATCATCAAATTCGTCACGGATTTCTCCAACAATTTCTTCAAGAATATCTTCCATTGTAATAACACCAGCTGTGCCACCGTACTCATCAATCACTAATGCCATATGGACATGATCTTTTTGCATTTTCACTAACGCATCACTGATTCTCGTAACTTCGTGAATAAGTGGTAAATCATGTATATAATTATTGATTTTAATATTTGCACCTGATGCATATTCTGTTAAGAATTCTTTGACGTTAATAAAGCCTTTAACGTGATCTTTATCTCCATCTTCTGTTATTGGGTAACGTGTATAATGATGTTCATTAATGATTACTAACAGTTCCTCAATATTAAATGGTTCTGTTAATGTAACCATTTGTGTTCTAGGTACCATGATATCTTTTGCTAATCTTTCATCGAATGAGAAAATATTTTTCATATAAGCTAATTCTGTATGGTTTATTTCACCACTTTGATAGCTTTGAGTCATGATAAGCTTTAATTCTTCTTCTGACATTGCTTGTTCTTCGTTCGTAGGTTGAATACCTATTGCTCTTACTAAAATACGTGCTGTTCCATTCATAGACCAAATAAGTGGTTTCATAACAATACCGAAATAATATAACGGTCTGCCGAAGATTAAACTTAGTCGCTCTGCTTGTTGAATAGCTACCGTTTTTGGCGCTAATTCACCAACTACAACATGTATGAATGTAACAATTAAGAAACTGATTACGATGGAAAAAGTTTTTGTGAGTGCATCAGGTAAATTAAAGAAATCTAATGCCGGATGAATTAATACTTCAAATGTCGGTTCACCAATCCAACCTAATCCAAGTGATGTAACTGTAATACCGAGTTGACATGCAGATAAATAATAGTCTAGTTCCTTAACCATCTTATGTACAATTTTAGCTGATTTACTACCTTCAGATATCAATTGTTCAATTCTAGTCATACGTACTTTAACAAGCGCGAATTCAGATCCTACAAATACCATTGTAAATGCAATTAATACAAAGAATACAATAAAGTTTATTATGGTCGAAATTTCCAATTAGTTCCCTATTTCTAGGGATTCACCTCCAAATATTTTGCGGTGACGCTATGGTCACCTTTTTATTACTTTTTTCTATATATTTTATAATAAAATATGAATTTAAAACTAAATCCTTCCCATTTAGCGTCACCTCCCCCAATATTAGCATATTACTTTTAGTGTATCACATTTCACTATTTATTTAAATGATATAAGAAAGAATGGGAGCGGGACAGAAATCTAATTTGTATGAAAAGATTTCGTAGTCCCGCCCCGGCAAGGCTGACTAGAGTTGGAAAAAGCTTGATACAAGCGCATTTTCAATTCAGTCAGCTACTGCCAAGATGCTAAAAGAGACTGAGACATTACATTATGTCCCAGTCTCATTCTTTACATCGTTACAGATTTTACATGTTTCATAATAAATTTTGAACTTATTTGATTAAAAGCTTCAGGCTGATCGATATTACATACATGGCCAGCTTGTTCTATGATTTCCAAAGAAAAATTCCCGTTTTCTTTTACTAATCTTTCAACTGGCTGCATAAACAAGTAATCTTCCTCACCCATTATAAAAAGCGTCGGAATATCTTTCGTAGCTACTTGTAAATGCGCTAAATAAGGATTAACAAGTTTAGTCAGCTTAACCCATTTAATAAATTGTTTTTGAGACACTTTTTTAGCTTCATTAACAAATCTTAACCGTGATTCTTCGTGCGCTTTTCTAGGCATAATAATGTATGCGAAAAGTTTATAAAGCAGCATGTAAGGTACAAAATTCATAATTGTACGGCCAATAGCGAGTAAAAATTTCGTTCTTAAATTAACGTTTATAATCGCGCCACCTAATACTAAAGTTGAAATTCTTTCAGGATAGGATTCAGCCATCGTTTGACCAACGATAGTACCTAAGCTCATCCCTATTATATGAGTCTTGTCGATTTTTAAATAATCCAATACATCTACGACTTCTTTAGCCAAATGTTCAAATGAATCATTTTTCTTCCATTCTTTATTTGCAGATTTACCATGACCTCGTAAATCAACTAATAAAATATTAAAGTGTTTTCTATAATACCTCATTTGTTTAAACCAAATTGAAGAGCTCCCACCAGCACCATGTAGTAGCGTAACCCATTCAGAATCATTTGATTTTATAATTGTCTTGTAATATAACATAGTTTACATCTTTCCCCACGTTTACCTTATTCAACATAATGTGAATATTCTAGTTTAATCATATAAAAAATTCCCTGATATTTCAATTTTAAACATAGATTTCCACGTCATACTTTTGACTGAGAAAATATAATCTACGTATCCACGTTTATCAATAACTCAATATCAACTCGCTTATCACTAAAAAAAGCTGCCACAAAGTGACTACTTTGTCGACAGCTTGTAACGATTAATATTAAATTTTTCTACTTATTATGCTTCTTCAGCAATTTCTAATTGTTCTTTTGTTAATTTTGGTTTGATTAATCCATATATGATTGCTGCTACTAATGCACCGATTACAACCGCTAATAACGTTTGTAGAACGTGTCCAAAGTCTGTTGCAAGTATTACGAATATACCGCCGTGTGGTGCTTGAATGTTAGAACCTAATCCTAATGCAATTGCACCACCGATTCCTGAACCAACCATCATGGATGGAATGACACGTAACGGATCTGCTGCTGCAAATGGAATTGCACCTTCTGTTATGAAGGATAATCCCATTACATAGTTTGGAATCACTGAACCTTTTTGTGCTTTTGTAAATTTACTTCTGAATATTAACATCGCTGTTGCGATTGCGATTGGAGGAATCATACCACCAACCATAGCAGCTGTAATTGCTGCTGCATTACCTTCTGTTAAAGCGGCTGTAGCAAAGACATAAGCGGCTTTGTTAAATGGACCACCCATATCAATTGCCATCATAGCACCTAATACTAATCCAAGTAACATGATGTTAGAACCTGATAAACTATCTAATCCACTTAATAATAAATTGTTTAACCAAGATGTTGGTGGGTTAATAACGTATACCATTAATAGTCCAGTAAGTGACACAGATAATACTGGGTATATTAATGTTGGTTTTAAACCTTCAAACATTTGAGGTAATTTTTTAAATATATATTTAACACCTTCAGTTAAGTAACCTGCAAGGAAACCTGCAATAATACCACCTAAGAATCCTGAACCACCTGCTACTGCTAACATACCACCGACAAGACCAGATGCAAACCCTGGTTTATCTGCTATGCTTCGAGCAATGAAACCTGCTAAGATTGGTACAATTAATTGGAAAGCACTGTCGCTACCAATTGACCATAAGTTTGCAGCGAATTCATTGTATTGATCACTCTTAGGGTCGAATGAATTCTCACCGAATAAGAATACAATTGCCATTAAGATACCACCAGAGATTACAAGTGGTAACATATTAGAAACACCGTTCATTAAGTGTTTATAAATAGTTTTAGATACACTTTGTTTTTCATTGCTTGTAGAGCTGCTTTGTTTGCCACCTTTAGCGACAAATGGCTTACGTGACGTATCTTGTGCCATATTGATTAGTTCTTCTGGTCGTTTAATACCATCAGCTACTGGCACTTGTATAACGTTTTTGCCATCGAAACGATTTGTTTCAACATGTACATCTGCAGCTACGATTATACCTGAAGCCTTTTCGATTTCTTCTTCTGTTAAATGGTTCTTAATACCACCTGAACCATTTGTTTCAACTTTAATCGGAACGCCCATTTTTTTAGCTTGATTTTTCAAAGCATCTGCTGCCATATAAGTATGTGCAATTCCTGTTGGACATGCAGTTACAGCTAATACAAGCCCTTCTTCAGAAACCGCTGCTTCATTTGATGCAACTACAGATTCTTCTGTTTCTTCGTCTGTCGCTTCATCATCATGCTTGTTAATGATATTTAATACTTCTTCTTCACTTTTAGCTTGTAGTAACTCTGCTCTTACATTTTCATCCATTAAAATCCCAGAAAGTTTTGCTAGTGCATCTAAATGCGTTTGAGCCCCTCCAGCAGGTGCTGCAATCATAAAGAATAAATGTGCTGGTTGCATATCTAACGATTGATAATCAACACCATCAATCGATTTACCAAATGCAATTGCTGCTGATTGTACAGCATCTGTTTTAGCATGAGGAATGGCTATGCCTTCCCCGATACCAGTTGTACTTTGTGATTCTCTTGCATGAATCGCTTCTTTAAACGTAACTTCATCACTCAATTTCCCCGCTTGATTTAATTGAGATACAAGTTCATCTATTACTTGATCTTTATGAGTAGCTGATAAATCCATTGCGATCGTTTCTTTAGTTAAAAGTTCAGTAATTCTCATTTTAATGACCTCCCTGTTTTAAATATGTTTAATAACCACTTCAGAAATTATTTTTTCGATGTCTTGAGATTCTGCTAAGTCTGCATTAAACGCAGTTGCCGTCCCACAACTTACAGCTAATTTGAAAGCTGATTCTATATCTTGACCTGTCTCTAATCCAGCTACCATGCCTGCCACAGTACTATCACCAGATCCAACCGTATTTACTACTTGACCGTTAGGCACAATAGCTTTTAGTTTTGTCGTTTGATCCACATAGATAGCGCCTTCTCCACCAAGTGATACAATTACTGCTTGTGCGCCTTCTTGTAATAATGATTCTGCACATTCAATGACTTCTTGGTCAGTTTCTATCTGTTTATCAAATATCTCTTCTAATTCAGTTTTGTTCGGTTTAACAAATTTAGGTTTGTAAGAAAGAATCGATTTCATTAAATCCTTTTCAGCATCTACAATTAAATTTGCGCCTGTTTCTTTTAATATTTCTGCAACTTCTTGATAAACTGGTTTTTTAAGCGTACTTGGTACACTTCCTGCAATAATGACCGTATCTTCTGAAGTTGTCTTTTTCATTTTTGATAAAAACTGTTCATAATGATCGGGCTCTATATTTGGTCCTGGTCCGTTTATTTCAGTTTCTAGACCTGATTTTAACTTCACGTTTATTCTCGTATCGTCTTGAACTTCTACAAAATCAGTTAGAATATCTGATTTAGCAAGAGCATCTTTAATAAATTCTCCTGGAAAACCTCCAACAAATCCGGTAGCTGTGCTCTTCACGTTTAACGTTTTAAGAACTCGTGATACATTAATGCCTTTACCACCAGCAAATTTATTTGTCTCATGCGCTCTATTTAATTCACCAACTTCAAATTGATTTGTAAACATCACATAGTCAATTGATGGATTAAATGTAACTGTGTATATCATTGTAGTCCTCCGTTAATATTATATTTTTCTTTAAATTGATCGAAATTACGTATAGTTTGAACTGCTTTTTCAGAAGTTAAAATTTCAATTGATTTCTCATATTCTACTTCTGCAAATGACACTTCATTAAATTTAGAATGATCTAACAAGACGTACACTTGTGATGATAAGTTGATAGCTGTTTCTTTCATTTCTGATTCACTAGGATCAGGTGTAGTTAGACCGTAGTTTAAATCAATTCCATTCATACCGATAAAAGCTTTATCAAATCGATATCTTTCAAGTGATTTAACTGCATTTACACCTATATTTGCGAATGTAGTTGATTTAACTTCTCCACCAGTCATATAAACAGGAATACCTTTTTCTAATAACGGTCTCACATGTGTTAAACCGTTAGTAACTACGATAATGTCTTGTTGTGTAATAAACGGAATCATTTCTAAAGTAGTTGTCCCAGCATCTAAATAAATGGTATCTCCATCCGAAATAAGACTAGCTGCAAGTCTCGCTATTTCTTGTTTCTCATCTTGGTGACGTAATTCCTTATCCGTCATATTTCTTTCTTCATGACGTTTCGCAATTTGAGTAGCACCACCGTGAACGCGTTTAAGTAAGCCTCTTTGTTCTAGTTGTGATAAATCTCTTCTAATTGTAGAAGTACTTGAATTCGTCAAGTTGATGAGTTCTTGTAAAGATACCGTTTCCCGTTGGTTAATCTCTTCTATGATTAATTGATGTCTTTCAGTCGTTAACATACAATCTCCCCTGTTCAATTGTATATAATAAAACGTTTTCATTAAAATGTCAATCACATTCAATCACATTCATTCAAAATCAATCAAAATTTTTTTATGATTTTATAAGTTTAAATGTTTTATGTAGAAAAAGATTACTGTTATACTTATTTAGTATATTTTTAGGAGGCAGAACATGAATAATTCAAAAGAAAAGCTATTTAAACTGATTGAAAATAATGAAAGTAACATGATTGATATTAGAAGGCATTTACATCAAAACCCTGAATTATCATTTGAAGAAGTGAATACTGCAGACTATATCCAATCATTTTATAAAGACAAAGATGTTAATATTATCAAACCTATTGACGGCGAGCATGCTATTGTCGTTGAAATTAAAGGTGGACGTGAAGGTAGAACAATTGGTTTAAGAGCTGATTTCGACGCTTTACCGATTACAGAAGAAACAGACGTACCTTTCAAATCACAAAATGAAGGCGTTATGCACGCTTGTGGACACGACGTACATACAGCTTACTTAATGGGACTTGCAGATGCCTTAATAGAAATGAAAGAAGAATTACCAGGTACTGTCAAAATCATCCACCAACATGCTGAAGAAAAACCTCCTGGCGGTGCTAAAGCAATTGTAGAATCAGGTGTTCTAGACGATTTAGATGAAGTATATGGTATTCATATCGTACCTGCAGCTGGTCCAGAATTCATTGGATATAATAAAGGTCCTTCATTCTCTGGTAGTTCTACATTCAAATTAACGATAAATGGATTAGGTGGTCACGCCGCAAGTCCACACAAAACACACGATGCTTTAGTAGCTGGAACAAACTTTGTAAATGCTATTCAAACAATTGTTTCAAGACGTATCGATCCGTTAGATATGGGTGTTGTTACAATCGGTGCATTTGAAGCGCCGGGTGGTTATAATGTTATTCAAGACAGTGTCACTATTAAAGGTACAGCTCGATATTTAAATCCAGCATTAGAAGAAACAATGTATCAAGAAATCAAAAAAATTGCAGATAGTGTTGCAGTAGGATTTGATGTTAAATATGATCTAGATTACCAATATGGTTATCCAGTACTTTATAATCATCCTGAACAAACAGATAAAGTAGCTGAAATTTTATCTGAAAGTGTCGGAGATTATTTCCATCAACTAGTTGAGATTCCTCAAGTAACAGGGTCAGAAGACTTTGCATATTATTTACAAAAAATTCCTGGTTCTTTCTATATAGTAGGTAGTAAACCTAACGGCGTATCAGAGCCATATATGAACCATCATCCTAAATTTGATGTAAATGAAGATTGTATGCTCGTAGCAGCTAAATCACTAGCTGAAATCACACTTAAAAGATTAGAAAAATAAAAACATAGCTTAAAAAATGTCTATTTTTCAAAACTGACATATAAAAGAGATTGGGACATAAATCCCAACTTAAAATAAATCACCCAATCCGTTGGCATCATTTTCGGATTGGGTGATTTTATATTTCTGATTTTGTAAAGTGCTGACGCCCGGGGGAATAGTATGTGTGAGAGACTACAGGCTCGAGCCATACCCCCAGGCAAGCATGCACTTTACAAAATCATTTTAGTTTAGAACATTTATGTCCTAAACTCTTTATTTTGAGAAGAATTTCTGTTTTATTGAAGCAACTATAATATATCTTCACCACGCGAAGCGACATATATGTTAAACCATTCTTGATCTGTTAATTGTAGCTTAGTCGCTTTAACCGCTTCATCGACTCTTTCAATTTTACTTGAACCGACAATTGGCATTACTTTAGAAGGTAATTTTAATAACCAACTATATATCACAGTGCTAATGCTGACGTTATATTTGGATGCGAGTGGTTGAATCACTTCAAGTATGCGTCTTGATTTTTTATCGTTCTCATCAAATATTTTACCGCCTGCTAATGGACTCCACGCCATAACTTTAACATCATGTTGGAGCATTCTATTTAATGTGCAGTCTTCAATATTTTCTAACTGATACGGTGATACTTCCACTTGGTTGACCGAAATATGTGACATTTCTTTTTTTAAACTTTCGTTCAACAACTCATATTGATTACATTTAAAATTAGAAATACCGAATGCTTTTATTTTTCCTTGTTCCACTAAATGCATGACAGCTCTTGTCATTTCATCTGGATCCATCAGTGGAGATGGACGATGTATAAGTAACGTATCGATGTAGTCTGTTTTAAGATTTAATAATGATTGATCGACCGACTCTATAATGTGCTCATAGCTTTGATCATATCGGTGACCTGTATTTTTAGGTTTATTTTCATTCGGCAAAATAATGCCACATTTAGTGACAATTTCGATTTTTTCTCTTAAATTCGGTGTTAATGCTAATGCGTCTCCAAATAAAGATTCACACGTATAATCACCATAAATATCAGCATGATCCATCGTCGTAATACCACGATCTACAATTTCATGTAAAAAATTGTTCGCTTGCTGATTGCTATATCCCCATTTATTTAATCTCCAAAATCCATGTACAATCCTTGAATAACTAACATTTTTATTTATACGAATACGTTCCATCCCATCATCTCCTATGAAAAATTCAACATATCTAACTTGTTTCGTAAATAAGCTTTATCTATCGTTTCTCCTATTATGACAATCGTTAAGGGCATATTCATGATTTCTGGTTCATATTGAGGTACCCCAAACGCGTATTGAAATAAATAAGTTTGTTCTGGTTCTTCTTTGAATTTAAGAAACCCTTTAATTCTTAGTATTGAATCAGGTAACTGTCTCAAAAATTGAAAGAGCAGTTCCATGTCTACCGGTCCACTAAATGTGTAATTCATTGATTGTATACCGTGATGATGACTATGTTTACCTTCAATAGCTAATATTTCATTCACTGGCATTTCGATATCATCTATATTCGAATAATTCGTGAAGTGAAGTTGAGGTTGATGCTTAATAGATTGTAAAGATTCTTTTAATAATGCTTTTTCTTCTGCTGATAATTCATCAGATTTATTAATAACGATCAGATGCGAATACAACATCTGTTCTTCCATAAGTTGTTTCGTCTGTATTGTATATCGTGTTCGTTCTAAGTATCTTTTACCATCCATTACACCGATTATTGAAGGCATTTCAACTTTATCTATTAATGTTGGATTTTGACACGCATCTACCACTTCAACTGGATGCGCAATTCCAGTAGCTTCAATTAACACTAAATCCGGATTTTCTTTATGATATAAATTATGTAAGACGACTTCAATGTCATCTTTCAATGAACAACAGATACAACCATTTAATAAACTTTGACTTGAAACATCGTCACCTAATAGTTTGCTGTCAACATCAAAAGAACCAAATTCATTCATAATAATCGCGACTTTTTGACCAGCTTCTTTAGCATTTAAAATCAGCCTTTGAAGCAAAGTTGTTTTACCGCTTCCTAAAAATCCTGTCAAAACTGTAACAGACATTTTATTTTTATTTTCATTACTTTGAACCATGTTTAAACCACCTTTCTGCAATTATATGATATAACCATACAAACTACAAAGACTTACGTTTTAAATATTGACCCATCATATAATTTCTACAATGAATCCTTGCTATTATTAAAAATATTTACAAACTAAATTTATTCATTATATAATGAATAAGAAGTTTGTAAAAAAAATATGAACCATTGCATTTGTAGTTTGGGGGAAAGATCATGCCGGATAATTTAAATATCCAAAACCAGTTGTGTTTTAATTTGTATAATGCGCAAAGACAAGTCAATCGTTATTATTCAAACAAAATTTTTAAAGAGTACCAGATTACTTATCCACAATATTTAGTTCTTACTGTTTTATGGGAAACCGCACCGGTCAATGTTAAAAAGCTTGTAACAGAGTTAGCTCTAGATACAGGTACCGTATCCCCTCTATTAAAAAGAATGGAGAATTTGGAACTCATTAAGCGCGAACGTTCTGAATTAGACCAAAGAGAAGTATTTGTTCATTTAACTGAGAAAAGTGAACAAATGAGAGAACATTTGCATCATGCATCTCATCTCATTCAAGATGTATCAGAATTAAGCGACGAAGAATCACAACAGCTTAACAATTTATTACAAAAACTGATTAATAACGTCGACAAAATTAATCAAGAGAAATAGAAATCATGTTTAATTCAAAATAAATAAGCATCTCACTTTAATTTTTTAATCATCAAAGTGAGATGCTTATTTTTTATACATTACTATTTTCACACGAGTTGCTCATTATAATAAATGACTTCAGATAAGTAACCTTTATCTTTCATCAGTTGAGCATAACTACCTTGTTCTAAAATTTCTCCTTCGTTCATGACAATAATATGATCGAAGCTTTGTAAATATTTCAAGTTATGTGTAACAATGATGATTGTGTCGTCTTTATTTAATAAATGATGCATGATATTTTCTTCGTTCTGTTCATCTAAAGATGCAGTTGGTTCATCTAACATCCATATTTGAGCACTTCTTAACAGTAATCTTGCCATAGATAAACGTTGTCTTTCTCCACCGGATATATTTTCAGCGTTTTTAGTTAATTGTTGGTCTAAATCTAAATAACTTAAGTTCACTGTTGAAAGGACTTGCTTCATTTCTTCGTCTTTCGCTTCAATTAACAAGTTCTCTCTTACAGTACCCTCAAAATAGTGATTATGTTGCAACATTGTGTTGATTTCGTCTACATAATTTTCTTTGTCTATTTGAGCGAGCAGTTCTTTATTATAAGATAATACGCCTTCGTTCACACTGTATAATCCCATGAGTAAATTGAGCAATGTTGTTTTACCCGAACCTGATGGCCCAATTATTGCAACATGTTGTCCTTTTTCAATTTCAAAATTGATGCTTTTCAAAGTTGGTCTTTCTTGAAAATCATACTTGAAAGTTAAGTTTTTCGCATTATACAACGCATCACTGTGCACTGAACTTCCATTGATTTCATCAAAAGATTGATTGATAACTTCTTCTATATTTTGAAGACTTCTTTCTGTATCTGCTTTATAAAATGCGACGTTTGTCATAGGTATCGCTTGTTCAAACAATGTGATGGTGATCATTAAGATACTTGCAAAAAATACAGCATTTAATACGCCATCTTGAATTTGCCATATACATAAGATTGTCATACACCATATGCTGACCATTGATGATAAGTTCAACATGAAATCATACGTACTTAAAAATTTCTGTTCTTTATATTTTTTCTGTTCATATTGATTTTGTTTCTTAAAAACTTTCTCTTTAAAATGTACAAATTGCTGAAATCTCTTTAATTCTGAACGTCCGTTTTCAAAATCAAAATACTCTGCTACATAATCTTCTTCACTTTGTTGAACTTGCATTGCTAGAAGATTAGCACGTTTACTAGATAAATATGGAATTAATATAACGGAAATAAACATCGATATACCAATTACGATACCTGCATATATATTAAAATTAATCATGACTAAAATCGTTATGAAAGTCGTTAATATAATAACAATTGGTGGATAATACACTCTTAATAATATGTTTTGTAATCGTTCGACATTATTCACCATTTGAGTGAGTAAATCGCTTGAACGATATCTTCTAAATACGTTAGGAACTATTGGAATTAAGTGATTAAACAATTCCACCCGAATGTCTCTTAACATCGTAAATGTAGAACGATGTGAATATAACCTTTCGAAATATCTTGTGATCGCTCTAACAAAACCAAATAATTTAATCGTGACGATTAGAATCATTAAAGCATAAAGAGGTGTGCCAAGCGCACTTTTAGAAATCATATATCCACTCAATGCAAACATACCTAATGCGGTCAGCATGCCAAAAACACCTATTATGATTGAAAGATAGAAATCTTTATCAAATTTAATCGTTAATTTTTTCATTGCATGACACCACCTTTATGCGGCACATCGATTTCACGAACTTCACCATTTTGAATTTCAATGTAGTGAGTGGCATATTTCAGAACTTCTTTTCTATGCGCAATTGTGATAACAGTTTTTTCATTCGCAAATTGATTGACCGTATGAACAATGAGCTGTTCAGTCTTAATATCTAACCCTGTTGTCGGTTCATCAAAAATAACGACATCAGGATTGAGCAATAACAATCTGGCAAGTTCAACTCTTCTCATTTCTCCACCAGATAACATTTCATACCCATCACCTATCATCGTATTGATACCTTTTGATAGCTGTGTGACTTTTTCCATGAGTCCTACTTCTTTTAATACATCAAATACATGATTTTCATCATAGTTTTGGAACATCGTGACATTTTCTAGTAAAGTAGCGCTAAAAATGTATGGTCTTTGGGATAGATAACCAATTTTTAATGATTTTTTATACTTAATTTCACCATTATTGGGACTTAGCTCATTTAACATTAATTGAATCAATGTTGATTTACCTGCACCACTTGGCCCAATGATAGCGGTATGACTCTTTTCTTTTATATTTAAATTAATTTTATTAAATGAAAAATCTTGACGATTAGGATATGCGAAAGATACATCATTAAATTGAATCATATCCTGTTGATTCATATTTGAATCGATTTGAATAGCTGTCTTTTTAGCTTGTTCTTCGTTATTCATCTCTTCAATCATTTCAATATAACCTTCACTTTGCTTACCTGTATGAAAAGCTTGTCCTAAATCTTTAATCGCATTATAAAATTCAGGCGCAAGCAATAATGTAATGATTGCTACAACAAATGATACATCGTTAAATACGATAAGTCGCAAACCTACTTCTAACGCCACAATACCGATTCCGAGCATCGAAATAAATTCCAACATTAATCCAGATAAAAATGCACTTTTTAAAATTTCCATCGTTAAATCTCTAAATGATGTACTGGATTTGTGTATTTTCGCAGTTGTTTCATCTGTACGATTAAACAATTTCAGTGACACAAGACCTTTCGTTAAATCTATAAACTCGCTCGCAAAACGATCTAAAGACTGCATTTGATCTTTCGCTTTATCGCGTGTTCTTAATCCAAACACAATATAAAATAATGGAATAAATGGCGCAGTTATCATCATAATAAGCGCTGCTGGCCAATGAATGAAAAATAAAGTAATGATAATCGCGATTGGGATAATGGTTGATTTGAAGACTTGAGGCAAATATGATTCATAAAAAGGATGTATACCTTCAACCACTTCGGTTAAAATTGTAACTTTTGATCGTTCAGTATCTTTATTTATCAAATTGTGTCTTACATCTCTTTTCACTTTAAAAGAAAGCTGTTGACCGGACAATTGGTTAAGATAGTTAAAGCATGCTCTTAATAACAGCACGGCTAATAATATACCTAGCCATAAATAAAGCTGTTCATATCCTGATTTAACGACGAGCATTTGATTTATAATTTTTCCTAAATATATATTTTGAAATATGACAGTTAAACTGAGTAATAAAGAGGCTAAAAACATGAATATTTGTAACAGTTTATACTCCATACTATACTTTGTTAATTCTTTCACAATCTCACCACCTTTTTCTATTATAACGCCTTTAATAAAAAAATAAACTAAAATGTATTATCATTTATTTATATATTATTATGTAATATTTGGTACAATAATGATACAGTGATTGTCTATAGATAACCACAGACTTTCTTAAAATTAGAGGAGCTAAATTATGTTTATATTAGAATTAATTAAAGCGATTATATTAGGTATTGTAGAAGGCTTGACAGAGTTTGCACCAGTTTCATCTACTGGCCATCAAATATTAGTAGATGATATGTGGTTGAAATCTAAAGCCTTCCTCGGAAGCGAATCTGCATTTACATTTAAAGTTGTCGTGCAATTAGGATCTATTCTTGCAGCGGCATGGATATTTAGAAGTCGATATATAGAAATGTTACATATTAAAGAAAATGAACAGAAAAAAAATCGATTAAAATTATCACACATCATCGTTGGTTTAGTCCCAGCAGGTATACTTGGCTTATTGTTTGATGACTTTATTGAAGAACATTTATTTAGTGTTCCAACCGTGTTAATTGGTTTACTACTAGGTGCTGTATATATGATATGTGCAGATATTTACTCAAAACGTGTTACAAATCCACATAAAGTAGATGCTATGAACTATCCAAAAGCATTTGTAATTGGTTTATCACAAGCGATAGCACTATGGCCAGGATTTAGTCGTTCAGGGTCAACTATTTCAACAGGTGTATTTCTTAAATTAGACCATAAAGCAGCATCTGACTTTACGTTTATAATGGCTGTTCCTATCATGTTTGCTGCCAGTGCAAAAGCATTATTAGGAAATTTACAATTCATTACTTTAGATCAAATTCCATTTTATATTGTAGGATTCATTGCATCATTTATATTTGGTCTTATTTCTATCAAATTATTCTTAAAACTTATTAATCGCGTTAAATTGATACCATTTGCTATTTATCGAATCATCTTAGTCATTGTTATAGCAATTGCTTACTTCGGATTCGGTATCGGTCAGAACATCGGCTAATACTTGTAACCGACAGTTTGAAGTTGATGTTAAAGGGTATTAAAATAAGATATATCAATAGAAATTAATATGGAGGAATAACTCATGAATGATAAAGTTAAACTAATCGTCAATACATTACCATTAATACTTGTACCATTAATTAAAGAACGTAAAAAAATTAAAGAACACCCAGATGTTAAACACGTTACTGAAACGACAGTTGATTTTTCTCATAAAGTTAAAGATAAATCTATAGAAACAAAAGAAAAAGTTTCCGAAAAATCTCAACCAGTCATATCTTATGTCGGACAAAAGAAACGCTTATACGACTATAACAAACAAATGAAACAACCTTTTAAAGAAGAGAAAAAAGAAGCAAAACAATTACAAAAAGAAATTGATCATTTAGATAAAAAACTTCAAAAAAATATAAGTGAACGACAAAAAGAAGAAGAAAAAGCACGCAAAGAAAATCAAAAAGATCGTCTTAAAGAACTTAATCATTATCTAAAACTTGAAGAAAAACAAGCTAAAAAAGGTGAAAAACTTCAAAAAGAAAATGAAAAAGATGTATCTAAATTAGATAAAAAACTTCAAGAAAATATTGAAGCACGCGAACAAGAAGAACAAAAATTAGAAGCTGAAAATAAAGAAAAGCGTATTAAAGAAATCAATGAGTTTAAAGAAAAAGAAAACAAGCAGCAATCAACACAAACGAAATCTTTAGAAGATGTAAGTTCAAAACAAGCTAAGCCGAACATTCAAGCATTAGTAAACGAACGCGTTAGAAATGAGAAAAAAGAACCAGCCAAACATAAATTGTATAATCAACATAAAGCGTCTATGTCTCAACATATCAATCAATTCCCATATGATGAACATACAACAGAACATACAACATCTGAAAAAAGATCTCGTCGTAATAAATGATTAATCGAATCATTATAGATGGAGATGCTTGTCCAGTTACGGATGATGTCATTCGTATCACTCAACATACAAGCATCTCCGTTCTTATTATAAGAAGTGTTAATCATTTTTCATTAACTGAATATCCAGATTACGTTTCAACCATTTATGTTGATCACGGTGCGGATAGCGCTGACTTTAGAATTGTTAAACTTACAAAACCTGATGATATTGTTGTCACACAAGATTATGGACTTGCGAGCCTTTTATTAAATAAAGCACAGCATGTCATACACCATAAAGGTTATGCATACACAACAAATAATATCGAACAGTTATTAACGCAAAGGCATATCTCAGCACAAGTAAGACAACAAGGCGGTAGAACTAAAGGTCCTAAAAAGCTGACACAAGAAGACCATAAAGTTTTTTCGGAATTTCTATTACAGCTTATAAAAAAAGACAATGTCAGCAAGTGACATTGTCTTATTCTATAAGTTGATTTTTAGATTTTTCTAAATTGACTTTATCAGTTTCTTTCATTTGTTCAAGTTCTAGACGCATTTTATCTGTTTCTAGCAAATAATTTTCATGTTTAATTTTTTCAAGCTCTAACTCATCTTTAACACTTTGTGCTTTAATTTTTTCAATTTTAACTGTTTTAGATTGATGGTTTTTGACAAGGCCAGCCGCAGTTGAAATGAGTACGATAAGTACAACCATTAGAAATACATTCACAGGTAACCCCTCCTATCTTTATGAATGGAATTTAGAATTCTCTCATTATTATTATACTACATATTCGAAAGGAGTAATATACATGAAAAGAATCGCTGTATTTTGTGGTGCAAGCAAAGGTAACGACCCTATCTATACCGAGCAAGCTTATGCTTTAGGTAAGTATTTAGCAGAAAATCATTATGAATTAATTTATGGTGCTGGTTCAACTGGAATGATGGGGGCTTTAGCGAATGGTGTAATAGACCATGACGGCATTGCCATAGGTATTATGCCAAAATTTTTAGGGGATCGTGAAATCGCACATGATAGCTTAACAGAATATCACGTTGTTGAAACGATGCATGAAAGAAAACAAATGATATCTGACATATCAGATGCTTTTATTATGTTGCCGGGCGGAGCCGGTTCATTAGAAGAGTTTTTTGAAATATATACATGGGCTCAAATAGGTTTACATCATAAACCTATTGCCGCTTTAAACATTAAACAATTTTTCAATCCTTTAAGTTCAATGATTGATCATTTAATTTCAACTGAATTTGTAAGTAAAGATTATAAAAATTTAGCGATTATTGAAGACGATATTGATACATTATTCCATTCAATGAAAAAAGCTCAACCTGTTAAACTTCGAGATTATCAAAAGTAGCATGAAATGATTTTTCATCATATACATCAACGTTATTTAATTTAAAGAGGGCTGTCGTTACACCGACGCCTTCTTTTTTATTGCCCGTAAATGTTCCATCATAAATAACTGTAGAGCCACAAGATGGGCTATCACTTTTCAAAATCACTGTTTGCGCATCTAAATCTTTTATAATAGAAAGTGCCCTTTTCGCACCTTCTTTAAACTGATGTGTAACATCTTGACCAGATACTGTGACAACTTTTGCTTGTTCATTCCAAACATCATAACCGTCTCCACCAATAATTTCTGCTGGTTCTCTCGGTACTTGAAGTCCACCTAATATCTCAGGACAAACGCTTATCGCTTTTTTGTTATCAATTAAATTTTTATAAAACAAATCTAATTTATGATTACCGTCATACCTTACTTGCTCGCCTACTAAACATGCACTGATAACAATCATATAATCGACTCCTTATAAAACTTTATGATATAAAACATGTGCTGCTAAATGTTCGTCATGTATAACTTTAGGATGCAAAAAATTTCTAATGTGTTCCATTTCTAATTTTTCCATAACTCTTCTAGATGGTTTATTAATTTCTGACGTAAAGCTATAAACTTCATTGATGCCCTTTTCTTTTGCATACGTTAATACAGCTTCTGCCGCTTCGGTAGCTAAGCCATTACCCCAAACATCCTTATCTATACGCCACCCAATTTCATAAAACGGTAACTCTGGGAAGGTTAATTCACTATCTTCAGGAATGTAGTTAAGTCCTACCATGCCAATAAAGCTCTTAGTTTCTTTTAACTCCACAGCAAATAAACCAATTTCATGTTGGTTAATAATTGCTTTCATTTGATCAATAATATTTTTTGTTGCGCTGTAACTTAATATATCTGGAAAGTACCTTCTTACTTCAGGATTTGCATTCATACTTTGAAATTTAGCAACATCCTCGTCTTTCCAATTTCTTAGTATTAAACGTTTTGTTTCAATGTACTCAGTCATTTACTTCACCCAACCTTTATCATATTAAAAAAGGATGTACTATTATTTTAGCACATCCTTTCAAAAATTATGATCTTACTGAACTTCTAATGTGAAATCTTTTACCAGTTGGGCCTTCTATACTAAACATTCCGCCTTTTCCATCTACAACATCTAACTCTAAATTAGTATGTTTCCAATATTCATATTGCTTCTTGTTCATATAGAATGGTACACCTTCAATTTCACCTAGTTTCACATCTACATCTCCAATAATCAATGTTCCTTCAACGAATAACATCGGAGAGCTACCATCACAACATCCACCTGATTGATGAAAAATGAGATTTTCACCATGTGTCTTTTTTAAATCTCTAATGAGTGATCTGGCTTTTTCAGTAGCAGTGACTTGCTCAGTCATTTAGAACAGTCCTGCAGGCTTCTCGTCATAACTCACGAGTAAGTTTTTAGTTTGTTGATAATGGTCTAACATCATTTTATGATTTTCACGGCCAATACCACTCATTTTGTATCCTCCGAATGCCGCGTGTGCTGGATAAGTATGGTAGTTATTTACCCATACACGACCTGCTTGGATACCTCTACCAAAACGATAAGCTTTATTTTGGTTTCTCGTCCAAATACCTGCACCTAATCCATATAAAGTATCATTTGCCATTTCTAAAGCTTCATCATCATCTTTAAATGTCGCTAATGATAAGACAGGTCCAAATATTTCTTCTTGGAAAATCCTCATATCTTGAGTACCTTTAAAGATTGTTGGTTCAATATAGAATCCATTTTCTAATTCTCCAGATTCTTTGCGCACATTACCACCAACTAATACTTCAGCGCCTTCTTGTTTACCAATATCTAGATAACTTTTAATTTTCTCAGCTTGTTCTTGAGAAGTTTGTGCACCAAGCATTGTTTCAGGATCTAGTGGGTTACCTGTTTTGATTTGTTTAACACGCTCTATACATTTTTCAATAAATTTATCGAAAATATCTTCATGAACTAACGCTCTAGATGGACATGTACAAACTTCACCTTGGTTCAGTGCGAACATGACTAACCCTTCGACAGCTTTGTCTAAGAAGTCATCGTCTTCATCCATAATGTCTTTGAAGAAGATATTTGGTGATTTCCCACCTAATTCTAACGTTACTGGAATTAAGTTTTGACTCGCATTTTGCATGATGATACGACCAGTCGTTGTTTCACCAGTAAATGCTACTTTGTTAATATCTTCATGAGTAGCTAAAGCTTGTCCAGCTTCTGCACCAAAACCATTTACGACGTTAATTAATCCTTCTGGTAATAAATCTGCAATTAATTCAATAAAATGCAGAATAGATACTGGAGTTTGTTCAGCTGGTTTAAGCACAACAGCATTACCTGTTACGATTGCAGGTGCCAATTTCCATGTTGCCATTAATAATGGGAAGTTCCACGGAATAATTTGACCTACCACGCCGATAGGTTCTTTAAAATGATAAGCCACTGTATCATTATCAATTTGTGAAATAGATCCTTCCTCAGCTCTTACGACACCAGCAAAATATCTAAAGTGATCTACTACTAATGGTAAATCTGCTGCTAAACATTCTCTAATAGGTTTCCCATTATCAAATGTTTCAATAACAGCTAATTCTTCTAAATGCGCTTCTACACGGTCTGCTATATCTAAGAGTAATTGCGAATGTTCAGCTGGAGATTTTTTAGCCCACTCAACTTGTGCTTTATGCGCAGCTTTTACCGCTTCATCTACATCTTCTTTAGTTGAACGCGGAATTTTAGCATAAACTTCACCAGTAACTGGTGATCCATTATCAAAATACTCACCATTTTTAGGATCAACCCATTTACCACCAATAAAGTTTTGATACTTATCTTTTACTTTGTATTTTGCATTTGTTGCAGTTGGATATTCAAAAGCCATTTTAAAACGCCTCCCTTAAATTGATTACATATTAATTTTAATCTAGGGGAGCGCTTTCATCAACTAAAAAGCATTTTATAATAATGATATAAAGTTACAGAAAAAGTTACAAATAATATTATACAATTGGTGCATCTAGTTTAATAATTTTATATTTTAAAATCTTACGATTTTGAAAGTGCATGCTTGCCTGGGGGTATGGCTCGAGCCTGTAGTCGCGCGCGGCATACTATTCCCCCGGGCGTCAGCACTTTGCAAAATCGTGGAGAATAGTCCAAGCGATATTAGGGTTACAGTGTTCAATAAGCGCTATGGATAAAGCGCACGAAGACCTAAGAGATATCGTGCGATTCTGGTAAAATATGGGTGAAACGCACGAAGACTCAAAAGATATCGTGCGATTTTGGTAAAATATGGGGAAAACGCACCAAGACTCAGAAGATATCGTGCGATTCTGGTAAAATCTGGATAAATCGCACCAAGACTCAGAAGATATCGTGCGATTCTGGTAAAATCTGGATAAATCGCACCAAGACTCAGAAGATATCGTGCGATTCTGGTAAAATCTGGATAAATCGCACCAAGACTCAGAAGATATCGTGCGATTCTGGTAAAATCTGGATAAATCGCACCAAGACTCAGAAGATATCGTGCGATTCTGGTAAAATCTGGATAAATCGCACCAAGACTCAGAAGATATCGTGCGATTCTGGTAAAATCTAAAATACATAAATTGGTTTAGCTTTAATGGCTACCAATATAAGAAAAAGAGCGTAAATTCATATTTATTTAAGAATTTACGCTCTTTCTCATTAATCTAGGATATTAATGTCCTAGTCATCTTTTTGCTATTTATCATGTGGAGCTTGACTTGATAATTTCAACGACTCTATTTATCATGTGAAGCCTGACTTGATAAATTCATAGGCTCTATTTATCATGTGAAGCCTGACTTGATAATATCAACGGGTCTATTTATCATGTGGAGCCTGACTTGATAAATTCAACGGTCCTATTTATCATGTGGGGCCTGACTTGATAATTTCACGGCCTCTATTTATCATGTGGACCTTCACTTGATAATTTCACGGCCTCTATTTATCATGTGGACCTTCACTTGATAATATCAACGGGTCTATTTATCATGTGGAGCCTGACTTGATAAATTCAACGGTCCTATTTATCATGTGGGGCCTGACTTGATAATTTCACGGCCTCTATTTATCATGTGGACCTTCACTTGATAATTTCACGGCCTCTATTTATCATGTGGACCTTCACTTGATAAATTCAACGGCTCTATTTATCATGTGGCCCTCGACTTGATAAATTCACGGGCACTATTTATTCTACATTCATCGTTGTTTTAGCAATTACATTTCCGCCTGATAATACTTCTACATCTACATTATTATCGGCTTCATTGGCTATTTTAGTTTTGAAATACCAATCTGTTACGCCATTATTAATTTTTGGATTAACGGATTCAGACACACCTGGTGCTTGACCGTTAAACATGCCGACTTCTTGTCCGTCTTTATTCTTAATTGATAACTGGAATTTTTGATTTACTAATTGTGATTCGTCTACGTGGACAGTTATTTCAAATTTCTGTTGTCTTTGTACAGAAGTTGGCATATCGAATTCACTTTGGTTACTTTGTTTATTGCTACTACTTCCTGTCGAACCTTCACTACCTTCATTATCTTTGCTCGATTCCGTTTCGGATTCATTGCTCGTCTCAGTATCAGTAGCACCATAACTTCCTGAGGCATATGTGGAAGCATCATACCATTTATAACCTTGCTTTGGTGTACCCCAAGGTTCTTTTTCAACTTCACTACTGTTTTTTGGTTCTTCAAAATTTAATAAAGGGGTCTGTTCATCAAGTTGTATGCCCATTGAAGAAAAATCTTTATCGCTTTCTTTCTTATTCAACCATTCAACAATTTGCATGTTCATTTTTTGGTTATCTTCTTCTTTAAATCCGTCATATGTTTTCTTCGTTTCACCGTTGTCTTCTCGTTTATATTTTGGAGATTTATCTTCTACCATTGAGGAATCTCCTATAAATGCACCTTTACCTTCATCTACTTTACTAATCGCGATATAAGGACCTTCACTTTTTCCGCCACCATTATATATACCTTGGTCGACGGCATGATTCCACTCATCATCTTTCGATAATTTTGGAACAAATGCTATACCTTTTGCTTTATTAGGATCTGTAATTGCCATCGTAGATCCTGCATGCATCGACACTGCATTGACACCTTGAGTAATGCCAAAGCTATCTTTATCATTGGCTAAATCGTCTACTTTAATATTTCCAAGTGCATTATATCTAAATCTTAAACCAAAGACATCATTTAAAAAGTCTCTACTTTCGACATCTTGCATTTTTTCAGAATTACTTTCTTCAGATGTCATACCTTTTGTAGGATTATCATAAGCCCCTCTTCTATAACCATTCATAACTTCAGATGAATCCCATCGATTAAAGTTGCGGTCAGCATTATAATGATCACTAATCATCAACGTACTACCACCTGATTTTACATATTTCTCAATCGCTTGTTGTTCACTTGCTTTAAGTGGGTTATTGGATTCAGGTATGACAACAAGGTCATATTTTTTCATCGTATCGTATTCTAACAATTGATGAAATCCTAAATCTGTTACTTCATAATTTTCTTTCGTCAATGCTTCTGCAAAGTCAGAAAAGCCACCGTTAACGACCCAGTCTGCACTGCCAGCCGTTTGACCATGACTACTATCAAAAAGTACTTTCCCTTTTATTTCATCACTGTTTGGTGATAACACGACTTTTCCATCTTTCCCTTCTTTTTCACTCGCATTATTCGAGCACCCAACTATTACAAACGCTAATAGTCCTATTAAACTAATCAAGATAAGTTTCGATTTCATGATAATCTCCTTATGTATAAAATAAACCTCTAACAACACGTCATGTTAGAGGTTTTATTGATATTTTACGTTCTTCTAATATATGTCAGCAATTTAATTGTTACAGGATCTGTATCATAGTTTTTAAATCCTCTAGGAACTTCAATCGTTGCATCAATTAAATCATTAACATCATTAAAACGATATGTTACTTGATTGATGTTTGATTTGCGATTGAAAACAACAGCTTCAGATGGCCAACTTCTCACTTCACCTGTTGTTGACTGTAATGTACGACCAGTGATCGTTTCGATTTCATGCCCTAGTTCTAATAATGTTAATTTTTTTCCTTCAATCAAAACAAAATCTTTTTCATGCACGATGACATCCCTCTTTTCAATTAATCCTTTATAGTTTATTCCCTAATACAATTCAATCTAAACGCGACTATATATTCAATTTAAAAGATTTAACTTTATCAGTAGCGCCATCATATGTAGATGTCTTACTCACGCCACCATGAATGTTAAATGTTGCGGTATGATCTTTAATTGCTTTATAAGCTTTTTGAGATATCGGAATAGATTTTAAACTTTTCGTTTTTTCACCTGGTTGGTACTCATCCGTATTCTCTTTAGATTTTTTCATATATTTTTCATTGTGTGAATCTGGTATAAATGAAGCATAGTCAGAACGTTGTTTATGCTCTCCTTCTTGAATCGATGCAGCATTGTCATAATACAACTTTTCTTTTGTTGTATTTTCAGTCATCACTTCATACATGACAACATAGCCATCTTTAGCACCATTGAAAAGCAGCACTTGACCTTCTGGCATATTATTCACTTGGAAAATTTGTAAATGATCGATTGTAACTTTTATACCACTATCTTCAAATTGAAAATGTTTGTTATCAATGTCATTTACAAGTTCTACATCACCATTTGTTGATGTTCGAATTGTATTAGGAAAAGGCTTTTTTGCTGATTGCACGTTACTTTCAGAACTTGAAGTTTCTTTTTTATTTTTAGTTTCTTCTTTTTCACTTTTTGATGTTTCAGTATCAGATTGATTTTCTTTTACTTCATCTTCAAGTTTTTTAAGTTCTTTTTCTTTATCTTTAATACTGTCTTTTAATTTTTCATTTTCTTTTTCTAAAGACTTTTTATCTTGTTGATAATCTTTAGATGATTGTTCTAAAGATTTAATTTCTTGTTTTAAATTTTGCTGTTCATCATCATCATTGCCACATGCTGCTAAAATAATTGATGAGCTCACCATAAGTAAAAGTACTTTCTTCATAGGTGTCGCCTCCCATATATAGTCTTAAATATTTTACCACACAACATGTAAGCTATCTATTGAAAACAAACTAGATGCTATTTCCTAGCACAATCATTTCATCATAATTGACAGACTCTCTTAATTTTAAAGCCATAGAACGGCTAATTTTACCTTCTTCAGTTAATTGATTAATCATTTCTCTTTGCATTCTTAAAGCGTAAATCTCCATTTCTGTATATACAGCTGTATGATTACCTTTGAAATAGTCAGGTGTTAATCTTTCAACTTTATTTAAATAAGAATCACATACAATGCTCATTTCAAATGCATTATCATCATTCATTTCTTCAGTTAATCTCTTCACAACTTGGAAATGCACTTCTTTAGTAATAAATCTCATTTCTTTTAAGTTTGCTTCAATAGTAAGTGAACTTGTCGCATTGACGAATGTTTTAATTCTTCTACGTCGAACAAACAACTTCAACATAAGTTTCCCTTTCGTATACAATGATGCATTCTTAAAGGTTGTTGAACGTTCTGTAATTTGTCTGTAATTATCAAATGTACTTTGTGAAATTTTATTGTCGCTAATTAACTTATCTAACGTTTTGAATTCTGTATCGATCGCGATTCTTTGCATGCGTTCTAGTTCTTTAATATCTTCATCTTTTTCGTCACTTTCTCTTAAAAATGACAGTTGCATATGATAGCTACGCGTAATTTTCCCATAAATATAGCTTGTTTCTTTACTATAAAATTCTTGTAAATACTCTAATGCACCTTCTATGAGCAATATTTTAGCTGCATTAAATGTTAATAAGCTTTGATCTTTAGGCTTAGCTTTAGGCGTTACAAACGGTAATACAATTTGAGCCAATACTAAACTGATTAAAATTACACCAGTAGCAATAAAGAGCAAATGATCTCTATAAAGAAAATTTGTATGCTCTGATAATTTAAACGGTAACATTAAAGCGATAGCCAATGAAATCGTACCGTGAACGCCACATATGGTCATAATAAATGCATATTTAAAGCGATTCGGTTTATCAATTTGAGATTGAGGCGCTATGTCTTTACCGCTATTTAACATTTTTGAAAATCTACTCTCAGGTAAGTAGAAATATGGGTATGAAATAAGCACCCAAATATACCTAAATATATAAACTAATGCGGCTACAAAAAGCGTCATGCCAATAACGTGAACGACTTCATGTTGTGGTTCTTTTAATATATTAAACATAACTTCTGGTATTAAGAAACCTAATAAAATAAATACAAATCCATTTAATAAGTAACTTAATAAATCCCAAGTATGATTATAAGTAACTTGTTCTTTTGTAGTTGCTTGGGCAATTCTATCCTTTTCAACACCATGAATTAATCCAGCGATAACAGCAGCAATAATACCTGATGAATGGAAAGTTTCTGCGACGATATATACTAAGAACGGCGTGATCACCTGTATAAACGTCAACATATTTCCATTATTAACACCATTTTTAGTTAGATAAACGCGTAGTTGAACTACTCCATAACCGAATATGAGCCCAACAATTGCGCCTCCGACTGCAGTGATAAGAAATTGACCAACCGCTCCAGATAATGAGAAAGATCCGCCTACTAATGCTGCTAATGCAATCTTAAATGATAAGATACCTGCAGCATCATTTAATAAAGACTCTCCTCCTAGAATTGTCATGGAACCTTTTGGTAATAATTTTCCTTTTGCAATCGCTTGAACTGCTACTGCATCAGTTGGAGAAACAATTGCACCAATAGCAAAACATGCCGCTAGTGGTAGTTCAGGCCAAACTAAATGTAATAAGAATCCAACTCCGAGAACTGTTGTAAATACAAGTACAAGCGCCATAGACATAACTGGCTTTAAATACCTAGCCAAATGGACACGTGAAACTGAAATACCTTCTAAAAATAATAGTGGTGCAATAATACCAACCATAAACACTTCAGATTCAAAGTTTAATTCAACCGGTATCGGAGATAAGAAAATAACAAACCCGATAATAATCTGAACAAAACTTAAAGGAATTTTAGAAATGTAATGGTGGATAATTGAACTTAGGATAATTCCCATAATGAACCATAAGAACCCTTCAAATATGGCCATAGAATTCCTCTCTTCTATTTAAAATAACTTTTTACGCATAATAATTTTTTCAACTTCATAGTCCATCGATTCATTAATATGAATCATATTTTTATTGTGAGCATGGACAGTTGAAACTATGGTATATGCACCCATTTGTTGTGCCCACATTTCTATCTCTTGCTTTAATTTTTTAGCGATACCTTTCTTTCTATTACTTTCAATGACAAGAAGATTATAAATTTTAACTTCTTTATCCTTATCATCAAATTTAGCCCATATAAAACCAACACAATCACCTTGCATAAAAGCACCAATTAATACACTTTTCTCATGTTCAAGTGAACGCTTGATAGCCTCATATTCTAGCGTTATAGCCAGTTTCATACTTTGTTTTTCATCTTTAAAAGATTCAGCAGCCATTTGGCTTACTTTATAAATATTCGCATCATCTTTTATACATTTCGTTTCAAACATTATTCTACCCACCTAATTATTATCGATTAATAATTTAATTGCCAAAATAAATATAATGATAAACATAATGATTTTTAATTTCTTTTCAGGTAACGAAACCGTCAAACGACCGCCAATAAAACCACCTAAACCTGAACCTAGTGCCAAACTAATTGCAAATGGCCAATTAACATAACCTTGAAAAATAAATACAAAAGTGGATAAAGATAAGTAAATCGTTATTACCAAAGTCTTCATGCACTGAACTTCGGCATAATTTAATTTAGGTATAATTAAATTTAAAGCGATAATAAATAAAAAACCTACAGCAGCTTGAACTACACCACCGTATATACCTAGCGCTAGAAATACAATTATTAGAAGAACTATTCTAAAAGTAGATAGTTTTTCAGTTTGTTTACTAGCATCTTTCCATCTTGTTGGAACAATCATAACGATTAAAACGAGAAGCATAATAATACCTAACATGCGGTTGAAAATAGCATCTGGGAGATTAATTGCATAATGCACACCAATAAAAGATCCAATAATAGCAGGTATACTCAACATAAGACTTAACTTCACATTGCGCATTCCTTTTATGTAAAATACATATAACCCTATTACGTTTTGAACTAATATGGCAACCCTATTCGAAGCGTTCGCAACTGTAGTAGGTAATCCAAAAAATATGAGTAATGGTAGCACAATTAAAGATCCACCAGCCGAAACAATGTTAATCGTTCCAGCAAAAATACCTACTAAAAATACAATAAATAATGTCATGATCTCCAAGAGTTCACCACCTGTCATATTTAATAATATCGGAAAATTAATCATCTGTAAAAAGGATGAACCTCAAATTAGTAATGTTTTATTATAAAATACTTGTTAAAATGAATTTAATGAACAAAGAAAGGATAACGCTGATGAAAAAATCAACACGCGACCTTATAATTGAGAACAATGTAAAACGTTTAAGACTGAATAGTCACGACAGAGAAGTCTACGAAAATTACATAACATACGTACGCGCCAACTTAAGTATTAACGAATATGATTCAGAAAAAATGTTACTAAACATTTTGAACCATTTACTAAGCGCAGAAAAAGATGGCATGCATGCAATGGAGTTCTTTGATCATAACCCAAAACAACATGCAGATAACTTAATCAAAAACATGCCTAACCGCACATTCCAAAATATCTTTAAATTTATAGGATTACATATATTAATATTGTTAGGCATATTTTCATTTATAAGAGGATTTACAGGATTCTTTACCCAAATAGAATACACCTATCTATATACATTTCTCATAACATTTATAACAGGCTTTACGATGATATTTATTTTTATATGGATGATATTCAAAGTAGTACAAATAAGGATATACAGCGAATCTAATTGGACGACACTCATAACAAACATTTTAATATGTGGAGTGCTCGTACTAACGATATTAGCCTTTTATTTACCAGGATTCTATTTACAACTAGGACCTAAAATTCATATATTCAATTGGGCTTATATTATAATTTCATTCATACTCACACCATTAGGACTGTATATAGACCATCATCGAAAAATAGATCAACCCGATACAAGGTAGTATTTCAGGCTTTATAGCCAAAAAAATCTTACGATTTTGAAAGTGCATGCTTGCCTGGGGGTATGGTTCGAGCCTGTAGTCTCTCACTCATACTATTCCCCCGGGCGTCAGCACTTTACAAAATCGTGGAGGATAATCCAAGCGAAATTAGGGTTACAGTGTTCAATGAGCTCTTCTGATAAAGCGCACCAAGACTCAGAAGATATCGTGCGACTCCGGTAAATTCTAAAATACATAAATTGTTTTAGCTTTAATGGCTACCAGTATAAGAAAAAGAGCGTAAATTCCTATTTATTTAAGGATTTACGCTCTTTCACGTTAATCTAGTATGTTAATGTCCCAGTCATCTTTTTGCTATTTATCATGTGGACCGCGACTTGATAAATTCAATGGCTCTATTTATCATGTGGACACTGACTTGATAAATTCCACAGCTCTATTTATCATGTGAGCCATGACTTGATAAATTCAACGGCTCTATTTATCATGTGGAGCCTGACTTGATAAATTCAACAGCTCTATTTATCATGTAGAACCTGACTTGATAAATTCAATGGCTCTATTTATCATGTGGGCACTGACTTGATAAATTCTG
This sequence comes from Mammaliicoccus vitulinus, assembly GCF_029024305.1. Classification (NCBI taxonomy): domain Bacteria; kingdom Bacillati; phylum Bacillota; class Bacilli; order Caryophanales; family Staphylococcaceae; genus Mammaliicoccus; species Mammaliicoccus vitulinus. The sequence goes on from NZ_CP118974.1 coordinate 2,186,996, forward strand.
GGTAAATCAAACGAAGACACTATGTATTTCAGACCGATCATTTTATAACACTAATATTCCTATAAAAAGAATCACAAAGAGTACAAATGTTTCTATATTAATAAATATAACATTGGGCTTGATGCCTTTTCTTTGTTTGCTTACATAATATATTAAAATGTTCATATAATAAATAACTAATAATCCCCATAATAAAGTAATTGTTCCCATGATATAATTTTGATTTTGAACGAACAATAATCCTAAGCTCAATAACCAAATTGATTTCATTATATTACTCATTATTTCTAATGGACCTGATACAATTTTAAATATTTTATCCACTATTTCATCATTTAATAATTGTGTGGCATATAAAATATCACAAATTACTTGTAGAAACATAGATAAGCACATTATTAAAATAAATAACAAACCTATTACCAGTGCAAATACATTCAAATATCCATGTAACTTTTCGAAATAAATAATTGGTACCTGGCTAAAACAAATAAAAATTAATACAAACATAAAGTGAATAAGTATAAATTTCTTATTTAAAATGAGTTGCTTTGAAAATATCATTAACCCTATATAAATAATTAGTCCTAACAACACAATCTCCATAACGCTCTAGCTCCTTAAAAGTTTTCATTCACAATTGCATATAAGTAATGATCTTTCCATTCTCCATTGATTCTTACATTTGCTCTGTTTAAGCCTTCTCTTATCATACCTGCTTTTTCTAATACTTTAACCGACCCTATGTTTGTTGGTTGCACGCCTGCTTCAACTCTATGAAATCCTAACTCATTAAATGCAATTTTGATAACTTCTTTTGCTGCGTATGTGGTAATACCTTTGCCATTATATGCTTGGTCTAATGCATACCCCATCATGCAACTTTGGATATTATGTCTTACGACTGCGAACAAATCGATTGTACCGATTATTTTATTTTCTTCAATTTGAACAATAACGTAATGGTACCCGTCATCGTTTTTCATATCTTGTAATTGTTTATCTATATTTTTTCTATAATTATATAGTTGGTAGTCTGCATTTTTACGATCTGCTGCTGAATAGGTTTCAAATAGCGTTCTATTTCTAATATCCAAATCTAAAAGTTCGTTTGCATCTTGTATTTTGACTGGTCGAATTTCAATCATGGTGCACCCCCGATTAATATTTATAATCTTAGTATACACATCCAGAGAAAAAACCTATAAAAAAAGGCATTTATTATAATTTCAACTTAATTATAATAAATACCTCGATTTTTATGTTTGATATAAGTATTTCCCAACTCTTGATTCCATTTTCCCGAAGATCCATTCGAATACAAGAGCCATCATCCAGTAAATTGCGCTAGCGATGATGTACACTTCTACAAATCTGTAACCATCATTTGCTATAATTTGACTAATTGCTAATATTTCAGTTACTTGTACAACAAATGCGATTGCTGTACCTTTTATTAAAGCTATAAATTGATTACCTAAATTTGGTATAGCGTATCCTATAGCTTGTGGGATCACAATTCTCGTCAAGATATGTCGTCTTTTTAGTCCAACGGTAACAGCCGCTTCTATTTGTGATTCGTCTACACTTTTCAATCCACTGCGCATGACTTCTGTTAAGTACGCTGCTGAATGCAAAGTAAATACGAAGAGTACAATCATTAATGGATGAGCACCATCAGGATCTAAATTCGTCTGCAAAACGTTATTAAGCCATTCTATGATGATCGGCGTCCCATAATAAAAAGCGAATAACTGAACAATGAGCGGTGTTGATCTAAAGAATGAAACAAATACGACGATAAGTTGATTGATAACAGGTAGTTTTCTTTTTCGAATTAGAGCAAATATGGTTCCTATAACTAATCCGAAGACCATACTGATTACCGCGATTAATAATGTTGTTGGAACACCTTTTAAAATATCCCCAACGTGTTCATACATAAAAGGAAAATCTATAGCCACATTGCTCACCTCGTTTGTTCAGTTTGATAGGGTATATTATACTTTTTCTCTAAAAGCATAACGGTAAATTCTACGATGATACAAATAATCCAATAAATCATACATATCGCCACATATACTGGAAACATGCCTAACCCGTAATTATTTCCTATAATTAAATTAACTTGTCCCATCATGTCTATTAGTCCAATAGTAAATGCGAGTGACGTATCTTTAATTAATTCAATCACTTGATTACCAATGTTTGGCAAACTATTTCTAAATCCTTGTGGAATGATAATGCGCGTTAAAATGACTCTATCACTTAAACCAACTGTTTTACCCGCTTCTATTTGTCCTTTATCAACTGAATTATATCCTGCTCTCATTACTTCAGATAAGTATGAACCAGTGTGCAGTGTAAAGGTCAGTATGACGAAAAATAAACGACTAAAATGATTGATATCAATATAAATCCATTGCAAGACAATAGGCAATGCAAAATACACTAAAAACAATTGCAAAATAAGCGGTGTACTTCTTACAAACGAAACATACAATTTCACAAATTGACTTAATATCGGTACTTCTTTTATTCTTATAACCGCCAAAATAAGTCCTAGTACTAAAGCTAATAGAAGGGAAATAATCGTGATAAATAATGTAATAGGTAGTTTATCTAAAATTTGCATAAACAAATCTGGCCATGTTGTCGTCCCCATATTTCTCCTCCTTATAAGCGATCTTTAATATCATTCAATGAATCTTTGTCATCAAACACATTAAAGCTAAACCATTTTTTCGATAACTGCTCAAGCGAGCCATCTTCTTTTAATTCTTTTGTTGCTTTATCAATATCTTTTTGTAATCGCGTATTTTTCTTGTTATATAGAACGTGAATGGACTCTTTTGAAACAACGCCACCTACTTTAACATCCGCATTTAATTCTTTTTGAATCGCTTGATAAGTTGTTAAATTCAAGAACATCGCGTCTCTACGTTTTGATTCAATCATTTTAAAGTTTTCACCATTAGATACTTTATGAATTTCATCAATATCTATCGGTTGTTTATGCGACTTATTATATCCAGTAAGAATTGAATACAATCCACCACTCGGCGCCATTGGTGTCAGCCTTTTGTTATGTAAATCATCTAATGATTCAATATCATGAGTGTCGTTATGTACGATAAGCGTCGTTAAAGAATATACATAAGGTTCTTTTTGATATAAAAACTTCTGTTCTCGTTCTGGTGTTTTGAAGAACCAATTGATACCCATATCAAATTTGCCTACACCGATACCTACCACGTTAGACTCTTCCTCACCAAATTCATATTGAAAATCATATTGTGGTAACTTCTTTTCAAGCATTTTCATATAATCCATATCGTATCCAATAGGATTATTATCGCTATCTGTATATAAAAATGGCGGATTAACTTCCGCTGACAATGCCACTTTAATTACTTTTTTATGATCATTTTCTTTCGTAATGGGTCCGCAACCAGATAATGAAATGATTAACAAACTTACAATTAAGAATTTAATATACCTCATTTCTTACCTCCTACGACCCAACAGTTGATGTTAAACGACTTAAAAATCTTCTTGTACGTTCAGATGAAGGATTATCTATTACAGATTCAGGTGTGCCTCTTTCAATAATTTCTCCATTATCCATAAATAAGACTTGGTCAGATACTTCTTTAGCAAACTGAATTTCATGTGTCACAATGACCATCGTTCTACCTTCACTGGCAATCTCTTGAATAATATTTAACACACCTTGAACTGATTCAGGATCTAATGCTGAAGTCGGCTCATCTAATAAAAGCACTTCCGGTTCGATACTTAATGCTCTAACGATACCTACACGTTGTTGCTGACCGCCAGACAATTGTACTGGATAAGCATCTGCTTTATCTTCCAGTGAAACTTTCTCTAAATATTTCATAGCTTTCGCATTCGCTTCTTTTTTATTCATACCTTGCCCATATATCAAACCTTCAGTGATATTTTCTAAAATGGTACGATTTTTAAAAAGATTATAATGTTGAAATACCATTGCTGATTGACTTCTTAAACGCGTGATATCTTGTTTATTAAAATTCTCAATATTAAACAGCCTATTTCCTAACTCAATGACACCTTTATAAGGTGTTTCAAGCATATTCAAACTTCTTAATAAAGTGGTTTTCCCTGAACCGCTCGGCCCTATAATCGTTGTAACGGTCCCCGTTTCTTGTTCAAAACTAATACCTTTCAAAATCTCATTAGTATCGAACCTATGATGCAATCCTTCAACATTAATCAACCCATTCACTCCCGAACAAAATATTAAGTTGAATTTATCACAACTATTCATATAAGTAAAGTCGGTTTTGATTTAAAATCCTATATTCTCGCTTTTCACAAAATTTTCTTATCTTTTTACTCGGATTAGATTGAATTTTAAAAATTGTCTGACTATAATGGCATATATAACTTAAGGAGGTTTTTATTTATGACACAAGAAAATTGGAATAAAGAAACACTCGCAATTCACGGTGGTCAAGTGCCTGATCCAGTTACTGGTTCAACAGCAGTTCCCATCCACCAAACGACTTCTTTCACATTTAAATCTACAGAACATGCTAAAAACTTATTTGCTTTAGCAGAAGATGGAAATATATATTCTCGAATTATGAACCCAACTAATGATGTTTTTGAAAAGCGTATCGCATTATTAGAGGATGGCTTGGCAGCTTTAAGTGTCGGTAGTGGCCAAGCTGCTATTACTTTAAGCATTTTAAACATAGCGGAAAATGGTTCCGAAGTTGTCGCATCGACTAATTTATATGGTGGTACATATAATTTATTTGCCGTTACATTAAAGAAATTTGGTATTAAAGTACATTTTGTAGACCCAGATGATCCAGCGAATTTTGAGGCAGCAATAAATGAAAATACTAAACTGATCTTCGCTGAAACAATCGGTAATCCACGTATAGATGTATTGGATATCGAAGCTGTCGCTGAAGTTGCGCACAAAAATGGTATTCCTTTAATAGTCGATAATACATTTGCATCACCTCACCTATTACAACCTATTAAATATGGTGCGGATATCGTTGTACATTCAGCTACTAAATTTATCGGAGGTCACGGAACTTCTATCGGAGGTGTGATTGTAGATAGTGGTAAATTTAATTGGGATAATGGAAAATTCCCAGGATTAGTCGAACCTGACCCAAGTTACAATGGCGTTTCTTACGTAAATGATGTTGGAGCAGCAGCTTATATTACAAAAGCGCGTGTTCAATTGTTGCGTGATATTGGTCCTGCACTATCACCATTCAATGCTCAACAATTCTTAATTGGACTTGAAACATTACATTTAAGAACTGAACGTCATTCAGAAAATGCTCAAAAAGTAGCAGAATTTTTAGAAGCACATGATAAAGTGAGCTGGGTAAATTATCCTGGTCTTAAATCAAATCAATATTATGACCTTGCTCAAAAATACTTACCTAACGGACAAGGTGCAATTCTAACATTTGGTGTTAAAGGTGATTCTGAATCTATTCCAGACTTTGTAGAAGCACTATCACTGTTCTCACTATTAGCGAATGTTGGAGATTCTAAATCACTTGTTATACATCCAGCAAGTACGACTCACCAACAATTATCTGATGAAGAACAAATCGCTTCAGGCGTAACGAAAGATTTAGTACGTCTATCCGTCGGTACAGAATCTAGTGATGATATTATTCAAGACTTAGAACAAGCTTTAAATAAAATTAAATAACTTTCAAAAACATCCGAAGTTAATATAAAACGAGCGCAAATTCTTTAAAAATTAAGAATTTGCGCTTTTTTAAGTTTATCTTTTGAGTCTTCGTGCGTTTTATCCATATTTTACCAAAATCGCACAATATCTTTTGAGTCTTCGTGCGTTTAGCTCGGATTTCACTTGGCTTACCCCTCGTGATTTTATCAAGTCAGTGCTCATATGCTTCTCTTCCAAAATATTCAAAGAAGTTAAAAGAAAATGTAGCTCAAGATTATTTAAATAAAGGTATTTCGCTAGAAGGTTTAGATATTAGATATAACATAAGAAGTAAATCAACTTTACGTCAGTGGATAATTCAGTATACTAAGGGTAAGAAAAATAAATCACATGAACCCGAGGTGTCTATCGTGAATACTAAAAAAACGACATTAGAAGAAAGAATTGAGATTGTAAAATATTGCTTAGATCACAATATAACGTGCAAAGAAGCTTCTGAAAAATTCAATTTAAAATATAGCCAACTTTACAGTTGGATTCAAAAGTATAAAGAACATGGTGAAGATGGTCTTATTGATGGCCGAGGTAAAGGTAAACCACAAAGCATCATGACACCAGAAGAAGAGTTGAATGCGCGTATAAAAGTACTTGAAGAAAGAAATAAATATTTAGAAATGGAAAACGAAGTATTAAAAAAAGAGGAAGAGATAGAGAGGCAGTTGATGAAAGAAAAATCAGGCAAAAAGCATCGTACAAAACGATCAAATCACTAAAAGATACTTATCCTATAGTATGGTTATGCCAAGAACTAGAAATTTCTAGAGCGAGTTATTATAAGTGGATGAATCGAAAGAACCCAAATGATAAGTAGCAAAAAATCTTTATAATCTTTCCTCACGATTTTGTGAAGTGCTGACGCCCGGGGGAATAGTATGAGTGAGAGACTACAGGCTCGAACCATACCCCCAGGCAAGCATGCACTTTCAAAATCGTTAGATTTTAATATATATATATATGTCTTCACTAGGTTATAACCTAATGAAGACATCTTTTATTTTGACACCCACTTCATTGGCATTTGATAGTTGTGAGTCAACTGAACTGAATAATTTTTATTTTTTTGATAACATTTAAGTATCATATGTATCGAAAAGGAGAACAAAACAATGAAACAATCTGTATACGATTTAACACAACAACACCGATCTATACGTCAGTTTAAAGACGAACCACTATCAAAAGAAACTGTACAAAAATTAGTCGAAGCTGGACAAATGGCTTCTACTTCTAGTTATGTACAAGCATACTCCATAATCGGTGTTACTGATCCTGACATTAAACAAGCTTTAAAAGAAGTTTCAGGACAGCAACATGTAGTAGACAATGGCTACTTATTCGTTTATGTAATTGATTATTATAGACATAGCTTAATAAACAATGAAACTAAAGGAAATATGGAAACAAGCTTTGAATCTGCTGAAGGTCTTTTAGTAGGAACGATAGATGTTGCATTAGCAGCACAAAACGTCGCTTTAACAGCTGAAGACATGGGACTTGGTATCGTTTATTTAGGTTCATTACGAAATGATGTTGAGCGCGTAGGAGAAATATTAGGCTTACCAGAGCACGTCTTTCCACTATTCGGAATGGCAGTTGGCGTACCAAGTGACGACGAACAAGGGTCTCCAAAACAACGATTACCATTCGAACACGTCTTTCATGAGAACCAATACAATTCAGACAAAACACAACAATTAGAACAAATTAAACAATACGACAAAGAAATTCAAGATTATTATCAAAAACGCACAAACGGTAAACGCTCAGAATCATGGTCAGAGCAAATCAGAAAAATGATGAGCAAGAAAACAAGACCAGACATATTAGAGAACCTGAACGTTAAAGGCTTTATGAAAAAATAAAGAAAATATAAAAATAGATCGCTTCATTAGGTTATAGCCTAGTGAAGCGATCTTTTTATTTTAAAATTTCACGAAGTCTCAACATGATGTTCATTCCATCAGGTTCTTCGTTTTTATGATATTTTCTCTTCTATTCTACCATCACTTAATTTTATAACTTTATCTGCGAATTCAAATATTCTTTCATCATGTGTAATCATAATGCCTATTGAATTATTTTCTTTCACATTATTTCTAATCATTTTAGCTACTTCAATTGCTCTTTTTGAATCTAAACTTGCAGTTGGTTCGTCTGCTAATATCATTTTTGGGTGGTTCATCCATGCTCTCATTATCGCAACACGTTGTTTTTCCCCACCAGACAATGCGTTTGGATATGCTTTTAATCTATGTGACAAACCTATTTCTGTTAATAGTTTTTCTGCTCTGTCTTTAGCTTCTTTTTTACCCATTCCAGCCATTTGACCGACGTAAGTAAGTTGGTCTGTTACATTTAAATAAGGTATTAAATGTGATGATTGGAAGATGAATCCTATTTGGTTTAGTCTCATATCTGTCAATTTTTTATCTGATAAGTCGACATAGTCTAAATCATCTAATGTTATTTTACCTGAGCTCTTACCTAGAAGTCCGCCAATAATTGACAATAATGTTGATTTACCTGATCCAGATGCCCCGTTTAATACAATGAGTTCACCTTTTTCTGCTGTAAATGTAATATCATTTAACACTTGTGTTTTGGCTTCTTTTTCTCCAAATGATTTTGTAACATGTTCAACAACTAGTCCCATAATTATTCTCCTCCTATAGCTTCTAATGGTTCAATTTTCATAACTTTGATAAGTGATAATACGGCTCCGATTAATGAAACGACGATGAATACTGCAACCATCAATAACATCAAGTTAGTATCTAAGTAGAATGGCATTGATACTGGCATAACGCCTCCTAAAATGAATATGATAGCGATGGCTAATGCGACTCCGATTAATGTAATCATTAAGATTTGTAGCATTAACGAAGCAATCAACGCTTTATTTTTAGTGCCTATTGCTTTTAAAATTCCAAATTGACTTGTTTTTTGAATTGTCATGACGTAGAAGAATGCTGTAATGACAATTGCTGAAATAACGAATAAGAATACGATCATCAAGTTTAATGGCTGTTGTTCTGCATTGTAACTTGGAATGGCATTTAACATATCATCTTGTGAAATGACTTTTACATCATCTAATTTGTTGATTTCATCTTTTTGATTGTCATTCAAGTTGTCGTAAGCAATCACTGAAATATGATTACCTTTTAAATCTTTCATTCCATCTTCATTAACGTATGCCATTGAAGTATGTGAGAACATAATATTGTCAGCGAAGCCAGAGATTTTAAACGTTTGATCTTCATCTGCTAATTTAATATTGTCTCCCACATTAAAACCTTCTGCTTTTAGTTTTTCATTTAACAATACTTCATGATTACTTTTTGGTAAGTGACCTTCTGAAGGTTTAGGCTGAATGTCTTTTGTAAGTTGTGTAAACATTAAATCTGCTTTACCGCTGTCTGTTTCAACTTTCTGCATGGCCGTTTTGATTGTGTCACCTTTAGCCACATTGTTAACATCTTGATTTGTTTGTTTTGTTATATTGGATTGGCTTAAATTATTATCTGCGTCGCTCGCGATAACATATTCACTTTTATTCCATTGTTCAACTCCCGAAACGTTTTCTTTCGCTAACCCTTGTGCTAATGCTGAAATAAATAATACTAGGAATGCTAGTAAGAATAGAATTAAAGTAACAAGCAAGTATTTAAATTTGTAATAAGTAAGTTCTTTAAGTGCTAATTTCATGTTTATCCGTCCCTCTCTCTTAATGTATATCTATATAATAGCGACCTTATATGAACTGAATATGAACAAAATGACATAAAACAAAAAAAGAGAGTTTCGGACATAAATCCCAACTTCAAATAAATCACCCAATCCGTAGGAATCATTTTCGGATTGGGTGATTTTATATTTCTGATTTTGTAAAGTGCATGCTTGCCTGGGGTTATGGCTCGAGCCTGTAGTCTCTCCCACATACTATTCCCCCGGGCGTCAGCACTTTGCAAAATCATTATAGTTTCGGACATTTATGTCCTAGGCTCTTAAAATAAGTTTGTTTTAAGTTGATTGAATGACTAGCCTATTTATTAGTTTACTTCATCTTTAATTGATACAATTAAATCAATTAAAAATAACAAGGAGGTTAACTATATGTTGAAATCTACGTGGCAAGGTAAAAAAACATTTAAAGCTCAATCAAAATTTGGTCATGATATTATCTCTGATGCCCCTATAGAATCTGGAGGAGACGATAATGGCCCTTCTCCCGTTGAATTAATGTTAAGTGGCTTAGCAGGTTGTACTGGAATAGATGTTACGAATCTTATGAAAGAACGTTTAGCCAAAGTTACAAAACTAGAAATCACTGTTGATGATGAAAGAGAAGATACGACTTCTCGTGCAGTTCGTCATGTCACTTTAACATTTGATGTTGAAGGAGAAGTTGACTTAAAAAAATTAAAGCGCTCAATCACATTGAGTGTCGAAAAATATTGTACAGTTGCCCACTCACTAAAAGCGACGATTGAACCTAAACTGATATTTAATGGCCATGAAGAATCGTTATAAACAAAAATAAAGACGTTAACAATATAATCAGTTAACGTCTTATTTCTTTAAGTGTGGTGCTCTCCAAATGTAGAATGTCGCATATGAACTCCACAGTTCCCATCCTTCATTCAGTTTTACCATTTGTTCTTTTGTAGGCTTTTGTTCCAAATTCAAAATGTTTTTCAATGCGTTTTGTAATCCTACATCACCTATAGGAAAAGCATTTTTAATACCTAACGATCTCATCATGACATAATGCGCCGTCCAAGGTCCTATTCCCCTTATGTTTACAAGCGCTTTTTCTACTTCTTTCTCATCTTTCATTTTCAACAACATTTCTTTAGACAACATTTTTGAATGCATTCTTTTAGCGATATCAATTAAATATTCAGCTTTTCTTCTAGAGAATTTCAAATCCATTAATTCTTTCACAGATACTTTAGATATCACATCGACGGTTGGATGGATATAATAATCTTTATTTTCGAATGTTATTTTATCACCGAAATGTTCGACTAACCTCTTTTTAAGTTGATAAGCAAACGTTAAATTAATTTGTTGCCCTATTATTCCCCAGGAAATAGCTTCAAAAAAGTCGGGTATTCTAATTAACCTTAATCCATACAATTCATTTATTAAAGGTCTCAATATCTCATTTTTTCGACCATATTGATAAAATGATGATAAATCTGCAGAAAAATCAAACCATTCTTCAATAAAAGCTACTAATCTTTCTACTTTTTCAGGTGTGACGGAAATGCCATTTAAAATTTCTACTATCAAATAATTTCGATCATAAGAGATACATAACAATAATTTAATATCTTCAATCTTTACTGCACGGTAGATTTTTTGATCCACTACTTCAAACAGCACTTCATTTTCATCTCTTTTAAAATACGCTAAACATTGTTCATAGTCGAATATTTTAGGACACTCAATTCTAATTTCTTCCATCGTATCTCACCTCCATCGTTACTCATATTATGAATGATGATCTTTCAATAAACAAATTAGAAAAATTAAAATTTTAAAATCTTTCCAAAGAAAATACATGTTATAATTGCAAGTAATTATCAATTAGGAGAGAAAAATATGCCAAAAAAATTATTCACATTAATCACTGCATTAATACTTATTTTAGCTGCTTGTGGTAGTAAAGATGATGACTCATCAAAAAGTTCTACACATAAATACAAAACAGACGAAGGAAAAACAATTGAAATTCCAAATAAGCCTAAACGAGTTGTTGTATTAACAGCAAACCAAGGTAACTTCCAAAAGCTTGGTGTTGACCCAGTTGGAACAGATGCAGACTTCCCTAAATCTAAATATGTAGATGATAAAGATGCTAAACGTGTCGGTTCAGAAGACATTGAAGCTGTAACAAAATTAAAACCAGATTTAATCATCACTTATAATGCAAATCCTCAAATCAAAAAATATGAAAAAATCGCACCTACTGTTCCATTCGATCATAGTAAACGTACGTTCAAAGAAGTACACGTAGAAATCGGGAAATTACTAGGTAAAGAAGATAAAGCTAAAGAACAAGTGAAAGAATTAGAAGACTTCATGTCTAAAGAAGGACAAGCTGTAAAAGAAAAAATCGGCAAAGATAGTACAATTTCTATTATGGAAATCGGTCCTAAAGAACTCACTTTAATTGGCAAGAACTTCGGAAGAGGCTCGGAAGTCATCTATCAAGGATTTGGATTTAAGCATCCAGAAGCTTCAGATAAAGATATTCCAAAAGAAGGCTGGTTAACGACTTCATTTGAAAACTTCAGTAAATATACAGGCGACTATTTACTTGTACCAACTGAAGACGGAAAAGCACCAAGTTCTTCTATAATAGACGGTAGCATTTGGAAAAATACAAAAGCTGTAAAAGAAGATCACGTTTACTATTATCCAGTAAATGAATTTATGTATTCAGACCCAATCTCTATCGAAAAACAAACACAATACCTCAAAGATATGCTAACAAAATAATAAATTTGTATGTTCTTGGGACATAAGTACCCATTCTCGAAAATAAAGATCTCAGACTGTCGATAAAGTCACTCAAAGTGAACTTGTTGACAGTCTTTTTTTGCGCACACTTTCCTCGGGGAAGGTCTAAGGCAGTAGACTCTCACGCATACTATTTCTTTGCATTTTTCACCATTTACGCATACACTGTATAAAAAAGGAGCGACATTAAATTTTGAATAAACATACTGATTTACGTGTTATAAAAACTAAAAAAGCTTTAAATGAAACTTTAATTAAGCTCTTAACTATTAAAAATTTCTCTGATATAACAGTGAATGAAATTTGTGAGAAATCGCTCATACATCGTACAACTTTCTATAAGCATTTCATGGATAAATTCGATTTATTACAATATACGTTAAGCGAAAACACTAAAGGTTTCTTCAAGTTGGATCTATATGATCGTTTACATAAACCATTTCAATCTATGGAAAAAGCCTTTATAGATAAATTAAATGATGTATTCGATAAACAAATGGATAACAACGACACTGCATTTATCGATGAGCTTATTAAGCATTTCATAGAAGTCTTTAGTAAAGATTTCAAAGATAATATCGATAAAGTCTCTACGCCAACACATTTACCACAATCTTTACTACCTTATATATACGGAACAAATTTAGCGGCCATTATACATTGGTCTGATTCAGTACAAGGTGGATTAGACTTCGAAAAACTAGATGAAATATTCAACGAAATCAATATCATTAGTTTAAATGAAACAAAATAAAAAGAACGCAAACTCTTCAAAAAACAAGAATTTGCGTTCTTTTATATTATGCTTATTTTTGTACTAAATTATTTACGTAATCTTTGAATGCTTCTTTGTCGCCTTCTTCGATATCTATCATAGCAACTTTACCTTGTGGGAATTCAATAAATAAGACACCTTTATCTTCTATTGTTACAGCTTTAATATCTTGATAGCTGAACACTCTTTTATAAGGTTCGCCGTTCATATCCACGCTCATAATAACACGCTCGTTTGTTGTAATATACGCACCTTTAAATTGTGATTGTTCGCCTACTTTATATATGATGGTTCCTAACAAACTTGGTCCAACTTTTTCTGTAGGATATAATTCATTTTCATCAATTTCATTTAATTTCATACGTTAACCCTCCATTTCGTTACTTTCTTTATTGTACGAAATAACTAGAGCATGAAACAAATATTATGATTGGTCTCTTTATAATGATTCTTCTCTATATACTTTTCTTCTAGAAAGTCCAATTGTAACAATAAAGGCAACGACGATTGCTATCGCCATACCAATTATATAATTTAACCAACTACCTGTTGCAATTGAAATAAATCCTGGTAATCCTGCTGTTCCTAATGCGATTGCTTTTACTTTTGTAGCAGCTACGAAACAAGATCCAGCTCCTGAGCCTACTATTGCACCGATAAATGGATAGCGTAATTTCAAGTTCACACCAAACATTGCTGGTTCAGTAATTCCTAATAACGCTGAGATGCCGGCTGCTGAAGCTGTACCTTTCATTTTTTTATTTTTCACAATAAAGAATGCTGCCAATGTTGCTGCACCTTGGGCTACGTTAGACATTGCAGCTATCGGGAATATAAATGATCCGCCTGTATTTGCTTGATCTGCAATTAAAGTTGTTTCAATTGCGATAAAGCTGTGATGCATACCTGTAATAACAATTGGTCCGTATAGTAAACCGAATAGTAGTCCACCTATCGCGCCTCCTGATTCATATAACCATGTTAAACCGTCTGATAAGAAGTAACCCGCTGTTCGCGTCACTGGTCCTACTACTAAAAATGTAACGAATGCTGTAAAGAATAATGATAATAACGGTGTCAATAAATTATCTAATGTAGATGGAATGACTTTTCTAAATCCAAGTTCTAACTTAGCCAATATGTATGATGCTACTAATATTGGAAGTACTTGACCTTGGTAACCAACCATTTTTATAGATAAACCGAATAATTCCCATGTAGGAATTTTATCTCCATTTACTAAAGCTTTTGGATAATCATAGCCATTCATTAAATCTGGATGCACGAGTATCATACCAAGTGCTGCACCTAGGAATGCATTTCCTCCGAACCTCTTAGCCGCACTAAATCCAATTAATACTGGTAAAAACACAAATGGTGCATTTGCAAAAATATTAATCATCCCTGCCAAACCAGCAAACTGATCATGTATATCTATAAATGATGATTGATCATAAAATAAACCTTTAGCTGTCAGGATATTATTAATCCCCATCAATAAACCACCTGCTACAATTGCAGGTATAATTGGTACAAATATGTCAGATAACATTTTAACAAATTGCTGTATTGGATTTAATTTCTTAGATGATTGGTCTTTCACTTCAGAATTTGTAGATGCTTCTAACCCTGTTAAAGCTTCCATTTCTGCAAACACTTTGTTGACCGTACCCGACCCAATAATAATTTGATATTGTCCACCTGTTGAAAAAGTACCTTTAACAACATCCATTTGATTCAATTTGTCTTCGTTTACTTGCCCTTCATCTTTTAACACAATCCTTAATCTCGTAGCACAATGCGCAATAGCTTCAATGTTATCTTTCCCGCCTATTGCTTCTGTGATATTCTGGGCTTCCTTTTTATAATTCATTGATTTCCCTCCTCAATTGTCACGCTTTTTGGTACCGGTACCAAAAAGTATCAAAAAAATAATTTTTATACATGATACGATTGTAATCGGTTCCAATTAAATTGTCAATCCTCTATAGACGCTATATGAAAATGTTTTCATTTAACTTTTTATCTTCTACTAAAAATTTTACATTGCCCTCTTTACGCTCATAACACAAAAAATATTGAAATTATTATTCACTATTTTAACATCAATATTCAGAAAAATTTGAAAACACCTGTTTACTTTTATATAATGGTCATTAACTAATGGAAAGGAGTCCTTTTACAATGACTGAACGAATTTATGGTAATACGCCTTGCTTTTTAGGTGGAAAAAACTTAACAAAACAAAAAGATTATGCCACAGATGTTATCGTATATGGTGTACCTTTCGAAGGGCCATGCACTTGGGGAGATTATACGGGGTGTGAATTAGGTCCTAAACAAATCAGATTATCATCTGCTAGATATAGCGGTTATCTTCCTGAATTAGATCATATAGATGTAAATCAGCATTTATCAATTGGTGATGTAGGAGATGTTTCAACAGTTCCTCATGATGTTGATCAAACAGTAAAAAACATTGAATCATTCGCAGAAAATTTATGGCGTTCTAATAAGTTCTTAGTAGGCTTAGGTGGCGACCACGGCATTACATATCCAATTTTAAAAGGTTTAACTAATACCGGGAAAAAAGTCGGCATTATTCATTTAGATGCACATTATGATAATATGCCACACTATGAAAATGAACAATTTGCACGTAACACACCATTTATGAGGTTGTATGAAACAGAAGGCATTCGTAACGAAAGTCTAATCCATACCGGCATACACGGACCTCGTAATCAGCCAGAAACAGGTAAATTCGCTCAAGAAAATGGCGCTGTTACTATTACAATTAATGAAATTAAAGAAACATCAGACTTAAGAAAATTTGCCCAGGACATCTACGCGCAAGCTAGTAAAGATGTAGATGTTGTTTATTTAACAATATGTAGTGATGTATTAGATTTCGCCTTTAATCCAGGAGGTCCAGTAGATGGTAACGGCCTTACAAGTTATGAATTACTTACGATGATTTACGAATTTGGTAAATTAGGACTTGTTGGAATGGATTTTGTAGAAGTTTATCCAATGCAAGATGCTAATCAGAATTCATCTCACTTTGTATCAACAGCTGTGCTTTATGTATTAGCAGGACACATTAAATACTTAAATAAAGTTTAATGCTGATTGACGAAGGGATGGATTCATATGGCAGAAAAGAGAGAAAGAAGTAAGTTTAGTATATTCGGTCCTGGTATGATCATTACCGCTTCATTTATCGGTCCAGGGACTGTCACAACTATGACTCAAGGTGGCGCAGGATTTGGTTATAGTCTGCTTTGGGCAGTTATATTTTCAATTATTGCAACCATTGCATTACAGGAAATGGTCGCTCGATTAGCGCTCGTTACAAATGAAGGTTTAGGTGAAGCGATTCGTGATATTTTTAATCATCATTTACTTAAAATTATCACTGTTTGGTTTAGTATGGTTGCTGTAGCAGTAGGTTGTGCAGCATACATATCCGGTGATTTATTAGGTACTTCTCTAGGGGCTGCCTACTTACTCGATATACCTGAAAATTTAATCGCTCCAGTAATTGGTGTTGTCATATTATTAATAGGATTAAAAGGGAGTTATGCTTTAATTGAAAAAGTCATGACCATTCTCGTTCTTATTATGGGTGTTATTTTTATAACAACTGTCATTATCATTCAACCAGATTTTGGTGCTGTACTAAAAGGGGCATTCATACCGAGTATACCTAACGGCTCTCTTTTAACCATTATTGCCTTAATAGGGACTACTGTTGTTCCGTATAACTTTTTTATACATGCAACTTCTGTCCATGAACGTTTTAACGGCGTAAAAGATTTAAAATTGGTTAGACTTGATACATTTATCGCTATCGGTCTTGGTGGACTTATATCAGCAGCTATTCTGATAACAGCTGGTACATTAATAGACGGTAAAGAAGTAACGAGTTTAGTTGAGTTATCTGAGCCACTTAAACCAATTCTCGGTGATTTAGCACCATTATTTATGAGTATCGGTTTATTCTCAGCAGGTTTATCTTCTGCAATTGCCTCTCCAATGGGCGCAGCAGCTACTATAAGCAGCTGTCTTCGTTGGGAAGGTGGTGTAAAAAGCAAAAAATATCGTCTCGTTTTTGCAATTGTCATTTTCATCGGTATTATTACTTCTTCTTTAGGATTTGAACCATTAGAAGTATTATTAATTGCTCAAGCACTAAACGGTATCATTTTACCGCTTATTGCAGTATTAATTTTTATTATCTTAAACAAGAAAAATATGATGGGCAAATTTGCTAACGGAATTGTGCTTAATATTATAGGACTTTTCGTCGTTATAACCGTATCATTCTTAGGCATTTATAGTTTAATAGATGCCGTTCAAAGTTTTATGAGTTAATTAATAAGAGTGGGACATAATATACCCGTTCTCAAAATAAAAGAGCTCTTCATTAGGTTATAGCCTAGTGAAGAGTTCTTTTCATATGTTTGAATTTTACGATTTTGAAAGTGCATGCTTGCCTGGGGGTATGGTTCGAATACTCAAAAGATATCGTGCGATTTTGGTAAAATATGGGTAAAGCGCACGAAGACTCAAAAGATATTGTGCGATTTTGGCAAAATATGGATAAAACGCACGAAGACTCAACAGATATTGTGCGATTCAAGTGAAATCTGGAGTGTTAATGTCCTACTCCTATTTCTTCTTATAAAGTTGTTTCTACTATATAATCAGTAGAAACATCATCACCTGCTATAAATTGATGAGAACCTACTATTTTATATCCGTGCTTAGTATAAAATTTTAATGCTTGATGGTTATGTTCCCAAACGCCAAGCCATAATTTTTTCTTGTGTTCTTTTTCAGCGATTTCGAAAGCTTGTTTCATTAATTTACTGCCGATACCTTTAGATTGAAATTGTTTATACATATACAACCTTTGAACTTCTAAATAGTCCTCACCCATAGATTCTGTTTGTGCATCTCCTACATTTAATTTCATGTATCCTGCAACTTCCCCATCTATTTTAGCAAAATAATACCATGACTGTTGATTATGTAATTCATCTAACAGTACTTTATGATTATACGCTTCATCAAAATAAGCAAATAAATCTTGTTGAGACATATCATGTTCAAACGTGTCTTTAAACGTTGTTTTACAAATATCAGATAACGCTTCAACTTCTTCATCTTTAACCGCTACGATTTCAATTTCGTTCATGTACCCGACCTTCTTCCACAATTAATGTTCAATATTTTTATCATCATATCAAAGATAAGGTTTAAATTAAATATGTTAAACTAATAAAAAAGGAGTGAATTATTTTATGACAAAACTTACGATTTATTTAGCTGGACAAATTCATGATAATTGGAGAGAAGACATCACTCAAAAAGCAGAAGAAAACAACTTGCCATTAACGTTTGTAGGTCCACAAACAAATCATGATCGCTCTGATAACATTGGAGAAGCTATATTAGGCGAACAACCGAACAACTATTACAAAGATAACGCAGCATCAGATATCAATAACTTACGTACACAAGTATTAATGAACAAAGCCGATATTGTCATAGCTTTATTTGGAGAAAAATATAAACAATGGAATACAGCAATGGATGCATCAACAGCAGTTGCATTAAACAAACCATTGATTCTTGTACGTCCTACAGATTTAATCCATCCATTAAAAGAACTATCAAACAAAGCTAATGTCACTGTAGAAACAATAGACCAAGCGCTAGATGTTATTAAATATATTTATGAATAAACTGTTCTAATGAATGGATTGAGACTCTAATGAGCTTGTGTTACAACCTTGCTCGTTAGAGTTCTTATTTAAGTTTATATACGCTCACTCACTTCACTTTTTTCAATTGCATATGTTTCTTATATTTAAAGTAAACTTTTGCTAATAAATCTGCAATAAGCAATCCAAGTGCGATGGAACTTGATATTAAAGCCACTTTTATCATTGTGATCAATGCCTCATGATAGTCATTGAGAACTAGATTTTTAATAGCTTCATACGCTGTGCCTCCTGGTACAAGAGGGATAATGCCAGGAATTATAAATAAGATCACTGGGGAGAAGAATTTTTTACTCATAAAGTTCGCCATTATTCCTATGAAAAAACCGCCTATAAATGAGGATTGTATATCGGATTCATTCCACAACAAACTCGATTGAAATGCTATCCACCCTATTGCGCCAACTATTCCTGCAGGTACTAGTATATATTTAGGTGAATTAAATAATATGCCAAATAAGAAAGATACGCCAAAACTAAACACTATATTCAATATGATTGTTATGATCATAACTCACCTCTCAAGAGAAAATTAGCAATACAATACCTACGCCTACACCTATTGCGATTGAAGTAAACGTCGCTTCTAAACCTTTAGAAATACCTACTAACAATTGCCCTAAAAACAAATCTTGTATTGCATTTGTAATCAATACGCCGGGGACTATAGGCATTACTGCTGATATAATGGCAATATTCAATGTATCTCCACCTAATAGCATTTGATTATATACAGCAATTAAAGCAATTGCGCAAGCCGCAACGATTTCTGCGATAAACTTCACGCTCGTCCATGAATGTAATAATTCTACTATACAATAACCTATTGCACCTGCAATAAAGGTCGCAATGATATCTTCTTTCGCACCACTGAATAAATATGAGAAAAATACTGAAATGAGACCAGCAGCTATCATTTTAAATGGAAGTGAATATGGTAATGGTGATTCATGTATAGTACGAATTCTCTTTAACGCTTCTTCAGCTGTTATTTGTCCTTTTTCTAACATTCTCGAAACATTATTTACATAATGAATATCTCCCAAGTTAGTATCTCTTTTTTTCACTCTATAAACTCTTATATTATCGTCTATATCTAATGCAAAGTTTATAATAGTAGAACTTACATAACATTGATTATTAGGATAACCTAAATGCTTAGCCATTCTAAACATCGTATCCTCTACGCGAAACGCCTCTGAACCCGCTTCTAAAAGAACTAGCCCTGCATTCATGACTATTTCTTGAACTAATTCTTTTGGATAATGTTGCTGATTCATACTATACACACCTCGTTTCTTCGTTACATCTATAATAGAATATCAAATAATAGATTACAATTTAACTCTAAATACAATAAAACACAAAATTTTATATTGATTCTAACAAAAATTCACTAAAACACTATTGCGTAACATATTTTCTTCTATTTTATGAACATTTCTGATACAACTTGACTTTACACACAATTCATAATAGGCTTAATTTTGACGTAAGGAGGATGATAAAATGGATTTACCACCAATCAATAAGCAGCTTGGTTTCTTATTATATGTTGCGTCAAAAGAACTCATTAAAAAATATACACCAATGTTGAAAAAATATAACTTAACTTATACCGGTTATATCGTTCTTGTATCTATAGATAAAAACGAAGTCATCAATATTAAAACTTTAGGCGATAGACTATATTTGGATTCTGGCACTTTAACACCACTTTTAAAAAAACTTGAAGAAAAAGGATTCATTAACCGTGAAAGAGCGATTAATGATGAAAGAAATTTACGAGTTTCTCTTACTGAAGAAGGCATTGAAACACAAGGTCAAATTTCAGAAGAAGTATTAAAAGTATTTAAAGAACTAGATATGGATTATGAAGACATCACAGAATTAAGAGATTCTATAGAAAAATTTATTCAAACGAATCTGAATAAAAATTTATCTGAATAACTCATCTATAAACTAAATCCCACCATTATTATTTTGGTGGGATTTAGTTTATCTGTTGTGAGTATGGTATGGACACGTGATAATATGGTCATCTATAATACCGATACTTTGCAAAAATGAATACACGATTTTCGGACCAACAAATTTAAACCCTAATTTCTTCAAATCTTTACTTAGTTTTATCGAAAGTTCAGTTTCTGCAGGTACATCATTTGTGCGCTGCCACTTATTGATAATAGGTTGACCATCTACGTAAGACCATAAAAAGTCTGCTAAACTTCCATATTCTCGTTGAACATCTTGGGCGATGATTGCATTATTTCTGACAGATTGAATTTTTCCTTTATGTTTTATAACATTATATTCTGTTCTAATGTTCTCTAATTCTTCGTCTGTTAGTTGCGCACACTTTTCTATATCAAACTGTTTAAACGCCTCTTGATACGCTTCACGCTTTTGTATGACTGTTTCCCATGATAATCCTGCCTGCGCACCTTCTAAAGAAAGCAATTCAAATATATATTGATCATCTTTGTTAATTCTACACCATTCTTCTTTATGGTATTTTTTCATTAACTCACTACTTGGCCATGTACATTCAGTCATTCTCGCTCACTCATTTCATATTTTCTTTTTTATCATATTTATGATTTCGTACCATAAATATGATAATCGTTAACCCAAATACACTTAAAATGAACATCGTCTCCCAAACACCTAATTTAAAAGGCACGCCTAATGCTGTGTACAAATCTTTAATAACTAGAAAAGTAAACAACGCCATCATTTCAAACTTAATAAAATAAATAAGTAATTTAGCATTTTCTATTTGTGCTTTGTTTGGCTGACCGTAAAGTGATGGAACATGTATGTATTTATCTAACTTTGGATTACGCACAATATAATGAAGGATTAACCAAATCAATAATCCTAAAGCTGGCATCATAAAGACAAAAGTCTTTGTTGCCCATGCATCTGGATTTCCAGCAAAGTTATAATGACTCGGAATTTTATCGGGCAACTCATTAAAGTTAATCATGATTAATATAATAGAAAGTAACCACATCACAATACTTGATATATCTAGCATACGTTTGAGCACGACATATCCCCCTTTATATAAAAAGAGCAACAAGTACATATAATGTGCTTGCTGCTCTTAAATTTAAACTTTCAAATTGTTTATATAGCTTACCAAGCAAATAATCCAACAAATGCTGCTGTTAACAGTGATACTAATATACCTGAAAGCAACATCATCGGCACATATTTAGATACAAAATTAGATACATCATCTTTGACAATACCTTTTAATGTTCCTATTATCATACCAATTGTCGAGAAATTAGCAAATGATACTAAGAAAGTACTAATAACCGCTGCTCTGTGTGTTGAATATTCACTTATCTCTTTACTGATTGTACTCATCACAACAAATTCATTTGTTACAATTTTAAGTGCCATTTGTTGAGCCACTACCCAAGCTTCCCCAATTGGCATACCAAGTAAAATCGCAAATGGGAACATAAAGATACCGAGTATATACTCTAACCTTATGTCTGGTAAGTATGGAATAGGATCCATAATACCTAATAACTTATTAATCAAGTCTGCAATTGCAACAAATGCGATTACAAACGCAATGATGATCAATACAAGTTTACCTGCATTGATTACTGAATCCCCCAGAAATGAGAAGAATGGTTGTCTTTCCCCTTCGTCAATCTCAGCTACCACATCATCTTCTGGATCTAAATCAAATGGATTTAAAATAGTTGTTACAATAATCGCATTAATTATGTTTAATGGTATCGCAGTTAATACATACTCCCCTGGAATCATTGTTACATACGCACCAACAATCGCACCTGAAACCGAACTCATTGACATCATGGCAACTGTTAATACTCTGACTTTATTCATAGACGTTAACTGTTTAGATGATACTGCTAAAGCTTCCGTATTTCCTAAAAACATCATTTCAATAGAGAAAAACGACTCAAACTTAGGTTGTCTCGTTACTTTTGAAATAAACCAACCTAATATTGAAATGAATTTTGGTAAAATACCTAAATACATTAAGATATCAAATATCGGTACAACTAGTAGAATTGGTAGTAACGCTGAAACTGCCATATCCATATTCCCTGGTCCTGGCGCTGTGAAGCTACCAAATGCAAATCCAATTCCCGAAAAAGCAGATTCTAAAAGCCACGACACACCATCAGCCGCACCTTTAACAAATTTTGCTCCAAAAGAAAATTGAGTGAAAAACCATGCTAATGCTAAGTTAATAGCAATAAGTATGGATACTGATTTCCAATCAATATTCTTTTTATCCCTAGAAAAAAGAAAAGCGACACCAATGAATACCAACAAACCAATTATATTGATGATTAGAAACATTGTTTATTGTCCACCTTTTTATTTATTAAAAACACCACAATTATAACATGCAAATTAAAAGTATGTTACTACATTTTAAAAACACAATTACAATTTTTTAAATAAAATTTAAAAAGCGAATAAACCTAGACGGCTTATTCGCTTAAATTATTATCATATACTCGTTAAATTCTATTATTTAGGATATTGATCAAATTGATTAATAGATTGATCACATTTCATACTTATAGCTAAATAAACTATATAACCAGAAACCAGTACCATGATTAAAGCATACACTGTTAACACATAAATGTTAGATATAATGAATGTATTAAACAGTAATAACATGAGTATCATTATCGCATCAATAATGCTTAATGAAATAACACATACACGCTCCATTTTAACCCTTCTTTTCTCCATAATATGACTCTAGCTATTAGCTACTTACCTTGCGCAATGAGATACATATTACTACATTCATTCTATGAATTCAATACGTTTTACTAAAAATTAAAAAAAGAAATTTTATCTTCAAAAACTTTCGCAAGCTAATTACTGAAGTACGTAAATCATAATATGATATAGTTTACAATTGTAGAGTCTTTATATTTTAAATAGGAGGCATTATAATCATGGAAAATTATAATTTAATTGATGGACAAGTGTTACCGCAAGTAGGATTTGGTACATACAAGCTAAACGGAACAACTGGCGTACATGCCATCGTAAATGCACTAAACAATGGATATCGAATCCTTGATACTGCATATAACTATGAAAATGAAGGTACAGTTGGTAAAGCCATTCAAGAAAGTCACGTAGATCGCGACCAAATTATTGTAACTTCTAAATTACCAGGACGTTATCACAGTTACGATCAAGCAATAAATGCCATTCAAGAATCTATTTATAGACTTGGCGTTGAATATCTCGACTTATATTTAATACATTGGCCAAACCCTAAACAAGGAAAATATGTCGAAGCATGGAAAGCATTAATTGATGCTCAAAAACTTGGACTTATTAAATCTATCGGTGTATGTAACTTCTTAGAAGAGCACATCGAAACATTAGAAAAAGAAACAGGCGTGTTACCAACTGTTAACCAAATAGAATTACACCCTTACTTTAATCAAAAAGACGTACTAGAATACCATAAAGAAAAAGGGATTATAATAGAAGCATGGAGTCCACTAGGTCGAGCATCAGAAGTCATAAACGATGCAAAAATCGGACAAATCGCAGAGAAATATAACAAAACCATTCCACAAATCATCTTGAAATGGCACGTACAAAACGGTGTAGTACCAATCCCTAAATCTACATCAATCGCAAGACAAATACAGAATATAGATATTTTCGATTTCTATTTAGAATCAGAAGACTTAGCTATAATCGATGCATTAACACAAGACAACGGACGTCTTAAAGATCAAGACCCAGCAACATATGAAGAATTTTAAAAAACAAAAAAACCTGCCAACGATCAATCGGCACTGCACCCTTACTAAGGGAGTTCAATAAAAACACTATTTTCTAGGCTGCTAATTCCCTATATTCTATAGGGGATAAGTAGCCTAGTTTTTGTTGAATTCTAACTTTATTATAGTTTTCAATGTAATTTTCGACAATATCTATTACAATAGTATTAGAGCTTCTAAGCTCACTGTTTAAGTAGAATGTTTCACACTTTAGAGAGGCATGAAAACATTCTATTGGGGCATTATCAGCTGGCGTTCCCTTACGGGACATGCTTCTGGTAATGCCTTTTTCTGTACATAGGGCATAGTATTCATAAGAAGTATACACACTTCCTTGATCACTATGTAATATAGCTCCTGGTTCCAATTGAAGTTGTTTTAATGTCTCATTTACTAATTCTTGATTTTGGTTTTTGCCAATTTTATATGCCACAATTTCACCATTGTAAGCATCCATGATAGATGATAGATACAACATTGTATTCCCGAAGGGTAAATAAGTGATATCTGTTAAAAGTACTTCTAAAGGTTTCTCTGTTTTGAAATTTCTATTCAATAGATTATGTGTCTTATAATATGGATTACCTGGTCTTTTCGATTTCTTCACGCGTACTTTACAATTTAAATTATGTTTTTGCATAATTCTTTGTACTTTCTTGTGATTAATTGTTTTATTATTTTTTCTATTTAACAAGGCAGTTATTTTTCTATAGCCATATGTAAAACGATGTTTCTTACATAGTTCTATAATTTCACGTTCATCCTCAGATATACTGAAATCTTTGTTTTTCCATCTGTAATAATTTGATTTTGGAATATCTAAAGCTTCTAAAATGACTTTCACTATATATTTAGATTTCAATTCATTTACTAATTCAACAACTACTTCTGGGACCACTTCCTTTCCAATTCCTTGTACTTTTTTAAAATTTCATTTTCTACTTCTTTGCGCTTTAATTCAATTTTTAGTGTTTCAACAGTACTCAATTCTTCGTTTCCTTTTCCATAGGAATATTGTTTACCTACTTGTTGATTGAATCTATGTGTTTCCCCATTTCTATACCATTTCCACCACACTTTAACTTGAGATTCATTTTTAATATTTAAAGCATCCATTATTTCTCTTGCGCTATATCCTTTAAGTTTCATTTCTACTACTTTATATTTTGTTTCAACTGAATATGCCACTCTTTTCATAGAAAAAACACCTCCGTATAAATTCATTTTAATATGAATTCAACGAATTCATAGTGATTTTCATAACGTGATTTACTATCCATTAAATTAACACCTAAATGTTCTGCTACTTTTGGGCTTGATCCCGTAACAGCATTCCAGGCAATGCGTCCTCCACTCATTAAATCTATTCCCTTAAATTGACGTGCTACAGTATAAGGAAAATTCCACTGAGTATGTACAGTTGATGCCACACCAATGTGTTTAGTTTGTTGTAAAATTGTAGTAGAAGTAATAATAGGTTCAAGCGTCATCGATGGTACATGACTATTATCATCGGGTACTGCTCCAGGGAAATCGCCTACAAAAAGAAATTGAAATTTTCCTTTTTCAGCAAGTTGAGCATAACGAATATCTGCTTTAATATCTGGATAAGTATTACTATTGACTCCTTCGCTTTTCCAGGCTTTAGCATTTGCACCATATGCCCCTGTGAATCCTAATCCTAGCAACATTTGTTTTTTATTTTCAGTCATAAATAGCTCCTTCCAAATTTAGTTTATTTTACAAAATTAGTTTTTATTGTTGATTACGATTGAAATCTGAACAAAATATCCAAAACTCTGAAGCATCTTCAATATAATTTTGATTACCACTGAGTTTCATTATTTCCTTGCGTAAGGAGCTATCAGTCACACGAATAATAGTTACATCTTGTAGCAAGCTGAAAGAAGAAGTTTAATTTGCAGCTTTAAATATTTCGTTAACCTGTTCCTCAGGTATCGCTTTATTTTCGAAATCTCTTATAGAACTATGGTTTTTTAATAAGTCTATTGTTTCATTCATTATATTACCCCTTTTCAATAAATATTATATCTAGTATATTAGTTGAAATAGTATCATTATTGAAGTAGGCAATAAATAATGACATAGTATTAAAAATAGTACTATTTTGACATGTAGGTATTTACATGATTAAAATATGTATAGGAATGTTATTACCATTGGCAATGATTAAAGAAACCTTATATGGATAACTTTATTGATATTTATCTCTAATTTGAATGTTTAGCCATCTCTTAATCTAAATTCAAGCTAAACTTCCATACCCCACTCCCAAACTTTATATAAGCATATGATTTTTTTAATATCCTATTAGAATGATAAGATATAAAGAGTAATGAAAGGAGCGATTTATATGGTAAAACAAGCTAAATTAGGTAAATCAAATATTGAAGTCAATCCAATCGGTTTAGGAACAAATGCTGTTGGGGGACATAATTTATACCCTAACCTTGATGAAGAACAAGGTAAAGATGTTGTTCGCGCTGCGATTGATAATGGCGTAACTTTATTAGATACAGCTTTTATTTATGGTCCTGGTAGATCTGAGGAACTTGTAGGTGAAGTTGTTAAAGAATATGACAGAAAAGATGTTGTCATCGCTACTAAAGGTGCTCATTATTTTGAAGGTGAAGAAACGAAACTTTCTAATGATCCTGAATTTCTTAAAGAACAAGTTGAAAATAGCCTTAAAAGACTTCAAACTGACTATATAGATTTATATTATATTCATTTCCCAGATGATGAAACACCTAAAGATGAAGCAGTTGCTGCATTACAAGAGTTAAAAGATGCTGGCAAGATTAAAGCAATTGGTGTTTCTAATTTTACTTTAGAACAATTAAAAGAAGCTAATAAAAATGGAAATGTTGATGTTATACAACATGAATACAACTTATTAAATCGCGAAAACGAACATATTTTAGAATATACAGCAGAAAATGATATTACGTTTATTCCTTACTTCCCATTAGCTGCTGGATTACTTGCAGGTAAATATGATGAAAATACAACTTTCGATGATTTAAGAGCGGATAAACCTGAATTTCAAGGTGAACAGTTTAAAGAAAACCTTAAAAAAGTTGATAAACTAAGAGAAATTGCTCAAGAACACAATGTTGAAGTTGCACACATTGTACTTGCCTATTATTTAACAAAACCTTCATTGGATGTTATTATTCCTGGAGCTAAGCGAAATGATCAAGTAATAGACAACTTAACAACATTAGATGTACAACTAACTGAAGATAACATTCAGCAAATAGAGTCTCTATTCCCAATTTCATAAAGCAATATTCAACCGAGAAATGAATCATGTTCTCGGTTTTTTTATTTTTATAATGATTTCTCCAAAAAATTACGAGTTCTTTCTATTAATATATTAAGACAATTAACTCATTGATATTGATTATCATTTGCAAATATAGGATAATGATAATAAGTTGAAATATAGGAGGAATCATGACTGATGAATATGACAGACGTTACGATTATAGGCGGGGGTCCTGCGGGTTTGTTCGCGAGTTTCTATTCCGGGTTAAGAGGAATGAGCGTAAGGATACTAGATTTCCAAAGTAAATTAGGCGGCAAAATGCATGTATACCCTGAAAAAGTCATATGGGATATTGGCGCTATAGCTCCAAAACCTTGCTATGAAGTCATCCAAGACTTAGTTCAACAAGGCCTTCATTTTGGTCCAGAAGTTTGTTTAGAAGAAAAAGTTGTCGATATTAAAAAAGTTGAAGAACAACATTTTATTTTATATACAGCAAAAGGAAACGAGTACCATTCTAAATCTATCATTATTGCTGTTGGTGGCGGAATCATTAAACCACTTACGCTAGATATTGAAGGTGCTGAACGCTTTGAACTTTCAAATTTAAATTATGTCGTTCAATCTATTCAAAAATATAAAAATAAACATATACTGATTTCAGGTGCTGGAAATTCTGCATTAGACTGGGCTTGTGATTTATCTGAATATGCTAAAAGTGTCACGATTTGTTATAGAAAAGAAGAAATATCCGGTCATGAACATATGCGTCAATTGTTAGATAAACTCGATATTAGTAAGAAGCCGAGCATGGCTATTAAGCAACTTAACAGTCACCCTGATAAACCAATGATTTCAGAAGTCGTATTAGAGAATGTGGAAACGAAAGAACAAGAAATCATCCCAGTTGATGAAGTTATTATTAGTCATGGTTTTGATCGTGAGTCTGAATTACTTCATAATGCACAAACTAAAGTTAACTTAGTAAATGATTTCTTTATTGAAGGTTTAGGAAATAGTCAAACGTCTGTTCCTGGCATTTTTGGAGCTGGAGACATCCTTAAACATGACGCGAAAGTTCATTTAATCGCATCTTGCTTTAATGACGCTGCCAATGCAGCTAACTTAGCAAAAAGTTATATTGATCCTGACGCACAAGAAGGCGGTCGTGTCTCAAGTCATAATGATGTATTTAAAGAGAAAAATAAAGAAGTTATTAAAAAATATATTGCCCAATCATAAACATAAAGTAGTCTAGCATATTTTCTAGACTGCTTTTTTATGTTCATTCGCTATGTACAAACTGTTTGGGTATATTTTTGTTCAAAATGTCTTAAATAAAATTTAATTTCATCTATAGAAAGATTTTTTTCGTAATCTACCTCGTTAAAAAAGCTTGGTCTCGCAAATTGTGCGTTTCTATTTTGAATCATATCTCTATATTTTTTCGGCGTGACACCATAATATAATTTAAAAGAATGAATATAAGCAGAAACGTTATAGAATCCATGTTTTTCAGAAATGTCTATTACTTTTTCATGCGTATGGATTAAATCATATATACTATTTAATAATCTAATATCTGTTAAATAATCTTTAAAATTCACACCCATTTGTTCTTTAAACATTTTCGAAAAATATGACTCAGATAAATGATACTTATGCGTAAATGTATTAATTGTAATACGTTCGTTGTAATGCTCAAAAATATAATCTTTAATTTCTTCAATTATTGGATTAACATTTTTATGAATAATTGGACAATCATGATTCTTTAAAAATAAACGTTCTTTATAAACTTCTAAAATAGATATAAGCTGTTTCATAATTTTTAAATTCTGATTGTTTTTGTGTGTTAAATTTAAACAACATAAATATATCAACTGATCTCTTAACATCATAATTTCTGATTGTGAAGTAAGATGGTAATGATTAGATAATAATTCTGGTACCATCGTTTCAATTAATGATTCGTATAAATGAATCTGTACAACAATATTCCCTTCCAATACATCTAGTTTATAACATTCATTATGCTTAACAATAAATGTTTCACCTTCTTCGTAAAAAGTGCTTTCATCTTTAATCGTCATCATAACCTTACCTTTAAGCACAACAAAAAAAGAAATCCCGACATGGTTACGATATTTAGTAGCTGAATACTTTAAGTATTTGATTTCATATATATTTCTCACAAAAAATCTCCTAATTCATTTTTATCTTTTGAAATATTTGACAATCATTCATAGTTGAATAAAATGTAAAATTATGAATGCCAAAATATTGAATTATAACGATAATATTATAATTCCAAAACTTTAATGAGTAAATATATAAAAATTAAAAATATCTGTTTTCATATTAAAAAAACAAAAACTGTTTGGGACATAAATCCCAACTTAAAATAAATCACCCAATCCGTTGGAATCATTTTCGGATTGGGTGATTTTATATTTCTGATTTTGTAAAGTGCTGACGCCCGGGGGAATAGTATGCCGCGCGCGACTACAGGCTCGAACCATACCCCTAGGCAAGCATGCACTTTGCAAAATCATTATAATTCAGGACATTTATGTACTAGCCCCTTTTTTATATTGCATTAAGACTTCACAACTTCTTGACCACGTTTGTTCCAAGTAAAGATGAAACTCAACATAGCTAGAATGCTCGTAATTGTTAATAACAAGAATCCAGAATCCCATCCTAATTTATCAACAGTTAAGCCCATAATAATATTGGCCATTACAGCACCGCCTAAATAACCGAATAACCCAGTTAATCCTGCTGCTGTACCTGCTGCTTTTTTAGGGACATAATCTAGCGCTTGTAAGCCAATCAGCATAACCGGTCCGTAAATTAAGAAACCTATAGCAATTAAAGCCATATTATCCACTAACGGATTTCCTGGAGGATTTAACCAATAGACAACAACAGCGATTGTAACACCTAACATGAAGATAAATCCTGCTGGCCCTCTTCTACCTTTGAATACTTTATCGGAAATATAACCACATAATAATGTGCCCGGAATACCAGCCCATTCATATAAGAAGTATGCCCAACCTGAAGCATTTAAGTCGAAACCTTTTTCTTCACTTAAATAAGTTGGTGCCCAGTCTAGTACACCGTAACGAACGAAATAAACAAATATATTAGCAACGGCAATCATCCATACCCATTTATTATTCAAAACATATTTAAAGAGTATTTCTTTCGTTGTTAATTCAACTTCTAACGTTTGTTGTTCTTTGTTCGGATAATCATTTCTATAATCTTCAATCGGAGGTAACCCCATCGATTGTGGTGTATCTCTAACAAGAATGTATGATACAAATGCAATGATTAATGCGATGATAGCTGGATAAATAAATACACCTTCAAACCCCTTTAAATATCCAAACGTAAGTGTACCTGTAATAGATATACCTAGCAATGCGATTGGCGCCATTAAACCGCCACCTACATTATGAGCAACGTTCCATATCGCCGTTTTACTTCCACGTTCACTCACACTATACCAATGTACAAGTACTCTTCCTGATGGTGGCCACCCCATCCCTTGAAACCAACCATTTAAGAAAAGCATAATAAACATAATAAATACGCTTGATGTTAATACAGGAATGAAACCCATGAGCAAGTTAACGATAGCTGTTAGCACTAACCCTAACGTTAAAAATATTCTTGCATTACTCCGGTCACTAACAGTCCCCATTATAAATTTACTAAATCCGTACGCTATTGAGATAGCTGACAAAGCAAACCCCAATTCCGTTTTGCTAAAACCCTCATCAATCAATGCAGGCATAGCAAGAGAAAAGTTTTTTCTTAATAAATAATAACCGGCATAACCAAGAAATATCCCTAAAAACACTTTAAGCCTTAATTTCTTATAAGTATCGTCTACCTGTTCTTCTGGTAGTGGATCGATATGTTTAGCTGGTTTCAAAAAATTTGCCATAGTGAATCCCCCTAATATTGAATATTTGTAAAGATTGTAAATGATTTGTAAATGATTGGATGATAGTTTCATCATAGATTTTGACAACGTTAAAGTCAATGTAATTTGAAACATTTTACAACATGACATTATTTATTTTCACAACTTTTATTTACAACAAGTGTATTGAAATGTGTCATACTTTGAATATGACAAAAATAATTAATAACGAAGAAAATAAAAATTCATTAAATAAAAATAGATGGAGAAATAGCTGGACTAACACAATAAAGGAGGACTAACTATGAACTTAATCGTATGGCTCATTATTTTCTGTGAAATAGCCTTTTGGGTCGTTATATTACTCGGATTGGTCACAAGATACATTTTTAAAAAGAAAACGTTAGGCTTATTCTTCCTAGCACTTACACCCGTTATAGATTTAATACTGCTTATCACAACATCTGTAGATCTCATAAATGGCGCAACAGCTGAAATCCCTCATGCGATTGCTGCAGTATATATAGCAGTATCTCTTGTTTTTGGAAAAAGCATGATAAAGTGGGCAGATGATAGATTTAGATATTATGTGATGAAAGAAGGACCAAAACCCAATAAACCTGTAGGATTGGCTTACGCTAAACACTATGCTAAAAGCTGGTTGAAACATTTGCTCTCTTACTTTATAGGAACAGGGATTTTGCATTTAATCATTTATTTCATTCATGATAAAAATCGTACAGAAGCTATGGATGGTGTGATTCATCTTTGGACAATTGTCATCATCATCGACTTAATTATTTGTATTTCATATTTTGTATGGCCACCGAAAGAGAAAAAACATCATTAACAAATAAAGCGTCAGGCTCGAACCATATTCCTAAAGCAAGCATGTACTTTACAAAATCAGAAATATAAAAATCACCCAATCCGACAATGTATCCAACGGTTTGGGTGATTTATTTTGAGCAAGGAAATGATGTCTTAAGCTCTTCTGTTATACTATTTTATTTATCATGTTCGTCTTCAATATTCCCGACAATATTTTCAAGGATATCTTCCATAGTAATAATACCTACCAATTTATCTTGTTGATTATATACAATCGCAATATGAACACGTTTGATTTTCATTTTTTCTAATACACTTTGAATAGAATCCGATTCTGTGACATGTATAATATCATGAATTAATTCAGATATATGTTCTATATTGTCTTTTAATAAATCTTTGGCGTGGATATAACCTACAATATTCGCTTCATTTTCTTTAAACACAGGATATCTTGTATAATATCCATTTTTCACGAAGTTAATCGCTTCTTGTTGGCTCGAATGAATATCAATCATTGCAATGCTATCATTTGATATCATGCAATCCTTCACCGTCAATTCATCGTATATAAAAACTTTATTAATATGTTCCAACTCAGTTGATGAAATTTCTCCACCTTGATGACTCTCTTGAATCAACATTTTTAATTCTTCTTCAGAATGAAATAATTCCGACTCTTTAGCCGGTTTCATGCCTATTAAACTAAGTATTATTCTTGCTGAACCATTTAAAATAAAAATAAAAGGATATAATAATTTATAAAACAGTATGATTGGTTTTGCAAAGAATAATGTGACTTGTTCAGCTTTTTGAATTGCTATTGTCTTAGGTGCCATTTCACCTACTACAACATGCAAGTACGTTGCAATAACAAATGCACTTACTAACGTTAATACATGAATCATCGTCTCTGATAAACCGAAGCTACTGTATAGTGGATGAAGCATAAATTCAAATGTATATTCTCCTACCATACCTATACCTAATGCGGTTATCGTAATACCTAACTGACATGCTGCTAAATATTCATCAAGATAATCTACTACTTTTTTTGCTGATTGAGCATTTTTGTAATTTTGATTAGCTAAATAATTGATTCTTGATGATCTCACCTTCACAATTGCAAATTCAGTTGCAACAAAGAATCCAGTTAAAGCAAGTAATACAATAAAAATAATTAAACTAATAGCGGTTCCCAACTAATTCCTCCATGTTATTACAAATTACAACCATTTTAGATTGTAATTTAATTTTACACTATTTCGATTATTTTTAATAATATTATACATTTGAAATTAGGTAGATAAAGGACTATACTAGTTTCTGATAAGGAGGGATCTTAAGATGCTACTTTATGTGTCATGTTCTCTACAATTATTCATACCCAACGATCAAATTAATTAAAGAAGGGATTTTTTATGAATAATTATATACAACCATATCAATTCGTTAGTATTAAACAAAAGTCAGAACAATTATCTAATGTCTATAAGTCGGTTAACGACTTAAAAACAATTGATACTTTTCAAGCAATCACGTATGACCATATATCACAACTTTTTAGCGAGAAACATTCTGAAATAGAAGAATTTACAAATATAATCATGAACAAAAGAATTTCTCGAGCGCAAGTCGAGAAAGTATTATTTGGACTTAAAAGCTATGTCATTCCTTTTGAAATGCCCTCAAGTAAACAATTGGAAAAACTTTTTAAAAAGACTAAAAAGTTAAAACAGCCAGATTGGGAAAGCATTGATTTAAAAGAGTCTTCTTATATAGGTTGGAATGATTCAGGAAAGCAAAAGAAATTTATAATAATGTATGAAAATGGCATATTAACAGGTGTGTCGGGCGATTTATCACCTACTATTAAACCTGGCATTTGCAGCATATGTAAAAAAGAATCAAATGTTTCTATGTTCCTATCTACAACTAAATCTAAAGGTGATGGAACATATACTAAGAACGGCAACTATATTTGCCATGATAGTCAACGTTGTAACCAACAACTCGATCAACTAGACGGATTATATGATTTTATACACACTGTAAAAGCAAAATAATATTTTTAAGATTATGAGTCTGGAACATAAACACCCATTCTCAAAACAAAAGATCTCTTCATTAGGCTATGCCTAGTGAAGAGACCTTTTTATATTAAAATATTATGATTTTGCTCGTGCATGCTTGCCTAGGGGTATGGCTCGAGCCTGTAGTCTCTCACTCATACTATTCCCCCGGGCGTCAGCACTTCACAAAATCGTGAGAGGTAATCAAAGTGAAATCAGGATTACAATATTCAGTGAGCATTATGAATAAATTCTGGATAAAACGCATGAAGACTCAAAAGATATCGTGCGCTTTTGGTAAATTCTGGGTAAATCGCACGAAGACTCAGAAGATATTGTGCGTTTCTGGTAAATTCTGGGTAAATCGCATGAAGACTCAGAAGATATCATACGATTCCAAAGCATTTGCGCTCTGTTATTTTTCATCTAAAATATAATACCCTACTATATCCAACCTTTTTCAACAGCTATTTGCCAGGCATCAAATCGATTATCCGCTTCTAATTTATCAATAATAGTCGATGTATAATTTCTAATTGTGCCATCTGATAAAAATAATACTTTTGAAATTTCTTTACTTGATAAGCCTTTGCCAATTTCTTTTAACACAAGTTGTTCTTTTGGGTTTAGTGGATTTTTATATTTAAACATAGAGGTCATTAATGATTCGCTATATTCTTTCTTGCCATTCATAACACTTTTTATTGTTACAACGAGCTCATCTACAGAGCGTTCTTTCAGTACATATGCGTCTACATCATTTGCTACTGCACTTTCAAAATATCCCGGTCTTTTAAATGTCGTCACAATTATCACTTTTGTATTCAATTTTAAATCTTTAACTGCTTTTAATACTTCGAGTCCAGTCATTTTAGGCATTTCAACGTCTAATATTGCAACATCTGGTTGTTTATCTTTTATGATTTGTAATGCATCTTCACCATTCGGGACATCACCTAAGATTTCTAATTCATCATTCAGTTCCATTAATTGAACCATCGCTTTTCGTAACATTTCTTGATCTTCTGCTATCACGATTGAAATCATAATGTATCATCCCCCCTCGGCAAAATAACCGTTATTTTTAAGCCTTCATTTAAATTATTCACATCTAATTTTCCTTTTACTGCATCGACACGATGTTTAATACTTTTAAGATCCTCTTCACAAATGTTTTTCATTCCGATACCATCATCTTGAACCACCATACTGATGCTTTTATTCTCTTCAATAATTTCGCCTGTCACTTTAGTAGCTTTTGCATGTTTGATCACATTATTAACCGCTTCTCTCAATATCATCGACAAAGCTGATTGCTTAGTTGGACTTAACGACTTAGCTCGATCAGCATTTCTAAATTCAAATAATAAATTCGCGTTTTCTAATAATGTATCCATCGTCTTAATTTCTTCTTCAAATGATTGTAATTTCAAATCGTCGACAATCGCTCTTACTTTAACTAAAGCATCTTTAGATAATTCATTAACAGACGCCATTTCACTTTTCGCTTTATCTACATCTTTATCAATCAATTTCATTGCAAGTTCAGACTTAACACTTAAACTCGCAAACACATGTCCTAACGTATCATGTAAATCTTGACCGATACGATTTCTCTCTTGTTCAGCTATCAACGTATTAATATGTGCATTTTGATTGCGTATTTTTTCTTGTAGCTTTCTGGATTCTAATACTTTAAAATTCCCGTACATAACTAATAAAATGACAATAGCCATTGGAATCATGAGCATTAAATATTCTTTGTCATCTAATCCAATTATAAAAATAGTGAATACAAATGCACTTACATACATGAACACTTCTACTGAGTTCATCTTCAATTGAAATACATAGGGTATGATATATGCTCCATAAAAGAAGAATAATAAATGTGAAGCATTAAAAAATCCTACAAAATAAAAGATGCCTAAAAAGTGAATGACTAATAAGGTTCTTCTTAAAATAATTTTCTTAGATAAGTCATCATAAATCATAATTAAATAACTTACAGTAAATAGAACGGTGATGAGTATACCGCTCCACAATGGTCCTTTATGTCCAAGCACTGATAAACTTAGCACAGGAAAAATTAAATATATCAAATTTGAAGTGCCTATCGGATTTGCTTTCACTTTTTCTAATATAGACATTAAATCACTTCCGTTTTTTTACGTATAAGTAATGCGATACTTATAAATAGTATACAATAAACAGCTAAGATGAGTAACGATTCAAAGTTAATACCGCTGTTTGTTGTAAATGAAAGAGACAGTTCTTTTAAATTATAAGTCGGTGTTACATATGAAACTTCTTTTAACCAATCGGGAAACTGATCAGTCGGAAACCATAAACCACCTACTATAGCAAGTCCTAAATATAATATATTTGCCGCTGCACTTGCCTTCTGTAAGTCTTTCATTTGTGAAATGAGTATGCCTATTGATAAAAACATACTAGCGCCTATCCATAATAAGATGCCAGAACCCATCCATTCACCAACTGACATTTCGACACCTCTATATAATCCTCCAACTAAAAATAACGCTATGATCGCTATGCAAAACATGCACATTAATTTCATCACTTTTCCTGCATAATAATAGATTGGCGATAAAGGTGTTTTAAATAAATTTTTAGCCCAACCTATTTTCTTATCTTCAATCATCTCTAGCGGAAATGTCATAATACAGAAACTACTTAAACTGAAAGTTGCCATGCTAAACATGTACTCTTTATAAAATTTTGTTTCATATTCTTTTGGCAAATCAAGCATTGCCGTAAAAATTAAATACAATACAAGAGGTAACATGATTGAAAGTATTAAATATGATTTTTTTCGAGAAATTAACAATAATTCTGATTTAAAATAAGCCCATAACATATCTCATCAAATCCTTTCTTCATTTTTTGAAAATATCGTATCCATTAATGACTCTTTTGAAATTTCTATTTCATTAAAATCCATATTATGTTTCATAAAAGTCTTCATAACGGGATTAATATCTTGTGTAGTAATGATTAATACATCTTTCGTTTCTTCCACCGAAACATTTTCAAGATATTCAATGATATGTTTACTCGATAAAGGAATTTGAATATGCGTCTTATGTTCACTGTGACGAATCGCTCTAGGTGTACTATCCATGACAAGTTCACCTTTGTTAAGTACAACGACACGATCAGCCATACGCTCAACTTCTTCAATATAATGAGAAGTATAAAAAATCGTCTTACCTTCTTGCTTCATTTGTTCAATCACTTTCCAAAAATGCTTTCTCATTTCAGTATCCATCGCGCTAGTAGGCTCATCTAAAATCAGAAATTCAGGCTTACCGATAATCGCTAACGCAAAATCTAAAATTCTACGTTCACCACCAGATAACTTAGACGCAAATTGTTCTAATTTATCATCACGGAATCTCGTAATTTCTTTGAAATCTTCAATCGAAATCGTATCTTTATAAAACGACTTATAAAGTTTAAATAACTCTTTAACTTTTATCACATCAGGAAACGCAGTCGTTTGGAACAAAATGCCCATCCGCTTCTTATCCAATTGATGGTCATCACTTACAATTTGTCCATCATTCGGATGTCTATCGCCAATAATCATATCAATCAATGTCGATTTACCTGCACCATTAGGGCCAATCAAAGCCGTACATTCCCCTTCATTAATTTGAAAAGACACACCATTCACAACTTTTTTATCATGATAAATCTTCGTTACTTGTTGAACATCAATCACAGCAATCACCGTCCTTTATTCATTTAACTTAAGTATAAATAACAGCACGATGCGTTATAAGTACAAACTGTCACGAATATGATATGACAAATGTCATGAATGATAAATTCAACGGTTCTATTTATCATGTGGAGCTTGACTTGATAAATTCAACGGCTCTATTTATCATGTGGAGCCTGACTTGATAAATTCAACGCCTCTATTTATCATGTGGACCCTGACTTGATAAATTCACGGGCTCTATTTATCATGTGGATCTTGACTTGATAAATTCAACGGCTCTATTTATCATGTGGGGCATGACTTGATAAATTCAACAGCTCTATTTATCATGTGGACCCTGACTTGATAAATTCAAAATAAAATTTAACATAGAATTAACCCCTAAATAAAATTTCATCTATATTATAAAATAGTTTGTTAATATTTGGTGTTTGTTTAGCGCTGACTCCTGCGGGAACAGCATGATTCGAAGACTACAGGCTGAGAACATGCCCGCGGAAAGCATGCGCATAAAAAATGCCGACAAAGTCTAAAAAAGACTTTGTCGACACTCTGAGACACTTAAATTTATTAAGTGCCTTTCTTCTTACTCATCATATAATAAACAACTACAATAATAACTAGCGCAAGTTGTGGTATGAGTGTTTCGTATGTTGGATAAAATCCTACAATGTCTATAAAAGGTAATTTATTGATAGCGTGTTGTGACACGATATTCAATATTTGTAATGTATGAATACTTACGCCTAATATTTTAAATGCCAATATAAATATGAATAATGACATTATAAAGAATAATCGATGTATTGGAATCCATTTTGTTATTTGATTAAAGAATATCGCGATTAACACTAATATAACTGACGCGACAACAATACCTAAAACAAATGACCATGTTGATATCTTTCCTACGATTCCTAAATAGAAAATGATTGTTTCAGCACCTTCTCTAAATACGGATAAGAATGCTACTAATCCAAATGTTATGATACTGCCTGTGGACATGGCTATATCCATATTTTTATTAATGAAGCTTTGCCATGAATCCAAACTTGATTTAGAGTGCAGCCATATTCCTACGATAATCATCAAGACGACTGACCCTATACCTACGATACCTTCTGTTAACTCTCTTGTTGCACCTAAGTTATCAAATATTGATTTAAATATAAATGCTAAAACGATACTTAGCGCGATACCGCTCATACTGCCTATAACAATCCATTTTGATGCTTTTCTTTGTTCTGATTTACGTGTAACTGTTAATAAAGCCATCACAATCAGCAACGCTTCTACGCCTTCACGTAACAAAATTAATGCTGCATCCCAAAATGTATAACTCGTCTTAGATATGGTTGATTTAATTTCATGATTAATGCTTTCTAAGTGAGCTTGAATATCGTCTTTATTATCTTGCTCAAGTTGTCCTGCAAATTGTGGGATTTGTTGTTCTATTTTAGTATATAGCGCACCGTTTTTAGTGCTGATTTCACTTTCTACGTTTGGCCACGCAATGATAAACTGTTGTAAATCTTGTTTAGCTTTAGCTAAATCATTATTTTTTATATTACGAATCGCCTGATCAAGATGTTTATTTAAAATATTCACATCTTGGTCACCCGTTTTCACATCTGACTTCTTACCTGCATAATATTCATCTAATGCTTTCTTTAATTGTTCCACTTCTATTTGTGCGCTTGCAGCATCTACTTTATCTTTAGTTAACGCTATTCTTATAAACATCAATCTTGTTTCAATTTGACCATATCTTCCTATATCTTCTTCACGAACAATTGCTTCATTTTTAGTCCAAGTTGCATTTAATTGATTATTGATTGCTTGCGCTTGTTCAAAGTCTTTATCTGTTATAGCTTTAGAAATTTCTTGGATGAGCGGTTGCATTTCTTTTTGCAATTGATCTCTTTTCTTTTGTTT
Source organism: Mammaliicoccus vitulinus (assembly GCF_029024305.1). Lineage (NCBI taxonomy): Bacteria > Bacillati > Bacillota > Bacilli > Caryophanales > Staphylococcaceae > Mammaliicoccus > Mammaliicoccus vitulinus. The sequence goes on from NZ_CP118974.1 coordinate 2,227,513, forward strand.
ATCAACAGGGTTCAACACTTTTTCATAATCAATTAAATCTGAAGTAAGTTTATTTAACGCTTTCTCTTTATCTTCTGACGACTTACTTTCTTCGACTTTATGAATATCTTCATTTATCGTTTGAACAAGTTTATGATCATTTTGATTCACTTTTTGCCAGTTGTCTTTAATTTCTTTAAAATGTTGTTTAAATGCTTGTTTGTCTTTCTCTTGTATCGCTGTCTTAGCATCCGTCACACTAATATAAATTTCACTTAAACTTGTTGTGGCTTTAATCGTTAAAGGTGCAATCAAACAAATGAACATCACAATACTAAAAATGGTTAAATAACGTTTCACCTAAATATCCTCCTTCTCGGACACCAGGTAAACATAAGAAAATACCTGAACCTCGATGTGTTATATATTCATTCAATTTATCAACTGCACCCATTTTATTTTGGATTTTAATAAATTGTTCAGGAGATTTTTGAAAAGATAAAAATAATAAACCTGCATCGAATGTTCCTGTTTGTGAATGAATACCATCTGAATAAGAATATGACCTTCTTAATATATTCGTCTTCGATGCTTTTGCTAAACTTACGTGCGACTCTTTTTCAATCAACTTATCGCCATTTTTATCTTTAATATTTGGATCAAACGTATCAAATTCATGTTCTTTTCCTATAGGTGCACCAGAGTGACGATATCTACCAAATGTTGCTTCTTGTTCTCCTAAAGCTGTACGGTCCCATGTTTCTAACAACATTTGAATTCTTCTCACCACTAAGTAAGCGCCATTTTTAGCCCATCCCTCTTGAATAAACACATACTTATCTAATTCAGACTGATTATGGACATCAGGATTTCCTGTTCCATCCTTAAAAGAAAATAAATTTCTAGGCGTTTCTATTTTTCCATCTTTCTCTTTAAATGAATTGAAACCTGTTTGACTCCACTTCATTGACACTTCACCTTTAGCAACTCGAATTAAATTTCTAATCGCATGAAAATTAACTTGAGGATCATCTGAACAAGCTTGAATACAAATATCGCCACCTGTATAAGCTTTATCTAATTGATCTTTAGGAAAATGAGGCAAGTCTTTTAAAAGTTCTGGTTTACGCTTATTCAAACCTACTTTTTCAAAAAATGAAGGACTAATTCCAAAAGTAAGCGATAAACGGTTAGCATCTAAACCGATTGTTTCTCCTGTATCAGGACTCGGCAACATTTTATTTTTACCGAGCTCTTTTACAAATTCACCATTCATTAGATGAACACTATAGTTCGTCCAAATTTTAAACATTTCTTTAACTTCAGAAACTGACATCTTGTTAATTGTGAGAACTACAAAATAAACATGTTTTTGTACTTCTGTCGTTATACCAGACTGATATTTCCCATAAAAATTGACTTTGTTTTTCACATTTGTTTTGTCTTTAGCAAAGTATTGGGAAGCTAATAAAGTTCCTCCAACTCCAGTAGAACCTATTAATAATCCTGCTCCCCCAACACCAGCAAGTTTAAGGAAATCTCTTCTGGCTATATAATTGTCTTCATTAGACATGCTTAATCACTCCGTAATAACTGCCATTTGACTTAATGATTCACCTAATTTATCAACAGCTTCTGAAAGTTTTTTCGTTTCATCTTTAGATAATTTTGTATAATCTTCATATCCACCATTTTGAGTTTCATGTTGTGCTAATAGTTTGTTCACATTATCAAATCTTTCTTGAGTAGTCTGAGCAAGCTTTTTATCTTTATCAGAAACTTTGTCTTTAAAGATTTCGAATATTTTTTCTGCCCCTTCAATGTTTGCTTTGAAATCATATAAGTCAGTATGAGAATAAATTTCTTCTTCACCTGTTATTTTTGAGCTTGATACTTCATTTAATAAATCAATTGAACCTTGTAACATTAATTTAGGTGTTACATCGACAGTATCAACTTTAGCTCTTCATTCTTTAGCATCCTTTAATAATTGATCAGCTACAGGTTCCATATTTTCAGTCGTATTGTCTTCCCATAATGCTTTTTCAATTTTATGATAACCAGACCATTCTTTTTCTTTATTTTCTTCTTTCATATCAGCTAAACGCGCATCAATTTTCGGATCTAAGTCTCCAAAACTTTCAGCTACAGGTTCTGATCTTTCATAATACATACGTGCTTTAGGATAAATTTCTTTAGCTTTCTCTATATCATTAGCTTTCACTGCATCAACAAATTTCTCAGTATCTGTTAAGAATTTGTCTAGCTGTTCAGCAGTGAATGCTTTATATGCTTTAGTTTCTTTAGAAAAATCAACTTTTGTTGTTTCTTTCGTCTCTTTTTTGTCATCAGATGCCTTTTTGTCAGCATTGTTGCCACATGCTGTTAAAATTAAAGCACTCGCTAAAAATGTTGTCATTAACTTCTTCATTAATACACACTTCCTATCTAATTGATTATCATTATCATCTTTAATTTATTCCTATAATGCGTAATAGTCAATAAAAAAATTATAGAATTTTAAAAAAACATAAAATATAAGGCTTAGATAAGGTGTTAATTGACTATTTTATTTTGTAAAATGTCTTGTTACTCTTAATTGATAATGATAATCACTTGGAAATGTATGTATATTTTGTTCTTGATGAGACTCAAAAAAATCTGAGAGATAAATAGCTCTTTTTATATTAAAATCTTACGATTTTGAAAGTGCATGCTTGCCTGGGGGTATGGCTCGAGCCTGTAGTCTCTCACGCATACTATTCCCCCGGGCGTCAGCACTTTGCAAAATCGTGGAGAAATATTCATTTCTATAATATTTTTTCTTTTTTTCTTTTAAGTACATGCTCTATGTTGCAAGACTTACCAAACAAGCAACATAGAACGCCTGTATGTTGCAAGACTTATCAAACAAGCAACATAGAAGGCTTGAATGTTGCAAGACTTACCAAACAAGCAACATAGAAGGCTTGAATGTTGCAAGACTTACCAAACAAGCAACATAGAAGGCTTGAATGTTGCAAGACTAGCCAAACAAGCAACATAAAAGCACTGAATGTTGCAAGACTGACCAAACAAGCAACATAGAAAGACTGTATGTTTTAAAATATGGCCAAATCGCACGAAGTCTCAAAAAACATCATAAAAAAAACGCAAATTCTTTTCTTGAAAGAATTTGCGCTCTTATATAACAATTTAGTCTTGTTCTTGTTCAAGTATTTCTTTTGATTTAGCATCAATCTTAAATTCTGTAGTATCTTTATTTCCTTCTTTCAAATCAATAGAATAAACGAGTTTGCCATCATCTTCACTTAGTGACCATTCTTTTAAGTCACCTTTTGCTTTATCTTGGGCTACTTTTAATACGTCTTCAAATTTTGCTACATCAGACAATTTAAACGTTTGATCATTATCATCGTCATCTTCTGTTTCATTTTCTACGTTAGCAACGGATTTATCATCTGCATTAATCAGCACTTTGTTCTCATTACTACCATCTACTAATTCTACTTTGTAGCTCCAGTCTCCTGCTTCTTTTTCAAAAGATAAATCTTTCAATTCACCTTTTGCTTCATTTTGAGCTTCTTTTACTGCTTCTTCCGGAAAGACTTTAACGTCATTCCATTTCACAGTATTAGTTGTCGATTTATTTGCATTTTGATCATCGCTAGTTTGATCATCATTTGAATCTTTATCGTTATTGCTGTCATCCATATCATCTTTGTTGTCATCTTGTGTTTTTTGTTCAGTTTTTTCTGCGCCTTTATTGTCTTTTTTATCATCGCTATCATCATTACCACACGCTGCTAAAATAAGTCCTGACGCTAATAAAAGTGAAAATATTTTAAATTTCATAATATTCCTCCTCAACTTTACATTCTCTTAATATATAGACATTCCTAAATTTTTCAAACATTTCATTATAAAATTAGACAAAATTGAAATTATTCGTTATTATAAAAGAACAATAAAATAGCTCGTAAGTCTTATTAAGAGTAGGCGGAGGGAATTGGCCCGATGAAACCTCAGCAACAGGCGTGTGTACTGTGCTAAATCCAACAAGTGTAACTTGAAAGATAAGAAGATTCTCTAAACAGCTCTTCTTAATCTTAAGATGAGCTGTTTTATTGTAACTAAAACTTTAGGAGGCAATAAATATGAGAACAAGAGAAGATATTTTATCAGAATTAGCAGAGTTAAAAGCACATCCGGCAAAAAGTTATTCAGGTTCAATGTTGAAAACAGCTCAAAAAAATCAACTCATGTCAGAATTAGGCAGAATTGAAACAGAAGAACATTTTCTCAATGAATCCAATCAGCATAAGTTTCAATTTGATAACTTAGAAATTAATATTAGTATTACTAAAAAATAATCACTAAATAAAGAAACCACACTTTATAAATAAGGTGACTTGCTAAGAGGCTGAGACAATCATTTGTCTCAGCCTCAAATTATATTAGCAACAGCAACATCATACTTTTTTAAGGCTAGTCACCATTTCACTCTGATTCCATAATAATTTGCATTGCTACAAATTTCGCGATTTGATTACCGTTTGCTGCTGCATCTATTAACTGTGATGCCATGAGATCTTTAGTTTCACCAGCTACAAATAAACCGGGTACTGAAGTTTCTCCTAGTTGTTGTATTTTAATTTTTCCATTTTCATCTCTTTCTATGTTTAACCCACTTAAAAATTCAAATTCTGTATCCCATTTAACGCCAATTATCGCACCGCTTCTTGAAATGTGTGTGCCATTTTCAAATAAAACTTCATTAATTACACCATCTATGTGCTTAAATTCAGTTACTTCACTTTCTATTAATTGTATGTTCTTTTTGTCCATATATGCTTTATCTTCAGCAGTTAACAATGATAAATCACGACTACTTATGACGATATCATCTGACCAGTTACTTATAAGTACGGCCATATGTTTCACTTGTCCCGGTTGGACTGCAACGAGCAATGGTTTATTTCTTAATTCATAGCCGTCACACCATGGACAATAAAACACTGACTTCCCATAACTCTCTTTTAATCCTTTAATTTCCGGTAATGTTTCTCTCAATCCAGTACAAATCATAACTTTTTTTGCTATATATTTTCCCTGCTTTGTTTCAACTATAAAGTGATTATTTTCTTTAATAATGTTTGCCACAGTATCATTCACACGTGTAACATCTTCGTATTGATCTACATCATGTTCTGCTTTTGCTCTTAATTCTTCTGGCGTTACACCATCTTGTGTTAAAAATGCATGTGATTTTTGTGTCACTTTATTTCTGGCATTATTATTATCTATGACTAACGTTTTCTTCAATGCTCTTCCTAAAGTTAAAGCACTTGCCAATCCTGCTGGACCTCCACCTATTACGATACAATCAAACATTTTATACGCCACCTTTTCTCATCTATTATAGAGTTATAATATCTACGATTAGTTTAAAAAAAGATTTAACTTACATTAAATCTTTTAAAGTTTTATTTTTTAGAGCATTCGTCATTTCATCTTCTGCTGATAATAAAATAGATTGAATTTTACATTCAGGGCCGTGGTTAAAGCTATCTTCAAGTGTGCTTTGATGTCCATCAATCGCTGTTATAATATCGTAAACAGAAATTTGTTCCCAATTATTCACTAAATAATAGCCACCTTTAGCACCAGATGCTGATTTAATAACGCCTGCTTTTACTAATTGCGTTAATATTTTAGATAAATATGTTACAGATATATTTAATACTTCAGATAAACTTTTAACATTGATCGGTTGTTGCTCTCTTTTAGCAATTAAATATGCCAATGCATGTAGACCATAGTCTGTACCTTTTGAAATTTTCATACGACACCTCTTAATCATAGATATTACAACTCTATAATAGCACTTATTTAAATTTTGTCTATTCTTTTGTTTAAAAAGGCAAAAAAGTAGGACAGAATCTTTTTTAAAATTAGATTACTGTCCCACTTATTATTTAAAATTCATCGATTTGTTCAAACTGTGACATATATAAATCTTTATATTTGCCACCTTTATTCATCAATTCATCATGGCTACCCATTTCTTGAATTTGACCCTTTTCGACATATACAATTCGATCGACATGTCTAATCGTACTTAATCTGTGCGCAATGATCAGTGATGTTCTTCCTTGTGATAAGTTTTTAAATGCTGATTGAATTTTATTTTCAGTTTCAACATCTAATGCACTCGTCGCTTCATCTAGAATAATAATTGGTGGATTCTTCAAGAACATTCTCGCAATTGAAATACGCTGCTTTTGTCCACCTGATAATTTTGTACCGCGTTCCCCTACGACAGTATCTAATCCTTCCGGTAATTCATCTACAAAAGTTCTTAACTGCGCTTGATCGACTGCATAATGAACTTCTTGTTCAGTTGCGTCCAAGTTACCATAAATGATGTTATCTCTTAATGTTCCACCGAACAGAAATACATCTTGTTGAACAACACCAATTTGTTTTCTTAATGATTCTAATGTATAAGATTTAATATCTTTATCATTAATTTTAATTTTTCCTTGTAACGGGTCATAGAACCTTGGTAATAACGAACAAATCGTTGTTTTACCTCCCCCGCTTGGTCCTACTAATGCTACTTTTTCGCCTTGCTCAATTTTAATGGATAACTGATTTAAAATTAACTTATCAGAATACTTGAAAGATACATTTTCATATTCGATAGTATCAGGTTCCTCTATAAACTCGATGGCATCTTCATCATCTTTAATTTCAGGATCCATATTCACAATTTCTTTAAAATTTTTGAAACCTGCTATACCTTTAGGGAATAATTCAATAACCATATTAATCGACTCTAAAGGTTTAAATAATAAATTCGTAATCATAATAAATGCCACAAAACCACCGTATGTTAAGGAATCATTTAATACAAAGTAACTTCCTAAAATTAAAACGAAAATTAATGTTAATTTTTGAGCAATATGACTAATAGATAAGTTCCAAGACATATATGAGTAAGCTTTTAACTTAGTCTCTCTGAAATTATCATTTACTTTTTTAAATCTTGCTAATTCATGTCCTTCATTCGTGAAAGCTTGTACAAGTCTCATTCCACCAACATTATCAGCTATTAATTCATTAAACCTTGAAACATTACTAAATAAATTTTTAAAAGCACCAGACATTTTTTGATTAAAGTATATCGTTAACACAAAAATTATTGGCACTACACAGAAAGTAATGAGCGCAAGTTTCACATCTATTGTAAGCATAATAATAAACGAGCCTACCAGTGTCATAATCGCAACAAAGACATCTTCTGGTCCATGATGTGCTACTTCACCTATATCCATTAAATCATTTGTTAAGCGACCAATGATTTTACCAGATTTTTGGTTATCAAAGAAACCAAAATTCATTTTTTGAATATGTTCATAAAGTTCATTACGAATATCTCTTTCAATATTAGTCCCCAGTTTATGCCCCCAATACGTCACTATGAATTTTAAGACAGATTCAACAGCGTATATGAATAATAACAGAAATACAAAAATGACAATCCAACTCCAATTCTTAGTTGGCAACAACTGATCAATAAATATACTCGTAACTAGCGGAAAAGCTAATTCAAGAATACCTACTAAGACAGCAGAACCAAAATCTAAGAAAAACAATCCTTTATAGGGTTTATAATATTGGAAGAACACCTTCATAATTTACCTCCTATGTAAAATTTCGACTAAATAACATTATACTATAGAAAAAAATTAATACTTCAACATTTAGTAAATCGCAAAAAATTATTTTTGTAACCGAAATAAATGGTTAATTAGGCAACCTTTATCAATTCAGAAATTCTTCACTTATCTTATTTTTACAGTTTCTTAGTATGACATTCATAATACGATGACATTTAATCGATATAATGGAGGTAATATCCAAAATTGGAGGCATTAAAAATGAAAGAAGTCGTAATACTAACAGTTAGTGATATCCATGGTTATATCTTTCCAACAGATTATCAAGCATCTCATCAAGATTTACCGAAAGGTCTATTAAAAATAAAAACCATGATAGATAATATTAAAAACAAGCATGAACATGTAATTGTGATGGATAATGGCGACTTTTTACAAGGTTCGCCGCTATGTTCATATTTATATTCTCAATTGCATTCAAGTAAAGATTTAAGTGATATATATAACAAAGTCGGCTTTGATTTTGCTGTAATTGGCAATCATGAATTTAATTATGGTTTACCTTATTTGTATGACACGCTCAATTCATTTAATTTCCCTGTTTTATCCGCAAATATTTTAAAAGATAACCAACCATTTACAGGTCATGACGTTATTTATATTGATAAAAGCGATATAACAATTGGCGTTATAGGGTTAACGACGCAATACATACCTAATTGGGAAAAACCCGAAACAATCGAAGCATTATCTTTTCAACCAGCTAAGGAAACAGCGTCTAAACTCATACAAGAAGTTCGAGATCTATCGGATATAGTTGTTGTATGCTATCACGGCGGATTTGAGAAAGACATTCAAACTGGCGAACCAACTGAATTAATCACTGGAGAGAATGAAGGTTATGATTTACTTAATGAAGTAGAAGGAATAGATGTCTTAATTACTGGCCATCAACACCGCGAAATTGCTGAAAAAATAAACCAAACCGAAATTATACAACCAGGTTCAAAAGGAGATTGTCTCGGCAAAATCACTTTAACAATCGACGAAACAACACATCAAATTTCCTCATCTCATAGTGAAATTTTATATGTTAAAGAGGAAGAACCTAGCATTAATGTTGAAGATAAAGTATTAAAAATAAATGATGAAGTTAATGAATGGTTAGACCAAAACATCACCCATTTTTCAACTCCAATGTATGTTGAAGATCATTTTACAGCAAGGACGAAACCACATCCTTTAATCAATTTATTAAATTATGTACAGATGGAAGCAAGCGGCGCAGATATTTCAGCAACAGCTTTATTTGATTCGGCAACAGGTTTCGGAAATGCCGTCACAATGAGAGATATTATAAACAATTATCCGTTCCCAAACACATTCAATGTACTTGAAGTAACTGGGTACGATTTAAAGCTAGCTTTAGAACGCTCTGCATCATATTTCGAGATTTCAAATAATGAACTGACCGTTAACCCAGCATTTCTAGAACCAAAACCACAACACTTCAACTACGATATGTTTGGCGGGTTATCTTATACATTAAATATTAGACAACCTATAGGAGAACGCGCTCAAAACATTTTAGTTAAAGGTAAACCTTTAGATATAAAATCAACATACAAAATAGTCATCAACAACTATAGATCTGTTGGTGGCGGCGGTTACCATATGTTTAATGCCAATCAAATTGTAAAAGAAATACAACAAGAAGGTGCAGCATTAATCATTCAATATTTACAAAATCACTCGGTTGAATCCATACCAAATGTTTTGGATTTTGAAGTGGTGTATTAACTCAGGAATTGGTCAATGTCTTGGTATAAATGCTAATTTAAATATGTACAAAAACGACAATCTAAGTATGTACAAAAATGTCTTGGATTAACTCTGGAATTAACTCACGACTTGGGCGATGTCTTGGATTTACTTCGGACTTAACTCACGACTTCGGCGATGTCTTGGATTAACTCAATACTTAACTCACGACTTGGGCGATGTCTTGGATTAACTTCGGACTTAACTCACGACTTAGGCAATTTCTTGGATTAACTCCGGAATTAACTCACGACTTGAGCATTTTCTTGGATTAACTCTGGACTTAACTCACGACTTGGGCAATTTCTTGGATTAACTCTGGACTTAACTCACGACTTGGGCAATTTCTTGGATTAACTTTGGACTTAACTCACGACTTCGACTATCTCTTGGATTAACTCTGGACTTAACTCACGACTTCGGCTTTTTCTTGGATTAACTTTGGACTTAACTCATGACTTAGGCAATTTCTTGGATTAACTCTGGACTTAACTCACGACTTGGGCAATTTCTTGGATTAACTTTGGACTTAACTCACGACTTCGCCTATGTTTTGGATTAACTCCGGAATAAACTCACGACATAGGCTATGTCTTGGATTTACTCTGGACTTAACTCACGACTTGAGCAATGTCTGTACTGAACCCAAAAAGTTGAACTTTTTTAGTAAAATATTTGAATGAAACATGTAAAAAAGACAAAAAAACAAACCAAACGTTTGAATACGCTTGGTTTGTCCACGATCTGAAATGGTAGCTCTAGGAGCTACCATTTTTCATTTTTTTCTTTTAAATACATGATCTATGTTGCAAGACTCACCAAACTTGCAACATTCAGACCCCAATCCAGACCCCCGGCCCCACTACAATCCCAATCTCTTCACAAACCCCATCACTTATGGTTGAACTGTTACTGGTTTTGTCACTACATTTGTACTGCCTTGTTTCAACCTAATGTTAGCGTTTCCAGATACGCCCTCTTTAACTTCAACTGTGAATGTAACTTGAGCATTGCCTTCACCATCAGTTTTGACTGCTGTTGGCTGACTATAACCATAATTACTCGCTTGTTGTCCGTCTAGACTAATCTTACCTATTTGTTGACCACCTTCAGTATACATTCCTAGCTTCAAATCATTAATTGTACTATTAATATCGTACCCATTTAATGTTGTTGTCACTTTGAAAGTTTCACCGCTTACTACTGACTCAGGATACTCTAAAGTAGCTGTACCTTGATTATTTCCCGGGTTATCATCGTCACCACCAGCATTTTCTGGGCCTCCATAACTTCCCGGTGCAAAGGTTTCACTATTAAACCATTCGTAACCGTCTTTCGGTTGAGACCATGGTTCAGCTTGTGTTTCTTTACTGTTCTCTGGTATTTCTGAGTCTAGTAATGTCGTTTCTTGATCTAATGTAATGCCTAATGCTTCAAATGTTGTATAATCTTCTTTTTTACCTAACCAAGTTGTTAAATTATTAAGTAACTTACCATTATCTTCTTCTTTAAATCCGTCATATGTTTTCTTTGTACTACCATTATCTTCTCTTTTATATTTAGGTGTAATATCTTCAACCATTGAAGAATCCCCTATAAATGCTGCTTTACCTTTACCTACTTTAGAAACAGCTATGTATGCTCCTTCTTCTTTACCGCCACCATTATATACACCTTGATCTACCGCATGACCCCATTTATCTGCTTCCGTTAAATTATCTGGTAAGTATGCGATACCTTTTGCAATTTTAGGATTGGTAACCGCTAATGTTGAACCTGCATGCATCGATACGGATTGAACACCTTCGCCAAGACCTAATCCTTCTTCACCTTGCACGATATCCGTTGCTTTAACGTTATTTAATGCATTATATCTAAATCTTACACCAAAATTTTCTGATAACCAGTCAGAATTAGTAACGCCTTGCATCGCTTCTGAATTTTTTTCAGCTTCAGTCATATTTTTAGTTATGTCATCATACGCGCCTCGTCTGTAACCGTTCATGATTTCAGATGAATCAATTCTGTTATAGTTACGGTCTGCATTATAATGATCGGAAATGAATATGACACTTCCTCCATTTTTAACGTAATCTAAAATGGCTTGCTGTTCAGTTGATTTAAATGGAATGTTTGCTTCAGGTATGACAAGTATAGACGTCTCGATTAAACTATCCGCTGTAATACCTGATTGATCTCGTAATTCTTTAACTTGGTAACCTTGATTAGCAATTGAATTGGCATAATCTGAAAATGCACCATCTATCACCCAATCAGCAGCTCCAGCAGTTTGCCCGTGCGTATTATCTACTAGAACTTGCCCATTACTATTATCACCAATAACTGGCGCTTCACCCGCATACGCGACTTCAGTTGATAATGTTGCAATAGAAACCATACCGATTAAAGCTAACTTTTTAAAATAAGACATTGTGACACTCCTTTATCTTTGATAATTCCATTTTAGTTTAAAAAAATTAAAATAAATGAAAATTAACTATATTTTACATCAAAATACATATAACTTTATTGTACTTCATATACATAACAGAACTTTTACATAGTTTACCAATTTCAAACAAAATATGTATTTTTAGTATGATAGCATTTCATATGTAGGACATTAGAATACATATTCGGAGGCGGAATTTTATGAGGGAAAAGAAGTATGTGAGTCGCCTATTCATCTTTTTACTAGGCGCAATTTTTGTATTAGCAGCATGCGGCAATGGGGAATCTAGCATCGAATCAAAGACATCGGGTAACAAAAAAGGTGGAGACTACAAGCCTAAAGAATTAACAGTACAATTCGTACCTTCTCAAAATGCAGATACGTTAGAAGCTAAAGCGAAACCATTAGAGAAGTTACTATCAGATGAATTGGGTATTCCAGTCAAAGTATCTGTATCAACAAATTACAATACTATTGTAGAAGCCATGAAATCTAAAAAGGTAGATGTAGGGTTTTTACCGCCAACAGCATATACTTTAGCGCATGATCAAAAAGCAGCGGATGTGTTATTACAAGCACAACGTTACGGCGTTAAAAAAGATGGTTCAAACAGCGATGAATTAGTCGATGAGTATAAATCACAATTCATTGTGAAAAAAGGATCAGGCATTAAATCTTTAAAAGATATGAAAGGTAAGAAAATAGCATTACAAGATGTTTCATCAACTGCTGGTTACACGTATCCTGTAGCTGAATTAATAGATGCAGGTATTGACCCAATGAATGATATGGATATTACCAATATGAAAGGTCATGACCAAGCAATTATCGCATTATTAAATGGAGATGTTGACGTAGCCGTTACATTCCAAGATGCACGAAACATTTTAAAGAAAGACCAACCTAACGTATTTAAAGATACTGAAATTGTTAAATTAACAGAACCTATTCCAAATGACACGATCTCAGTTCGCAGTGATATGGATAACAAATGGCGCGATAAATTAAACAAAGCATTTAAAGATATCGCAAAAACAGACAAAGGCCATGATATTGTAAGTGAAGTTTATAGCCATGAAGGTTACGTAGATAGTAAAGACTCTAAATTTGATATCGTGCGTGACTACGGTAAAAAAGTTAATGATAACGAAAAATAAGATTTAAGCATAAATATTCTAATATAAAGGCTCAGCTCCTATTTAGCGAGTTGGGCTCTTTATTTACATGAAAGGTGATTCGTATGAGTCAAATAGAATTTAAAAACGTTACAAAAGTATATAAAAATGGGCATAAAGGCCTCGATAACATTAATTTAAATATAGAAAAAGGCGATTTTGCAGTCATTGTAGGTTTGTCTGGTGCAGGTAAATCCACCCTCCTTCGATCAATCAATCGACTTCATGATATTACAGATGGAGAAATCATCATCGAAGGTAAATCTATTACGAAAGCTACTGGTAAAAATTTATTGGCGATGAGACGTAATATCGGCATGATTTTCCAACATTTCAATTTAGTGAAACGTTCTTCTGTAATTAGAAATGTGCTAAGTGGTCGCGTAGGCTATCACCCCACTTGGAAAATGGTACTTAGCATGTTTCCTAAAGAGGATAAGCGTAAAGCATTAGAAGCATTAGATAGAGTCAACATTTTAGAAAAAGCTTTTAGTCGATCAGATGAATTATCTGGCGGTCAGCAACAAAGAATTTCTATTGCACGTGCCCTTTGCCAAGAAACATCTATTATACTCGCTGATGAACCAGTTGCTTCATTGGATCCACTCACTACTAAACAAGTTATGGACGATTTAAAGCGCATCAATGAAGAGCTTGGTATCACGATTATTATAAATCTACATTTTGTGGATTTAGCCCGTGAATACGGTTCTCGCATAATCGGATTACGTGCTGGAGAATTAGTGTTTGACGGCCCTACTTCTGAAGCAAACGACGACACATTCGCAGAAATATACGGACGTCATATTAAAAGTGATGAAAAGTTAGGGGTGAAATAATGGATAAGGAACAAGATCATTTAGAACCTTATTTGGAACGTAAATCTTCCCTAAAACACTTATTTGCAATAGTAATAGTAGCCGTTTTAGTTATATGGAGCTTTTTATATACGAAATTTAGCTTAGGTGACTTAATGTATGGCATTCCTCAAATGCTGGAACTCTTTAAAAACATGTTTCCACCAGATATAAGTTATTTATCAAATATTACAAAGCCAATGTTAGACACAATTCGTATGGCCATTGTCGGTACTTTCATCGGGGCGATCATATCCATTCCTATTTCTATGCTATGTGCCAACAATGTTATCAAATCAACCTGGATCTCTGTTCCATGTCGATTTATTTTAAACATTGTGAGAACAATCCCTGATTTATTATTGGCAGCCGTCTTTGTAGCTATTTTTGGTATTGGTCAAATTCCAGGTATTTTAGCCATTATCATTTTATCTATCAGCATTATTTCTAAACTGATGTATGAGTCTTTAGAAAGTATTGATGACGGTCCTTTAGAAGCGATGACAGCAGTAGGTGCAAACAAGCTCAAATGGATTACATATGCTGTTATCCCACAAGCAATCGCACCATATATGTCTTATGTATTATACGCATTTGAAATCAACATACGAGCAGCAGCCGTACTTGGTTTAGTTGGTGCCGGTGGTATTGGTTTGTATTACGATCAAACATTAGGTTTATTCCAATATCAAAAGACATTCACAATCATTCTCGTAACGCTTATTATCGTAGTCATTATAGATATCATTAGCACGAAAGTGAGGGAGAAACTCGTATGACAAACAAAACAAATCGACTTCAGTCCCCTACTCAAAAAAACAATATATTATATCGCTGGTTATCATCCATTATCGTCTTAATCCTATTAATTTGGGCATTCTTAGGTATCCCTGCATTTGAAATTAAAGAGCAATCCGGAACAATTATGCGTTCAATTTTAGATGGCTTGATCCATCCAGATTGGTCTTATGTATACATACCTGAAGGCGAGGATTTATTACGCGGACTTTTAGAAACATTCGCAATCGCAGTAATTAGTACATTTTTATCAGCAATATTCTGTATACCATTAGCTTTTATAGCTGCAAAAAACATGGTCAAATCCAAAGCCGTTTCCAGCACAAGTAAATTTATTTTAAGCGTCATCCGTGTATTCCCAGAAATCGTTATGGCAATTATTTTTATAAAAGCAGTCGGACCAGGATCATTTTCAGGTGTGCTCGCATTAGGAATTCACTCAATCGGTATGATGGGTAAATTATTTGCAGAAGACCTCGAAAATTTAGATTTAAGTCCTACTGAATCATTAGTAGCCAGTGGTGCAAACTCCATTAAAACATTAATGTTTGCAGTAGTTCCTCAAATCTTACCATCCTATATTTCGTTAGTATTGTATCGATTCGAGCTCAACTTGAGATCAGCATCCATTTTAGGCTTAATCGGAGCAGGTGGTATCGGAACACCATTAATATTTGCACTACAAACAAGAACATGGGATCGCGTAGGTATCATACTCATTGGGTTAGTGATTATGGTAGCAGTGATAGATATCATTTCAGGTAAAATAAGAAAGAAATTAGTTTAAGTTGAGCATTGTTGTTATTAACTCAGTCATTATCTTATATAACGAAAAATCCAACTGACTCAGCAGTTGGAATTTTTTGGGTTTTTGGTGCGATTTGGGTTGGATTTCGCTCGAATCGCACGATATCTTCTGAGTCTTCGTGCGTTTTCCCCATATTTTACCAGAATCGCACGATATCTTTTGAGTCTTTGTGCATTTTATCCAGATTTTACCAAAATCGCACAATATCTTTTGAGTCTTCGTGCGTTTTATCCATATTTTTCCATAATCGCACAATATCTTCTGAGTCTTCGTGCGCTTTATCCAGATTTTACCAAAATCGCACGATATCTTGATATGCTCCCTTCAAAGTTTTTTTTTCTTACTGTCCACTTTGAAGGACGTTTTTAAATCTCAGTATTTTTGTATTTCAAAACTCTTTTTTTCTTGCTTTAACTAGCAGAAATGGAGGGTATTGTTTCAAACTATTTATTTTGTCTTCATCATAATATTTAAATACTTCTTCTGATTGTCCAAGGTCCTTTACACATTCAATTTCCAGACCGTGACCAATTAAACTATTAAAAATAGTCTCAATTGTATGATGATATTTAACTACATTTTTACCAAGCCAGTTAGCAGATCGTATTGATTCATCAAAATAATTTTCCATCCGTAAATATACACCGTTTTCATCTTGTTTTTTTACTTCTGGATCCATAGTCGCTGTTTGTATAGGGTGCTCCATAGTAAATAAAATAACGCCCCCATTATTTAGCAATTGGCTTAATTTTTGACAACATTTTCTAAAATCCTCTATATAATGAAATACAAGTGATGACACAATAACATCAAACTTTTCTTCTGTATTAAATGCCATAAATTCTGTGTGATGTAGTGTCACTGGCATTGATTTAAATTTCTTGCGACTTTCATTAATCATATTTTGAGATTGTTCTACACCAGTTATATGTTTAGGGTTATGTGTAAGAATATAACTTATTAAATTCCCCATTCCACAGCCTATATCAAGAATATTTTGGTTTTCTAAATTAGGCATTAGTCTTTTCATTTCAGGCATTTCAACAACCTCATTATAACTTAAAGGATTGTTTCTCTTACTTTTATAACCTTTAAAAAATTCCGGATCATCATAAATATTAGTCATAAGTATATCCCCCCTTTATGTATTAAGTATATAGATAAATAGCATAAAAGATAAACTTATATCTATATTTTTAATATGATATAGCTACACAAGCCCCAAAAATAAATAACGCCTACCATCGTTTGGTAGGCGTTATTTTTAATGTGCTAACATTTCTTCTTTCACTTCATCTTTAGAGAGTTTTGAAGGGTAATATGTTGGCCAATTATCTAATTCTTTTAATACTTTATCTTTATCGTTGCCTATAAAGATATGGAAATGTACTGCTTTTTTAGGATAAATATTGTGATCGCTAAATTGTACATATTTCGGTAAATCATCACTTGCTTTACCTTTTAATTTATAAGTGTATCTTACGCCTCTATTTCCTTTTTCATACTTAAGGATGTCATATCCATCGTATTCATATTCTCCAGTTGTCGTATGACCATTTTTAGTGAAGCTCATTTTATTTTGATCTATTTTAATATTTTCTATATCTGTTTTATACCCTTTATCGTAATACGCTTTATATTCTTTAGCGGACATATCGCCTTCTTCAGCTTTATGTTCAAACACGTCATCAAGCGTACCGTCTTTTAAATATGGATAAACAGATTGCCAGTCTCCTTCGTAATCTGAAAGCTTACGATCTTTAACTTGTTCGTCTTTAAAATATCCTTGTTCAATTGCTTTATCGTGTGCTGCTTCGGATTTATTGTCTTTAGTTTTGATTTTATCATTTAATGCTTTTTCGATATTTTTAATATTTTCTTTCATTAAAGTTTGATAAGAAAGGTCTTTGTTGTCTGATTGTTCTTTAGTTAAAGATTCCATGTTGCTAAATGATAATGGTTTAGCATCTGTTTCTTTTCTGATCGTATCTGTGATTTTAGATGAAATATTATTTTCATAAAGAATATATTTAGCATCTGTATCTTTAATTTCTTTAACAATTTCAGTTAATTCTTTCTGTGTTGGATCTTCAGCATTCATACTTTGAACACCTTTTTGAACGAATCCGTAACGTTGAGATAAGTAGCCTAAAGATTCATGAGAGATAAATACTGTATGACCTTGATGATCTTTCGTTATATCTTTCAGCTCATCATCAATATCCGTTAAATCTTTATTTAACTTTTTAAAGTTTTTCTCATAATATGCTTTGTTATCAGGGTCTTTTTTAATTAATTCGTCTTTAATACCTTTAATCATATCTTTGTTCAGTTTAGGATCTAACCAAACGTGTGGGTCATAACCACCATGATGATGCCCTTCATGTTCGTGATCATGGCCTTCATGCTCATGTTCACCTTCATGTTCATGTTGATCTGTTAACAATTCTGTTTGATCAATACTATTTTGAAGTGATAATTTTTTATCATCTTGTTTAATAGTTGCTGCTATTTTTTTTGCTACGGCATCTAAATCGTCACCTGTATAAACAAATAAATCTGCTTTACTCGCGTTTAAAATATCTTTTTGCGTTGGTTCATAACTATGTAAATCTGTTCCTGCTGGATAAATAGATTCAACATCTACATGTTTACCACCAATCTGTTCAATAAAAGATTTGAGTGGATAAACTGTCGTCTTAACCTTTAATTTATCTGAATCATGATCTTTGCTGTCCGATTGATTACATGCTGCTAATACAATAGAAAGAACAAAGACAATTGATAGTAACCCCATCCATTTTTTCATCTCGTACACTCCTTTTACAAATAGTAACGTTTACGATTTAAAATTATATACTTTAATCGCATAAAAGACAAGACCTTATTTTCAAATAAATTAAATTAATCTTTTATTCGTATACTTTGTTAACATGAAATCGCTTTAGTATAATGATGTGAAGACACTATTTATTAAGAAGGAAGTGTTTGGATGACACAAAACAGAAAAATAATTATGGATTGTGACCCAGGACATGACGACGCCATTGCGTTAATATTAGCTGGTGCCAAAACAAGTCCGTTAGACATTGTCGCCGTTACAACTGTTGCAGGAAATCAATCAGTTGATAAGAATACAACGAACGCATTAAATGTATTAGACATTATTAATCGTGGAGATATACCTGTTTCTACAGGTGCGGATAGACCTTTAATTAAAGAAGCGGCTTTTGCTGAAAGTATTCACGGAGAAAGTGGTTTAGACGGTCCTCAATTGCCTAAAGAGCCAAATTTAAAAGCTACAAATAAACACGGTGTAAATGTTATAGTTGAGCACGTTTTGAACAGTGACGTACCTGTAACGATCGTCGCAACTGGTCCACTAACGAATGTTGCAATGGCGCTTATTCAACAGCCTAAAATCGCGGGCAATATACAAGAAATTGTCCTGATGGGTGGCGGCACTTTTGGGAACTGGACACCAACAGCAGAGTTTAATATTTGGGTAGATGCAGAAGCCGCTCAAAAAGTATTTAAAAGTGGTATTCCCATTGTCGTCTTCGGATTAGATGTGACACATCAATTATTAGCAGATGGTCCTGTCATCAATCGTTTTAGTCGTATTGAGAATAAAGTATCAAATTTTGTTGTAGAATTATTAAAATTCTTCCAATCAACATATAAAGAAGCATTCGACATGGATGGTGGCCCTATTCATGATGCTTGTACAATTTTATATTTACTTAATCCAAATATATTTAAGCTACAACACACATACATCCAAATCGAAAATCAAAGTACATTAACGTATGGTACAATGTCAGTCGATTTGAACAATACTTATCGTCATAAACCAAATGCCTATTTCGCTACTGAAGTAGATGTCGATTTAGCATGGGATATTATGGAACAATCGTTAAGAAGCTATCACTAAATATACCTTTTAAGGCATGAGAAAAAGCCGCAGAAACTCATTTTTTACAATGAATTTCTGCGGCTTTTTTAATTATTGCTGTTTCAATTCTCCATCGACCATTTTAAAGACTTTATCACAATATGTTGTTAATCTTTCATCGTGCGTCACGATAATACATAACTTGTTGAGTTCTTTTGTTTCTCTTTTCAATATTTCCATTACTTCTATAGCATTTTCTGTATCTAATGAAGCTGTTGGTTCATCTGCGAGTATCACAGACGGGTTCGTATATAATGCTTTCGCAATTGCTACTCTTTGTTTTTGTCCACCTGATATTTCACTTGGCAATTGAGTTAATATTTTATCAAGTCCAAGTTGATTTAATAACCTTTTATGCTCGTCTTCTTTCATGACACCTTTTTTCACTTTTTTAAGTAACTCAAATTGTTGTTTCACAGTTAAAAATGGAATGAGATTACTCGTTTGCAGAATAAATCCAATTTCTTTTAATCTTAATTTAGAAAGCTGCTTTTCATTAAATGGATTAATTTTTTGTCCATTTATTGATACCGTACCTTCTGATGGTAATTGTAGTGCACCAGCCATCGTTAAAAGTGTACTTTTCCCGGAACCTGATGGACCGATAATAGCGACGAGCTCACCTTTTTCCAAATTGAAATTTGTAGATTTCACAGCTTCTATCGTTCGATTACCGTCTTTAAATGATTTACTTACATTTTCAAATGCTAACATGACAAGTTCCTCCTAACTTATAACTTTCAATGGCTCTACTTTTCTAATGCTCAATACGGAGAATAAACTTCCTAAAATTGCGACCAATATTAACGCAATTCCGTATATAAACATTGTTAAGTAATCAAATTTAATAGGTACCGCTTCTGGTAGGAATGCTCCTGTTAATACAGTTAAACCTAAGCCGATCAATGTACCTATTAAAGCGATAATAATCGTTTGGCTCATAACCGATCTTGCTAAAAAGCCATTCGTTAATCCTTGTGCTTTTAATACGCCAAATAAGTTTCTCTTTTGTAGCGTGATAATATATAAGAAAATACCTATAACCATCGCAGATATCGCAAATAAAAAGACAATCATAAATGTTAACGTTAAATTCTGCGCTTGATAACCCGGTAAGTTAGTAATGAAATCTTCCATTTCATTTACTTCCAAGTCTTTATTTAATTGAACATCATTCCAATTTTTATCTTTAACGACAAGTGCATTAATATTATCTCCTTTAAGCATCGGATTTAACTTACCTATCGTTTCATTACTCGTAAACAATACTGGTGATGCATTAAATTTCGAGCTTTCTGAGAAACCAACTATTTTAAGTTTTTCATCGCTATTAGAAAGTGATAATTCATCACCAATTTTAAAACCTTTTGTTTTCAAAGTATGGTCTGCCACAACTTCGTTACTTTTCTCAAAAAGTTTTCCATCTTCTAATTTAGGCATCAAGAATCCTTTACCATCTATACCAAATACAGTCGCATTTTCTTTTAATTTTCCATCTGACGCAATGACTGCAGTTTGTTTCAAGCCTTCACTTTTATCAAATTTCCCATCGACATCATCAGTATTAATAGAAGATTGAGCAACCGTTTGATTGGCATCTTTATTCAATACAATAGCATCAGCTTTCCATAAATCGACCGCTTCCCTATTCATATTCATCAAGCCATTTGCAAGACCAGATAATAAGAACAGCAGATAACTAATCATGACAAGCACACCAATGATTAGACCGAACTTCGTCTTATTTCTTCTCATTTCATTCCAAGCTAAGAACATATTTCCCAACCTTTCCTTTAAACATTTATTATCTATTTAATTATAACATTATAAAATAAGTATTTTACAACATTAACAATATTGTAAGATACTAACTATAAACCTATTGACGTGAGTTAAATCTGGAAAATGGTGAAGTCGTGAGTTTAGTCCGAAGTTAATCCAAGACATAGCCTATGTCGTGAGTTAAGTACAAAGTTAATCCAAGACATAGCCTATGTCGTGAGTTAAGTACAAAGTTAATCCAAGACATTGCACATGTTGTGAGTTTAGTCTGAAGTTAATCCAAGACATCGCCCATGTCGTGAGTTAAGTCTGAAGTTAATCCAAGACTTTGCCTATGTCGTGAGTTAAGTACTGAGTTAATCCAAGACATTGACTAAGTCGTGAGTTAAGTCCGCAGTTAATCCAAGACATTGCACATGTTGTGAGTTAAGTTCGCAGTTAATCCAAGACTTTGCACGAAAGCGTCTTATTTTGAGTTGAATCAGGGTCTGAATGTTGCTTGTTTGATCAGTCTTGCAACTTACAGGCCTTCTATGTTGCTTGTTTGGTCAGTCTTGCAACTTACAGGCTTTCTATGTTGCTTGTTTAGCCAGTCTTGCAACATTCAGGCTTTCTATGTTGCTTGTTTCGTCAGTCTTGCAACATATAGACCTTCTATGTTGCTTGTTTGACCAGTCTTGCAACATTCAGCATGTACTTAAAAGAACAAACGAAAAAATATTATAGAAATGATTATTCCCCTCGATTTTGTAAAGTGCTGACGCCAGGGGGAATAGTATGCCGCGCGACTACAGGCTCGAGCCATACCCCCAGGCAAGCATGCACTTTCAAAATCGTAATAATTAATAGAAAAAAGTCCGTTGGAATGTTCCAACGAACTTTTTAATCATGCTTTACTCATAAACTTATGCAACGACAATACGTAACCTAACAACCCGATACCCCATAATAAAAACAATGGATCCCATACGAATGCTTGGCCAATTGTTGAGAAATAATTATGATTTTCTATTATTTTAAAGAGCTTCAACCAACCTACTATTGTATTTATCCCGCCATACAATATGAGAAAAACACTACCGGCTAACGATATATAATATATTCTTTTATCGAAGTGATTTGTTAAGGTCAATGGTATGACAGTCGCGCCGAATTTAATGAGTGCGACGACGATTAACGCCATGTTCATCCATATGCCAAACCGTGCACTTAACGTAAACACCCAGGAACCTACTGTTATTAATCCCGCGTTCCCGCCTAGTCCCCAATACAACGAGAACAGTGTATGAACGATACCTGCTATAACAAATAATGATATATACTTTTTCATCTTATCACCTATTTTAATCATTTAACTTCTGATTGCGTTTCCTTTTATATTTCAATGATTTGTATAGTGTTTTGTATTTCAGTTTCTAAATTTTTTGTTCTCCATTCTCTTTGATATCCTAGACAAGGACATATATACTGTATCCCACTTTCTTCTATTATATTACGAAAATGTACATGTCCCATAATACTATACTTAATTGGATATATTTCATAAAATTGATCAAAATCTGACGTTCCTATAAAAGCATTAAAATAATCAAATATTCTATGTGGCATTGGTACGGCAAACTTTTTGTGTGTGACGATATGCGTCATTAATATAATATTTTTATCTTTCACTTGTTCCAAATCATTTTTCACAGAGGCTGCTGCTAATTTAGACATTTCTAAATCCGATTTACCCCAATCGATATGTTCTTTGTCTAACCAAGTTGAGCCGTAATATTTTCTGTGCTCTAATCTTTCTAAACTAAATTTATCATGATCTGCGAAACTATAATCATACCAACCGCTATGCCCTACTATCGCCCATTCATCATTAATTATATATGGACTACCAATAATGCTTTCAGGTTGTGATTTATAATATTCGAAAATTTCATAAGACGTCTTTTCTTCTTGTTCACTTTTCCAATAATCATGATTACCCGGAATAAATAACACTTCTATATTTGATTGTTGTTTTACATTTTGAACAAATTGAATCGTTTGTAAATAATGGTTAGAAACATCTCCCGCGATTAAGAGCACGTCTAATTTCAAACGTGCGATTTCTTTACTTAAAATGAACTCAAAGTCCTGTGGATAATAATCTTTGCTTCTATCTATATGCAAATCTGAAATCGTTCCAATTCTCATATACATGACCTAGCTTTCTATAATATAACCGTGTAACATCAATTTTATAGTAACATATTCTATCTCGATATCCTTTATAATAGAATTGACAATTTGATCGGAGGAATGACATTGGACATTCAACAATTTGAACACTTTTTAAAAATAGACGCTAAAACATTTAACCAAGTAGATTTAAATAGTTTAAATCATTACATTAAAAGGTTTATGTATACAGTGCCTTTTGAAAATATAAACGTACAGAATGGTGTACCTATTTCTGTAAATGTTGATGATTTATTCAACAAAATTGTACATCAACACCGTGGTGGTTTTTGCTATGAAATGAATACTTTATTTCAAAATTATTTAAAAGAAAAAGGCTTTCACCTAGATTGCGTATCTGGAACGGTTCATGCGCCAAATGATAGTTGGAGTCGTGATGGTTCACATATGTCGACTATTGTTCATTTAGATAAAGATTATATCGCCGATGTAGGCTTTGGTGATTTACCTACTGAAGCTATACCTATAACGCGTCCAGATGACGTTCACATTATTCATGATACGAATGGTTATTACCGCGCTATCACTGATGAAGATGATACGATACACCTTCAAAAACAAATAGATCGTGAACATTGGCGTACTTCTTACAAGACCCAATTCACACCGAGAAATTGGCCTTATTTTATAGAGCATTTACATTATAACGAGCATGACCCTCGTTCTATATTTGTTCAAAATTTAATTATTACAATGCCTAAACATTATGGTAGAGTAAGTATGTCTAACGAACATTTAACCGTTACGACTCGACACGATAAACAAAAAGAACGAGTTACACATGATAATTATAAAAAGCTTATAAAAAAACATTTTGGAATAGATGCAACAATTAAAGCATTAGAAAGTTGAGGTCAGAAATTGATATCTAATAGTGAATTACAAGACTTAGATTTATTCGATTTATTAAGTGAACGACATGGTATCGTACGTACCAAAATAGAAGATATGTGGAATAACACGCATGACATATACATTTCTAGTTCTGAATGGTATATTATGGCCAAGATTTTTAAGCATAATCGTAATATGGCGTACATTACAAAAAGTGTGAATATCTCTAGACAAGCCGTACACAAATTTGTGAAACAATTAAATAAAAAAGGACTCGTAGACATTCAAGATGTTGAAGGCAACAAAAAAGAAAAATCAATACAGTTAACAGAACTTGGTGAGGCTTGCTTTTTAGAAAGTAAGAAACATAAACAGATGATAGAGCAGCAGCTCATCGAAACAATCGGATCAGATAATGTCGATAAAATGAGAGAAATTTTGAAGATGGATTGGGATATAGAAAATCAATAATTTATTTTTGTAAACCTAGTTGACAATTTACGTATCATTCTGCTAAAGTGAGTAAGTTGCTATTTTTGAGAACGGCTATAACAGAAATAATAACAATACTATAAACACTATGCTTTTGCTAGTTGCATAAGCTCTCAGCAAAATATTAATACACACCGATTGTGTATTCACTAGTAGAAGGAGATTAAGATTTTATTATGAAAGCAGAAGTACAAGTAAAAAATCCAAAAACGATGGCGCTTATTTTAATGTTAGGTGCATTTATCGGTTTATTTGGAGAAACAGCATTAAACATGGGTTTAACAAACGTAATGCAAGACTATGATATAAGTGCACCTACTGCACAATGGTTAACAACAGGATATTTATTAGTCCTTGCCATTCTCGTACCAATCTCAGCCTATTTAACACGTTGGTTTACAACGAGACAACTTGTATTAGGTGGATTTATTATTTCATTTATTGGTACATTATTTGCAGCACTTTCACCAGTATTCGCCGTTTTAATGATCGGACGTATTATCCAAGCTGTAGGAACTGGAATTATACTACCCGTTATGATGACAGTGATGCTCAACATTTTCCCAATTAACAAACGAGGCGTTGTTATGGGCGTAATGGGATTAGTTATCACACTAGCACCAGCTGTTGGGCCAACATTATCAGGTATCATTATTACAACTTTAAGTTGGCATTTCATTTTTTGGTTTAGTTCAATATTTTATGTTGTTTTAGCAATCATTGCATTCGTTAAAATAAATAACGTATCAGAAATAACGAAACCAAAAATCGACTTTATTTCGATTTGTTTATCAACAATCGGTTTCGCAGGATTAATTTATGCATTGAGTACGATGGCAGAAATATCTATCAGTTCTCCAATTGTATGGTTACCACTACTTATCGGTATCATTGCATTAGTGCTATTCTGTTCTAGACAAACGAAAATGAAAGAACCAATGTTGAATTTAACAGTATTTAAACATCTAATGTTCACATTAGGTGTTATCATGATTTTCTTATTAATGCTTGTTATTTTATCAACAGCCATTTTATTACCTATTTATTTAAAAGGCAGTTTACTATTAACAGCAGCATTAGCAGGTCTTGTGCTATTACCAGGTAATGCAACAAACTTTATCTTATCTCCGGTAATCGGAACATTATTTGATAAATATGGTGCAAAATACTTCGGAATAGCTGGTTTCCTATTCATACTTATAGCTGCTATAGGATTTTCAATTTCAATTTCAGCAACGACACCTGTTTGGATGATCATATGTTTATTCATCGTATTATTCTTAGGTGTAACGATGGTTATGATGCCAGCACAAACAAATGGTTTAAATCAGCTTCCACCGCATTTATATGCCGATGGATCAGCCGCTATGAACACATTGATGCAAGTAGCAGGATCAGCTGGTACAGCATTAGCGATTACACTTTATACAGTCGGACAACAACAAGTCACTGGAGGATCTAGTGATTTAGGCGAAAGAGAAATCATCGCGCATGGCATTCAATTTGTCTTTTACTTTATAAGCGTTGTCGCAGCATTAGGACTCATTACATCACTATTTGTTAAAAAACCAAAACTAACAAGTAAATAAAAAAGCTTGGGAGATTAATCCCAACTCAAAATCAATAACAACTCATTTCACTGATTTATTCAGTTAGAAATGAGTTGTTTTTTTTATGAGTGGATGAGGTTGAGGTCTGTGGCGGGAGCGAGGTCTGAATGTTGCTTGTTTGGCCAGTCTTGCAACATTCGGGCCTTCTATGTTGCTTGTTTCATCAGTCTTGCAACTTAGAGACCTTCTATGTTGCTTGTTTGCTCAGTCTTGCAACTTAGAGCCGTTCTATGTTGCTTGTTTTGTCAGTCTTGC
Source organism: Mammaliicoccus vitulinus (assembly GCF_029024305.1). Taxonomy (NCBI): domain Bacteria; kingdom Bacillati; phylum Bacillota; class Bacilli; order Caryophanales; family Staphylococcaceae; genus Mammaliicoccus; species Mammaliicoccus vitulinus. The sequence goes on from NZ_CP118974.1 coordinate 2,254,251, forward strand.
AACTTAGAGACCTTCTATGTTGCTTGTTTGGTCAGTCTTGCAACTTAGAGCCGTTCTATGTTGCTTGTTTCGTCAGTCTTGCAACTTAGAGACCTTCTATGTTGCTTGTTTCGTCAGTCTTGCAACTTAGAGCCGTTCTATGTTGCTTGTTTCGTCAGTCTTGCAACTTAGAGGCCTTCTATGTTGCTTGTTTCGTCAGTCTTGCAACTTAGAGACCTTCTATGTTGCTTGTTTGGTCAGTCTTGCAACTTAGAGACCTTCTATGTTGCTTGTTTCGTCAGTCTTGCAACTTAGAGACCTTCTATGTTGCTTGTTTCGTCAGTCTTGCAACTTAGAGACCTTCTATGTTGCTTGTTTGGTCAGTCTTGCAACTTAGAGACCTTCTATGTTGCTTGTTTCGTCAGTCTTGCAACTTAGAGACCTTCTATGTTGCTTGTTTCGTCAGTCTTGCAACTTAGAGCCGTTCTATGTTGCTTGTTTGGTCAGTCTCGCAACTTAGAGCATGTAATTAAAAGAACAAACGAAAAAATATAAGAAAAAACAGTAGAAATTCAATTTTTAAAATGAATTTCTACTGTTTTCTATTGTAAACGAGACTGTTGATAACTTAGTCTGTTTTTACTTTGTTTTCTTGTAATTCTTGTTCATTCCACCATAATGAATCTTTTGGATTTTCGACAGCGTGTTCGAAATCTTTTTCAGATGATACGGTTGGATATGATCCTTTTAATGCTTTTCCTGAAGTTGTTTCAAATAGTACAAGTATTGTTAAAAATCCTATAATACTTACAGCTGTTAAATAATAAGCTGGTGCTAATGGATTTTGTGTTGCGTGTACTAACCATGTTGAAACTAACGGTGTTGTACCACCAAATATTGATACAGACACGTTAAATGTTACGGCTAATGTACGGTAACGAACGTCTGTATAGAATATACTTGGTAATAAACTTGGCATAGCACCTTCATATGTTGATAAGAAGAATCCAAGAATGAATATACCTAACGATACAAACATTAATTGGTTAAGTCCCATGAAGTGAAATGCTAACAGTGAAGTCGCTGTTAAACCAAATGTACCCATTAATACAACTTTTTTGTTACCTATTTTGTCACTTAAACGACCAAAGAAGAATGCTAATGGTACCATAACAATCATGACACTTGTAATTAATACCGTACTTACTGTACTAGAAATACCAATTACTTCATCTAAATATGATGGCATATATGAAAGTAACATATAGTTTGTAATATTAAAGAATGCAACTGCTATAAAGCATACGATAATATCTTTTTTGTGATTTTGGATAATGGATATGAACGACTCTGGTTTTTCTTCATTTTCAGATATTTCATTTTCAAAAATTGGTGATTCGTCTAGATTTCTTCTTAAATATAGACCTACTAAACCAAGCGGCGCACCTAGGATAAATGGAATTCTCCAACCCCAAGCTTGCATTTGTGCATCTGATAAACCAATAAATAAACCACTTGCTAATAATGATGCAAGTATATAACCTGCTAACGTACCTATTTCTAAACCACTACCAAGAACACTTCTTCTATTATCTGGAGAAGATTCAGCAATGTAGACCATTGCACCTGCATATTCCCCACCAGTTGAGAAACCTTGAATAATTCTAGCGATTAGTAATAGTATTGGCGCCCAAATACCTATTTGATCATAAGTTGGTAATAAACCAATTATTAAAGTAGAAGCTGCCATTAAGACAATCGTCGTTGTGAGGACTGTTTTTCTACCGAGTCTATCCCCGATTCTCCCGAATATAATACCACCAATTGGTCGCATTAAAAATGCAATCGCAAATGTAGCGAAAGTAAATACTAATTTCAATTCATCATTTTCTACTGATGTGAAGAAATTTTTACTGATGATAATTGCTAAATAAGAATAAAGACCAAAGTCAAACCATTCCATAGCATTACCTATACCTGTTGCATATACACTTTTCTTAGTTTTTTTCATATCTACAACATTAATTTTGTTTTTGTTGAATTTCATGTTTTCGTAAACACCCTTTCAATATAGTTATGTATAATAACAGATTGAAAAATTAATACAACTGTAAAATTACCCTTTTATACCGGTGGCTATCTTGTGAAAAACACCACAAACGTATAACGTTAAAAGCTTCATGAGTGGTCGACCAATTATGTAAAATTTCTCTTTTTTCTTGTTTTTTTTTGTGGATAAAAATAATAAAGACAGAGAAAAAGCTCATTCAAAAGCTTTTTCCCTGTCTTTATTTTTTATTTAATTTCTATTTTTGTTCCTACTTCAATATTAACTAATGGTTTGTTTTCCAAGTATAATGATCCTGATTGTTCTGCAACTGTACTTCCATCAAATTTTAAAGTGATATGTCCTAAGTCATTTAAATTTTTCTTCACAGCTGAACCAACTTTAGTAATTTGATATTCTATACCATCTATACTTAATTTATTAGATTCTGTTATTTCATTTTCTACTTGTTTAATATCAATTATATAACAAAAGTCTACTAATTCATTTGGAGCGTTATCTCCAAATAATATAATCATCTTTTCTGCCTCAAATGCTTTCGCATCTTTTCCAATCCTTTTTATCTCTGTTTGATACATGACATGAGCACTCCTTAATATTATTTATATAGTCCAAAGCTTGCTAACCATGCGACAAATACCCTAGGAACACCATTTAAGAACCGTGAATATAGTACAGATGGTACGCCAACTTCTATTGTTTTAGTTTCTGCTTCTGCTAATCCTAATCCCACTGGTATAAAGTCAGCCGCATTCTGTGTATTGATAGCAAATAATGCTGGAAGTGCTAAGTTTGGAGGTATATTTCCTTTTCCAATTTCAACACCAATTAAAGTACCTAATACTTGTCCTATTACACCGCCAGGTCCTAGTAATGGACTTAAGAATGGAAGTGAACAAATAAAGCCTATTACCAATAATCCCCATATATTACCTGCTAATGGCGACATAAATTTTGCGAATAAATCTCCTATTCCTGAACCTTGAATAATACCAATTAATAAAGCTACAAATCCCATGAAAGGTATGATTGTATGAAGCATTGTTTCGACTGCATCACGTGCTGCTTGGTAGAAAGTATTAATTACTTTACCAGCACCAAGACCGATTTTTGTTAAAATTGATTTATTTTCTTGTTCTGCTCTTGTTTCCATGATTTTTTTATCTTTAGAATATGCTGTGTTTTCTTCAACTGGTTGTTCTGTCGTACTGACGGATGTCCCTTTATTATTTGAAACATCATCTCCAACTACTGATACTTGATCAACATCTACATTTGAAACATAAATATCTTCAGTTATATATTGTCTTAATGGCCCACTCTTACCTGTTGCCATAATGTTTACAGTTGGTATTCCTTTTTGGGGATAAATCCCACATCTTAATGTACCACCACAGTCAATTACTGCTACCATAATTTCGTTTTCTGGTACAGAAGTTTCAAAACCATTTACTGGAGATCCCCCAGTGATTTCACAAATTTTATCAACAATATCTGGTTTGTGACCACCTGTTACATACATAACTTTGTCTTTTTTACCTTCTACACCAATTTCCAGTGGTCCACCGAAACCACCTGAACCTTTTACTATTTTAGCCTTTTGACTCATTTTATTCACCTCATCCCTCTAATTTAACTTCTGTACTTAATTTAACTTTTTGTTGTTTCTCTACATAACTTGTTGTAAAGTCTGTAACCCATCCTCCGATAAAGTTCATGAGTAAACCTACAAGTAAATATCTAACTGCTAAGTCTGTCATTGGTAAACCTAATTGTTGAATACCATTTGCAATACCCATAAAAATAAATAATTCTGCTGGGTTTATGTGTGGAAAAATACCGTTACTCGTATGAGCAAATTGCGCTGCCGATGCAAAATAACTTGGTTTATATTTTTCTGGCATGAATCGACCAAGTGAATGTACCATGGGATTCGCTAACATGAATGAACCTAAAAATGGTAATACTAAATATCTTAATAATGGGTTTTTTGAAGATTTTTGAGCAATAATATTAATACGATTCTCACCTATTAATTGAATTAATGTATTCATTGCAATCAACAGCATTAATACAAGTGGTACAATCGTCGTCATCCAATCTATAAACGTATCTGCGCCAGTTTGAAATAATTTAATAAAGCCTTCCGCTAACTTTACTATGATGTCCATGATGATTTACTCCCTTCTTTTTTAAACATGTTATTTATTTTTTTAACTGCTTTCATCATCGGTGAAGGAATCTTCTCAATTTCTCCACCCGATTGAATAACTTTAAATGTGTGCTGTGCATCTAAAATTGCTTTAATTAATAATTTATTGTAATTTTGCAAATCAGTATCTCTTAACTTATTAATTTTATAACCTTCTAATCCCTTTAATTTTTTAAATTTAGAGAACACTGTCACGCCTTGCATATACCTTGCTTCTTCAATTTCATTACGGTTATTAATTTGCAAAAGCACCAGCGTTCCAGCTTTAAATATTGCTGGACGTCTTCCAATTGCAACACGTCCTTTTTCTCTCATGAGCGTATAGTGTCTCGTAAAGTTTTTAATTTGAACTAATCCCAGTAAATACTGGATAACAAAGCCAACAGCTAACATTATAATCAATATAATGAAAAACATAGCTAACTCCCCATTTCTTTATTTAATATATGTGCTAGTGCTATATAATCCGTATCACTATTTATTTTTTTAATAATATAACTGTTAGCTGTGATAGCTAAGATTTCTTCATATAGTCGAATTAGTACCGCTTCGTTCACTTCATTCTCTGGTGTTGCCACAAGTACAATGACTTTCACCGTTTCATAATCTAGTAAGGGTTGATCTAGAATGACAAATTTAACCCAAATATTATCCATATAATGGCTTGTATGTGGAAACCCTAATAATCCCGTTATAGTAGACTTACTTTTTTCTCGTTCTAAAATTCTTTGAGAAAAATTATCATCAACTTTACCTTCTTCAATCATTTCTTGAGCCATATACTGAATCACATCTTCATAATTCATACTTTCATTAATATGATATACGTCTGATTCTTTTATGAAATCAACGATAATACTTTGATTAAATAGATTACGATTATTAACATCTTTATAAATTAGAAATTGCTCTATCTTCAGTTTCAACGCTTGTTCATCGAGTATATTGTCTATATAAATAATTTTGTTGAACAATCTATTATTTTTTATAGTAGAAACCGTTAAATCAAATTTATCTAAATCACTCAATTGCATTTCATTTTCATTCATTACCTTCACTTCAATTTGTTGTCCAAATATTTTTTTTAATTGAACTGTCACTAACTTAGAACTACTCAAACCTTGATTTGTTATGAATGCAATTGTCTTAATTTCTTTGAATTTTTGTTCTAACTGCTGTAAATAAACACTGAAATATATTGATAGAAAGCCTAATTCATTCAATGGAACTTTAATTTTTAGTTCTTTTTCTATGTTTTCGGCTAACACTTTCGATAGCTCATATGCGAATGGATATCTCGTTTTAACTTCATCAATTAAATTATTTTGGATATTAATGTCGAAAATGAGTCTGTTTATTAAATACTTAATGTGCAATTGAATGTCATTACTAAAAAGCTGCTCGTCAATCTTTATTGTGTAGTAAAAATTAATATCATCTATCGTATTTTTAACAATATTGTTTAAAGTTGATTGATCTCGTTCATTAATAATTTCATCAATTATTGAAGCTCTTCTACCAATAATTTGAAATACAATTAATAGTATTTCAAGATTTGGAAATTGTACTTCATAATGATTCAAAATATATTCTTTTATATTACTAACCGCCATAAAATCTTCAGATTCAAATACTCTTTCGTCAATCTGCACATTTTGTTGAATATTATAGCCTTCTTTTAATCTAGAAAGTATAACTTTAGTTGAAAGTTTGATTCTTTCAGAAGTTGCACTATCCAAATTAAAGTCTTTTTCAATATCTTTCAGCACATGAATAATTTGTTTTGGTAATTCCATATTTTGGTATGGATTAGAAAAACATTCAATTAAGACTTTTCTAATCTCTATTTCATTACCTTCTATTCTTAGGCCGACATTTTGTGTACCTTTTATTTCCACTTTATAGTTTTTAATTATATTTTTAATTTCATTCAACGTATTATGAACAACACTTTTGCTTATATAAAGTTCATCTGCAATGTCATCTATCGTACAAACACCATTATTTAACAAATAACAAAAGACTCTTTCTTCTCTTTCTTCTATTTCATTTAGGCTTTCACTTATACTTAATTTAAGTTTTTTTAAAATATTAAAGAACACCGTTTCATCTAAAACAATCATAGAAAACTCATGATGTTGCTTTATAATACTGATTGATCCTTCAAATTGCATTTGTAATTGATTAATATAATTTGATAAAGTCCTTTGAGAAATAGAAAGTTTGTGGGAAAGTTTTTCAATAGAAATATTTTCTTTTTGCAATATTCCTATTATAGATAAATGTTTTTTATTTAATAACATAACTTTCCCCCCTTTCTTTCTCTTAGTCTTATCCTCGTGATTTTCCACCTGAAATATTAATGGTAGTGCCAGTAATATAACTAGATCTATCAGAACTTAAATAACAAACCAAATCAGCAACTTCTGATAATCCACCAACTCTAGATAATGGTATAGATTTTGAATAATCACCATTTAATTTATCTACTGTTGTATTTCTGCTATATGCTAATGCTTCTTCATATTGTTTAGTACGCAATCCAGTTTCTTCGAGTATACCTGGAGCAATTGCAACAACTTTAATATTATATTTACCTAATTCTTTAGCCCAACTTCTTGTAAATCCAATTAATGCAGCTTTGGTAGCGGAATATATACTTTGTCCTTCTGAACCTTCTTGTCCAGCTTCACTAGAAATATTAACAATTACACCTTTATTTTGTTTAACAAATTGTCTACTTACTTCTTGGCTAAATAATATAGGACCTTTTAAATTCACACCAAACATTAAATCTAAATCCTTCATATTAATTTCGTATTCTGGCTTTTCACCTTTAACATCTACCAGTAATCTAGGTAAATTAATACCAGCATTATTAATTAATACATCTATTTGAGACTGTTCTTCTATAATCCTATGAACTGTACTTTGAACTGCTTCTTCATTTGTTACATCAGTTTGTATGAAGGAATAATTTTCATTATTAATTGGATCATCCTTTAAGTCTACATTATAAACAATTGCACCATTTTCTAATAGTGAATTTACAATTTGTCTACCTATTCCAGATGTTCCGCCTGTTACGATAATCACTTTATGTTCTATCTCTAACCAATTATGAGTCATTTCATTTCCTCCTATGTTAAGTTGTAAATTCATTATAGTCTGAAACGCTTTCATAATTAATTTCAAATTTTGTGCATAAATTTGAAATCAATAAAATAATACATGAATCGCTCCCAATGCCCGAAGTCAGATATATATTTTTAAAAGGATTATAATGTGTATAAAGACACATTAATGGAGGTTTTATTCATGAAACAGTACGATACATTGATCATCGGTTTTGGTAAAGCTGGAAAGACGCTTGCTAAAGACTTTGCTGCACAAGGCCAACAAATAGCGGTTGTTGAACAAGATTCAAATATGTACGGTGGTACTTGTATCAATGTCGGATGTATTCCTAGTAAAACTTTATTACACGAAAGTACTGAACAAAATTCATTTTCTGAAACAATGACTCGTAAAAAAGATGTTGTTGCTGCTTTAAATAAGAAGAATTTTAATAATCTCGATTCAGATGACAACATTGATGTATATACGTATAAAGCTCAGTTTAAAGATAATGAAACAGTCATTTTATTAGATGAATCAAACGAAACTGTGGAGACATTACAAGCGAAAAATATTGTCATTAATACTGGCAATCGCTCAAACATACCAGATATTGAAGGTATTAAATCTACTGAAAATATTTATGATTCTAAAGGTATTATGGAGCTGGATAACTTGCCAGAGCAACTCGTTATCATTGGCGCCGGCTATATCGCATTAGAATTCGCGACTATATTTTCTAATTTAGGTAGTAAAGTGAAAATAGTTAACAGTCAGAAGCATGTTTTAATAACTGAAGATAGAGACGTAGCATCTAGTATATATGAAGAATTTTTAAATCGTGGCATAGAATTTATAGACGACGCTGAAGTAACCGCATTTTCAACAGAGGGTAATCGCCCGAAAGTGCACACGACTCAAGGTGACATTATAGGTGACGCCGTATTACTCGCTACAGGACGCGTTCCTAATACAGATTTAGCTTTAGAAAATACCGATATTCAACTTGGAGATAAAGGTGAAATTAAAGTAAATGAATTTTTACAAACAACGGTAGACCATATTTATGCAGTCGGTGATGTTAAAGGTGGCGCGCAATTTACCTACATCTCTTTAGACGATTATAGAATTGTTAAAGATCACTTAACTGGCAGCCAACAACGTTCAACTAAAAATAGAGGTCATGTCCCGTATACCGTGTTCCTAGACCCACCTCTTGCTCGTATAGGATTCACAGCTAGCAAAGCTAAAAAAGAAGGTCACCATATTAAAGAAGGAAAAATTGAAGTTAAAAATATCCCACGTCATAAAGTTAATCACGATGATAGAGGATTATTTAAAGTCGTAGTAGACGCGGATAGTGATTTGATATTGGGTGCTAGTTTATTTGGCAAAGAATCAGAAGAAATTATTAACTTTATCAAACTTGCAATGGATCAAGACATTCCATATACAACATTAAGAGATAATATATACACACACCCTACAATGGTAGAATCATTCAACGATTTATTTAATATATAGGAAGTTTTAATGATGATCCCAGACAACAATACTGTTGTCTGGGGTTATTTTTGAAATATGTGGGTGCTATTTATCATGTGGACCTTCACTTGATAAATTCAATGGCTCTATTTATCATGTGGAGCCTGACTTTATAAATTCATAACAAAACCTGATTAGCAGCTAACTAATCAGGTTTTTGTTTATTTATTTTTCTGATCTACCATTCTTCTCATTATAGATAATGGCCCGTTCGAAGCAATTGTTGCGATATACTGTACAAATTCATCAATCGACACACGTTGATCATCTGATACCCAATATTTAATCATCGATATCATCGAGCCTGTTACATAACTTAAATAATAATTTATAGGTATACCGAAAACATCGTCCTTATCTTCTATTAAATAGGTTAAATTACTTCTTACAATATCTGCTATTTGTTCTTCTATTTGACTTTTTCTTTCTAAATTCAATATAACTTGATAAAATTCCAGATTATTACTGATATGCGTGATGACTTTTTTGATCACATTATTTGAAAATTCTTCAATAAACGCTTCACCTGTTCTATTGCTTAAATTTATATTTCTTATATCTACAAAACTTTTTATTTCGGCAATTTGCTCATTTTCCATTTCTTCTAACAAAGCATATTTATCTACATAATTTAAATAAAAAGTTCCTCGATTTACATCTGCTAAATCCGAAATTTCTTGTATTGTAATTCGTTCAATATTTTTCTCTTTTAAAAGCTGTATAAATGCATTTTTTATCGCAGTTTTACTTTTTCTAACTCGACGATCTTCAGCCATTATTATCATAACTCCTTATTTAATGAACACTTTTTATTCATTTGTTGATTAATAAACGTATCGTAAACAATTGGCGATTGTATATGTGCTAGATTCTATTATAATAAACATTGTTATTAATAATCAACACATTGTTCATTAAATAGGAGGCATAATATGAATATTTTTAAAAAGAAACTATATTGGATGACACCCATTCTCGTAGTCGTCATTCTTTTAATTTTAGCTATAGCATTTATACCAGCATATAATCCCGAACCAAAATCAATACCCCTTGCTATCGTAAACCAAGACAACGGCACATCCATTCAAGATAAAGATGTGAATATCGGAGAATCTTTTACAAAAAACATTAAAGACAATAAAGAACTTTCAGAAAAAGTTGAATGGATAGAAGTAGATAATAAGAAGGCTTTAGAACAAGGTTTTAAAGACAAAGAATATTACGGCGCATTAATTTTAGATAAAAACCTTTCAAAACATTCAATGAGTAAAGTACAAAAAGTTGCGCAAGATGGAAAAATGAAAGAAATACAAACAGCAATGACAGAAAAAATCAAAAATGGAGAAATACAACCAGAGCAAGTTCAAAAAATGCAAAGTCAAAACAAAGTTGAGCCAGTAGAAGTAAAACAAGGAAATGTTAAAATTATTGTGAATGAAGGTTCAAGCATGCAAGGTGCACAATTAGCTAACACATTACTTACAACTATCGGTGATCAACTGAATACGCAAATTTCAAAACAAGGCATACAAACGTTAGAAAAAATGAACATCGCTATATCACCTTCTGATATTCAAGGACTTACAAATCCTGTGAAAATCGATAAAAATAACATAAACTCAGTAAAATCACATCAAGCAAACGGTAACTTGCCACTTCTTATGTTTACACCAATATGGCTAGCATCATTAGTTGGATCCGTTATTCTGTTCTTTTCATTTAGAACAAGTCATAACATTACCGTAAAAAGTCGTATCATTGCATCAATTGGACAATTTGGAGCAGCATTCGTTACAGCGTTCATAGGTGGCTTTGGATACATTTACTTTTTAACTGGTGTATTAGATGTCACAATCGATCATCCAAATAGAGTCGCATTATATATCTCAATTGCTATATTAGCGTTCATCAGTTTAATACTAGGATTTATGACTTGGTTAGGTATAAAAGCTATTCCAATATTTATGATATTATTATTCTTTAGTTTACAGCTCATCATGTTACCGAAACAAATGTTACCACAGTTTTATCAAGATTATATGATAAGCTGGAATCCGTTTAGACATTATGCAGAGACTTTAAGAGAACTCATATTCTTAAATCATAGTTTAGAACTTAATAGCACAATATGGATGTTTATAGCATTTATTATATTCGGTGGTATATCTACTTTATCAGCAGCTATCATAAGAAAGCATAATCCAACAAGAACTGAAGTACCATCTTAATCGAAAAGACTGGGACATAAATCCCAACTCAAAATAAATAACACCTCATTCCACTGATTTATTCAGGTAGAAATGAGTTGTTATTTTCTATAATATTTCTCTCGCTGCAAGTACAGCTTCTTGTGTGATTTCGTGGCTGTTCACCCATGTTTCACTTACGGTTGCGTTACGTTCTTTAAATATTTCTATAACGTGTTCGCTTTGTGCTTTTGTCACAATTGGATCTTGTTCGCCCATTGATAAGAAGACTTTAAATGCTGATAAGTCTTTATGATTGTTTTGTAAATCTACTGGATAGAGTGGCGCGAATAACAATGCTTTTTGGAATGGTGTTTCTTCTCTTAATATTAGATTAATCGCCATATTGGATCCGTTTGAAAAGCCTACTGGTATCACATCTTCTAGTTTAAATTCATATTCTTTAGCGGATTCTTTTATAAATTGATATAACTGTTGTCCTCTATACTCTAGATCTTCTAGGTCATATTCGCCTTCAGCTAATCTTTTGAAATATCTTGCCATGCCATTTTCTGACACATCGCCTTTAACGCTTAATACACTATAAGTTGGATTTAGCATTTCTGCTAATGGTAATAAATCTCTTTCGTTACCGCCTGTACCGTGCAATAACAAGAATATTGGCTTACCTTGGTCACCTTGTTTAAATATATGATTCATTCTTTGACATCTCCATTCTTATTGTGGTCTTTCGATGGTAAATGTTTTACCGATTTCAGCATAGTCATTACCTGCAAGTCTGCTTACTGCGCTTAATTCATCTTTATTAATATAGCCATTGTCATAAATGGCTTCATCGAAATGATAATACTTCACTTCCAATAGTAGTAAATCTGAAACAGGTTCACCGTCTTTTTTAATGACGATATCTTCTTTTAATACTGTTTCGAACCGTACTTTACTTTGTTTCAAACCTGGTACGGAAACTTCAACAGAATCCACCTGTTCAAACTCAGTACGCTCAATTTCACTTTCATCTGGACTTAATAATGCGGCAGTTTGATTGGCATCTTTGACATTATCAGTATCAACGATATGCACAACCGCTTCGTTGTTCTGCAAAATGTTTCTCGCCGTATCTTTCGGTTCACCGTTTACACGCTGTACGGCTATAGACAATATTGGAGGGTCTGAAGATACAACGTTGAAAAAGCTAAATGGTGCAATATTCAATAACCCACTGTCTGATTGTGTTGTCACAAGTGCGATAGGTCTAGGGATAATCGATCCAATTAACAATTTATAATTTTCTTTTTGTGATAATGCTTCAGGTCGTATCTTCTTCATAATAGACGCTCCTTCTTTGTTGAATTAATGTTTTGTACTTGTATCGAATGCTTTAATTTCAGATTCAATATAGTCACGTTTTGCTTCTAAGAATGGTGGCAACGCCAGACTTTCACCTAAAGTTTCATAAGGCTCATCTCCCATAAATCCTGGTCCATCTGTAGAAACTTCTATGAGTATATGTCCAATTCTGGCATACAACGCTTCAAAATAGAAACGATCGACATTACCTGAGTTTCCAATGCGTAATTCATTATATTTATCTTCCCATGCTTTAATTGCTTCATGGTCTTTCAATCTAAATGATACGTGGTGAACTTCCCCATAACCTTGTCTTGCTTCAGGATTTTGGTCGTCTTTTCTCAATATTACTTGAGCGCCATTACCGCCTTCTCCTACTTCTAATATTGTTACATCATCTTCTTCGATAATCGGTTTCATACCGAATACTTGTTTCAATACTGATTTAAAGTCTTCATAATAGCTGACTGTTATTTCGATTGGACCTAATCCATAAATGGCTTTATCTTCAGGTACCGGGCCATTTTTCCAAGGTATACCGGGTTTAACTCCTTTATTCAACTCATCAGAAATTAATTGATATCTTTGTCCGTCTTCTTCTTCAAAAGGTAATACTTTTTTGCCGAACAATTCTTGAATGCCGTCATGTTTCACGCCAAATTCTTCAAAACGATTTAAATAATATTCAAGTGCTGCGTCATTAGGTACTCTAAATGCTGCACGGCTAATTGAGTTTGTACCTCTACTGCCTTTAGGATTGTTTGGAAAATCAAAAAATGTCATGTCTGTTCCAGGTGATCCTTGATCATCTGCGAAAAATGTATGGTACGTATATATATCATCTTGGTTTACTGTTTTTTTAACTAAACGCATACCTAGTACTTGCGTGAAAAATTCATAGTTTCTAACTGCATCATTTGTCATGGCAGTTACGTGATGGATACCGATAAGTTCATTATTATTACTCATTATAGTTTCCTTCTCTCTTTTTGTTTTTATTTCGAATTCGAAATAATATAATTTAAAAAAATTTGCGCTTCAATCTACTCAGTAGAAAACGCGCTTATTTTTTTGAGTGCTCTTCGAAATATAGCAAGTTCTTCGTCATCTAAAATAGAAAATGCTTTTTCTATTGTTTCGGCATGTTGTGGAAAAATTTTATCCATTAATACATGCCCTTTCTCTGTTAATACGGCATACGTAATACGTTTATCTTCTGTATCTTGACGACGGGCTACATAAGCTTTCTTAACGAGTTGGTCAATAACATAAGTTGTACTACTACTTGCTATGAGAATGCGTTGTTTAACCTTTTGAATAGGCTGATCACCTTTATGATATAAAAGTTCCATAACAGCAAATTCAGTAATATTTAAACCGTAATTCTTCATATCTTGTTTAACAATACGGTCTAACGTATCGTTCGTACGTTTTATACCTACTAAAGCTTTTAAAGATTCTTCTGTTCTATCCATGTCATCACCTATTCAAATATTATTTCGATTTCGAGATAATTGTAACGCGACTAAAATTGAAAGTCAACAGATTTGAGTATAAAAAATATACCTATTTAATTTATTTGTTGTTTTTCCAATTTTCTAACAAATTTACTTTATTTGCTTTTTAAAATTTAATAACATATAATTCTTATTGAAAAACTAAGGTTTATAATAACAAATATTGGAGTAATGGGATGAAAGCTTTTGATTTAATTGGGAATACACCACTCGTTTTACTAGAACATTACAGCACAGACAGTGTGAAGATTTATGCAAAATTAGAAAGTTACAACATCGGGGGAAGCATCAAAGATAGATTGGCAAAGCATTTAATTGAACAAGCTATCAATCAAGGTGAACTTACATCAGGAGATACGATAGTAGAAGCTACTGCTGGTAATACGGGTATTGGACTCGCTATCGTAGCCAATCATTACCATATTAATTGTGTCATCTATGCACCTGAAGGATTTTCTGAAGAAAAAATGACTATTATGAAAGCTTTAGGAGCAGAAGTAAGAAGAACGCCACGCTCTGAAGGTATGATTGGCGCCCAACAACATGCGAGAAAATATGCAGAAGATCACGGCGCTTACTACATTAATCAATTTGGAAATAAAGAAAATCCACAAGCTTATGTCAATACATTAGCGACAGAAATACTCGAACAATGTCCAAACATCAATTACTTTATTGCTGGCGCTGGATCTGGAGGCACTTTTGCTGGGACCGCTTCAGTTATGAAATCATACGATGTTCGTAACATCATTGTAGAACCTGAAGGCAGTATTCTTGCTGGAGGAAAAGAACATTCACACGATACAGAAGGCATTGGCGTTGAAAAGTGGCCGACATTTTTAGATCGCGCATTAGTAGACGACATTAAGGTCATCAGTGACGAAGATGCATTTCAAAATGTATCTGGACTTGCATTAAATGAAGGTATTCTGGCCGGCAGCTCGTCAGGTGCAGCATTACAAGCAGCCATTGATGTTGCAAATCAAATAGAACAAGGCCATATCGTTGTCGTCTTCCCTGATGGTAGTGATCGATACATGTCTAAAAATATATTTAATTACGGAGGAAATCATAATGAATAAAAAAACGCTACTTATACACGGTGGAAAAACAACTGACGCATATACAGGTGCTGTTACAACACCTATCTATCAAACAAGCACATACGAACAAGATGGTATTGGAGAACTAAGACAAGGATACGAATATTCTAGAACGGCTAACCCTACTCGTACAGCTTTAGAAACTTTAATCGCTGATTTAGAACATGGTACAAATGGTTATGCTTTCGGTTCAGGAATGGCAGCGATATCTGCAGTTATTATGTTATTAGATAAAGGCGACCATATTTTAATTAACTCTGATGTATACGGTGGTACTTACCGTGCATTAACAAAAGTATTCACACGATTTGGTATAACTTTTGATTTTATTAACACGACTAACATTGAAAATATAGAATCTTCTATTAAAGAAGAAACTAAAATGTTATTCATTGAAACACCATCAAATCCATTACTACAAATTACAGATATTAAAGCAGCAAGTGAAATTGCTAAAAAACATGATATTTTAACAGTTGTAGATAATACATTTATGACACCTTATTACCAAAATCCTTTAGATTTAGGCGCAGACATTGTACTTCATTCTGCTACAAAATATTTAGGTGGCCATAGCGATGTCGTTTCAGGATTAGTTGTAACTGCTAATGAAGCACTTGGTGAGCGCATTGCATTCATCCAAAATTCTACTGGTGGTATATTAGGACCGCAAGATAGCTATTTATTAACACGTGGTATCAAAACTTTAGGATTAAGACTAGAACAAATCAACAGAAATGTTAAAGAAGTCGTTGATTTATTGAAACAACACGACAATGTAGTTAAAACGATCCACCCATTGAATGAAGACCATGTTAACCGTGATGTTCATTTTACTCAAGCATCAGGATATCCAGGTATTATATCTTTTGAAGTAGCAGACGTAGAAAAAGCAAAAGAAGTGATTAGACATACTCAATTGTTCACTTTAGCAGAAAGTTTAGGTGCAGTAGAAAGCTTGATATCCGTACCAAGTTTAATGACACATGCATCTATCCCAACAGAAATTAGACATAAAGAAGGTATCGCAGACGGATTGATCAGATTATCAATCGGAATAGAAGATACAGAAGATTTAGTAGCAGACTTAAAACATGCATTAAATCAAATATAATAATCTATGCTTAAAATAAAAAAGCATATCACACTACTGATATTTGTAAGTAGTGTGATATGTTTTCGTTTGTTCTTTTAAGTACATGCTCTATGTTGCAAGACTTACTAAACAAGCTACATAGAAGGCCTGTATGTTGCAAGACTCAACAAACAAGCAACATAGAACGTCCCTATGTTGCAAGACTTACCAAACAAGCTACATAGAACGGCTCTAAGTTGCAAGACTTATCAAACAAGCAACATAGAACGTCTGTATGTTGCAAGACTTACTAAACAAGCAACATAGGACGCCTGTATGTTTTAAAATATGGGTAAAACGCACGAAGACTCAGAAGATATCGTGCGATTTTGGTAAAATTTGGGTAAACTTTAATGGCTACCAATATAAGAAAAGAGCGTAAATTCCTATTTATTTAAGAATTTACGCTCTTTCTCGTTAATCTAGTATGTTAATGTCCCAGTCATCTTTTGCTATTTATCATGTGGAGCCTGACTTGATAAATAACCCTTCCTATCCTTCACTCACTTGATAAATAGCCCTCCTATTCATCAGAAAAAAACGCCGAGCTCCCAGCTTCGGCGTTTTATTTTTTAAAATTTAAATTTATTTGGTTTATAAAAGACGATGATGACCGCGGCTACTAAGAAGAATGCCATGGCGATGATCAATGGGAATTCTATATTAATATCAAATGCTACTCCGGCTACTAATGGTCCGATTAAGTTACCTACACTTGTTGCAGCTGAGTTTAATCCACCTGCTGTACCTTGATTATTACCGGCTAGTTTTGAGAAATAATTTGTCATGGATGGTCTGATTAAATCGAATCCAATGAAAATAACAAAACTTACGAGCATGACTGTAATGTATTTTGAAGCGATTAAAAATGCCCCTAAAATCAGTACTGAATATATTAATGAGAATAACGTTAATTTAATCTCACCTATTTTCCCGACAAGTTTTTCAAATAAGAACAACTGGAATATGACACCGACTATCGCACCACCTGTAATGGCTATAGAAATATCTTTCGGCTCAAATCCTACTTTTTCTGCTGTATATAATGAGAACATTGTTTCTGTCGATGCTAAACCGTATGAAAGTATTAGCATAATAATAATAGGTACAACAAACAATTTATATGGGAATGGTTCTTTAACTTTTGTTTTCTGTGTTTCTGTGGAGTCATCTTCACTTGCTTCTTTTAAAAGGAATATCGAAAATAATAAAGCTATTATGCCTAGTCCACCGGCAAAATAAAAAGGCATTCTATGCGAAATTTCTGCTAAGAATCCTCCTACACCTGGTCCTACTATAAATCCTGTATTTATAACTGCTGACATATAACTAAAGTTCTTCGCTCTATCCTCAGATGTAGATAAATCACCGATCATACCATTTACGCCTGGCATTACAAACGCTGCACTGATTCCACCTAATACTCTTGATAGTAAAAGTATTGAAAATGTATCACCCATCGCAAATATAAATTCTGAAATGGAGAATAATAGGAGTCCAATAATGATAATAATTTTTTTACCAAATTTATCTGCAAATCGTCCTCCAAATGGTGATGCAATCATTTGGAACAATGCGAACACTGCTACTAATACGCCTAAATCACTTCCGTTTAAATCTAAATCATATAAAATCGTTGGTAATACTGGAATAACGATACTTATTCCTAAAAACATTAAAAATATATTAAAATATAAAACATTTAACTTACTATTCATTTTAGACCTCCTTATTCGTTACATTTGTAAATATTAAGTGATTTTCACTATATTCTAATCTATTTATTTCCATTTGCATAACGTTACGCAAACTTTAATATATACAATTTATAGTGTATAGTAACTATACAGTCAAGAGAAGGAGAACAATTTATGCAAAAAATTAATCAAATACCGATAAGTGAGTTTGCGAGCTTAACAAATGTGAGCCGTCAAACACTCATTTACTATGATAAAATCCACCTTTTTAAGCCTGATTATAAAAATGAAATAGGCTATCGCTATTACTCCATTAAACAGATTGAATTAATTAGTGTGATTACATTATTGAAAGAATTAGGCATGCCACTTAAAGAAATTAAAGAATATACACAAAACAAATCTCCTGAACACTTTTTAAATTTAATGCATCAACAGAAAAAGACGATTCAAGAACAGAAACAACATTTAGATTATAACGAAATGATTATCAATGATAAAATTCAACTCATTAAAGAAGCGATACAGACACCTTTCGATGAAATTTCATTACACAATATAGAAGAAACAACATTTTATATAAGTGATAATATCGCAAATGCTTCAGAACTTGATTTTTTAATATCCATTAATCATTTTATTGAAGAACTTAAAGCACACGCCCTTTTTTCAAGCCAACCAATCGGCGTTATATCAAATAGAAATGAAATTTTAAATCAGAAATATCATAATTATAGCTATCTGTACGTTAAAATTCCTAACGCGAAAAATGATTATACGAATACCATTACCTTAAAAGGACAGTACTTAATCGGTTATCATTTAGGTTTGGATACAAATATTGAAGAAACATATTTAAAAATGCTACAAAAAATAGAAGAAATGAATTTAACAATCGGGCAATATGTCTTTGAAGAATTCGTATTTGACTCTGTAATTAAGAATAACGAGAACGAATATATAACGAAGATTATGATCGAAATAGAATAAGAAACCTCCACATAGCAAAACTGCGTAATAACATACAAAAGCTGACTACAAAGTTTCATACATTGTAGTCAGCCTGATATTGAATATTATTCTTTTAATCTTGCATTGATGATTAATGGATATACTAATAAAGTTGAAACAATGCCGATAGCACCTAGTATATGGAGTGTTTCATATATATGATGACATACCCATTTGAAGAATGGCATCATGTCACCAAGCACATACCATATAAAGACGATTACGCCTGCTAATAATATCCCTATTAGCGTTGGAATAATACCAACACGATACATAATTGCACCGACCAAGAAACATATACCTGCAATAAAAATAACAGCTAAGAAGTCTACCCACATATTATCAAAAGTATTGGCATTTGGAAGGACATCTCCCGCTCTCTTCAATGTAACATGACTACCAAAAATGTCTGAAACAAGCTCTAACAAGTAACTGACGATTTCGTGTATAACAAGCATGTTGACAATAAATATAAAGTAACTTAACCATAAACTAAAAATATATTGTCTTCTCGTAGAGCCAAGTTCAACAGCTGATTTAAATGGATCTCCATATAGGAAAAATGGAAGGAAGCCTAATATACCGTAAATTGGTCCAGACAATAATGGACTAAACTCGTCTGAAGGTTCGATATAAAATCCAATAACAAAATATAATGCTGCTAATGCCAGAAGCACGATACTAAATGTGTAAAGTTGTATTTTTAGTTCTTTAAATATAATAAAGAATGAACCTTTCAAATCACCCATGATTAGCCTCCTTTGTCATCGTTATATTGACTAAATAGTCTTGAATACTTGCCTTATCCACTTTAATCTTTAAATCTCTACATTGTTCAATCAACCTGTCATCAAATGGTATATCAGCCATTACTTTATGTTGATTCATTATTATAGACTCCTCAATAATATCGTCACCAGAAACAATTTGTTGTATATTTTCCAATTTACCAACTAATATTGCACCTCTAGATTGGAAATACTCAATAGGTTCATGTAATTTCACTTGATGACCTGATATAACAATCAGTTTTTCACAAATTTTCTCGATTTCTTTAATATGATGCGATGAAATCATAATATATCTTGGATCTTCTTCAAATGAGTCTCTCAATGCTTTCATAAATATTTTTCTCATATAAGCATCTAAGCCATTTGTTGGTTCATCTAACATCGTAACTGGCGCATGACTCGCTAAACCAATGACACTTTGCACCATCGAATGCATACCTTTAGAGAACGTTTTAATTTTCTTTTTTCTCGGTAATTCGAATAAATCAATTAAATAATCCGCTTCTTCTTGATTCCAATTGTCATTGAACATTGAAGCAAATTTCATAGCATCATTCACATTCCAAGTCTTACCGAAAAAGTGATTTTCTCTTAAATATGTGATTTGTTTTGTTGCTGCTGCGTTATTATATGGATTAAGGTTTAATATAGATATTTGCCCTGAATTCTGTCTCTCTTGACCTGACATGAGTTTCATTAACGTCGTCTTACCTGAACCATTGCGACCCCACAATCCAATAATCATAGGTTTCTCTTCTTGAAGTGTTAAATCTTGAAGAACGTATTCATCTTTGTACTTAAACGACATATCCTGAATATCAATGATTGTCATAGTCCTGCTCCACCCTTCTAATTAATTCTTCTTTACTTATATTTAGTCTTTTTGCTTCTTTAACCATGTTTTGGATATAAGAATTTGAGAAGTCTTGCATTCTCGTATTTATAAGCTTATCGCGCGCATCTTCAGCTATAAATACACCAATACCTCTCTTCTTAGCAACAATGCCTTCATCCATCAACAGCGTAATACCCTTTTGAGCCGTCGCTCTATTGATATTGTAAAAGTTTGAAAGTTCTGTTGTGGAAGGTATTTGTTCACCTTCTGACAAAAGTCCTTCAACTAAATCATCTTTAATCATATCTGCAATTTGCAAAAATATAGGTGTATCATCATTTAAAGTAGGTTTCATTTTCATTCTCCTTATCCTATAACATGATTGGTTGATTAGTTGTGTAATCAACTATAATATCGTTCATGTTATTTGTCAAACATATTTATGATGTTTTGTTTTAATTATAAAGCCATAGCCCTTATTATATCAGTATTTAAAACATATTATTTTTCCACAAAAAAAGAGTGGGACAAAAATCTAATTTTACAAAAAGATTCCATTGTCCCACTCTAACAAGAGTGATGAGGATTTTAAAAAACTTGATATAGGTACTATCACTCACATTTTAAAACAAATCATTCACGGCTTTATCGAAATATTTTTCAAAGTATTCTTGTCTATGAATACCATCTGGTTGCGTGACAAACGTTAAACTTGATTCTGGATGAGCAAGCTTTCCCTTTAACAATTCAACTGCTTCATATGTGTCAGGTACCATATTTCTTAAAATATTCGTATATTCTGCGCCTTCTTGTTCACCGACATACCAATAAACGTGACGTGGATATTCAATTTCGTTACTACTGTTAATAAATTCAACGAAGTTTGGATACCACATTGATGCTGAGATGAGTATATAGTGGCCGAATATGTGTGGTCGTGTTAACAATGCATATAAAGATACTAACGCACCGAACGAGCCTCCACCGATTGCTAAATATTCAGCTTCATCAAATATATGATAGTTCTCTTTAAGAAAAGGGATTAACTCGAATTCCAATAAATCTAAATATTGCTCCGCTTCCCCAGCATAATGCGCTTGTTCTACATCCGCTTCCCACGGTGTATATTCCCTGTTTCGTTCTACAGGTTCTAACCCGACGAACATGATGTTTTTCGGATTATTTTTAATGTGTTCACTAAATAAATCATCACCATCTTGTACAAACACAGTCGTAAACGGTTTAGGATTTTCTTCATCATAACCTATGGGCATTGCTATCGTTAATAAACGATCATTCCATAAGATTTTTTGTACATCTTGCATAATCTTCCACCCCACCTTATCTTCCCAAAATCAATTGAGAAATGTTATCATTCAATCCATCATAACATAAAATGCAATGCGTTATCATTTGCATAACCACAACATTTGTATCATGATAAAATTAAACATTTATATCAGATAAACAAAGGGGTGCTTATATTATGAAAAGAGCATTAATCGTACTTACAGAAGCATATGCAGATTGGGAATTAAGTTATGTCGCAGCAGAACTTTCCATGTCACATTCATTTAAAATTGACACTGTGTCATTAGGAGAATCTACCGTTACATCTATCGGTCAAATCAAGACAATCGTTGACTATCCCATTGATCAAATTACAGAACCTTACGATGCTTTAATCATTATAGGCGGCAACAGTTGGGCCACTCTTGAAAACGAACAACTGATACAACTGATTAAGACATCATTAGACGAAGGCATCATCGTCGGTGCTATATGTGGCGCAGTAGATTTCCTAGCTCGAAATCATTTATTAACAGGTTTCAAGCATACCGGGAATGACTTAAACACATGGACGACAGATGAAAAGTTTAAACTATATACAAATTCAATAGACTTCATAAATGAAGATAGCGTAATCGATCAAAATCTCGTCACAGCAAACGGATCAAGCAGTGTCGACTTCGCCTTTAACGTCATCCTCGCACTCGGACTGATTGACAACAAAGAGGCAGAGAAAAATAAATACTTCTATAAATCAGGATTTGTAGCATATAAACTGAAATATGGAGAAATTGGATAAACACAATTATATAGAAATAAGGAGCCCATAATATGACGCAACATAACAAAATTGTAAAAATCGCAGCGCAATATGGTTTGAATATCCAACCTGAAACGATTACTTTGAATGATTCGGGATTAGATTTTCAAGTTGCATTTGCTAAAGATGATCATGATAAAGATTGGGTGTTAAGGATACCGAGAAGAGCGGATGTTTATCAGCGTACACAATCCGAAAAACAAACTGTCGACTTTTTACAAGAGCATGTATCATTTGAAGTGCCAAAATGGAAAGTGCATGAAGCGGATCTGATTGCTTATCCAAAGCTTACCGGTGTGGCTGCAGCTACAATAGATCCTCAAATACAAAAATACGTATGGGAAATTGAGCATAAACCCGTACCCGATAATTTTGTAAACACATTGGCTGAAGCACTTGTTGATTTGCATAGCATTCCTGAAGAAAATATTACTGCACAACATATCAAGACCAAATCCATTCAACATATTAGAAACGACTTTCAACAAAGAATGGAAAACGTAAAAGCAACATATGGCGTATCTGAAGAAATATGGAATAGATGGCAACAATGGATAGAAAACGATGAACTTTGGCCGGAATATGCAACCATGATACACGGAGACTTACACCCTGGACATATTATAGTAGATTACGACGCAAACGTCACAGGGTTCATAGATTGGACAGAAGCAACGCATTCCGACCCGTCAATGGATTTCATGGGACATCATCGCGTATTCGGTGAAGAAGGCCTTGAACAACTCATAGCAGCGTATAAAAGCGCAGGAGGAAACACATGGCCTCGAATGAAAGAACATATCATCGAACTCAATGCCGTATTTCCACTGTTCATCGCAGAATTCGCAATGGAATCTGGAGAATTTGCATATGAAAAAATGGCGAAGAAAGAATTAGGTGTGGAAGAATAGTAAATAAAAAACCCATCAACTGGATGTTGATGGGTTTTCATTTTACAAGCATTATACTTGTTGCATACTATTAGAGTGATTTATTTCAATACTCTTTTCATCTTGCTTTATATTCTCTGATATTATTTGAGCTATGCTTTCATTTGCATTCTCAATATTTTTATTAATATAATTTTCTGGTGCTTTAAAATCTTTAAAAACATTTGTTTTAATTTTTTTAGCAAGTTCTGCTTCATCTTTTGCTACCAATTTCAATATATCATTATACATATCTAAGTAGACACCTCTAGATAAATTGAACTTAGGATAATCTTTAATCAAGAAATAAAATGGTTTATCTATATGAATAGCATCAAAATAAATTGATGAGTAGTCAGATATTATAACATCTGATATAGCTATCAATTCCTGTGTTTCCACTTTATCATTAACAGTATATACTTGTGTAATTCCATTGTTCCAAGATGGCTGTGTATCCATAGAATGTGCTTTATTAATGATGCAATAATCGTTCCCTAAATGATTTAAAATTTTTCTGAATTGAAGCATATAATCTTTATCTTTTTTACTTTCAGCAATTTTATAATTATAATCTCTCCAAGTTGGAGCATAAAGTATAATTTTCTTATCAAGTGGAATATTATTTTTAATTTTAATTTCTCTAACTAACTCTTCATTAGAATGATTTTCTTTCAACCATTCATTCCTTGGATAACCAGAAGTTATCACTTTATCACTCGAGATATCAAATGAAGTCTTGAATTTTTGTTTTGCCTTTTCTGAATCTGCAATTAAGTAGTCCCATCTTGCAATATCGTTTTTCATCTTCACTTTATGATTAGGATTTAAACTTAGCATAGTCGCTTCATTTGAATCAAACAACATTTTTTTAAATGGCGTACCATGCCATAATTGAATCCATTTTTGGCCTTTTTTCTTTCTAAATGCAGCTGGTATCCACGATTCACAAATCACTATATTTGAAGTATAGAAATAATTGAAAAATTCCTTACTTTTTGGATTAATTCTATATTCTTCAGGCACCTTTTTATCAAATGTTACAAATTTGAGATTTTCTGGTTCATATAAATCCTTTAAATAATCAAATAAGTACTTAGAATTCCCTCGATATTGGTAATCGAATCCCATCATTATAATATTTCCAGATTTTACTTTTAAACTCATATAATTCTCAATTTCATTTGCTCTTTTTTTATTTCTTTTTGCATGAACTTTTCTTCTTGTATTATAAACTAAAGGTTTAAGGTAATAATTATTCTTCACTTTATTTATAACTTTATTTTTTCGTTTATTTTTTTCAATTTCTCGTGTGTAGTAGAAATTAATTTTATTTTTTTTATGCAGTTTAAATAATTTTTTCATCTCTGCTACATCTAAATTTTTAACTACGCCTTTAGAAAATGCATAATTATATAATGGTAATACGCCGTTTGGAACCTTAATATTAGGACTATACTCGTTTATGATCTTCATTGTCGATTTAATGAAATCATTTCTCATATTTTTATTATTTGGCAACCTTTTTTCTGAATACAATAAAGCCCTATATATAAAGTATTTATTCACTTGATAAGGGGTATATTGATCACGATAGCCATCTTGTAATTTTGATGCTGCATTTTCTATTGCTATCAAGAATGAGTCTCTATGTTTAGTACTTGTATAATCAGTTTTAGTAGTAGATTTATCATGTACTCTAACTTTATATAAAATATTAGAAATTACCGGTACTCGATATGCTTTTAGCGCACAAGCAACGTAGAATTCGAAGTCTTCATAAATATATCCTTCACCATATCTAATTTGATGTCTTTGTAAAAATGATCTTTTATATAGTTTGTTTACACTAAAGTATGTTGAACACCCTAATAACATTTCAACTGTATTACGATATAATGCTAATTTAAGATTGTATTTTTCTTTGTTAACATACTTTGTTTCACCAGTTTCTGGATAGTAATAAGCCCATTCAAAGATTACAAAATCATTCTCTTTTGTTCCACTTAATCTCTTGTATGCTATATCCAAAGTTGTATCTTCAATTAAATCATCAGAATCTAAAAATAATATCGATTCACCAGTAGCTATATCAATACCTAAATTTCTTCTAGCACCTTGCCCTTTATTCTCACCATCATCATGCATTTTATAATGGATGTTCTCTTTTTCACTATTTGCTATAAAGTCATTTATTAAATTAACTGAGTTATCTTCTGAACCATCGTTAATTAATATAACTTCAAAATTCTCTTTAAATGTTTGCTTCTCAACAGACTCTAATGTTTCTATGATAAATTCTTCAGCATTATATACTGGAATAATAATAGAAACTTTCATTTTATTACTCAATTTACTTCCTCCGAAATTATTTTTATTTTGTTTTTTTTATATTTTTAAGTACCCTATTCATTATTGAAGGGTTATTAATTTTATAAGTTATATCATTTTGAACTATTAGCATTCTACTTCCTGTAAATATAGAAATCAATGGTAATTTAACTTGATAAATATTTCTACTAAAATCACTAAAAGATTTCCCTAATATTTTAAAACTTCTTTGTCTTATAAGAGATGCTTTTTTCATTTTATCACCTAAAAACTCAATATATACTTCAGAATCTGAAGGTAATGAACAGGTTTCATTAGAAAATGTAAAAGTTATATTCCTATTCACAAGATTAAATGAATGCATATATACACTTAGCTGATTTGAAAATTTACTAGTTATCAATTTTTCTCCTTTTAAATTTAGCATATAATTCTTATAAGAATAATGTGTTTTTAAATCATAAATAATGTTAGAATCTATATTTTCAAATAACACTCTTGACGATTTTTCAAATTCTTCTCTATCAAAAAATGGACTATTTATTATTTTATTCTGATTATGTTCTTTTAAATATTCAATATAATGTGTACCAATTAAGAACTGAACATACTTTATGGTCTTATCAAATTTTTTATTAGATTGTTCTATTAAAAACATATAACTATTCTCAATTAATGGTATATATCTTTCTTCTAATGTCCACGCTGATTTACTAAGTGAATTTGGGTTTTCACTATTATAAAAATAAGCTGTATCATGTATTAATCCGTACTTTTCCTTATCTAACAGTAGATTATTAATAAATTTCGCGTCTTCCCAAAAATGTAATTTTTCATCAAATCTATAATATTCATTTTTAAAAACTTCTTTTCTAAATGCCATACCTCCAATATGAAAATGAATATACTTATAATCTTTATGTATATTAACAATTTCTATATTAGAGTGAAATCGATAATTTAAACTATGGTGTTTTTTCAATTGCTTATTAGTTCTTATAAGGGGTGTTGCTACAACATCAATTTCTTTGTTGGTATTGAAAAATTCATCTATTTTTCTAAAAAAATTCTTTTTTACTGTATCAGAATCATCTATAAATACTACATAATTTGATTTATCACTTAAATGTCTAATACCTCTATTTCTAGAAGCGCTTATACCTTTATTAAGTTGATCAAATATTTTAAATTGAATATTATCTTTATAGTCTTCAAGAAGTTCCCTTGTGTCATCTGTACTTCCATCATTAATTATAATAATTTCATAGTTGAAATTATTTAAACTTTCCACAATATTTTCAATCGTATGTATTATATTTTTACTTCCATTGTATGTGGAGATTATTACCGAAAACATTACTTCACTCCTAAAATATAAATCAATATACATTCCTTATAAAACACAATTTACTTAACCTTCTATATAAATCGTCTTATTAAACTCTACATTATAAGATGATTCTACTTATAGTTATCTACACACTTACTCCGCTCAATAGATTATTTAAAATCATTAATTGCTCTGGCACAGTATTAGGAGAAACTTCTGGATGAGAAGTAATTTTATCATCTTTCATATTTATAACTTTTGCTTTATCTTTGTTTATGCGCATTGATTGTTCATAATATAATTTCACATTCTCACTACATATAATTACTTTTTGAAATTTATTTGATACACTTAAATTTTCATTTACCATAGGGACTAAATCTTCTTTTCTTAATCCTTTTAATAACCTTCTATCATTAGCTTCTAATTTATCTCCAATATTTAATATTGGATCAACTGCTAATGTTTTATAATCCATTGAGGTTCCATGTACAATTGCACCTGCTCCTCCTCTAGACACTCCATAAAAAACAACATTTTTCTTATCTATGTCTAAATAGTTCCTTACATTTTCTATTGATTCTTGAATTTCTTGTTCATAATCAGGATAATTTACAGTATTTATATAATGTGAGCCATGAGAAACATTCAAATCCATAATTCTCATTGTATATACATTTTTAACTAGACTTCTCTCTAAATCATCAAAAAAGGGAGGCAACATTCTATGAGGGATTTTAGGACTATCATATTGGTTAGCACCAGGCATTTTTGCAAAAATAACAATTAACTTTTTTTCTACCTTATTGTTCACTTTTCTTCCTTGTGGCATAGAAAGTCTATAGAAAATATTTTTGTATTGTTCTAAATTCAAACCATCAAATAATTTATTTACATGCTCTCTCTTACAAAATCTTGATATTTCTTTGTCATGAAAGTATAAGATATAATCATTTGCCAGCAATTCTTTATACTTTATTTTCAAACCACTGTCTTTTCTTGCAAGTTGTAATAAATTTTTATCACTACCTGTTTTAACCAATATTCTTTCTTGGTTTTCG
The DNA here is from genome assembly GCF_029024305.1 of Mammaliicoccus vitulinus. NCBI lineage: Bacteria > Bacillati > Bacillota > Bacilli > Caryophanales > Staphylococcaceae > Mammaliicoccus > Mammaliicoccus vitulinus. The sequence goes on from NZ_CP118974.1 coordinate 2,282,576, forward strand.
TATTTAATATCATCATTTAAATTAAAAACTTTCAATTTAATTATTCCTTTCGAAGATGCTTGATCATTTCTATATTTTTATTTATTCGGTTCCCGTATTATTCTTCAACCATACAGACTCTTCATATGCATATACCGCTTCTTGATAATTATTGCTTCTTGGAAGTATTCCTTTATCAATTGCTTCATTATATGCATTCATCTTAGCTTGTTCATCTTTATCGCTATATATAACTTTAGATAAATCTTTTTGCGTTTTAATTTTCGGCTCATTTTCTTGTTTCTTCTGAGCTTTTTCTTTTTTCTTAGATGCTTGTTCTGTTTTTTCTTTATTGGCATCTTTTTTATCTTCCTGCTTATTATCTGTTGTTATCATGAAATAAGCTGAAAGTACTGTAAGGCAGAAAATAATGACTACAAGAATTATATTTTTCAATGACTTACCTCTCTCCTGTTTTTTAATCAATATTCTTATTAAACTACAATTTTTTACTTTTGTAAAATTGATTTTTACATTTTTAATTAAAAATTTACTTAACTACAAAATGAAAACAATTACATTATAAACATCATCATTTAACGATATGTTTAATTACAAAAATAATAATGCTCAATAAACTTTTATTAATATAAATTTAAAAAAGCACTACCAGTTCACAAATCCGTGAGGAAAGGTAAAATGATAATGCTTATTTATCATAACTAATATTTAAAGTTGTTAATTATACTTACTCTAATGTTTCACACCTTCAGATGTAATAGTGTTTCTAATCGTTTTATATATAATAAACATGTCTAATATGAAAGTTTGATTTTCAACATAATATTTATCATATTGAACTTTCTGATCATCTGTAATATCATCTCTGCCCATAACTTGTGCTAAGCCTGTTAAGCCAGGTTTTGCAGTATGTACATTTTCATTAGTTCTTTTAGCAATTAAATCGTATTGATTGTATAATGCCGGTCTTGGACCAACTACCGACATATCACCTTTAATAATATTAAATAATTGAGGTAATTCATCAATTGAAGTTTTTCTAATAAAACGTCCTGATTTAGTAATGTACATATTAGCATCAATTTTATCAGTTGCTACATCTGGTGTTTCAACTTTCATAGATCTGAATTTATAAATATTAAAGATTTTATTATTTATACCAGGTCGTTTTTGTTTAAAAACAATTGGACCTTTAGATTCTAATTTAATAATAATAGATGTAACAATTAAAAAGGGAGAGGCAATAAGAATAGCAAATAATGAACTTGTAAAATCAAATAGTCTTTTCAATTCTATTTTTCTCCTTTATACTCATTAACTTCACTTTCAATTCCCTCATCAAAACTCATAGGACTATAACCAAAGTCTCTATTAGCTTTAAGGTGTGTAAAGTCCTTATCCTCTTTCATTCTTAAAACTTGTTCTTCATTTAAAGGAAACTTAGGTAATATACGATTCCCTACTAATACAGCGTAATATGAAAGTTTGATAGGAATAGGAAGAAGTATAATATTTTTATCTAGTTTTGATGCAACTGTCTTAATTAATTCCTTATACTTTATTGGATACTTACCAGACAAGTTATAATTTTGATTTTTACACACTACAGCATTATCTAATACTTGTTGATAAGCAATCGCTAAATCAGTAGCAGTAACAGGTTGCATTAAGTTTTTACCATTACCAAATATCGGAAATACAGGACTTTTATCAATAAATTTTATTAATTTATACATATTTCTATCTCTAGATGAACCATATATCATTGTTGGACGTAAAATTGTTATATTAATTTCATCTCTCAAAGTTAATAAGTTATCTTCAATATTAATATACTCTTCAGATGCCATTTTAAATTGAGAATATCTGCCAGTTGTATGAACAGCAATAATCCAGTTAACTTTATTATTAATAGCTGCTTCAAATAAGTTTCGACTCATTTGAACACCTGCAATATGAAGGATCGTATCTATATTTCGTGTAACTTCAGTTAAAAATTTAACATCTGTTAAATCACCTTTATGCTTAATGATGTTTAATCCACTTTCTTCTATAAATCTATCTAAATCATCATTTCTAACTATTATATGAATCTCTTCATATTTCTTTATGTTTGTTGTTGATAAATTCTTTAAAAACAGTTTACCTGAATGACCGTTTGCTCCAGTTATTAATAGTTTCATTTAGATATTTCCTCCATATCTTTTATCAGATTATCCATGAATATCTTCTTAGTGAAATTTTGTTTGTAATAATTGTAACCATTATCCCCTAATTTTTTTCTTTCTTCTGAATTCATACTACAGAATTCATTTAGGCTTTCTGATAACTTCTGAACATCTTCAGCTGGTGAAACAAGCCCACATTTCGATTTTTCAATAACTTCAGCAGCTTCACCATCTATAGATCCTATAATCGGCTTTCTACTGGCCATATATGTTTGTACTTTTCCTGGCAATGTATATGAAATGATATCATCTTTTTTCAGTGAAACGATTAATCCATCTGCATTACTATAATATATGGGCATCATTTCTATAGGCTTTCTACCATGAAATGTAATTTTGTCTTCTATATTTAATTCAGAAACTAATTTTAAAAGTTTTTCTTTATTTGATCCATCACCAACTATATGAAAATGTAACCTAGAATTGTTTGCGACATGCACGGCTTTTATAATTGTTTCTATTGATTGAACTTCTCCTAAATTGCCAGCGAACATTATATTTATTTTTTCGTGATTAATGTTCACTTCACTGTATATATCATTATTTAAAAAGAGATCGTTTGCATATTGTGGTGAATAACTCAATTTTTTATTAATCTTGAGCTCTTCTTTAAAGTATTTTTCAAATAAGCTACTAGAAATTTGTATTTTATCAACATTTTTATATATTAATTTACAAATCACTAAGAAAAGATTATAAATGAAAGATTTATTCTTAATGCCTCCTGCAATTAAACTTTGTGGCCATAAATCCAAACAGTATAAAAGTATTTTCCTTTTATATTTCAATTTATAAATAAGCGCTGGAATAGCCATAAAAACAGGTGATAATTGATATACATATACAGCATCATAATTACCTTTTAATTTCAGAGCTTTTATTGATCCTTTTAGAGCAAACGAGAAGTAATTTAGAAAAAGATTTAATTTCCCCTTTTTTCTCGGTCTTGCATTAACTCTTATAACTTCAATACCATTTTCGTATGTGATACCAGGTTCATAGCCTTTGTATATTTCTCCCTCTGGATAATTGGGTAGTCCAGTTAAAACAGTTAACTCATATCCTTCTTCATTTAAAGTTTCTATAACTTCATTTATTAGAAATGGTTCGGGTTTATAGTACTGTGAAACGATTAGTATTTTTTTCATAACTATTGATTCCTCTCATAACTAGTCGCTTTAACACCAATTTAACAAAAATTTTATTTAGCATATACAGTAGTCAAATTTAAATATTGTATATATTATTGAAATTGTAATATTTTAATCCCTTTGTATTTTTAACGACATTCTTAGTATCAAACACAATATTTTGTTTCATTGTACCGTTCACATAGTTAGCTAACTCTCTATACTCATTATGATCAGTTAGGACTAATGCTAAATCACTATTTTCAAGTGCTTTTGCAATATCATTTTCAACCCAGTCAAGTTGTACATGACTATCTTGCGCAACAACTTCAAAATCAGACTTTAATTTTAATTCGTGATAGATATCTAATGCAGGTGATTCACGAATATCATCAATATTCCCTTTATAAGTTAATCCTAATACAGTGATTTTTTTACCTTTAATTGTTTCCATAATCTTATTTACTTTACCAATAACAAAATCTGGCATACTATTATTGATTGCTCTAGCTTTAGAGATTATTTGAGCATTTTTTTCGTCACTGGCAACAATAAAATAAGGGTCAACAGCTAAACAATGACCACCAACCCCCGGACCAGGTGTATGGATATTAACACGTGGATGTTCATTAGCAAGTTTAATAACATCTAATGCGTTTATATTTAAAGTATCACTAATTTTCACTAACTCATTAGCCAATGCTATATTCACGTCTCTATAAGTGTTTTCCATTAACTTAGACATCTCTGCAGTACTTGCTTTTGTTTCAAGCAGTTTTCCCTGAACTAAAAGTTCATATAAATTTATAGTCTTTTTAGTACATGCTTCAGTAATGCCTCCAACAATTCTATTATTATGAATCATTTCATGAATAATTTTTCCAGGTAATACTCTTTCAGGACAATGAGCAAGATAAATATCTTTACCTACTGTAAAACCGAACGATTCAATCATAGGTTGTACAATGTCTTGCATTGTTCTAGGCCCTATAGTTGATTCAACAATAATTGTGTCGTCTTTTTTAATAACATCTTTCAGTTTCAATATAGCAGCTTTTAAGTATGAAACATCACAACTGTTATCCTTTAAATGAGGAGTTGGAACAGCAATAATGTAATAATCAGAATGTTTCACTTCTGTTGAAGCCTTGAAGTTTTTATTATCTATAGTTTCCTCTAATAAATCTTGAATCCCGTTCTCTTCAATATGTAATTCTTTATTGTTCAATTTTTTCACTACAGCTTCATTCACATCTATTCCCGTAACATCTAACCCTTTTGAAGCGAATAATAATGCTGTAGGCAAACCAATATAACCCAACCCTATAACTGTTAATTTCATGTTATTACTCCTTAAATTTTAAATTTATATCTCGAAAAATTTAATATTAATAATAGTGGTAAAAATAAATATAGTGACTCTTGAATATTTGTAGCTGTATCCCCTCTAATTGATCCCATAATTATTTGTATCATGACTATAATTACCATTATTAAATTTATACTATTTCTTCCATTTTTTTGTTTTATTAAATGTTGACTATAATTATCTGCTATCCCACATATAACACCAAAAATAATCCCCACAAGAATAACTCCTATTATTCCAAAATAAACATACGACTCACCAACTAATCCTGGTGGAATAGACATCCCTTTTTCAAAAGGTAAATTCACTTTATGAACTAATGCCTCAGAGAGCGCTTCAGGCTTATTTGGCCAAATACTTCTTGGTATAAATATAAATAAAGGTTTAAATAAAGTTAAGAATGTAATCTTTACATCCTCAGAAAGAATTATTGCTGCTAAAGAGTATGAATAGGTAACATCAGTTCCTATAGCTAAATAATTCAAATATTGATTATAGTCGCCTTTAATTATTTCAATAAAATTACTAACACCATCTTTTATTCCTAATGTTCTAATGCTCATTAATAAAGGTAAACCAATAAAAATAGAAAAAATACTTAAAATACTTACTTTTAATATACTTGGTTTATATCCTGTTCTATATATATAGAGGACTATTGCTGCAATAGTTGGATATATTAATATTCTTCTTCCGAATATAAAAGTTAATACTATTAGTAAGGATATAATAATAATCAAAAGACTTATAACTTTTGTCTTCTTATTATCAGCGAACAAAAATCTTAGATAAGAGGTATAAAGCAAACCCAACAAAATTGAACCTTGTAGCATTTTAACCCATGAATTTAATTCTAAAGTTGAAACAGTACCTGTAGTTATAACTTCAACACCAAGCATAATGATTAAAATTAATGATAATACACTATAAATGTTATTCGAAACTTTTATATTATTATATTTGATCAATTTTATATTTCCATCTTTAAACCTTATTTTTTTTAGTTGAAAAGGAATATTGCTTATAATAAATACTATTAAGCATAGTAAATAAATTTTATCTAACTTATTATATATAGCATCGTTTATAATATAACCATAATTAAAATATTTACCAATTAAAACTGGAAGTAACAAACTTATGCTAAACATTAATGTCCAAAATAAACTAATAAACCTAAAGTTATGTTTATATAAGAAATATACATAAGAAAAAGATAATATTAAAAATATTAATATAGTCATTTATTTATCTCCTAACTTCATATTTAATGAAATAATTATTACTAGATGTTTTATTAATGAAGTCAGTACAAGTGCTATCGAAAATCCTAAGATACCATATAAATTCATTAGTATATATCCTGTAATCGATAATACAACTAAGCTAATGATATTGATTTTAAAATTTAAATTAAATTTACTATTGGCAACAATTTTCATTTGTAAAATTGCAGTTGTTGATAGTAAGATAACACCAAGATTTGATAAGAATATTAAGCTCTTTACATCATCAAGATAATTAGGATACAAAATTTTGATAACCATATATGATATTAGTGAAATAATAACTGATAATATTACTGAAAATATTATCGTTATGAAGAAAATTCTAATATATTTTTTTCTTGAATAAGTGTTTTTATTGTCTACCTCATAACTTAATAAAACTGTAACCATTGGATTTATAACTAGATTGGAAAGTTTTCCAACAATAGTAGCAATAAAAAATAATGGTACATATCTAGTTCCTAAAAATAACCCGATTAAAATTCTATCGGAATAATTCAACAAATTTAATATAATATTAGAACCCATTAGAGAATTGTAATTTTTGATTTTTTCACGATTTATAAACTTGATTTTAAATTCTTTAAAGTAACCTTTACTATTTAGAATCATTGAAAGTATTATAACTGCTTCAGATACAAATAATACCAAATAAATATTTACCAAATTATAAAAAATCATTAATGAACCTAAGGATAATATTATTGCGCTTATAATATTTATATATAGTATTGCTATATACTTTAATTCTAAGCGTAAATATACAAAAACATAACTTCTTATTAACAAACAAGATCCCCATAAATTTATTAACAGAATATCATTGAATTTTACTCCCCATATGAAAAGAAAAATCGTTGTAAAAATTATATTGGCTATTATCAATATTAATAAAGTGTTTATATATGTATACTCTTTAATATCATCTTCATGTTTATTAATTAATCTAATATTATTCAAAGTATTTCCTAGAATAGTTGAAAGTATATTTACTAAGGTTAAAATTACTAAGAATCCCCCAAAATCTTCACTATTGTTGTTACTCGAAAACACCGGAATAAGTATTAATTGCATAATTATAATCGGAATAATATTCGCTAATATATTAACTGTAATATCTTTTATTTTTTTCATAATCCCCACTTTTCTATAATACTTATTAAAAATTAAAATTTATATATATCGATTAACTTTTGTTCCTCATTTTGCCACGAAAGTATATTCGACGCTTTAACAGCGTTTCTTTTAAGTTCTTTATATAATTCTGGATTTTCTTTTAATTTAAGAATGGCTTCAGCTATTTTTTTAGGTGTTACTTCGTCTAATATAATTCCAAAATCATATTTATCATTAAGATAAATATGTTCTTTTACTGGAGATAAAATCACTGGCAAACCAGCATGTAAACATTCGAAAATTTTATTCGATACTGTATATTCAAAATTAATTGAAGCAGGTTTGGTTAAGACAACACCAACATCACTACTACTCATAGATTTTACTAATTGATCCATTTCAACCGGACCTTCAATATAGACATTCTTTATATTCCTCTTGATTTTCAAACCTTTAAGCTCATCTTCTAAATGTCCAAAACCTCTAATAATTAGTTTTATATTTTCATCATTAATATATCTCCCAGCTTCTAAAAATTCTTCATATCCACGATTAGAAACTATTTGACCTTGATACACAATTTCAAAACTATTATTCTTATTATTTTTCAATACAATTTTTTCTTTAATTGGTGCGTTTGTTATAACTATAGGCTCTTTTTTATATCCCTGTGAAATATAGTAACTTTTTGCTGCATTGCTGACTGTTATAAAAGCATCAATACTATTGACGATTTTTTTCTCAATAAATTGAACAATTGCCGATACAATTTTAATTTTATTTACTAAAGAATTTTTCGAATAAATCTCATGTGCATCATATATTATTTTCCCTTTTTTATATCTACTTAAGTAAACTATTAATAAAACATCAAAATCATTTGCGTGAATTACATTAGGTTCATATTGTTTTATGAATTGAATTACATTTTTACCGAATTTTATTCGATTTATTATTTTTTTGATTATGGAATTTTCATTATTATTTGAACCAAATAATTTATAATTAAATTTCAATTTATTTAATCTCTCATCAGTCACATTGGTGTTATTTTTCCCTAAAACTATATAATCATCCGTTAATGTTTTTATAGTTTCCATCTGTTTTAATATCCTTGGATCTTGAACAATATTACTAGATACTATGTTTAAAATTCTCATTAAAGTTCATTCCTTTTTATTGAAATAGTCCTATAGATGAAATTGAGAATTAATTAATTCTTTCGCATCTTTTTCCCACCATTTGCTATCACTTAATTTCTTGATTGTTTCTTTATCAAATCTTTTTTTTATGATTTTTGCCGGAATACCACCTACAATTTCATATTCGCCTATATCTTTGGTAACAACACTTCCAGCAGCAATTATAGAACCATTCCCTATAGATATTCCTTCCATAATAATTACATTTGTACCTATCCATACATCATTTTTTATGACTGTAATTTTAGGTGAATCATCATAACTAATTTTGTTTATCTTTTTACCAAAAGGATTGGTATCAGAATAAAATATAGGCGAAGTACTAAATAAATGAATTGGATGACTGTTTAATCCTATTTTCACATCTGAAGAAATCGAGCAATAATTCCCTATTTGAACATTATTTATATCAGAGTTATATCCTATATAACTATAAGATCCAAATGATGAATTCCGAATTCTACAAAATCTGTCAACATAATTATTCCCACTAAAATTTGTGTTAGTAACATAAGCAAGCTTATTTATTTTTACATTCTCATTTTTAAAATTTTTAGGGAATAAATTGATTAATATTTTCTTTAACATTATTTCCCCCATGTATTTCTATTAATAATCTCCGTATAACTTTGTATAATCTTCACTACTTTTTGTGAAACGTTTGTATCTATATAGTCAATTGCATCTATCATTGGTTCATTGTTATTTTGCATTGCTCTTGCAAGTTCTACAGATTGCACTAAGTTATCATATTTAATGCCACCAACAATTACTGTACCTTTATCTAATACTTCTGGTCGTTCTGTAGATGTTCTTATTAGCACTCCTGGGAACTTAAGCATAGATGATTCTTCTGACAGTGTTCCACTATCTGAAAGAACAACAAAGGCATGTTTTTGTAATGCGTTATAGTCGAAGAATCCGAATGGTTTAAGTTGTTTTACTAACGGATGAAACTCAAATGATCTTTCCTCGATTTTTTTCCAGCTTCTTGGGTGTGTTGAATAGATTACTGGTAATTGATATTTTTCTGCTATCTCGTTAATAGCATTCATTAATGAATTAAAGTTCTCTTCAATATCAATGTTTTCTTCTCTATGTGCTGAAATTAAGATGTATTTGTTTTTTTCTAGATTTAATGTTTTCAGTGCATTACTTGTATTAATTTTATCTTCATATTGTTCTAAAACCTCACGCATTGGTGAACCTGTTACGAAGATATTTTCTTTTTTGAATCCTTCATCTAATAAATATCTTCTACTATGTTCTGTATATGGTAGATTTACGTCACTCACGTGATCAACTATTTTTCTATTAATTTCTTCAGGTACATTTTGGTCAAAACAACGGTTACCTGCTTCCATATGAAATACAGGAATTTTTAATCTTTTAGCTGATACTGCTGCTAAACAACTATTTGTATCTCCTAGTATCAAAAGTGCATCAGGTTTTTCTTTTGCTAACACTTCATAAGATTTAGCTATGATATTCCCCATTGTTTCACCTAGATCTTTACCTACAGCTTCTAAAAAATGATTGGGTTCTCTTAATTCTAATTCTTCAAAGAATACTTGATTAAGTGTGTAATCATAGTTTTGACCAGTATGTACTAATATTTGATTGAAATATTTATCACAAGCTTTTATAGTAGCTGATAGTCTAATAATTTCAGGTCTAGTTCCAACAATTGTCATCAATTTTAATTTATTCATTTTTAAACCTCCAAGAAATATGTGTCAGGGTTTTCTGGATCAAACATCTCATTAACCCACATGATCGTTACCATGTTTTCTGTACCTAAGTTTTCAATATTATGTGTATAGCCTACTGGAATATCTACTACTTCTAAGTTATCCCCTGACACATGATATTCTATAATTTCATCTGATTCAGGTAATCTAAATCTAATAACACCTTTACCAGATACGACAAGGAACTTTTCATTTTTAGTGTGATGCCAGTGATTTCCTTTAACTATGCCTGGTTTTGAAACATTGACAGATACTTGGCCTCTATCTGGCGTTTTGAGAAACTCTGTAAAGGATCCTCTTTCGTCAATGTGCATTTTAAGTGGATAACTAAATTCATTTTTAGGTAAATAACTTAAATAAGTACTATATAAAGCTTTTTCAAAGGAATCATCTAAATTTGGTAAAGTTCTTTTTTCTCTTGTTTCTTTAAATGACACTATTAAATCACTAATTTTTCCTAAGCTTACTTTATATACATTCGGAACTTCTACTTTTCCATCAATAATAGTAGGTTTATCTTCAATTGCTCTCTTGATTTCAGCAATAACATCGTCAATATAATTCAGTGATAACATGATTTCTCTATCATTCACGCTTATTTCTTTGCCATGAGCAATATTGTGACAAAATGTTGCAATGACCGAATTATAATTAGGTTTACACCATTTACCAAATAAATTCGGTAATTGATAAATATAAACTTTATTCCCATTATTTTTAGAAAAATCTTTTAATAAGTTTTCTGCTTCATTTTTACTTTTTCCATATGAATTATCAGCGTTTGCTTGAATGGAAGATGATAAAATAATTGAAGGTTTATTAGGATTGTCCTTAATTGAATCTAACATTTCATTTAAAAGTGACACGTTTCCTTCATAGAATTCACTTTCATGTACTGGTCTGTTTACACCTGCTAAATGAACAATACAGTCTGCTTTAGTTAAATATTCATTTCTCTCTTCAATAGAAGTATTTCTTGATATTTCAAGTATTTGATAATCAGTCGTTTGCTTTAAATCAAACTTTAAATTTTTTCCTACAAAGCCATTTGAACCAGTTATGACGATTGATTTCATGTAAACCTCCTATTTAAGCTTTATTTTTATGATTATTGAGTTCATTTTTCACGAGATCTAGTGAGAGTAATTTTTCTTTAATTTCCTCTACTGAAAGCAGATAAGTGTTATCTGAGTTATACTCAAACGCTTCTGTTATTTCTTTACTACCATCTTCAAAATAATTACTATAATTTAAGTCTCTAGAATCCGCAGGAACTCTGTAATAATTACCCATGTCTTCTGCTTGAGCATATTCTTCTCTAGTAAGTAGTGTTTCAGCTTGTTTTTCACCGTGTCTTGTACCAATTATTTTAATTTCATTTTTCGCTTCAAAAAGTTCTAATAGCGCTTGTGCTAAATCACCAACTGTAGAAGCAGGTGATTTTTGAACCATGATATCTCCAGTTTCAGCATGTTTGAAAGCATGTATCACTAATTCAACAGCTTCTTCTAAACTCATTAAATATCTTGTCATATTAGGATCTGTAACTGTTAATGGTTCATTATTTTTGATTTTTTCAATAAACAAAGGAATTACAGATCCTCTTGAAGCCATAACATTCCCATATCTTGTTCCACAAATTAATGTTTGATCTTTATCCACATTTCTAGATTTTGCAACAAACACTTTTTCCATCATCGCTTTAGAAATACCCATAGCATTGATTGGATAGGCAGCTTTATCTGTAGAAAGACAAATTACTTTCTTTACATTAGCTCTTATTGCAGATTGCACAACATTTTCTGTACCTAATATATTTGTTTTAACAGCTTCTATTGGGAAAAATTCACAAGAAGGAACCTGTTTTAAAGCAGCGGCATGAAAGACAAAATCAACGCCTCTCATAGCACTTTCTACACTAACAACATCTCGAACATCACCTATATAAAACTTCAATTTATCATTATTATATTTTTTTCTTAAATCATCTTGTTTCTTTTCATCTCTTGAAAATACTCTAATTTCTTTAATATCAGTATGTAGAAATCTCTCCATCACTGCATTTCCAAATGATCCAGTTCCACCAGTAATTAATATTGTTTTCCCTTTAAACATATCCTCACCCGTTACTATTGTATTTTTCTAGCATGATTATTATTGCAAGTATTGTTGGTATAATTAATAATCTTTTCTTTAGTGAAATTGTTAAGCAAATCTGAAATGATTACTTCTACTTCTTTTATGTCAGTTTCTTTAACTTTCCCTCTATAAATCTTCTCGTACACTTGTTCTGGATGTATTTCATCCTTATTCAATAATTCTTCAAACAATTTTTCACCAGGTCTAATTCCACTGAACTCTATCCCGATATCTTCTTCTTTATAACCACTTAATCTAATAAGATTTTTCGCTAAGTCTACTATTTTTACAGGTTTACCCATATCTAATACAAATACTTCTCCACCTGTTGCTAATGCGCCTGCTTGTAAGACGAGTCTTGATGCTTCTGGTATCGTCATAAAGTACCTTGTCATATCTGGGTGAGTCACGGTTACTGGACCGCCCGCTTCTATTTGCTTTTTGAATAGTGGTATTACAGATCCTCTTGAACCAAGCACATTCCCGAATCGTACTGCTACAAAGTCTGTCTTACTTGTTTCATTGTTCATACTTTGTATAACCATTTCTGCTATTCTTTTAGAAGCGCCCATCACGTTTGGTGGGTTTACAGCTTTATCTGTTGATACCATTACAAATTTACTTACTTCTGCTAATTTAGCTGCTTCTGCTGTATTTCTTGTTCCTAAAACATTATTCTTAATTGATTCTTGTGGATTGTACTCCATTAATGGTACGTGTTTATGCGCTGCTGCATGATAAACAACGTATGGTTTATACGCTTGCATGACTTCTTTCATACGCTCTTTATCTTGAACATCTGCAATAATGGGTATTACTTCTATTTCTTCTTTATATAGTCCAATCAGTTCTTGATGAATGTGATATATACTGTTCTCTCCGTGACCAAGTAGTAAGATTCTATCTGGTGTGAACTTACATACTTGTCTACATATTTCAGAACCGATTGATCCACCTGCTCCTGTTACAAGTATCGTTTTGTGTGTTAATTCTTTTGAAATGGATGCCATATCTAGCTCTACTGGATCTCTTCCTAGTAAATCTTCGACTTCTACTTTTTTCAATTGATTAACTTCAATTTCACCTGACATAACATTTTCTATGTTAGGCATTTTAAATACTTCTACATTTTCACCTTCACACAACTTATTGATTTCCCTTAATCTATGTTGTGAAAGTGTCGGAATCGCAATGATGATTTTTTTAATTTTAAATTTCTTTACTAATTCTGGTATATCTGTAATGTAACCTTGAACTTTAACGCCGGATGCGATAGACATTTTTTGTTTATTAGGGTCGTCATCTACTACTAGAACTGGTTCCATTCCCATATATGGTGTATTCATCATTTGACGAATGAGCAATGAACCACCTCTACCACCACCTACTATAAGTGTTGGTTTCTTTTTACCTTCTTTACTAATAAATGTCTTTTTATATATTCTCCAAGACAACCTGGATCCACCGATTAACAATAAGTGCATCATCCAAGTTATAAAATACAATCGTAAAAAAGGTGCTTGTTGCGTAAATATTGGAACAATAATCCCGGTAGCAACGATTGATCCTGTAACTGCTTTAACAATTAATATTAATTCGCTGACACTCGCATATTCCCAAGCTCTATGATATAAATCGAATATTTGAGCGAATACATGATGCGATATAAGCAATATGAGTGATGATAAAATCAACACGTTAATTGAGTATCCCTCAAAAAATGGTTCTAAGATGTAATATCCTAAAAACACTGAAAAAGTTACAATTATTGAGTCTATGCACAACAACATCATAAGTCTTTGCTTAATTGATATATATTTCAATTCTCATTCCCCGATTTCCTTAATTAAAATAGACCAAAAAATTTATTCTTCTTAAATTCAATGGGTCTTCCCGTAACCACACTTTTGTCTTGAATCATTGCTTCATTATTATCTAGTAACACGCTTATATCGGATTCAATATTTTTTAATTTAGGCGTACTAAACAAAGCACCTAAACTAAATGGTCTACTATCTGAATGATGTGCATCTGAAGCGACAAAATGCACTAAATTGTGTTCTATCATTTGTATAGATAATTTTTGTATGTTCTTACCAAGTTCACCTGTTAAAGATGATGATGTAAGTTGACTGAGTGCCCCGTGATTGACCAGTTCATATAGTAAATTCATATTTTGAGCAATCGCTTTATTGCGTTCTGGGTGCGCAATAATAGGTATATAGCCTTTAGTTTGAATTTCATATAGAAGTTTCTTGGTGTAGTGTGGTACTTCATTTGAAGGTAGTTCAATAAGTAAGTATCTTGATTTATTTATCCCGTAAATGCTTTGTTGCTCGATTTCTTCAAAAATCTTATCTGTTATACGTATTTCTTGACCTGGATAAAGCTGTAAGTTTAATTGCGCTATCTCTTCGATGTTATTAAGTTCATCAATACCTTTTAACACCATTTCAAAAGTATTATCATATCTAGGATGTAAATGATGTGGTGTTACAACAATACCTTTAATCCCTTGTGCTCTAGCTTGCTTTAATAGAGCAATGGTTTCATCTAAAGATTGTGGCCCATCGTCAACACCTACTAAAACATGATTATGGATGTCGATCATTGTTCATCTTTCCCATAGTAATAATAATAACTAGATGATTTATCTTCAGGTGCTTTATTTAACACAACTCCTAAAATCTTTGCACCCGCTTTTTCAATGAGTTCTTTACCTTTTTTAACTGTGTTTCGATCATTCTTTTGTACATCTAATACATAGACAACATATTTAGCAATTTCAGAGAACAATTGCGCATCTGTTACGGTATTTACTGGGGGCGTATCAATGATAATAAAATCATATTCCTTTTTTATGTACTGAAATATTTCTAATAAGTTTTCTGAACCTATTAATTCTGAAGGATTTGGTGGAATCGGGCCCGCTGTAAGTAAATCTAAACCTGAAATATCTGTCTTATGAATCGCTTTAGAATAGTCCGTCTTATTAATGATTAAATTTGATAAACCATCAATATTCGTCGTATTGAACAAGTAATGTTGTGTCGGTTTTCTCATATCACCATCTATCAACAATGTCTTATATCCAGCTTGTGCATATGTAATTGCAACGTTAGCAGAAATTGTTGATTTTCCAGCTGATGGTTTTTCAGAAGTAAATACGACCGTTTGAACATCATTATCTGCTGTTGAGAATAAAATGTTCGTACGAATACCTCTGAATTTTTCACTTATTACTGATTTAGGTTTATCTGCTGTAATAAGTGGTTTTACATTTTTATTTTTAGCCATATTCTTACCTCCCCTTATTTACTAAAGTCTTGTATAGTGCCTAATACTGGTAAATCCAACAATTCTTCTACGTCTTCTTCTGTTTTAATTCTCTTATCTAAAATTTCTTTCAAGAATATTATAATAAGTGCGACAATTAAGCCTAAAAATACACCGACCACTGCGTTGATAAGCGGTTTAGGTGACACTTTACTCCCATTATTATCTGCTTTAGAAAGGATAGAAACATTATCTACGCTCATAATTTTCTTAACATCTTTACTAAAGACGTTTGCTATTTCATTAGCAACTTTACCTGCTGCTTCACGACTTTCATTTTCAACAGCTATGTTTAAAATTTGAGATTCTGCTTGATTGCTAACTGTAAGCATGCCTGAAATTTCGTTACTAGAATACTTCCCTTTTAAATTTTTAGATACTTTGTCTAATATTCTTGGACTCTTAATAATTTCTGAGTATGTATTCACGAGTTGTAAGTCTGATTGCACTTGTTGAGCCATCATTTGGCTGTCTGTTTCTTTTTGGTTAACAAGTACTTGTGTTGAAGATGAATATTTAGGTGTGATAAATAAGAATGTCATCACCATACTTAAAACAAGAAAAACTATCGGTAAAATTATTGCGCTAACCCCATGATGTGGGAGTAAAATAAAAACACTTTCGTTGAATTCATATTAAAATGAATTTATACGGAGGTGTTTTTTCTATGAAAAGAGTGGCATATTCAGTTGAAACAAAATATAAAGTAGTAGAAATGAAACTTAAAGGATATAGTACAAGAGAAATAATGGATGCTTTAAATATTAAAAATGAATCTCAAGTTAAAGTGTGGTGGAAATGGTATAGAAATGGGGAAACACATAGATTCAATCAACAAGTAGGTAAACAATATTCCTACGGAAAAGGAAATGAAGAATTGAGTACTGTTGAGACGCTAAAAATTGAATTAAAGCGCAAAGAAGTAGAAAATGAAATTTTAAAAAAGTACAAGGAATTGGAAAGGAAGTGGTCCCAGAGGTAGTTGTTGAATTAGTAAATGAATTGAAATCTAAATATACAGTGAAAGTCATTTTAGAAACTTTAGATATTCCAAAATCAAATTATTACAGATGGAAAAACAAAGATTTCAGTATATCTGAGGATGAACGAGAAATTATAGAACTATGTAAGAAACATCGTTTTACATATGGTTATAGAAAAATAACTGCCTTGTTAAATAGAAAAAATAATAAACCAATTAATCACAAAAAAGTACAAAGGATTATGCAAAAACATAATTTAAATTGTAAAGTACGAATGAAAAAATCGAAAAGACCAGGGAATGCATATTATAAAACACATAATCTATTAAATAGAAACTTCAAAGCAGAGAAACCTTTAGAAGTACTTTTAACAGATATCACTTATTTACCCTTCGGGAATACAATGTTGTATCTTTCATCTATCATGGATGCTTACAATGGTGAAATTGTGGCATATAAAATCGGTAATAAACAAAATCAAGAATTAGTAAATGAGACATTAAAACAACTTCAATTGGAACCAGGTACTATATTACATAGTGATCAAGGAAGTGTGTATACTTCTTATGAATACTATGCCCTATGTACAGAAAAAGGCATTACCAGAAGCATGTCCCGTAAGGGAACGCCAGCTGATAATGCCCCAATAGAATGTTTTCATGCCTCTCTAAAGTGTGAAACATTCTACTTAAACAGTGAGCTTAGAAGCTCTAATACCATTGTAATAGATATTGTCGAAAATTACATTGAAAACTATAATAAAGTTAGAATTCAACAAAAACTAGGCTACTTATCCCCTATAGAATATAGGAAATTAGCAGCCTAGAAAATAGTGTTTTTATTGAGCTCCCTTAGTAAGGGTGCAGTGCCTTATTAAATACTTCATGTTTTTCTTTAATATTGCAAATAATTTACTTAAATCAATTGTTTCTTCCATAAAATCCTCCATTTTTTCACATTTAATACTATTTAATTATACAATAATTATTAACATTTACAATTGTTTGTTTGTAAATTTTTGATTAATATTTTTTATACTTTAGAACCATTAAAAATATTTATTTTTTTATTAATCATATTTAAATTTTTATTATGTTACAAAATTTTTATTGTGATTTTTCTCTTAAATTGTAATTAAGTTTTAATCACAAATAAGTAAGTTACTTTTTACATCGATTATTCCATTAATTGGTATTAATGCACATAAAAAAGCCTCATTGAGTGTATCTCAATGAGGCTTTTAGGTATGCTATTCCAACCCGTATTTCTCTTTAAATTCTTCAATGACTTCTTCTAAATTCTCTACATCTAATGAGAAGTATAATTTCATTTTAGGTTCTGTTCCTGATGGTCTTACTGCTATAAATCCTTCTTCAAATATGAACTTGATCAAATCTGTTTGTGGCAAGTGTATGATTTCTTTGTTACCACTTTTAACATTCAATGATTCTTTCGTAATATAGTTTTCTATAAACAATGGTGTTAAGTTTGATATTTCAATGGTATCTAGCTGTTTGAAGTTATGCATAATATTGTTAATTTTTCTTCTGCCTTCTGCGCCTTCAAATGTTGGTGATAGTGTTCTATCTTTATAATGCCCGTGTTCTTGATAGATATTATTTATAACATCTTTAAATGTTTTGTTTTCTTGTGCGAGTTGTTCTTTATATTTGATAAGCAATGCAGCTGTTTGTATCGCATCTTTATCTCTTGAGAAATCATTTACTAAATAACCATGGCTTTCTTCATAGGCTAAGACGAGCTTTGATGGGTTGTTCTCTAAGTTCATCAGCTGTTCTGATATATATTTAAATCCTGTTAGAACATTAATGACGCCTATTTCTAATGATTTAGCTAATTTCTCACTTAATGTACTTGTTACAACGGATTTAATGATGTACTTTAGTCGATCATTTGATAATGCATCATGTCTAATTTTAATAAGCAACAAGCCTATTTCGTTTCCGCTGAAATATCTCGTCGTTCCATCTTCGTATCTTTCAACGATACCTATTCTATCTGCATCTGGATCCGTTGCAACGATCAACTGTGCATCTTCTTGTTCAGCTAATTGTTTACCTAATTCAAATGTATCTTCCGCTTCTGGATTCGCAATATTCACTGTTGGGAAGTCTCCGTTCGGTGTTGATTGCGCTTCTTCTACGACATGGTTTGTATATAACAGATCATTTAAAATATCAGATAATAATGGGAGACTCGTCCCGTGTAAACTTGTCAAAACAGTCTTAGTTGATGTCGTTTTAAATTCACCTACTAATGCTTTAACAGCTGCTTTATAAGCAATTGTTGTTGCTTCATTAAATGGTACGATGACTAGTTCTTCTTTTAGTACTTCGATGTCTGTTGTTTTAATGTTTAATGGTTCTTGCACTGTCTCCATACATTGACTCAGCTCTAATGATGGATCTGTGAGCAGTTGGCCACCGTCTGAGCCATACACTTTAATGCCATTATAGTTCTTAGGATTATGGCTCGCTGTGATCATAATACCTGCTGTTGTGTTTAAATGTCTTACTGCAAATGATAGTTCTGGTGTTGATTTGAAAGTTTCAGGTAAAATGACATGCACACCATTCGTCCCTAATACTTTCGCTATTTCAATCGCAAATTCTTTAGATAAATATCTTGTATCAAAATGGATAACAACTTTAGGCTGCGCTGTTATACGCTTTATATATTTAGCGAAACCTAAAGCGAACTTTTGAATCGTAAATTTATTTAAACGCCCAGGTCCAATACCAAAGGTGCTCCTAATGCCTGCAGTTCCAAAGGATAATACATCTGAAAACCCTTCTTCAATTTCTTGTTCTGATTGAAGTTTATAAAATTGTTCTACTAAGCTTTCAGAAACTTTCTCTTCCCATTGTGCTCTCAAAGTCCTATCCCCTTTACCTAAATATCTAATGATTGAATATATCGCTTAATTTCTTCACGCATTTCTTCATCTTTCAGTGCATATTCTATCGTTGTCTTCACGAATCCAATTTTTTCACCAACATCGTAACGTTGACCTTCAAAGTCATATGCATATACTTTATCATCTTTATTTAAACGTTCTATCGCATCTGTTAATTGAATTTCCCCACCACTACCCTCAGTTTGTGTTTCTAAATAGTCGAAGATTCTTGGTGAAAGAACGTATCGACCCATTATCGCAAAGTTTGATGGTGCTGTTCCTTGTGCAGGCTTTTCAACGAATTTTTCTACTTCGTATAAACGCGATTCTTGAGACTTCGGCGCAATAACACCGTAACGATGTGTTTCAGATTCAGGTACAGGTTGAACACCAATTACAGACTTGCCTGTTTCTTCATACTGATCCATCAATTGTTTAATCGCAGGATTGTCAGATTCTACGATGTCATCGCCTAGTAACACAGCGAATGGCTCATTGCCGATAAATTGCTTAGCTGTATGAATCGCATGACCTAATCCTTTTTGTTCCTTTTGTCTAACATAGAAAATGTTCGCTAAGTTTGTTGAATATTGAACTTTATCTAATAGCTCAAGTTTACCCTTTTCAAACAATGTCGTTTCAAGTTCTTTTTGAATATCAAAATGATCTTCAATCGCACGTTTATGTTTACCCGTCACGATGATAATATCCTCAATCCCAGCACGTGCCGCTTCTTCCACGATATATTGAATTGTAGGCTTATCTAATATCGGTAACATTTCTTTAGGCATCGCCTTCGTAGCAGGTAAGAAACGCGTCCCTAAACCTGCAGCTGGTATGATTGCTTTTTTTATTTTTGTCATAGTAATCCCCTTTATAAAATTGCTTTTAAAAAATATATAATAACTATTATTAGTGTTTATTTTTAATATAGTAAAACTCTCTCATTTTTACCACGTTATAATTATAGCATTTTCAGTTTATCTGTTGCCATTATACATATACTCAACATTCTTATCTTTAAACATACATTTCCCATTTTATAATAAATAAACCTTTATGATATGTGCTTTTCAAGATTAAACGATAGTATTCATTTAATCCTTCTTCAATAGAATAACTTGGACTATATCTCTCAACACAACAAAACAGCCACCAAATCAGCTTTGGTGGCTTTTCTTTATTCATTCCCGCAATATTTGGATGACCTAATCTCCTACTCCTCAACCTAAATAATAATATTATCGATTAATCTTGCTTGGCTAAATTTAACTGCTAATGATATGAATATTTGTCCGCTTATTGTAACTTGTTCTTCTAATTCGGGATAACTATATATGGCTACTTCTACGATTTCTCCGCTCACATGTTTCTGTAAGTATTGTGTGATTTCGTTTATGAGAACATCGCTATCTCTCTCGCCTTGATCATATAGTTGTTGTGCTAATTCTAAACTTTTAGATAGATGAACCGCTTCTTTTCTTTCTTCATCAGTTAAATATATATTTCTAGAGCTTTTTGCTAATCCGTCTACTTCTCTCACAATATCTATCGGCACGATATGAACTGCATGATTAAATTCTTCTACCATTTTTTCGATTATGGCAAGTTGTTGTGCGTCTTTCTTCCCAAAATATGCATTGGTCGGTTGTATAATATTGAAAAGTTTATTAACGACTGTTACAACACCATCAAAGTGTCCTGGTCGTTTCTTTCCTTCTAATACTTGTGCTAAGTGCCCTACAGTAATTGTCATGCCTAGCTCTCTTGGATACATTTCTTCTACTGTCGGATGAAATACATAGTCTACGCCGATTTGTTGTAATTTTTCTAAATCTGATGCAAATAGTCTTGGATAGTTATCAAAGTCTTCGTTAGGACCAAATTGTAATGGATTCACAAAAATACTTACTGCCGTTACATCATTTTCTTCTATTGATTGTTTCATCATTTTTAAATGGCCATCATGTAACGCACCCATTGTTGGCACTAATCCAATTGTTTTACCTTGTGATCGATAGGTTGATGCGATATCCATCATGTCTTTTACATACTCGACTACTTGTGTCACTTATCTGTCTCTCCCATCACTTTCTTTTTATAAGTGTGTGCTTCTGAAGGGAATGCACCACTTTTCACTTCTTGATTGTAAGTTTTTAATGCTTCTACGCCATTTGAAAAGTCACCGTATTGCTTAACAAATTTAGCGATATGTTCTGAGCCATAATTTAATAGGTCATGATATACCAATACTTGTCCATCTGTTTCTTTACCAGCACCGATACCAATTACTGGGATCGTTAATTGTGCGCTAATAACGGCTGCTAAATCACTCGGTATGGCTTCTAACACAAGCATTACGGCTCCAGCTTGTTCTACATTTTTCGCATCTTCTATTAGTTGTTCTGCTTCTTCTCTTGAGCCAGCCTGTAATTTGTAACCTGTAATACCGACACTTTGAGGTGTTAACCCTAAGTGTGATACAACTGGTACACCTATTTGCGTACACCCTTTAATCAATTCTACATGGACACCTTCGATTTTGACGGCGTTTGCTTTCGTTTCTTTATATAATTGAATGGCGTTCTTCATGTCTGTCGTTTGATCGACGCCTACTGCACCAAAAGGCACATCAACGATTACATAACTTTCAGGCGCACCTCTTCTAACTGCTTTAGCGTGATGAATCATATCTTCCATCGTTACTTCTACAGTGCTGTCATATCCTAAAACAACCATACCTAAAGAGTCCCCAACAAGTATTGTGTCTATCTTTGCTTGTTCTGCTTGTTTAGCACTTGGATAATCATATGCTGTGATCATAGAAATTTTCTCTTTTTGTTCCTTCATCGTCAACAATTGTTTTATGGTTTTCATCCGGTACCACCTTCTCATTTTTGTTATTATGTATATATTAACATTGAAAGGAAAATAATAAATGAAAAAGTTTGGAATAATCGGTCCTGGTGCAGTTGGCACAGCTATCGCATATGCATTAAATCAATCTGGTCATAACGTTGCGCTATTTGGAAGATCAAATTCCACCGTTAGCTTCCAAGAATACAATCATAGCGAGCAACATGAATTTACGGTTCATGCCCTGCAAGATGCTCATGAACCAGTTGATATTTTATTTATTGCCGTCAAGACGACCCAACTCGATTCAATCATCCCATACCTTAACAATGTCATACACTCAAACAGTGTTATTATTTTAACTCAAAATGGCTATGGACAGCTACAAAAAATAAATCATCCTTATAAATATCATGCAGTTGTTTATATAAGTGGACAAAAAGATAAAAATAGCGTCACGCATTTTAGAGATTGGACTTTAAAGCTCCCTCTAGATAACAACACGCTTGAACTTCAAACCGTTACACAAGACAGTTTGCTCAATATCGAGTGTCTTGAAGATTATCCCGAACATGTGTGGTACAAGCTCATCGTTAATTTAGGTATTAACACTGTAACAGCATTGACGCGACAACCTGCCGTAGTACTAAAGTCTAACGAAGTCAAAACACTTTGTTATAACTTATTAGTAGAAGGCAAGCGTGTTGCAAAAGCTGAAAATGTACATTTTGATGATGATTTAGAAGAAAGCATTATGAAAATTTATGAAGGATACCCAGATGATATGGGAACAAGCATGTATTATGACATGATTAATGCGCGACCTTTAGAAACTCAATATATTCAAGGTTATATATACAACCTTAGTCAAAAACATCAGTTATCCACACCCTATTTAGACAGTACTTACGCCATTTTAAGTACATTTTAATAAGCATGCCTGCAGTGTAAAATCGTTTTAATTTTCTATATTCGGGTAAAAATTAATATAAGTTTAACCATAAAGGTGGGTAATTTTATGAAAGATAAATTCGAAAAAAAGCATGAAGAAATAGAAGGTTATACGCAACAGGTACAACCTGGTATAGAACATGAAATGGAACCAAAACCTATTATCGAAGATGAAGATTATAAAGCTGGCGGTAAATTAAAAGGAAAAGTAGCACTTGTTACAGGTGGGGATTCCGGAATTGGTGAAGCAACTGCTATCCTTTTTGCTAAAGAAGGTGCAAATGTTGCCATCGCTTATTACGATGAAGATAAAGATGCCAAATATGCATTGGCAAGACTTGAAGAAATCGGCGTTAAAGCAAAAGCCTATAAACATGACTTAAAAAAAGACAATCATGCTCAAGAACTTGTAGACAAAGTCATCGCAGACTTTGGTCAACTCAATATATTAGTTAACAACGGTGGTATTCAACATCCACAAGATCATTTCGAAGATATTACGAAAGACCAGCTACAAGAAACGTTTGAAACGAACTTTTTCGGTATGTTTTATCTATCACAAGCTGCATTGCCCCATTTAAATAAGGGAGATGTCATTATTAATACGACAAGTGTGACGGCATATCGTGGTTCCGCACATCTCATTGATTATTCTGCTACTAAAGGTGCCATTGTCTCATTCACGCGTTCTCTTGCGACTTCATTAGCTGATAAAGGCATTCGTGTGAACGCAGTCGCACCTGGCCCAATATATACACCATTGATTCCAGCAACTTTCGATAAAGACAAAGTAGAAAACGCTGGATCGGAAACGCCACTAGGCAGACGAGGACAACCGAGTGAGAATGCACCAGCATATGTTTATTTAGCATCACAAGATTCCACTTACGTAACAGGACAAGTCATCCACATTAATGGTGGAGACTTTATGACAACTTAATATTATATGACAAAATGATTTTAAGAAAAAAGTTTTGAAAAATTTTTCTTGTGATAACAATCAATTTTTAAGCGCTTATTTTAAATATGAAGAAGCTCGACATTTTTCATTGGAATAAGCGCTTTCTTTATGTTAATGACGGTAACAAATCACACCCTATATTTACGAAAATTAATTGCTTATACTCAAAATTCAATCATAAGAATTATACTTTTAAAGCAAAAGATTGCACAATACTAATTTGACTATTAAATTTTGTTATGATAGCGTAATATAAGTCAATAAACAAATAGGGACTGGTTATTTTGAGCAAAATAGAAATCAAAGACGTTTCAAAAGTTTTTGGCAATTACAATGACCAAGTTAAAACGCTTTTAAAGGATAATAAATCTAAAGACGAAATCCTTAAAGAGACTGGTTCAACAGTAGCTGTCAAAAATGCTAACTTCACGATTGAAGATGGCGAGATATTTGTAGTCATGGGTCTTTCCGGGAGTGGTAAATCAACACTTATCCGTTTGATTAACCGTTTAATAGACCCCACTGATGGCGATATCTTAATTAATTCAAAAAACATTTCATCATTAAACACTGAAGATTTACGTAACTTTAGACGTGAAAACTTAAGCATGGTTTTCCAAAGTTTCGCTTTATTCCCCTTCAAAACTGTTGTTGAAAATGTAGCTTTTGGATTAGAAGTAAAGAACGTACCGAAAAAGGAACGTTTGAAAAAGGCAGAAGAATCATTAAAGTTAGTAGGACTTGATGGTTATAAAGATCAACTTCCTAAACAATTATCTGGCGGGATGCAACAACGTGTTGGTTTAGCAAGAGCGCTAGCTAACAATACAGATATTTTGTTAATGGATGAAGCCTTCTCAGCATTAGATCCACTTATTCGTAAAGAAATGCAAAACGAACTTTTGCAATTACAACATAATATGCAAAAAACGATTATTTTCATTACACATGATTTAGATGAAGCGCTTCATATTGGTGATAGAATTGCCTTAATGAAAGATGGAGAAATCGCACAAGTTGGCACACCTGAACAGATTGTCATTAATCCTGCTGACGACTATGTTAAAGATTTCGTTAAAGACATCGATCGTTCTAAAGTGTTAAAAGTAAAACATGTTATGGATACTGTTGAAAATGTAGAATTAGTAGAAGGCATGTCATTTATAGAGGCTGAATCATTACTCTATAAAACATTCCCACACTTCAAATCCGGTATTCACGAACTTTGGATTAAAAAAGACGACAAAGTGGTCGGAAAACTTAACTTCCAAGATGTGTTCGATGTATTAGCACAAGGGAATGAGGTGATGGGTCATGCTTAATATGTTACCAATATTACCTTTGTCAGATTGGGCTAACTCATTTGTAGAATGGTTAACAAATACATTCAGCTTTATTTTCGATCCAATTAAGACGTACCTAGGTAGCATAATGCAATTCATCATATCTTTATTAGAATTGCTACATCCTTTCGTATTTATCATTATCATCATGGTACTAGCTTTCTTTGTAATGAATAGGAAGATTATTGCACCGATTTTAGTTGGTGTCGGTTTATTCTTTATTTATAATCAAGATTTATGGGATCAACTACTTAATACGATGACGCTTGTAATCATCAGTAGTTTATTATCCGTTATCATCGGTATCCCGCTTGGAATATTGATGTCTAAAAGTGATCGTTTCCAAGCCGTTATGAAACCGATTTTAGACTTTATGCAGACAATGCCTGCATTCGTATATTTAATTCCTGCCGTAGCATTTTTCGGTATAGGCATGGTTCCAGGTGTATTCGCATCTATTATATTTGCTACACCACCTACTATTCGTTTAACGAACTTAGGTATAAGACAAATTTCTGCAGAATTAATAGAAGCTAGTGATGCATTTGGTACTACTTCCATGCAAAAATTAATTAAAGTACAACTCCCTCTTGCTAAAGCCTCTATCATGGCCGGTGTAAACCAAACTGTCATGTTAGCTTTATCAATGGTTGTAATAGCATCAATGATTGGCGCACCAGGTTTAGGTAGAGATGTCTTAAGTTCTCTACAACGTGCAGAAGTAGGTTCAGGTTTCGTAGCAGGTTTAAGTATCGTTATTCTTGCAATCATTATCGACCGCTTTACTCAATCATCAAAAAACAAATAATCTAGGAGGAATTATAATGAAGAACAAATGGCGTGTACTCGTACTAGCTCTTTCTTTAGCTTTAGTATTAGCAGCTTGTGGGAATGGCGGCTCAAGTGAAGATGGAGACTTAGGTAAAAAAGATATAAACTTATCATACGTTGAATGGGATTCAGAAATTGCTTCAACTCATGTAATGCAAAAAGTATTAGAAGATGAAGGTTATAACGTTGAAATTACACCTTTAGATAACGCAGTAATGTGGGAATCCGTTTCATCTGGTGAAACAGACGCAATGGTTAGTGCTTGGTTACCAGGAACTCACGGAGATTTATATAAAAAACATAAGAAAAAACTTGATGATTTAGGTCCAAACCTTGAAGGTGCTAAAATTGGTCTAGTTGTAAACAAAGACTTCGATGGCGATTCAATTGCTGACTTAAAAGATCAAGCTGGCAAGAAAATCATCGGTATCGAACCAGGTGCTGGTGTTGTTAAAGCATCTGAAAAAGCAGTAAAAGATTACAAATTAGACGGATGGAAAGTTGAAACATCTTCATCAGGCGCTATGGCTACAACATTAGGCCAATCAATGAAAAAAGGTGACGACATTGTTGTGACTGGTTGGTCTCCACACTGGAAATTCCAAAAATATGATTTAAAATACTTGAAAGACCCTAAAGGCTCATTCGGTAAAGCAGAACATATTAATACAATGGCACGTAAAGACTTGAAAAAAGATAGTCCAAAAGCATATGAAACTTTAGATAACTTCAACTGGACTACAAAAGATATGGAATCTGTTATGTTAGATATCCAAGATGGTACATCACCTAAGAAAGCAGCAGAAAAATGGGTAGATGATAACCAAGATAAAGTAAAAGAATGGACTAAAAAATCTAAATCAGATAAATAATACTGATTTATAATAGAGCAGCCTATACCTCGGGAACAAAGGTATAGGCTTTTTTTTATTTATTGGAGCTCTATTTATCATGTGGAGCTTGACTTGATAAATTCAACGGCTCTATTTATCATGTGGAGCCTGACTTGATAAATTCACGGGCTCTATTTATCATGTGGAGCTTGACTTGATAAATTCAACGGCTCTATTTATCATGTGGAGCCTGACTTGATAAATTCACGGGCTCTATTTATCATGTGGGACCTGACTTGATAAATTCACGGGCTCTATTTATCATGTGGAGCCTGACTTGATAAATTCACGGGCTCTATTTATCATGTGGAGCCTGACTTGATAAATTCAACGGCTCTATTTATCATCGCCCCTATTTATCATCTACACCCTCACTCACACTATTCTCCCTATTTCTCCCCTAGTTTCCGGTCTAATAGTTCTGCCATCATCATCCAGCCTCTTTGATCTTTGCCGTCTATATCATATGGTACAAATCCATAATTTAAATACATATTTATGGCTGGATAGCTTGTAGTTTGCGTTGTTAAATATACTTGTTCATGTCCGATCTCGACCATTTTGTTCAATGCAGCACTTAATAATGGCTTCGATAGTTTCTTTCCTTGGTATGCTGGTTTAATTGCAACAAAATGTATTCTTCCTAATTGTTGTCTACCGTTATCTAAATCACCAAACCATGCTGTTGTTGTACCTATTGCTTCTCCTTTTTCATTCTCTATAAAAAGGCATCTGAATTTCATTTCTTCTATATTAATACCGAATTCTCGATCAAATCTTTCTAGTGCCTCATCAATTGTTTTAAATTCTTCGGCTGCTGTTTCAATTTTAGCCCAGTTGAGTTCATCGCCTTCTTTAAACATTCTAATAGCGTATCCATATGGTAAATCAAACTGAGGAATATTGTCTAAGTTATTTCTTAACATTTTTAATTTAATTTTTTCCATAAATCGTACCTCGATTTTTATTTATTTTAAAAAAGCTACTTAAAACGCTTTAAATTTCAAGTTGTCATAAGTCTATTATCTTTTTAATATGATTGTCATAAAAGACATTTCTTTTTTATTCTACTGTAACCTATGATATCAAAATTGATGTTAAAGTGTATAAAGTAATCAAGAAAGAAAATATATAAATGCTATTTATTGCATATGGAGGAAATTTAATTATGAAAAAATTATTATTTGCAACAACAGCTGCAGCAGGAATTATCGCTTCTGGTTTTGGAGCTCAAGCAGATGCAAGTGAATATACAAATCAAAATACAAACTATAACTATACAACTACACAAACAGCACAACCAACTCAAACAGCTGAATCAACTGATACATCAAATACTAGCGAAGTGTACAAAGAATTTATCGCTGCTGGTGGAACAAAAGCATTATGGGATAATATCGTAATGCCTGAATCAAGTGGTAACCCAAATGCGGTTAATGAACTAGGCTATAGAGGTCTTGGTCAAACTAAAGAAGCTTGGGGTACTGGTAGCGTTGCAGAACAAACTAAAGGCATGATTAACTATGCTAAAGAACGCTATGGTTCTGTTGAAGCTGCAATTGAATTCCGTCAAGCTAACAATTGGTGGTAAAATTTAATATACGCTCTCTTATGCTATGTGGATTCCCCACATAGCATTTTTTTATGAGCAAATATTTTTTGACAAACTGACACAAGCATATTATACTTTACTTGTATCCAAATTAAATACAAGTGAGGTCTTTTTAAAATGAAAATAGGCGTAATCGCAGCAAATGGTAAATCAGGTAAACTCATTACAGAAGAAGCTGTAAATAGAGGCTTAGATGTTACAGCAATTGTACGTAAAGAAAATAAGACAGTTGCACCCCAATCAATTATTAAAGATATTTTTGACTTAACAACTGAAGATTTAACACCATTTGATATCGTTGTTGATGCTTTTGGTGAATTTAGAGAAGATAAACTTCATTTACATCAAGACACAATACAACATTTAAGTGATATTTTAGCTCACACAAACACAAGATTGATTGTTGTTGGCGGCGCTGGTAGTTTATATGTTGATGATCAATTAGAAACACAACTGTATAACACAGCTGACTTCCCTGAAGCATTTAAACCACTTGCAACAAGCCAAGGTAAAGCGCTTGAAGAACTTCGTAAGAGAGATGATGTACGTTGGACGTTTATAAGCCCAGCAGCTGAATTTATAGCTGACGGCAAAAGAACTGGAGACTATATTTTAGCTGGCGAACAATTCACTTTAAATAGTAAAGGCGAAAGTAAAATCAGCTATGCCGATTATGCGATTGCATTAATAGATGAAGCAACTGAAGGTACACACATACAAGAAAGAATTTCAGTCGTTTCAAAATAATTCCTATTTCCTATCGCAATTATCATCTCTCAAAGTTATAATAAATAATGAATCCAAGAGGTGATAAAGCGTGAACACACAAATATCGGTTGCAATTCATATACTTTCATTGCTATCAATCAACGAAGAACCAATTTCAAGTAAATTTATAGCAGGTAGCATAAACAGCAATCCTACACTCGTAAGAAAAATATGTAAATATTTAAGAAATGGCAATTTAATAGAAAGCCAACAAGGTAAATCAGGTTATAAACTATCCAAGGCAGCCGATCAAATCGCTTTAGGAGACGTATACCGTCTTATACAAGAAGAAGATCATTTCGCTAAAATACACCAAGATACAAACCCAGATTGCGTAATCGGTAAAAATATACAAACTGCATTAGATGAAATTTATACTAACGTAGATTTAAAAATCATAGAAGAACTCAATACAACAACAGTAAAAGACTTAGCAATGAAAATGGCTAAGTAGAAAAAAGGTTTGGGACATAAATCCCAACTTAAAATAAATCACCCAATCCGTTAGAATCATTTTCGGATTGGGTGATTTTATATTTCTGATTTTGTAAAGTGCTGACGCCCGGGGGAATAGTATGAGTGAGAGACTACAGGCTCGAGCCATACCCCAGGCAAGCATGCACTTTACAATATCATTATAGTTTAGGACATTTATGTCCCAGACCTTTTTTCGTATTCCTTTAATTATAAAAAGCCAAAAATATTACGATATGTACTAAATTATTTAAACCGTGACAAATCATCGCTATTTCGATTCGATTGGTGATTAAATATAACCCTCCAAATATTAAGCCTAACGCAAGATATATCGTAAATTCTCCAAAGCTTGCTGGTCCGTGAATAAGTCCAAACAAAATACTGGATACAATTAAACCTAACAACAAATGGCCTTTGAACATTCCTTTTAATATAAATCCTCTAAATATCAATTCTTCAAAAATTGGTCCTAAAATCACAAATATGATGATAGATACATAAAGTGGATAAGTATTTAAATCATCATACACATCCATTTGGTTATGTGGTTGGCCTATGATCGCTGAAATCGACCAGTATATTGCAAGGGATATGGATGCAGCTATTAGTGCATATAAGAGATACTTTTTTTCAATAGACTTATGCTTAATCAAGTTAAATTGAAACTTTAACATTAAATACATCAGCAAAAATAGTAGTACTATGCCAAGAACAAGTACAAACCAATTACTCGCTAACCCTATTGATGTATATGTTCCCATGCATATAACAGTGAGCAGTATTGATTGCCATAATACGTGTTTATATTGTTGCTTTGATATTGGATCATAATCTTCCCAAAATTTATTGATATTCATTGATTTTCCCCATTTAAATAATTCTTGATATTATTTATAACAATATATGTATTATAGCAAGAATTTAACTATATTGACGACTATAATTTATGAGATATAGATTTTATAACTTAGGCATGACTGTCTAACATTTTCTTTTAAAATAAGCTATATTATATATATAAGACTTTACTAGATGGGTGGTATATTCATGAATTATTTTTTAGTTAATAATCTTGGCAACAAACTAACAAGCATTGAAAAATCAGTTATAAACAGATTTAAATTATTTCATTCAAATAAAATTGATTCACACATTATAACACTTTCTTGGAACCCTCATTTACATAAACACTCAAAAATCTTTGGCATTAACAATAATATATTTTCTATGTTCGACTTCTTCCAAGAAGCAAGACATATTCACATTAATACGATTAAAGACTGGATTGAATATTGGAAATGCGAACAACAATATGAAATTAAATATATACCCAATACACATGATGTTCGTGTATTTTCGAATGGCACTAGAATTATATATGCCAGTTTTCATGATTCCGAATACAAATATTTAAACTACGTAAATTATTTCGATTCTAAAGGGAGAAAAATTAAAAGAGAACATTATGATTCACGAGGATTCCTAAGTCGCATCAAATATTTAACGACGAAAGAAAAGACTGTTCATGAATCTTATTTAACGCCAAAAGGTGACGTTAAATTGGAAGTTTATTATGATCCTGAAGCTGAAAAAGAGCGCATCACGAGAATTATACTTAATAACTTTCATAATAGAGATTACACTTTCGATAATAAAAACGAATTAACGGCCTTTTTCTATGAAAATTTATATAAAGATGGCGATTTATTTTTTAGTGACAAAACGGGATTCACGTCCCCACCGTTTTTATTAACAGATTCTAAAATACCTGTCATCTCTGTTTTGCATAGTACGCATGTTAAAAATAATGATGATATTGAAGGGTCAGACACTAAAAATATTTATAAATCCGTATTTTCAAATTTAAATCGATTTTCAGGTATCATCGTATCTACAAAACAACAAAAAATGGATATTGAACGCCTTATTCATTCATCAATACCAGTATTTAATATCCCTGTTGGATATACTGAGCATTCAACATTACCCAATGTTCAAACGTTACCAGAAGGACCTATAAAGTTAATGTCTATTGCAAGATATTCACCAGAAAAACAACTCGATCATCAAATTCGACTCGTGAGTAAATTAAAAGAAGACTTCGACCAAATTGAATTACATTTATTTGGTTTTGGCAAAGAGCAAAAGAAACTAGAAGACCTAGTTAAAACATTAAATTTAGAAGATAACGTAAAATTCCGAGGATTTATTCCTGATTTAACAAGCGAAATGCATTCGTCACATGTCAGCCTCATCACAAGTAATATGGAAGGATTTTCATTAGCTTTACTCGAATCCCTTTCAAATGGTCTGCCTGCTATTAGTTACGACATTGCATATGGACCGAGCGAACTCATTATAAATGATAAAAATGGCTATCTCGTGCCTAAAAATGACGAAGATAAACTATACGAAACTGTTAAGACTTTCTTAAATAATCCAGAACTTCAAAAATCATTCAGATCTGCCAGCATCATTGAAGCACAAAAATATTCACAAGATGAAGTAATCAAAAAATGGCATAACTTATTTAACGTCATAAAATCATAAATTATTTGTAAATATGAGGTGTAGAGAATTTACCGTCTTGGTTGATAGAATATTAAAGAACTCTTCATTAGGTTATCGCCTAGTGAAGAGTTCTTTTCATATTAAATATTACGATTTTGAATGATTGTTACGGCCAAAGCGCACGAAGACTCAAAAGATATCGTGCGTTTCTGGTAAATTCTGGGTAAAGCGCACGAAGACTCAGAAGATATCGTGCGTTTTTGGCAAAATATGGATAAAGCGCACGAAGACTCAAAAGATATCGTGCGTTTCTGATGAAGATTTCTACTCGTCATTATTTCATTGGTACTTTCAAATAAAATGTTGTACCTACATCTACTTTACTCTCAACTTCTAACTGTCCATCCATTTGATGTGCGAGATTTTTAGCTATATAAAGCCCTAAACCAGAGCCTCCTGTATCTTTATTTCTTGATGCTTCTACACGATACGTTCTATCAAAGATACGTTTTAAATGTTTGTCAGCTATACCTGGTCCATCATCTGAAACAGCGATACAAACATAATCATCCGCTTCTTTCCTTACTTTAATTTCTATTCTTGAACCTAACTGTGTAAACTTGAATGCATTGTCGATAATATTTATTAAAATTCGTTCCAGTGGTATTCTATATTGTTTGATCGACGTGATTTCTTCGCACAGTTGTACATCTATTGTTCGATTTTCATTTGATAATTGTCGTTCGTAAGATTGTAAAATCGTCACAAAAAGTTTGTCTAAATAAATCGTTTCTAGTTTATATGTTTCAGATTGATTTGTATTGAGTTCCATTACACTTGTTAATTCATCAAACATAAATGATATGCGTTGTGCTTGCTTAATTAAGACATCATAAGCTTTTTGTTGTTCATCGGAGTTAGTAATAATACCTTCTTTCAAACCTTCTGCATAAGAAGTGATACTTGCTAAAGGTGTTTTTAAATCATGTGTTAAATTTTGTACCATTTCACTTTTTTCCAATTGTTCATGTTTCACTTGTTCAATTTGCGCTTCTATATTGTGTGCCATCGTATTAAATGAATCACTTAGTTCTTTCATCTCTTTCGGACTATCTATTTTTAATTTCTTTTCATTATAATTTCCTTTAGCAATCAATTTAGTTTGTTTATTCATGAGCCTTATACGTTTAACTAACGGATTAATAAACAAAATACATATAAATGTCGTAAGGCAACTTGAGATAATCGCGCTTACTGTGAGCAACAATGTCGTGTTTGCATCGAACCACATCCACTTATATGCAAATGCTAAAATAAGTGTCGTTAATACGATACTACTTATAAAAGCAGTCATGATTTGCGTTCTAATTGTTAACATCTACTTCGCCCTTTCAAATTTATATCCAAGCCCCCATACCGTCTTAATGACATACTCATTATAATTTTGTTGTTCTAACTTTTCTCTTATGCGACGAATATGTACGTTTACAGTATTCGCATCTTCATAATAGTCATAACCCCATACTTTTTCTAAAAGTTCTGATTTGGATATGACCATTTTTTCATGTTCTGCCAAATACCAAAGCAAATCAAATTCTTTCACTCTTAACGCAATATCTTGCCCATCAATCTGAATGCTCTTTTCTTGTTTGCATAATTGTAATGAACCAAAAGTTAAATATGCTTGTTTGTTATATTTTTGAGTACGATTTAATAAGTTATGCGCTCTTAACACGAGTTCACGTGGGCTAAATGGTTTCTTAATATAATCGTCAGCTCCTAAGGTCAACGCATATATCGTGTCGTGTTCTTGCGTTTTAGCTGTTAAATATATAAACGGAATATCTAATTGTTGAGCTTTCATTTCTTTAACCACATCATAGCCATTTTTCTCCGGCATCATAATATCTAAAATGATCAAATCGATATTATCCTTCATGCGATCGATAGCTTGTTGTCCATTCGATGCTGTTACGACTTGATGTCCTTCGTATTCGAAGTATGTCTTACAAATATCTAAAATATCTTGTTCGTCATCTACTATTAAAATATTCGCCATGTTATCTATCCTGCTTCCTTTTTCATAAACATTTTATAAAATGCGTGCGCTGACACATTACGTAAACGCTCCACATTTAACGCAATTATGATAAAACCTATAAGCTGCATAGGATACGTAAAAATCATATCAGCTAAAATATAATTTATCATTATAAATATACCAAAAAGTGCTGCATAATACTGTAAGAAACCAAGGATTAGCGCTAGTCCAATCATGATTTCTCCGAGCGGAATCACCCATTCCCATAATGTCGTATATGGTGCAATGATATGCTCAAAAAACTGCTTATACCATGTCGGTGAGTCTTCGTTTTGAGCAATGACTTTTGTTAATCCTTCTAAACTAAATCCTCCAGTTATTTTTTCATAACCTTGCATTAAAATGATAAAGCCACTTATAAAGCGAACAATTAAACATAAGATTTGAAATATTTTCTTCATGGCATACTCCTTTAAATAAAGTTTAAGGGAAACCCAGACTTTCTGAATTCCCCTTAGCAATTGATTTTATTTTAATTTAGCACTTCCAAATACGACATGTGCCTTTTTACAATAAATCGTAACTTCATTATATTTAGATGTATCCATATCTTTTAAATCAAAAGTCTGTTCCATCTTGTTATAATCGACTTTATCGATTTCCATGCCTTTTTCAACGTCCCCATCTTTCGTTAAGTAAACATGTAAGTCAGGTCCTTTAGATGATTTAAAATCTGTAAGCATCAATTTATGATCTTTAATAGTTGCCTTACCTTCTACCATTTCATCATTCATAGATTTAAACATGCCAGACTTCATCATATCTTGATCTTTCATGTTGTCTTTATTCATGTCTTTATCTTTCATTTCACTTTTATTGTCCATCTTTTCATCTTTGTTCATGTCGCCATCTCCACAAGCACCTAATAATAACGTTGTAGTTAACGCGAATGCTCCAAATGTAGTTTTCGTTAAATTCATATCACACATCTCCTCTTTAGTTGATAACTTAAGTGTATGTGCTATGTGGTCATTAAACCATTAGCTGTTTATTAACTACTATGAACTCATTATTAATTATTTAATGCTATAATTTTTTCAGGATTTGAATAACTGATAAGTACTTTTTGAACCATGTTAATAAATAAACCTGTCTCTACTACACCAATAATAGAAATTAAATCTTGATTTAACTTTTCAGGGTTATGAATCTCTTTAAAATCACAATCTAAAATATAATGACCGTTGTCGGATAAGAATGTACCATCTTTACCTACTCTTAAAGTAGCCTCACAACCTAGCGCTTCAATTTCACGAGCCGCCACTTCCCATCCAAAAGGAATCACTTCAACAGGTAATTTAAACTTACCTAGCGTCTTAACATATTTAGATTCATCAACAATAACGATAAATTGATCAGTGGCATTAGCTACAATTTTCTCACGTAAAAGCGCGCCGCCCCCACCTTTAATCAATTGGAAGTTACCATCAATTTCATCAGCACCGTCAATCACAATATCTAAATGACTCACTTCAGAAAAATCAGTAAGTGGAATACCATACTGCTGAGCCCATTTAGCCGTCTGTTCAGAAGTAGGAATCCCTTTTATATTTAAGCCATCTTTAACACGTTCACCTAGCCTTTGAATCGCATAATACATCGTCGAACCAGTACCTAATCCAACTATCATATTATCTTGAATATCATTAACCGCTTCATGCGCAACCTGTTCTTTAAGCTTATCTTGATTCACGCTTAACACCTCATTTAAAATAAAAGCTATATAAAATTCAGTTTAACATAATGTGAAATATGTGTAGTTATATGGTGTTTGACTCAGTTAAATATGGCAATGAGTTGGAGTCTTGGATTGAAGGGATGATTGGGTATACAGAAGGATGGTCTTTGGATTGAAGGAGGATTGGAGTCTTGGATTAACTTTGGACTTAACTCACGACTTCGGCAATGTCTGTACTGAACCCAAAAAGTTGAACTTTTTTAGTATGATATTTGAAAGGTTTGTTTCCTGAATTTTTTAGGAGATAAGCCTTTTAATTTTGATTTGATTCTTTCATTATTATAAAAATGAATATAACGATGTATAGCTTGTTCTAGTTGCTGAAAATCTTCGAATTCTTGACCATAATACATCTCTTGTTTAAGTAGTCCGAAAAAGTTTTCCATAACTGAGTTATCTAAACAATTACCTTTTCTAGACATACTTTGAAATACTTTATTTGCTTTTAATAATTTAGTGTATTGCGAATGTTGATAATGCCAACCTTGATCTGAGTGTATCGTTAAACGATAGCTTAAATCTGGACGCATAGCTATCATTTCTTTTAGTGGATTGATGACAATCTCTAACGAAGGACGTTTTGAAATTTCAAAACTAATAATCTCCGAACTATATAAGTCCATAAAAGGAGATAAATATAATTTTTGGCCATTCTTCAACTTGAATTCTGTAATATCTGTCACTATTTTTTGAAAAGGGACATGTGTTTTAAATCTACGATTTATTATATTTTTAGCGACCTTACCAACTTTACCTTTGAATGATCGAAATTTACGCCCTCTATGCGTAAATTTCGAACAAGATAACCCTAATTCTTTCATTAATCTTCTTACTTTTTTATGATTTACTTTGATACCTCTATTACTTAAATCTTGTGTAACTCTTCGATAACCATAGGTATAATTAGATTCCTTACATATTTCTTTTATTACTTTAATCAGTTCATCATCTTTATTAGGTTTATTGAACTGATTTATCCAATAATAATATACAGATTTAGCTAATTTAGCGACTTTGAATAAAATACTCAATTTTATATTAAGTGTTTCGTGTAGTTCCGTAATGATCTTTACTATTTCTGATTTTTGCTTCCGTATATGTCGGTCAAGGCTTGTAACTTTTTTTGATAAGCAATACCTGCCTTTAACGTTTCAACTTCATTGCGAAGTCTTTCGAGTTCTTCACGTTCATTTTCATTTAGAGATGAATTTTTATTATCAGTTTCCGAATATTTTTTATCCATATTGATAGACCGTCCCTTTTGTTTATTAGCTAGATCAAGACGACACTTTTCATCAAATTGATGTTGCCAATTGGCAACCATTATAGGATTAATAATCTTAAAATGATTAGCTGTTTCTCGATAAGACAACATATTTTCTTGTCTAAATTTTATAACAGATAATTTAAATTCGCTAGTATAAACAGTGTTTCTTCTTTTTTCTTGTAAGCCATCTTCTCCAAACTCTTTATATTGATTGACCCATATTTGAATGACAGATGAACTGGAAATGTCATGTTTTAAGGTAAGTGCTTTATAACCTGATTGACCATCTAAGTACTCTTTTACTAATTTTAATTTAAAGTTAAAATCATATTTTTTTCTCATAAATAATGCACCCCTATAAGCTAGATTTGAGGTTCAACTTTTGGGGTGCACATCAGTCTTGGATTAACTCCGGACTTAACTCACGACTTGGACATTTTCTTGGATTAACTTCGGACTTAACTCACGACATGAGCTATGTCTTGGATTAACTTCGGACTTAACTCACGACATGAGCATTTTCTTGGATTAACTTCGGACTTAACTCACGACTTCGCCTTTGTCTTGGATTAACTTCGGACTTAACTCACGACTTCGACTTTTTCTTTGATTAACTCCGGACTTAACTCACGACTTCGGCAAAGTCTTGGATTAATTTCGGACTTAACTCACGACTTCGGCTTTTTCTTGGATTAACTTTGGACTTAACTCACGACTTGGACATTTTCTTGGATTAACTTCAGACTTAACTCACGACTTGGACATTTTCTTGGATTAACTTTGGACTTAACTCACGACTTCGGCTTTTTCTTGGTTTAACTTCGGACTTAACTCACGACATGAGCAATGTCTTGGATTAACTCCATACTTAACTCACGACTTACGTTCATAATAAAAAAGCTACCATAAAGTCGATTCGACTTTATGGTAACTTTTAGCTGTATTCTTATTTTCAATTCTTACTTAGTGTTTGATGCTTTTTCGTCAGTTCTTGGTAATGGATAAAATCCTGCGTTGAACTGTTTCCATAATGGTTCTGGTAAATCATGTTTATCTGTTCTTTCTGGATCGAATACTGAAATGATTTCATCTTCTTTACCTTGTTCAATTTTTGAAACAAATTGATGATCAAGTAATAATTCTCTTCCTAATGCAATTAGCGGTGAACCTGTTTCATAAGCTGCTAATGCATCGTCTGCTGTAAAGATTGATCCGATACCAATTAAAGGCACACGTCCGTTAATCCAATCTAATAATAATTTCACACGTTGTTCACCTTTGTACTGTCCTTCTCTTGTTGTTGAGTGGATATCCATTAATGATACATGTAAATAATCGATTGGTTGTTCTGACAATGTTTTAACGAGTTTTTCAGTTAATTCCATAGAGATACCTGGAGATTCTACTTCTTCAGGAGAAAAACGATATCCTACAATAAAGTCTGGTGAAGCATGTTCACGCACAACTTTAGTAACAGCATCAATAACTGCTAATGGATATTTCAAATGGTCTCCCCATGCATCTTCTCTTCGATTGTAATAAGGGGAGAAGAATTGGTGAATTAAGTAATGGTTAGCACCATGAATTTCAACACCATCGAAACCTGCTTCAATTGCTATTTTAGTAGCATTAGCAAATGATTCAATTGAATGTTCTATTTCTTCAACAGTTAATGCACGGGCTACATGTGGTTCTTTTTGACCGAAGCCTCTTACTTCAACTTCACTTGGAGCAGCCACTTCACCAGTAGGCGTTAAACCTGGTAATGACATTGCACCACCGTGATGAATTTGGATTAAAGCTTTCGCACCATTTTTCTTCATCACTTCAGCTTGTTTCGTTAATCCTGGAAGATCTTCTTCTTTAGATACTGAAGGTTGCCCTGGAAAAGCTTGTCCAAGAGGTTCAACATAACTTGCTGCAGAAATAGATATTCCTACATCTTTAGAACGTTTTTCTATATATGGTATTTCAATGTCAGAAATTGTACCATCTTCATTTGAAGATACATGCGTTAAAGGTGCTAAGACAAATCTGTTTCTAACTTCTACACCATTAGGTAATTTTAAAGACTTAAATAAAGGTTCGTATTTTTCATTCATTTTAATAAATCCTCCTTATGAAGTAACACTATACCACCATAAGAATTTAACTTGCCAATTAAATGCTTATACTTTTAGTAAGAAATAGAATCCCTCCATACAAAAAGCACTTCGACTGATTTCGAAGTGCTTTGTTTCATTTATTTTTCTTCTGCTACTTTTTGGTTTGAACGTCTTTGTAATAACACGCCCAACACGCCGATAATGATGATGATTGCAATGACGCCTGCAAGTCCTAAGAATTTCGCTATATATCCTATAACGATTCCTACTGCTAAGAAGTCTGTATCTGAGAATGTAGTGGATGCTGCGCCTAAATCTCCCATAAATGCCAGTAATAATAGTGGCAAGAATGTCACTAAAATACCATTTAAGGCTGATCCTGCTATTGCACCTTTTATACCGCCTCTTGCGTTACCGAATACACCTGCTGTTGCTCCTAAGAAAAAGTGTGGTACGACGCCTGGTAAAATAACGACGCCTCCTATTAAGAACATGATCAACATTCCGATAACACCTGTTACGAAACTTACGAAAAAGCCTATTAATACTGCGTTTTGTGCGTATGGGAATACGATTGGGCAGTCTAATGCTGGTTTCGTATTTGGTACAAGTTTCTCTGATATACCTTTAAATGCTGGTACGATTTCAGCTAAAATCAGTCTTACACCTGTTAAAATAATAAATACACCTGCTGCGAATGTGACACCTTGAATAACGGAGAACACGATAAAGTTTGTACCGTCACTTAATTCTGTATGTACAAAGGTTGGTCCCGCAAATAATGCAGCAATCACATAAAGTACGATCATTGTTAATGAAATACTTATTGTACTTTCTCTTAAAAAGCTTAAACCTTTAGGAAACTTAATATCTTCTGTTGATTTTGATTTCCCAGAAAATAATTTACCTATTTCACCTGCTGCCCAGTAACTTACTGTTCCAAAATGACCGATTGCTACTTGATCAGAGCCAGTGATTTTTTTCATTGTTGATTGTCCAAGTGCTGGTAAAACTGCCATAATAAGTCCTAAAATAATTGAACCTACAACGACTGTCATTGTACCTGTTATATTACCTACTGTTAACAGTATTGCTAGAAAAGCCGCCATATAAAATGTGTGATGACCTGTTAAGAAGATATATTTTAAATTTGTAAATCTTGCGATCAATATATTAACTAACATCCCGAACA
Organism: Mammaliicoccus vitulinus; assembly: GCF_029024305.1. Classification (NCBI taxonomy): domain Bacteria; kingdom Bacillati; phylum Bacillota; class Bacilli; order Caryophanales; family Staphylococcaceae; genus Mammaliicoccus; species Mammaliicoccus vitulinus. Next base: position 2,323,642 of record NZ_CP118974.1, read on the forward strand.
TCATAATTAAAGCTGCTGTAGTTCCATAATCTTTTAAAGCAATTGAAATAATGGCTTCGTTATTCGGAACGACCCCTTGAACACCAAATGCTTCTTGAAACATTTTTCCGAATGGTTCTAATGAATCTGTAACAACGCCTGCTCCAGCACTTAATACAAGAAAGCCTAATATTGTTTTAATGGTACCTGATGTAATATCTGCTGCTGATTTTTTCTGTACAATTAAACCAATTAATGCAATAAGTGCTACTAGTATAGCAGGTTGACTAAAAACATCTACAAAAAATCCTAGTATTGAATTCATGATGGTGTCTCTCCTTCGTTTATAAAATGTTCAGTGCTTTTAATTTTTCTTCAAGTTTATTTTGCAATTCTTCTTTGTCTAAAATGTTATCTAAAACGATTACTTCACCTAATCTTTGAGCATTTTCTTCTAAATCTCTCCCACAAATAAAGATATCTGCCATATCAGGGCTTGCTGACATAATGTCGCTATGTTCAACTTTAACATCGGATGGCGCTTGTAAATTTTTCAACGCTTCTTGTGCATTCATTTCTACCATGAAACTACTTCCTAAACCATGTCCACAAACTACTAAAATTTTCATATTAATCATTCTCCTTAAATATATTTATAATTTCTGATTTACTATTTGCCAAAATAAGTGACGCAACTGTTTCTTTATCGCTTAATATCGTTGCCAGTTTTTTTAAAATTTCGAGATGCGCTTCATTATCGATCGCACTTAATACGAATACTAATGATGCGTAATGACTGTTATCCGAAAAGTTAATATGCTCTTCTAGCTTCAATAAGCTTAATCCTACTTTATGAACATTGTCATTCGGTCTCGCATGCGCAATGGCAATTTCTGGTGCAATGACAATGTAAGGTCCCATATCATGCACACTTTTGATCATTGATTTGACATAATCATCATTAAAATAACCTTCTTGCAATAATGGTGCTGCTGCCACTTGAATACTTTCTTCCCAATTAGCAACTTTTTCTCTTAACTGTATATGTTCTTCCTTTATAATTTGGGTCAAATTTAGACACCCTCCTCATTTTGACTTACGGTTTTTATGAGTTGCAATATTGTTTCTTTCTGACCTGCAATTAATTCATTTCTATATTCTTCATTCATAATTATTCGACTTAACTGACCAAGCGCATTCAAATGAATTTGAGGTTGGCTTGTCGCAAGTATGACCACAACTTTCACAGGATCAAACCGATCATGTCCAAATTCAACGCCATTTTCAAAGTGTGCGATAGACATACTTACAGGGACATTTACATTTTCAAAATTAGAATGAAGTAATGCAATATGAGGTCCGATAACCATATAAGGACCAAATTTATCTAAATGATCGATAATTTCATCACCATATTGTTCATTAACATGTCCAACATCCACTAAAGTTTGAACACTCGTTTTGATAGCTTCATCTCTGCTTGAAACTTTTACATGCGTTTGAATATGGTTTTCAGGTATGACATTTTCTAAACTCGGACCAACCGTTTTAAAGCTTGAGATATATCTTTCTCTATAATCATTAATCATTTGATTGATTTTACTTCTATCTTCCTTCATTAAAAATGGTGAAACTTCTATGGTCGGTACTGAAAAGCCATCGACCGGCACAGTAGAAATAATATAATCGACTCCATGAGATTTTAGAAAACTTTCCGAAATATCATAAATTGAAAAAGCATCTAAAATTTCTAATTCAGGATAAATATTTTCGATGCGACTTTTTAATAACTGAGAAGTCCCAACACCCGAACCACATAACAAGATAACTTTAATTTGAGTCGGTTCCTCATTAGACAATCGTTCTATTGAAGACGCAAAATGTAACGCTAAATATGCAACTTCATCTTCATTAAAAGTGACTTGATAAGCTTCTTCCAATATCCCAACTTGTTGTTTAATCGCTAATACAAGTTCGGAATACTCCTTTAGAATTTCTTCTTTCAATGGATTGGAATGCGTCATATCAAAAGACATTCTATGGATGGCCGGCTGTAAATGTGTAACAAGACCTGTAAGCAGTTTATGATCATGTATAAGTGGCATGCCTATTTGAGCACTTACTTTTTGAATGAATAAACTTGCTAAATTGGATAGATTTTGTTGAGTTTGTTCTTGATGAAATTTATTGACCCTAGCCCCTAATAAATGCAATGTGATAAAAGCAGCTTCACTTTTAGGAAAAGCTATATTAAATACTTTTTCTAATTCGGCAGTAATTTGAATGGCTATATTAAAAGCATCTGTCTTGCTCAATCTTTCATACTCTTCATCGGGAATATCAAAAACAAATTGCTTCTTCGCGCGATGAATCGCAATAATAATGTGATATATTAAACCATCAATACCGACTTGAACCAGTTGGAAATCTTGATCATTTATAGTTGTAATAACAGCACGTCTTATTTTTTCAAGTTCATCTTCAGAAAAAATTTCAATCCCAATTTGAGCTGTAGATTTACGGAAATACTCATTAACCACATTGGCATAAGCTTCTCTTAAATATTTTTCATTACCTTCAATGACAAATCCTTTGTTCTTTTTATACTCTAGAACAAGCGTATATTCCTCTAACCAATGCTGCACAGACTTCAAATCATCAACAACCGTACGGCGTGATACATTCAGAATGTCAGCTAAACTTTGAGAACTAATAGGACTTGAAGATTCAAACAACCTTAAAATAATCTGTTCTTTTCTTTCATTTTTAGAATAATGAATGTCCAACTCAACATTCGACACTTCATTATCATTTTCTTTTTGTGATAATTTGACGCCTAAACTCTTATTTCTCTCAACATCAATATTCAATTCACTTTTAAAAGATTCAATAAACTCCAAATCATATTGAATCGTCCGTTCAGTAACTTGAAATAAAGATGCCAATTCGGAAATGGTTACGAAGCCTTTCTCAGATGATAAATAAGACAATATGTTTCTCTGTCGTTTACTAAGCAATCAAATAACCTCCCTAAATCTATTGTAAGCGTTTGCTCATAGTTGTAGATGTGTAATCTACTTCGTTTTATAATCCGAAACATTTCACATCAATGCAAATAATTAGAACTTTAAGCATATTGGACGCGGATGGAACTCATGATTTCAGGGGTGGACTGGAGGAAATGAGGAGTTGGTGGATGGGGTCAGGAGTGAGTTTATTCCACAGTTAATCCAAGACATTGCCCATGTCGTGAGTTAAGTCTGGAATTAATCCAAGAAAAAGCCCATGTCGTGAGTTTATTCCACAGTTAATCCAAGACATCGCCCATGTCGTGAGTTTATTCCACAGTTAATCCAAGACATTGCCCATGTCGTGAGTTAAGTCTGAAGTTAATCCAAGACATTGTCCAAGTCGTGAGTTTATTCAGGAGTTAATCCAAGACATTGTCCATGTCGTGAGTTTATTCCACAGTTAATCCAAGACATTACCCATGTCGTGAGTTTATTCCCAAGTTAATCCAAGACATCTTTGTACATACTTAAACAATCAAAATTGTACATTATTAAATTTTCGTTTCCAGCCAGTCTTGCAACATTCAGCATATACTTAAAAGAACAAACGAAAAAATATAAAGAAAAAGCATCACTTCGTTACTCAACGAAGTGATGCTTTTTTAGTACCATTTAATTTATGCATGATTTTTATTAAAGCGACGTGTATATTCTTTAAAAGTGATAAAGCATTTATTTTTTTCATCATAAAGTTTATATTTTAAAGATTCTAGACTATCTTTAAGCGTAATTGTCGTTGCATGGTGTAATGGTGGTGTCTTTTCATGTGCTTGTTCTAATTGATAGTTTGGAATTCTTGGGCTTAAATGATGCACATGGTGATAACCAATATTACCAGTCATCCATTGAATGACTTTAGGTAATTTATAATAAGAACTACCTTCTATAGCTGCTTTTACATAATCCCATTCAGATGCTTCTTCAAAATATGCATCTTCAAATGTATGTTGAATGTAAAACAACCATATACCTAACATACCTGCTATAAATAGCATTGGAAGGAATACAAGCATAAATGGCGTTGCGCCTACTAAGAAGAACATGCCGACATAGAATAATAGTAATACAATATTATGAATCCACGTATTACGTTTTTCTTTCGGCTTAGCATCTTTAGCGTTCGTTCTATTTGAAATAAACATCAAGAATATAGGACCTAGTATAAACATCACAAATGGGTGTCTATACATACGATATTTGAACTGAGTAAATTTAGAAGCATCACGATATTCTTCAATCGTCATAACCCAAATATCTCCAATACCACGTTTTTCTAAATTACCACTACTCGTATGGTGAATGATGTGTTCTCTACGCCATTTTTCATAAGGGAAAAATGTCATAAGACCAGTTATATTACCTAACAAATCGTTGTTCTTTTTCTTGCTTAAAAATGATCCATGGCAACAATCATGGAAAATAATAAATGTTCTAATTAAAAATCCCGAAGCTAACACACCACATAACAATGATAATGACCAATGTATTTGATAGCTTAAAAATCCAGCGACTACAAGTGCAACTAACGGAATTAATGTATTTATAATTTGAATTGTACTTTTCTTTAGATTGTTATTTTCAAATGGTTTCACCATTTTCCGAAGCAACTTTTTCTTTTCTTTTTCGATGATTTTTCACTTCCCTTTATTCAATAAATATAGAAAAAGGAAGCACCTGAACGAATCAAATTCTTCCATCTCTATTACTTATAATATAGCATAATGATACACTTTACAAACGATATCCATCAAATAAAAGTGAAATTTAATCACAAAATTTTATTTTATTTTAATAACAATTTGTTACTTGGTCATAATACTTGATGAAAACCTTGTTACAAAAGGATTTCATGCGAAATTTACACTAATATTTTGGGAATTTATTACTTTTTAATGATTGTATTCCAACTCATAATCATTCATCTCTGAATTGTCGTTCTTAGAGCGCTTATTCTTTTTTATAAAAAAAAGGAATTCTTCTGCAAGAATTCCTTCGAACTTTATTTTAAACTTACCACATAATATCTTTTACAGTGTCGTCGTTTAAGGCTTTTACGATTTCAGCTACTAATTTTACTGCATTTAAATAGTCATCTTTGTGCAGGATAGATACGTTTGAGTGCATGTAACGTAATGGCACGCCTATTGAGATTGTTGGTGTACCTTCGTTTGCTACGTGGATACTACCTGCATCTGTACCGCCACCGGTAATGTTATCCCATTGTACATCTATGCCTTTTTCTTTTGCTACGTTTTTAATGAATTTTCTAAATCCTACATGACCAATATTTGTTCCATCCATAAGTAAAACAAGTGGACCTTCACCTAATTTAGTTTCATGATCTTGACCTTTCATGCCTGGTGTATCATATGCGATACCTACGTCTACTGCGATTGATAAGTCTGGTTTAATTTTGTTTGCTGCTACTTTCGCACCACGTAAACCGACTTCTTCTTGTACAGTCGCACCTGAAACTAAATTAATGCCAAGTTCGTCATTATTAAGTTCATTTAATACGTCTACACTTAACGCACAACCAAAGCGGTTATCAAATGCTTTTGCCGTCAAGTAGTTACCATCTCCAAGTTCTTCAAATTCAGAGTAAGGTGTAACCATGTTACCTATTTCAACGCCTAATTTTTCAACCGCTTCTTTATTATCAACACCTAAGTCGATAAACATACTTTTAATGTCTACAGGCTTTTGACGCTCTTCTGGACTTAATACGTGTGGTGGTTTAGAACCAATAATACCTCTTAATTCTTTACCATCATCTGTCGTAACAGTCACTTTTTGAGAAAGCATGACTTGGTTCCACCAGCCACCAATTGGCGTGAATTTAAGGTAACCGTCATCATCGATACGCGTCACCATAAATCCGATTTCGTCTAAATGTCCTGCTATTAAAATTGTTTTAGAAGCATTTTTAGCATTCTTTTTCCCGAAAATGCCTCCTAAATTATCTTCTATAATTTCATCACTTATAGGCTCTAGATATTCTCTCATTTTAGATTTAACATTGTATTCAAATCCCGAGATACCATTAATGTCTGTAAGTGTTTTTAGTAATTTTACTGAATCCGCCACTTTAAATCCCCCTTATATATATTCAACACTTTTATAATATCACGCTCTTTTAAAAATGTATCTTAGAAAGGTTTAATTTAATTGATTTTTCAGTATTTTAAAAGAATTGCTTAATTTAACTTATATTACAAAATATTCTCCTAAAATGTGGCAGAATTTTTGCGCCGACTCCTGCGGGAAGAAGGAAGTGGCTGAGACCGAGGCTCAGACCTTCCCCTAGGAAAGCGTGCGCAAAAAAACTGCCAACAAGTTCACTTTAAGTGACTTTGTCGACAGCACTTTTAAAATCATTATAGTGTAGGACATTTATGTCCTAAACGCTTACTATCATTTATATTTATCTATTTTTATCATGACATGCTACCCATCTCATCACGATATATTTCATCATTCATTTCTTGCATTTTTTGTTCCACATTGGTAATTTCAATAGAACATTCTTTTAATTTTTCTTGATATTGTTCAGTTGATACACGTGGATTTTTATATCTTAATTTATGCTCTAAACTTGCCCACATATCCATACCAATTGTACGAATCTGAATTTCGACTGGTATTACTTTCACACGTTCAGCTAAAAATACCGGAATAGATACAACTATATGCAGACTTTTATACCCATTTGATTTCGGGTACTCTATATAATTTTTTCTTTTTAATAACTTCACATCAGCTTGTCTAAGCAATAACTTTTCGATAGTATAAACATCTTCAATATAGTTACAAACCACTCTTATACCAGCAATATCTTGAATATTTTCTTTTGCTGATTCAGCATTTAATGGAAATCCTTTACGTTTTAGCTTTTTAATTAAACTTGGAAATTCTTTAACACGCTTTTCCATATGATGGATAGGATTATGTTTATAAGCAACTTGAAATTCATCATCTAAGATTTTCAATTTGGTACCTATTTCTTCCAGAGCAGCAGCATAATTATGTTGTAACTCTACAAAGTTAAACAACTCTTCTAAAGCTTGTTCCGATGACTGAACATATTCAATTTCACCTAAATTATTCGTAAATTCCTTCTTTAATTCCTCTAAATTGATAGTTGGTTTTCTTTCTATATACATAGATATTCTCCCTTATATTTTTAAATAAAAATATATATTCTCCGCTATTAAGTATATCATTTAGAAGTTTTCTATTAAAGAAAGATGGTATAGTAACTATTTACACACTAAAATCTACTCAATTAAGCCTTTCTTTTCTTCATAAATATTGGTAATACGATGATCAACACACTAATTGTTAAAAGGATTGCTGTGATTGGTGAATGTAATAGTGAGAAATAATCTCCGTTATTAAGTAATAGATGTCTTCTTAATGATGTTTCCATTAATGGTCCTAATACAATACCTAATATTAATGAAGCTATTGAGAAATTAAATACTTTCATTAAGTAGCCTACTACTCCAAATAGAAGCATTATCCAAACATTTAATAAATCATTATTTGTCGCATAAGCGCCTAGTAGTGAAAGAATGATAATAAATGTTGCGATGATACTATAAGGTGCTGTTAGTAATAATGTAAATACTTGTATACCTGCTCTTCCTGCTATTAAAGTCATCACACTCGCAAATAGCATCGCTAGAAATATCGAATATAATAAGATTGGTTGATCTGAAATTAATTGTGGTCCTGGTTGCACACCATGTAGAATAAGTGCCGCTAATATAACGGCAGTTGTTGGACTACCAGGTATACCTAATATAAGTGTCGGTATCATTGAACCACCAGCTGCTGCATTGTTAGCTGTTTCTGGTGCTACTACACCTTCTTCTTTACCTTTACCAAATTGTTCTGGATTTTTATCTGTTTTCATAGCAACACCATAACTTACAAATGATGCTATCGAACCGCCTGTACCTGGTAATATGCCAATCACACTACCGATAACAGCTGATTTTAAAGCAGCCCATTTATATACAAAAAAGTCTTTAAATTTAAATGTGCCTTGAGAAGCATTTGATGATGAATCTAAAGTATTGGTATTCTGATTTGTAATTTGTGAAAATACCTCTCCTAAAGCAAATGCGCCGATCATAATAGGTATATAATCAATTCCGTTCATTAATTCTATCTTATTAAATGTGAACCTATCCGTTGCTGTTAAAGGATCGATTCCTATTGTTGAAATAAAAATTCCAATCAGACCAGATATAATCGCTTTAACCATATTATTAGTACCGAGAGATGAAATAACGGTCATCCCTAAAACGGCTAAAGCAAAATATTCTGAGGAATGTATTTTAAATGCAAGCTGTGATAGTAATGGTGATAGAAAAATCATTAAAAATACAGCGAATACGCCACCAAATGCCGAACTACTTATTGCTAATCCTAATGCCTTTTTAGATTCCCCTTTTTGTGACATTGGATAACCGTCAAAAGTCGTCGCGACTGCTTCTGGCGTTCCTGGTGTGTTAAATAAAATGGCTGTTATCGAACCGCCATAAGCAGATCCTACATAAATTGTTGATAGTAACGCAATTGCTGGTATGACATCTAAAAAATATGTGAATGGTAGTACTAATACGATTGCCATTGAAGAGCCTATACCTGGTAATGCCCCTAAAAATATACCTACTACTAGCCCTAAAATAATCAACATTAACGTTGTAGGTTCTAATATAGTTAAAAAAGAATCTTTTAAGATTGTTATGTTCATTTTTCACACCTCCGTTATTTAATATAGGAAACTACTAATTTCAGAAAAGAAGCCAAATCCTCTTGGCAAAGGTATATTCAATACATTTCCAAAAAGCACTGTAAACAGTATTGGTATACCGATGGAAAAACTGATGATTGAAACTTTGTTTTTTGCTCCTAAAAGTATTAATAATAATGGTGTCAAAAATAAACAAGATAAGAAAAACCCTATTTTATTGATAACTAAAATAAATATAGTTATGGAAATTATTAAACACATGATAATTAATAAAGATTTATTAAATAGTGATGTCTGTTTAATTTCCTTTTTATTTTGCTTATATTTAACGATTTCTTTAACTAATGTATAGAAAAGCAGTAACACAAGGAAAAATAAAGCGAAAGTCGGTATTCCAGAAGGACCTATCGGATCAACCTCTCTTAAATTTTCCATGTTTATTGAATTAATTAGAAAGTACAAAAATACAATAAATAATATGAAGCTAAATATGATACTCCCCATGAATATCCCCCTCTGTTCTCAATTATTTGATATCTAAATCTTCTGCAATTTCATCAAACTTTTCATATTCTTTATTTAATTTTTTACCAAATTCATCTGGTCCAAGGTATCCTTCACCTATGTCTACTAAATTATCAGATGCATACTTTTTATACTCTTCAGTTTCATATGCGTCTTTTATTTTTTTGTTTAAGTCCTTCTTAACATCTTCTGGCACGCCCTTTTTAACAACGAATCCTCTCCAAGATCCTATATCAACATCTAACCCTTTTTCTTTTGTTGTCGGTACACTTTCAAATTCAGGTATCTCATCAATTCTTTCATCATTAAAAATAACGAGCGGTCTCACTTTTTTAGATTTAGCATAATCTACAACATTTACTACTTTGTCCAGGTATACATCTACTTCACCACCAAGTGCGGCAGCTTTGACTTCTGATCCTGAAGTATACGGTGTAAACCTCATATCTATACCTGCTTTTTTTGAAAAGTCGTTTGTTGCAAAGTCATCTAATCCTGTTGAACCTGCTCCACCGACTGTGATTTTATCTTTTTTACCTTTTTCAATTAAATCATCATAATTTTTTATAGGGCTGTCTTGCGAAACTGACAATACATAAATATCACTTTGAATTTGTGCGAGCGGTTCAAAATCATCTAAAAGTTTCACTTCTTTACTTTTATTTAAGTTATCAGAAATGACTTGTGACGGTGTAATTTCTAAAATGTTGTACCCATCATTATTTTGTTGATACGTGTGTAACATGCCTATTAAGCCGCCGCTACCATCTTTATTAACTGGCTGAAAATTAGCATTTGAATTTTTATTTAACACTTGAGAATATTGTCTTACAAAAGAATCACTTGCACTTCCCTCTCCAAATGGTATGACAATATTAATCGTTTTTTTAGGGAAATTATCGACTTCATTCTTTTCGTCTTTGCTTTTCGTATCACCTTTAGCACTACAACTTGCTAATAATAACGTTAATACAATTAAGATTATCGACTTCTTTTTACCCATGTTCTCCCTCCTTATCTATTAAATATTTAGGAACGACAGCAGTGCCTTCCATAATTCTTCTAGCTGTACGTCCTGTGCCACCTTTTAATAACTTGTAATCGCTTTCATTTTTCTGTAAAAAAACTTCTGCTGAAATTGTTCCATTTGGATGTCCAATATTGATGCTATTACCAGTGGTACTTTCACAAACTAAATGTGGGATTGTACCAGGTATTTGGCATGCAGTTGCTAAACAGATCGAACCACTCACAGCAAATGCTGGATGTAACTTACCCATAGAAATGTATCTGCCTATAATATTGTTATTTTCTTTTTTATTGATTATACCTAGTTCCGTCTTATAATCTTTAGGCGGACTCACTAATGTTATTTTAGGTAATGCTTCTAATTCTGGATTGATTTTTTCATACTTGTTAAATATACCTAATAAAATACCAACTTCAACGCGTAATTTTTCAATTTCTTTAGAAACATCCGGTTTATCAATCGTTTGTGACAACTCATAGCCTTCGAGTGAAAAATCACTTGCTTGTACAAAAGCGACTATGTTACCAGTATCTAAAATACTTACTTCAAATGTTTTTTCATCAACATGAATTTCATCTATTACATTGCCCGTCGGAAAAAGTCTACCCGTAAATGCACCTGCTGGATTCATAAAACTCACTGTTATTTTTGCTCCAGTGCCTTCTACACCTGATATAGAAAAATCACCTTTGTTTTCAACGTTTCCATCTTTTATAGGAATCAAGACTTCCATTATTTTGTTCGTATTCGTATTTAATATTTTAACTTTTGTTTCACCTTCGACTCTTGGGACTAAACCTTCTTCAACTGCATATAGTCCTACTGCTGATGCCATGTTTCCACATGTCACATTGTAATCAATGCTCTTCTTATTTACACCAACTTGTCCAAACGTATAGTAAATATCACTTTCATTTGTACTTGATATCCCCACGATTGCGACTTTGCTCGTAACAGAAGTTCCGCCACCTATACCATCAATTTGGCCATTTGGAGAGCTGCCATAAATTTTTAAAATAACTCTTTCTCTCGCTTCATGATCTAGGGGTAAATCACTATCTTTAAAAACTAGACCCCTACTTGTTCCCCCTCTCATTAACACGCAAGGAACTCTTAAACTTTTTATATCCACGTTATGACCCCCCTAAAATTTATTGAAATATTCAGTTAACTTATTTAAAGTATATAAGTGGATAGTCGATAAATAAAATATTACTTTTTTATGTTTGAGCATAAAAAAATTTTATGGCAAATTTAAAAGAATGAGGAGAAATTCATATGGATAGCATGGATTGGGAGATATTAAGAGCATTATTTAAATATAAAAACATTACGCAAACAAGTAAAATTTTGAGAATATCACAACCAGCAGTAACTTATAGAATCAATAAGCTTGAAGAAGAATTTAACGTGGATATTATTAATAGAAATCAAAAAGGCGTAGTCTTTACTTCACCAGGAGAAATCATTGTAAAATATGCGCTCTCAATGATAAAAGATAGTCAAAAACTAAAAGAAGAATTAATCAACCAAGAAAACAAAGTACAAGGTACATTGAGATTAAGCGCGTCTAGTATTTTTTCAAGATATCAATTACCTAAAATATTATCAGAATTCAGTCAAAAATATCCTTTAGTAGAATTTGATGTCAACACCGGTTGGAGTGAAGAAGTATTTAAGTCAGTCCATAACGATTACTCGCAAGTCGGCATTTTAAGAGGTGATTATAGCTTTTCATCAGAAAAAATAAGACTTATGACAGAAAAAATTTATATCGTATCTAAACATCCAATATCGATAGATGACTTACCACATTTACCAAGAATTTATTATAATACTGACACTTCACTAAATAAATTGATCGACGATTGGTGGATAGGAAGATTTGTAGAACCATCATCAATTGCAATAAAAGTAGACAATATGGAAACAAGTAAAGAATTCGTACAACACGGCTTAGGATTTTCTATTTTGCCAGATATATTACTCAAAAATAATCAAGACTTACATAAAATACCTTGCCTAGATCAAAATGGAAATGCCATGATCAGAAATACCGATATGATATTAAAAGAACAATACTTATCAAATAACGTCGTTAGAGCATTTTATAATTTTATGAAAGAGAGAAAATTAGAATTCGATTGATTTAATATATATGGTGTAGGAGAGGTGTCGGGGGCAGGATTGGTTGGGATGGGTGATGGTATTGGACATCGAATTTGAAGTAATTCTTGGATTAACTTCGGACTTAACTCACGACTTTGGCTTTGTCTTGGATTAACTTCGGACTTAACTCACGACTTCGGCAATATCTTGGATTAACTCCTGACTTAACTCACGACTTCACTCATTTTTTATAAAACGTCCTAATTTCATCTAATTTAATCTCATCTCCTCAATTATTCCATGCCATCTTACTCAAACTCATCAAAAAAGGAACCTGATCTTTGTCAGGTTCCTTTTCCTACTACTTCAGCTCTGGCCAATAGTCTTTATTAGCTTCTATTAGATCATCTAGTATGTTTTTTGCGACGGATGCGCTTGGTACTGTTCGAGATAGTGTAAGTGCTTGCCATAATTTCTGGTAAGATTGTTCTTCATAAGCTTCGACGGTTAATTTTTCTACGCCTACTTGTTGTTCCATTAAGCTTTTTTGGAATCTTGGTATTTCTCCTACTGATAATGGCTCCTGTCCTTCACTACCGACTAAACATGGTATTTCAACCATTGCTGTTGGTTCAAAGTTTGAAATTGCGCCTTTATTTTCAACGATCATTAACATTCTTTCTTTCGTATTGAATGCGATTGCTCTTGCTAAGTCTACGATATAAGAAGCGTGCTCATCTATTGTGAGCTCAGTTCCTTCTGCAGTGCCTTTATCGATAATGTTTTGGCATTCTCCAAATACGAACTTTTCTCTTCCTGCCATGACTTCATTTGCTCTTGTGTAATCTTTGTTTGAATGTTCTACTACATAGTCTGGGAAGAAGTAGTATTTTAAATATGTGTTAGGCAATGTATGTTTATCTAATGCTTGGACGTCGCGCGCTTTTTTAAATGTATCGTTCCAGCTTGCTTCTTGTTCCATATCACTACCTGTATCCGTTGAATATCCAAATTTCTCTACGTGTTGAATGATGCTTGGCATTAAATCTTTACCTGATTTGTCTCTAATATCTGTCCACCAACCAAAATGATTTAATCCGTAATATTTAACGACCATTTCTTTTCTAGATTTTAAGCCAATATTTGTAGCCATTAGTTCTTCTATTCCTATTGGCATATCACAAATATTTAATATTCTTGAATTTGGTCTTAACTTTCTAGTTGCTTCTGCTACTATTGCAGCTGGATTTGAATAGTTTAACATCCATGCTTGAGGAGAATATTTTTCCATATAATCAACGATTTCAAGTACACCTGTTATTGAGCGCATACCATATGACAAACCGCCTGGCCCACACGTTTCTTGACCAACAACACCATGTTTTAAAGGAATCTTTTCATCTTGTTCTCGCATTGCATATTTACCGACACGGATATGTGCCATTACAAAATCTACATTTTCAAAAGCTGTTTTTGGATCTGTACTTGCTTGTAATTTAACGCCTGGCGCTCTTTCATTTAAAAGTATTTCACAAGCATCTGCTATAGTTTGTTGTCGCTCTTTATCATTATCATATAATTTAATGGTACCAATTGGAAAATCTTCTAAATGATCTAATAACATTAATATAATCCCTGGTGTAAACGTACTTCCACCACCTGCTATTGTAATATTAAATTTCTTCATTATTCATAACCTCCATATATTTGTTTAAATCATTGTTTCAAAAGAATCTCTTACTTGTGGAACACTAAGTCCAACGATAACTTGTACATTCGTACCACTTTTCGCTACACCGTGTGCCATTTGATTATGTGTAAAGTAATCATTATCTTTTACTAAGTTTGCATCATAGACTGTTACTCTTAATCTAGTCGCACAGTTTGTCACATCTTTAATGTTGTCTTTACCACCTAAACCTTCTAAGTAATAAATCGCTTTCGTATCATATTCAGATGCATTGGCATCAAGTTGCGTATCTGCATGATCTTTAGATTTATAATCTTCTTTTGTATAAAGTTTGGCATCACCATTATCTGGAATGCGTCCTGGTAATGGCACATTGAACTTCTCTATAATAATTTTGAAGACGAAGAAGTAAATGCCGACAAAGATGATTCCAATAATGAACTGAGCTATATACGTACTTCCATGATTAGAGAACAATGGAATCCAGTTGATTGCTGCGAGTTCTATTGCACCGCCTCCTTGAATACCTACTACGCCAAAGAGATACATGATTGTTACCATCGTTGCGCCTAATAAAGCATGAATTAAGAATAAATATGGTGCTATGAATAAGAACGTGAATTCTAATGGTTCAGTAATGCCAGCAAAAACTGCTGTTAAACCTGCTGGTAATACAAGTGCTAATACTTTTTTCTTATTTTCTTTAGGTGTTGAAGCATACATTGCTAATGCGATACCTAAACAACCGAACATTTTAATGTTACCTTGTAACAAGAATCCATAAGGGTACAATTCTTTAAGTGATTTAGTAGAATTCGAGAAATCCGTTAAATGCTCAATCCAGTATGGTTTTAAACCGCCATTTACAACAGCTGGTCCATATTCAAACGGTGTATAAATGAAATGATGTAAACCAGTTGGTATAAGAATTCGTTCTAAGAAATGGAATAACCAAACCCCTACAAACCCTGAATGCAACATCACACCTTGTAACGATGCAATGCCAGTTTGAATTGTTGGCCAAACCGCGCAAACGATAAATGCAATTGGGATCATCACAAAGAATCCGATGATCACTACGTATGGTAACCCTTGGAAAATACCAACCATTTCAGGAAGCTTTTTATCATAGAAACGGTTATGTATCCAAATAACAATAGCTGATATGAAAATCGCACCGATAATACTTGTATCTAACGTTTCAATTCCAGCTATTTCTTTAACACCCGTTAAGTTCTCGATACCTTTTGATAAATCTACGCCAAAAGTTTTTGGCCAAAGTGTCAATATAGCATTGATAAAATTGTTAAATACTAAATAAATCATTAAGGCAGCTAACGTTGCTCTACCTTGTGCTTTTTTAGCAAGAGAAATTGGTAAGCCAATAACAAACGCTAATTCCATATGGTCGAATATCGTCCAACCACCAGCTTCAATTAAGCTCCAAATTTTAAACCACATTGTGCCTTCATTTGCTATGTCGCCCATTATATTCGGATTTTTAAATAACGTTGCAAAACCTACAACAATACCAAAAAATGCGAACAGCAGAACTGGAACAATCATGGCACTACCAAATCGTTTAATTGCATTCATATTCTAACCCCTTTTCAACATCGATTTAACTCCACTTTAAAGGAAACGCTTACATTATCCAATAGGTTTGACATAAATAGAAATGACATAGTAAACTTAGATTATATTTTCATAACATGAAAATCTTTTCACTATGAATAATGGAGGGTTATAATGATATTGGATAAACTGATTAATGAGCATTATCAACGACTTAACGATAATGATATACATATAATACAAATGATTAATCAAAATATTCATCTGATTCATCGCTTAAAAATTCAAGAAATAGCTGATATTTCACACACTTCTATCTCTTCTATCCACCGTCTAGCCCGCAAGCTCGGATTTGATGGTTATAGTGACTTTAAAGCTTACATTAAATTAAACAGACAAGTTTCTAAGCCTTCTACTGATATTATTGAAAGTTTAGAACAAGATTTACAACAAACATTGAAACACTTAAAAATGATTGATTATGATTATATAAGTGAACAAATAGATAACTCTCCATACATTTATATATATGGAACCGGCGTTGCACAATTAAACGTCGCGAGAGATGCACAACGACACTTCCTTTCTATAAATAAAAGAGTAATGGTCATAAACGATGAAAGTGAACTTAAAATTTCAATGAATCAAATGAAAGAAGACGATTTAATCTTCATCATTTCTTTATCAGGAGAAACACCTCATCTTAAAGAAAATATTGAAATTATGCATACTCGCAACATAAGTTATATTTCAATTACAACGTTAAAAGATAACTACTTAGCTCAAAATGCACGTTATAATATATACGTAAACAGTTCACCTATAGAACTGTTCAACCAAATATCATATTCAAGTTTTTTACCTTATCACATTGCTTTCGAAGTCATCGTGCGCAAATTCAGTGAATGGAAACTTTCACACTAGGTAAAGCTACAATAAATATATTTTTATTAAGAATTATAGGAGGTTACATTATGAAAAAAGTATTCATAACAGGAGAAATACCAACTGAAGGCTTAAATTTATTAAAGGAACATTTTGAAGTTGATGTCTTTGAAGGGGAGAAGTTAATCACGAAAGAAATATTACTTCAAAAAGTAAACGATGTAGATGCTATCATCAGTCCACTATCTACAAATATAGATAAAGAAATTATCGATCAAGCCCCTAACTTAAAAATTATCGCGAACTATGGCGCTGGATTTAATAATATAGATATTAAATATGCTAGAGAAAAAGGTATTGATGTGACAAATACGCCAAAAGCATCAACTAACGCAACAGCAGATTTAACAATTGGCATATTGCTCGCTGCTTCTAGAAGAATCGCAGAAGGAGATAAACTATGTAGAACGACTGGTTTCAATGGATGGGCACCGTTATTCTTTAGAGGTAGGGAAGTCTCCGGTAAGACTGTCGGCATAGTTGGTCTAGGTGAAATAGGTTCAGCAGTAGCGAGACGTGCCAAAGGATTTGATATGAACATCCTATACACAGGGCCAAACAGAAAGCCAGAACAAGAAGCTTCTTTAGGGGCTACTTATGTCAGTCTAGATGAGATGTTAGCACAAGCAGATTTCATTACAATCAATGCTGCATACTCAGATGCGTTACACCATTTATTCGATAAAGACGCTTTTGAAAAAATGAAAGAAACTGCATATATTATCAATGCATCACGCGGACCAATCGTAGACGAAAATGCATTAGTAGAAGCATTAAAAGCAAACACTATCGAAGGCGCAGCATTAGACGTATTTGAATTCGAGCCGAAAATAACAGAAGCACTCAAATCAATGGATAACGTTGTACTTACACCACATATCGGTAACGCAACATTTGAAGCTAGAGATGAAATGGCAAGAATCGTAGCACACAATACCATTAAAAAACTACAAGGAGATCAACCAGACTTTGTAGTGAATGCATAAGCAACATAAAAGAAGCTCAGCCCCTTTTCTTTCGGGCTGAGCTTCTTTGATAACAATTGAATCGTTCCCCTTTATCATTCAATCGTTTCATATTAGAAAGCACAATCTATTTATTTTGTTGCATTTGCATGAGTTCATCAGCTGTAAATTGGACGTCTGTTCCTATAATGATTTGGATGTTTTTATCACTGATTACTTTATTTCCTAATGCGCCTGATTGTTTAATTTTTTCTTGATCAACTATACCTGTATCTTTTAAAGTTAAACGCAATCTCGTAGCACAATGATCAATCACTTCGATATTGTCATTACCGCCAATAGCTTCGTAAATAAGTTTTGTCTTATAAGAAACTTTTGCGTCACTATTACCCGTTGTTTGACCATCACTGTCTTCTTCAAGGCTAGGATCTTGTTTAACTGCTTCTTCCATCAATCCATCTCTACCTGGTGTCTTTAAGTTGAATTTACGTATAGCAAAATCAAATATTACGAAGTACACAACAGCCATTACGAGACCAAGCAGCAATAACATGAATGGTTTATTGGCAATTGGAATACTTAAGCTTAGTAAGTAATCAATTAAACCGGCACTAAATGTAAACCCTGCTGTCCATTGGAATGTTGCTGCTATGAACAGTGACACACCTGTAAGTACAGCGTGTATACCAAATAACATTGGTGCTGCTACTAAGAATGAAAATTCTAATGGTTCAGTAATACCCGTAACGAATGAAGCGATAGCCGCTGTTACCATTAAAGAACCTACGACTTTTTTATTGCGTTTTTCAGCATTTTTCCAAATTGCTAATGCTGCTGCTGGTAAACCGAACATCATAATTGGGAATAAACCAGCTTGATAACGACCTGTTATACCTTTTTCCCCATTGCTAGACCAGAAGTTAGCAATATCATTAATGCCCGCGATATCAAACCAGAATACTTGGTTTAATGCATGATGTAAGCCGAATGGTAATAATAAACGGTTAAAGAAACCGTATAAACCTGCACCTAATGGACCAAGTTTAGAAATCATTTCACCAAATGTAACTAATCCATTATAGACCGGTGGCCATATAAACATAAGTGCGATTGAAATAACCAACATAGCCGCAGCTGATAATATTGGTACTAAACGTTTACCACTAAAGAAAGCAAACGCTGTTGGTAATTTCGTATCTTTAAATCTATTGTAAATTGCTGCTGTTACTAATCCACAAATAATCCCGATAAACACATTACTTATACCTGTGAATGCCAAATCTACTTTATCTTCAGCAACGTGTAGAACTTTCGCCATTGATTCTGGCTTTAAAACTTCTGTGACAACTAAAAATGATACAAGTCCACTAAGTGCAGCTGCACCATTTTTATCTTTAGACATACCAAAAGCTAACCCGACTGCGAACAGAATTGGTAAATTATTAATAACTGCTAATCCACCATTTGCTAAGAAGTTAGCAACACTGTTTCCTTCCCCGTTAATTGCGCCAGAATCGATAAAAGACGCAATACCTAACAATAACCCTGCAACCGGTAAAATTGAAATCGGTAGCATTAGAGACTGTGCAAATTTTTGCATATAAGCCTTCATATTTTTCTCCCCTTATATAGTTGTTAAAAACGGAATCTCTATACCATGTTTACCACAAAATTCATTATATGTACATAATATATTAATTTTCCAAAAAATTTAAAAACTCAATCTTTTATTATTATTTTGAACATTTTACATGTTGAAAAATCCATAAAAAAACAAACCATTGGATGCTATCCAACGGTTTGTCAGGTTATATGCCTTATTTATTTATTTTTTTAACTACAGATGATTTCAATCCAATTTGACCAAATCCTGGTATTTTACAATCGATATCGTGACCGTCTTCAGGGTCTACTAATTTAATACCTTTTACTTTAGTACCTTGTTTGATTGCATTAGAAGATCCTTTTACTTTTAAATCTTTGACTACTGTAACAGTATCTCCATCATTTAATTCAACACCGTTTACATCTTTAATTACTGTATTATCGGCATTTGCTGTTTCTTCTCCATTAGCTGTCCATTCGTAGTTACACATTGGACAAATGTATGATACACCATCTTCATAAGTGTATTCTGAATCACATTTAGGGCAATTTGGTAATGTAGCTTCCATTTTTCAACCTCCGAGAGTTTATAATAATCTATATAATTTACCATAATTTCACTAATATAGATAATGTTTCTACCATTATATTTCAAATAATATTAAGGTCTCATCACAATATAAGAAGTGGCTTTTTTAATTTTGGCGTCTTTTTTATGATTTTCAAATTCATACATCTCAGCAAAATGTATTTCTTCGCCTGAATGACTGATGATTGTTCCATGTGTAGAAGCTTCTTTGCCATGTGTGAGCATAGATTTTATTTCAAGACTCGATACTTTTTGTAAGTGTTCTTTAACTTCATCTATAAAGGCCTCTTTACCGTTCAATTCAAATTCTCCTGGGACATTCCATACAAAATCATCCGTTAACCAATTACTAAGATATTTTTCATCTCCTATAGTTGATGCAATTACAAAATCTCGTACTATCCTTCTTTTAGGTGCATTATCACATTTTAAATCACCGAGTACGGTAAACTTTAAATGACGTAAATCATCATCCAATTTACTAAATGACAATCCTTCATCTTCCAAAGACTTTTTCAAAATACTTATCGCTTTTGGTCCTAGACCATGTAATTTCGACAAATTGTGTTCATCTAGTTTCGATACTTGCTCTAAAGTTGTCACGTTGATGTTGTTTAACGCGTTCGTAGCAGGCTGTCCAATTTTCGGTAAATGCGTCATATTGGTACACCTCCTTTTATGAAATGTCTTTACATTTAAAGCTCATTAATATACTTATACCCAAAATGATTAGTCTATTTCAATCTTTTTCCAAAATGACGTTTCTAATTATCTTTAAAGGGAAAACGTACACTATAATTGGAGGGATGAAATTGAGTAATAAAAAGCAAGATCAATTAAATGACATGAAAAAGGATAATGACGGTAAAGCATTAACGACGAATAATGGCGTTAAAGTAAGTGAAGATGAAAATACTTTAACTGTTGGAGAACGCGGACCGAGCTTATTAGAAGATTTCCATTTCAGAGAAAAAATCATGCATTTTGATCATGAGCGTATACCTGAACGTATTGTGCATGCAAGAGGTTTTGGTGCACACGGTGAATTTCAAGTTTATGAAGATTTATCAGAATATACATCTGCTGACTTTTTAACTCAACCCAATAAAACGACCCCCGTATTCGTAAGATTTTCAACTGTACAAGGTTCTAAAGGTTCTCCTGACACTGTGAGAGATGTTCGAGGGTTTGCGACGAAATTCTATACAGACGAAGGTATCTTTGACTTAGTTGGAAATGACATTCCCGTATTCTTCATACAAGATGCGATTAAATTCCCAGACTTAATTCATGCAGTTAAACCTGAACCTCACAACGAAATGCCTCAAGGTGGTTCGGCACACGACACATTTTGGGACTTCTTTGCACAAAATCCTGAATCGACTCATACGACAATGTGGGTAATGAGTGATCGTGGTATTCCTAAGAACTTTAGACAAGTCGAAGGGTTTGGTGTTCATACATTCCGACTTGTTAATCGTGAAGGTCAGGCTCACTTTGTAAAATTTCATTGGAAACCAGTGCAAGGATTAGAATCACTCGTTTGGGATGAAGCACAAATTTTATCTGGTAAAGATATCGATTTCCACCGCAAAGATTTATATGAATCTATTGAAAAAGGTGATTTCCCAGAATGGGAGTTAGCTCTGCAAATTATTCGACCAGAACAAGAATTCGATTTTGATTTCGACATATTAGATCCAACAAAAATTTGGCCGGAAGATCAAGTACCCGTCCAAAAAGTAGGTAAAATGACGCTGAACAGAAATGTAAGCAACGTATTTGATGAAACTGAACAAGCTACATTTCACCCTGGACATATCGTACCGGGTATAGATTTTACAAATGATCCTTTATTGCAAGGACGACTGTTCTCATATACCGACACACAAATCTCCAGATTAGGCGGACCAAACTTCAATCAAATACCAATCAATCGACCGGTAAATGAAGTTCACAATAACCAAAGAGATGCCATGCATCAAATGAATGTTCATAAAGGGCAAGTCGCTTATCATAAGAACGCACTCAACAATAATGACCCACATACAACACCTAAAGAAGAAGGTGGCTATGAACATTACCAGGAAAAAGTAGATGGCCATAAAATTCAAAAAAGAAGTGAAAGCTTTAAAGATTATTATAGCCAACCAAAATTGTATTTAAATAGTCTTAATGAAGACGAATACAATCATATGGTACAAGGCTTTTCTTTCGAGATTGGTATGTGCAAATCTATTATGGTGAAACAAAATGCAGTAAATCAACTAAACAAAGTTGATCGTAAATTAGCTGAAGAAGTGGCACAAAACATAGGTGTTACAGTACCTGAAACAAATGAGGAAGTGCAATCAGAATCTAAAGATAGTCAACTCACAATGGAAAAATTCAACATCCCATTACCAGGACATTCAGTAGCCGTATTAATAAACGGTGATATTAGCGCTGAAACTTTAAAATCATACGCCAAAGTATTTACAGCAAACAAATTAAATTATGCATTCGTAGGAAAACATCCAAAAAGCATATCAGAAGACTACGGTATAACAGAAACATTTAATACAGCACATCCAACATTATTTGATAGTCTCATCGTATTATCAGACGATAGCGATATTAACCCATCAATAGAAGAATTTGCAGAACTTTCTTATAAACACAACAAACCGTTAGTCTTTAATCAACACGCAGCTGAAAAACTTAAAAATGCCAAACTAGACTTATACGGGTCTGGTGTCTTCATTTCAGACGAACCAGACACAATAGTCAAAGCATTTGAAAGAGCAAGATATTGGGATAGATAGAATTGATCGATATATAAAGTAAGAAGCAAGCATGTACTTTCAAAATCGTAAAATATAAAGATCTCTTCACTAGGCAATAGCCTAATGAAGAGATCTTTTATTTTGAGTTTAGGTATTTATGTCCCAGACTCTACTAAGGTGAAAAGACTTTATGAAATTGTTCTTCGGTATCCGCTTCTATTAACTTTAAGACTTTAGTGTAATCATTAATAATATCGGTTAAGTTTTGATACATTTTTCTAGATTGATTGTTGTATTCTTTTTTAAACCGAGACAAAATACAATTTGTACTTCTTTATCATCCCATGCGATTGGTTTTTCCATCGTTATCATATATATGAATGTTTGCTTTGCTAAAGGCATTACTGGATGTGGTATCGCTACTAAATTTCCATAAGCTGTAGAAGCATGTTGTTCCCTTTCTTCTACGCTGTCTATAAATCCACTATGAATTAAATCTCGCTTTTTCAATTGAGTATTTAAAAATTTTAATAAATCATCTTTATTGTTCAACTTTGTTTTTAGTTCGATTATTTCTATTAATGCTTCTTAATGATGAGAATCCTTTAAATCAATATACCTTTGTATCTTATCTAAATCTTGCTGCGACATAATTGGATTAACATATAACACAGGTAAATCTACAGTATCATTAATCGGTACTGTTGAAATAATCAAATCTGACTGTTCGAGGTTTGCTTTATGAATATTATATAACTCTATAATTTCAGAAATTTGAATTTGATTTCCAAAGTTCTACATCAATTTATACTTTATTAATTGAGAGCTTGTTAATCCTGAATTGCAGACAAGTATGACGTTCAACTTTCCTTTATCTGTCTCTATTCGGTTTAATGCCATCTCAAAGTGAAGCGCTAAATACCCTATTTCACTTTCCGATATTTGTACTTTTAAATCTTTTTCAATCATTTTACTCGCCACTAAAGCAATATCAAAAGCAAATGGGTAGTTTTGTTTAATTTCATTTAACATTGGATTTCTAATATTCATTTTATATTTATATCGATGAATGGATGTACATAAATGTAAATATAAGTTTTTCTTAAGTGCATTGTCTGTCGTTAAATCTAAATAAAAAATGCGTTTAATATGATCTAACATATGTTTAATCATCGTCTCAATCATATTATTTCTAGGTACATTTGTGACTTCATTCATAATACCTGTCGTCACAAAATGAATATACAAATAATCCATTTCTTTTTTAGGTAAATTCAAAGCAAAACGACGCTCTATAAATTGAATCATTTCTTGAAAGAATGCCTTTAATTCTTTAGGTAACGGTTGCTCTTCAATTTGAAATTGTTGTTCTATCATAAGTTGATTTCTCATTCTAACGATCTCAATATTAATATGTGTTACAAGATTATCAAGTTTCACTTCAGGAATTTCAATTTTATACTTGCTTAACAGTTTAATCAGATATGATTTAACGCTTTTAATATCATCTTCTGTAAAACCTATATTAACATGTTGATTATTTAATAAAAATTGAGCAATGGCATACCTAATTTGAAATTCATTGCCAATTATTTTCATGCCGTAATTTGGACGGCTTACGATTTCAATTTCATATTGAGAGAGTATTTTTCTCATTTCATTCATGTCGTTTTTTAAAGTACCTACACTTACAAACATACTTTCACTCAAAGATTCTAGTTTTGTATAATGGTTATCCAGCAATAATTTTTTCATAATATAACGAATTCTACTATCTTGATTGTTGAAATTTAAATTTTCATCTTTTAAAAACCGTTCATTCAAAAAGTAATTAAATAAACCTTCATCCATTATTTGGAGCTGATAACCTTTTGACTTTTTGATTAAAATAGTGAAACCATATTCATTGCTCGCTTCATTAATAATTTTTATATGTGAGCGAATCGTTTTTGAAGATAGTCCCAATAATTTGGCAATTGCATCACTGTTCATATATTCGTGTTGATGCTGGTATAATATTTTAACAATGTTAAGGTCTCTGGTTTCCATCACGCTCTCTCCTAATATTTCTCTTTGTATTTCATATTAGTCATTTAAACTGTTGCTTGCAGAAACTTCTTTAAACCATTTTCTACTTTGTTTGATTGTTCTTTTCATTGTATCAATATCCACCGAAACAAAACCATATCGATTCTTATATGCATTCATCCATGACCAGTTATCCATAAACGTCCACATATGATACCCTGTACAATTCGCACCTTCTTCTATAGCTTTATTCAACCATATTAAGTGTGATTTTACAAAATCTATTCTGTAAGTATCATTAATTTGGCCGTCTTCGATGAATCGTGCTTCATTTTCAACGCCCATACCATTTTCAGAAATGAAACTTTCTATGTTGTGATAATTTTCTTTTAAATTAATCATAATATCGTATATCCCTTTAGGATAAATTTCCCAACCACGATATGGATTCATTTTTCTACCTGGCATTTCATAGTTATCAAAATAATACTCAGGGAAGAATGGTGAATTTGGATTAGGAACAGTATCTCTCGCTTTAACACGTCTAGGTTGATAGTAGTTAACACCTAATAAATCTACTGTATATTGATTAATGGTGTTTAAATGTTCTTCTGTATAAGTCGGTACCAATTCATGCTTCTTCAAAATATCTACTAAATCTTGCGGATATTGACCTTTTGTTACAGGATCTAAGAAACTTCTATTAAAGAATAAATCCGCGATTTCTGCAGCTTTAACATCCGCTTCATTTTCACTACGTGGATAAGATGGTGATAAATTTAATATAATACCAATTTTTCCATCATAACCATTTTCTTTATAAGCTTTGATCACTTGAGCGTTCGCAAGTACAGTATTAAACGCTACCTGGAAGCCTCTTTTCGCATCAATTATATTTGGGTAATGGAAGTCATATAAATAGCCGCCTTCAACCGGTACAATTGGTTCATTAAATGTAAACCAATATTTAACACGGTCACCAAATAATTCGAAACATGTCATTGCATAATCCACATATCGATCAACAACTTCTAAAGACTCAAAACCACCTTGTTGTTGCTTTTTAAACGGCATATCAAAATGATATAAATTCACGAAAGGTTCAATATGATTTTCTTTCAAGCCATTGATAACACGATTATAAAATTGGACTGCTTCGTCATTTACTTCATTCGTATCTTGATCCATTAATCTAGCCCAAGAGATAGATAATCTAAATGAATTATGACCTGTTTCCTTCATTAATTTAATATCTTCTTCAAATTTATGATAAAAGTCTGAAGTTTGATAAGGTCCTACACCATCGAAAAATCGATTAGGTTCTTCTTCAAACCACTTGTCCCATATCGTTTCATCCTTGAATAGTTTTGTACCTTCCGTTTGTGTGGCACTGGCAGCACTTCCCCACCAGAAACCTTCTGGAAATACATACTTAGTCATGATTTCATCTCCTTATATAAAACTACCATTTCATTTGCTAAATCTTTAACTGTGATTGCATTCATTAAATGATCTTGAGAATGGATGAGCAATAAATTCAATTCACTTTCCTCACCTTGTGCTTCATTTTGTAACAATTCAGTTTGATATTTATGTGCTTTATTGATTTCTTGTTCCGCTTCTTTAATGAGCGCTTCAGCTTCTTCAAAGTTTCTTTTTTTTGCACATTGTATAGCTTCCATAGCGCTTGAACGGCCGTTGCCACCGTATAATATAATTTGAAATGCTATCTCATTAATTGAGGTTGCCATCGTAAATTCCTCCATCCTATATTACTTTTCTAATTCTTGTTTTAAATAGTTTTTGTCTAATACTTTTAAAAATGGCCACCAAATGACAAATGTGATACATAAATTGACGAGTTGTAACGCTGCGCCTTGCCATGCATTTCCTGTCGCTAAAAAACCACTTATAAATATAGGTGTCGTCCATGGCACAATGACACCTGAAGGCTTCGGTACAAATCCAATGTACATAGCTGAATAACTTACAATTGTAATGATTACCGGTGAAACAATCCACGGTATAACCACCAATGGATTCATGATGATTGGCAATCCAAATAAGATAGGTTCGTTCACATTAAATATGGAGGCTGGGGTTCCAAGTTTCGCTATTTCTTTATTTTGCTTACTTCTACAAAGTAAATATATTCCAATAACTACTGCTATTGTTCCACCAGTTCCGCCCATACCAACTAAAAATGTATCTATAAATTGTTTAGTAATAATATTTGGTAACTCTAATCCTTTTTGAAACGCTTCAAAGTTTTCATTGTTTAATGAATACCAGATTGGGTCAAACACTGTATTGACGATAATTTGTCCATGCAATCCAAAGAACCAAAATATTTGAATGAATAATACAGCAACAATAGTAGCTGGTAATCCTTTTCCTAAAGCCGTTAAAGGTTCTTGTACAATTGTATAGATTAAATCTTGTAACGTATTAAATGGTGTAAACGCAATTAAGATTCTAATGATTAAAAATATCGTTAAAGTAAATGCTACCGGAAGCAAGGCACTAAATGACTTAGAAACTTGATCTGGTACACCTTTAGGCATTTTTATCGTAATATCTTTTTTCGTAAAGAAACTGTATAACTCTGAAGTAATAATAGAAACGATAATACCAAGGAACATCCCTTTTGCACCTAGTATTTCTGTAGGTATAACTCCTTCAGTCTTGCCTACTACTTGCGGCGTTAAAATTAAAACTGCACTTAGTGCTGTTACCGCTCCATAAATCCCTTCCAAACCATTCCGTTCGGTCAATTTATACCCAATCCCGATAATTACAAATAGTCCCATAATAGAGAGTGTTGCTGCTGAAGCTGGTCCAACTGCATTTTGCCATGCTGTAAACTGACTTTCTGATAATAACTTATCTAAAAATGGAAAGTTTGCAATTACGACAAAGATAGAACCAAATATAATCAATGGTAAAGCAATCATAAAACCGTCACGTAAAGATGCTAAATATTTATTGTTATTTAATTTATCCGCTATTGGCAGTAATACATCTTCTAACTTATCCATAAAAGTGCTTTGCATTTTTATCACCTATTCCCCTAATAATGATAAAGCTTGTTTTAGTACGCCATCCCCGTCTATTCTTCCATAGCTTACTGAATCTATTGTTTCAATTGGCATTTCGATTCCTTGTTCTTCGGCTGCCTTTACAAATTTTTTCTTCATGAATCTCATTTGTGGACCGATTAATAGAACATCATACTCATCTAAAGCTTGAAAAGCATTGTCACTCGACATCGCTTTTATATTAACTTGTATATCTTGTGTTTCTGCTGCTTCTTTCATTTTTGTTACTAATAAACTCGTAGACATTCCCGCTGAGCATGCTAACAAAATATTTTTCATATTATTTTCCCCTTTCGACTATATTTACATTATATTTTGAATGCGCTTACATATCGATATAATCATTTTCCTCTACTAGTGGAATGTAAATATGGTAATTATTATTATGCATAATACAAATAATAGTAGTATAATGCTTTTTATATTGTTTTTTTAAGCATATTTTTAACATATGTGTTATTGAGATTAAGGAGAGCGAAAAAAATGGAAGATCATGAATTAAAACGGAGTATGTCCAATAGACATATACAATTAATTGCTATTGGTGGCGCGATTGGTACCGGTCTTTTTCTAGGTGCTGGTAAGAGTATTTCATTAGCTGGCCCATCAATTTTATTAGTTTATATTATTATCGGTTTTTTCTTATTTATTATGATGAGAGCATTAGGAGAATTATTACTTTCAAATAGTGATTATAACTCTTTTATTGATATTGCAGAACATTATTTAGGTCCTTTATTTGGGTTTTTAACAGGATGGACATATTGGTTTTGTTGGGTAGCAACGGGAATAGCTGATATTACAGCTGTAGCAAAATATATTCAATTTTGGTATCCAGATGTTCCATCTTACGTTTCAGCCATAGCAACCGTTGTTATTTTATTAGGTTTAAATTTAATGACAGTGAAACTATTTGGTGAAGTAGAATTTTGGTTTGCACTTATAAAAATTATCGCCATCGTATTATTAATTGCGATTGGTTTATGGATGATTTTAAATGGTTTCAAATCAAGTACAGGCATTCAATCCGGTTTCCACAATTTATATTCACATGGTGGTGTGTTCCCGAATGGTGCGATGGGCTTCTTACTCGCTTTCCAAATGGCGGTATTTAGCTTTGTCGGAATTGAACTTGTTGGCGTAACAGCTCGTGAAACGAAAAATCCTGAAAAGAACTTACCTAAAGCGGTCAATTCTATCGGAATTCGTATACTCATATTTTATGTTTTAAGTTTATTAATTATCATGAGCATTACACCTTGGAATAAAATCGATCCAGATGAAAGTCCATTCGTTAGTTTATTTGTGTTAGCAGGGATTCCTGCTGCTGCGGGCATCGTAAACTTTGTTGTATTAACGTCTGCTGCAAGTGCTGCTAATAGTGGCTTATTCAGTAATAGTCGAATGGTTTATGGTTTAGGTCAAACAGGTCATGCACCTAAAACCTTGAGCAAAACGAACAGACGCGGTGTACCATACCCAGCTTTAATTTTTTCAGGCGTTGTATTATTCTTAGCAGCAATATTAAACTATTTCATACCTGATGATGTGTTCACACTCGTAACAACACTGGCAACAATATTTTTTATATTTATCTGGTCAATTATTTTAATTTGTTATATTAAATTTAGAAAAGAAGATGCAGATTTACATGAAAAATCTAAATTCAAAAATCCATTTGGTGTGATTGGTTCTTACCTTTCATTACTATTTTTCGCGTTTGTACTCGTTATTTTATTCTTTGCAGAAGATACACGTACAGCGTTATTATATTCACCTCTATGGATAATCATGTTGTTAGTCGTTTATTACGTCAATCAACGTAAACAAGCCAATAAGCATTAATATCTTTAGACTGTAAACTATGTCATTCGACATGTTTACAGTCTTTTTTATATTATTAAGTGATATTAATATTCAATAAATATATGATTAAAAATTATTCGTGCAATATTTTCTTTATTTTCAAAATATTTAGAAAATACTATTAACTAATATATTTTTATGTGCTAAAGTTTGCTTATTAACTTAAAAAGGAGTGAACGCTAATGGTTAGTGAACCACTTATTTCAGCCACTATATTATTTTCATTAATTGTTCTCGGTGAAGTGATTTCTTATCTTACAAAAGCACGTGTACCAATGTTATTAACAGCTATGGTCAGTTATTTACTTTTATCATGGGCAGGCGTACTACCTGAAAAGATATTAGATCACGCAATATTGCCATCGCTTGGCGCACTTATTATTGCACCTGTTATTATGCACATGGGGACGATGATGCCCCTTCATATATTGAAGTCTCAATGGAAAGCAGTTGTGATTTCAGTCTTTGGAATTATTGGTTCGACTACTTTAATTTTAATTTTCGTTACACTCCTCTTTGATTTCCGTACAGCAGCTTCAGGAGTTGGTCCAATTGCAGGCGGTATCGTTGCACTACTCATCACTGTGGAGAAACTTCAAGATTTAGGATTAGCTAACTTAATTGTATTACCTGCTATTGTTCAAGCATTACAAGGTGTCATCGGTATGCCACTAAGTTCAATACTTATGAAACGTTATTCTAAGTATTATCTTGCAAATAGAGAACATGATAAAAATGTTGCTAACATTTCTAATAAAAACAAAGTCAAAAAAGAAACAATTTTCAATAGAAATCCATTGTTACAGAACAATGTTATTAGACTATTTATCATGTTCTTCTTAGCAAGTATTGCTTTTATAATCGGAGAATTTACAGGTATCCACTACACACTGCTCAGTTTACTATTTGGTGTAATTGGACTAAAGATTGGTTTATTCGAACAAAAAGAACTCGAACGAAATCAATCGTTTACGATTATGATGGTTATCATCATCCTTATCGTTATCGGTTCTATGGGTGGCATTAAACCTCATGATTTATGGGCATTCTTACCAGCAATATTATCTATCCTCATTATCGGTACAATCGGCATTTTAATTGGTGGATTGATCGGTGCCAAATTAATTGGTTGGAGACCTACAAAAGCTTTACCAGTTGCTCTAACAGCACTATACGGTTTTCCAGGTGATTTTATTTTATGTGAAGAAGTTAGCCGTTCTGTCACAGACAATGATGAAGATAGAGAAGATGTATTTAATGAGCTACTCAGTCCAATGATTATCGGCGGATTTACAACTGTAACAGTAGCGTCGGTTATTTTAACATCTATATTAATGAATTTTCTTTAATAACTAGGAGGCATTTATCATGATTTTAAAAAACATCAACTTAATAGATGGAACAGGTAAAGAAGTACAACAAGGCGTAGATATTAAAATTGATCATAACGTTATTGCTGAAATCGGGAAAAATTTAACAGGAGACAATATTATAGAAGGAAATGGACAATATTTACTACCTGGCATGATTGATAGCCATGTACATGTCATGTTGGAAATGGAGCCATTAGAAAATCGCTTATCTACACCATTTTCATATAATTTTTATAAAGCGATAGATCATTTAAAGAGAACAGTAGATGCTGGCGTGACAACTGTTAGAGATGCTTTAGGTGCAGATTTAGGTATAAAAGAAGCTGTAAATGATGGCATCATATTAGGACCACGTTTACAAATCAGTGTGAATGCATTAACGATCACTGGCGGACATGGTGATAGTTACACAAAATCAAGTATACACTTACCACTTTTACAAGATGATTATCCAGGTATGCCGAATGGATTGTGTGACGGTGTGAATGAAGTACGTAAAAAAGCGCGTGAAATGTTAAGAGCCGGAGCAGATGTATTAAAAGTTCATGCAACTGGCGGCGTTACAAGTGCTACTGATCACCCAGACTACACACAATTTTCATTAGAAGAATTAAAAGTCATTGTAGAAGAAGCCCAGTTTAGAAACAATCGTAAAGTAATGGCACACGCACAAGGTTTACAAGGCGTCAAACAGTGTATAGAAGCGGGTATCCATTCAATCGAACACGGCATATATTTAGATGATGAAGCAGTCAAATTAATGAAAGAAAAAGAAATGTATTTAGTACCAACACTGCTCGCTCCCCTTTCAGTGATAGAATTTGCTGCTGAATTAGGCATGAGTGAGAACTCTATAAACAAATCAAAACAAGTCATGCAAGATCATATCGAAAGCTTCAAAAAAGCACATCAAGCAGGCGTAAAAATCGCAATGGGTACAGATGCCGGCGTATTTAAACACGGTACTAACTTAAGAGAATTAGAACTCATGGTTGAACACGGTATGACAGAAATGGAAGCCATCATTGCATCAACTAAAACAGCAGCAGAATGCTTAGGTTACGATGACGAACTCGGTACTATCGAAGTAGGTAAAAAA
This sequence comes from Mammaliicoccus vitulinus, assembly GCF_029024305.1. Taxonomy (NCBI): domain Bacteria; kingdom Bacillati; phylum Bacillota; class Bacilli; order Caryophanales; family Staphylococcaceae; genus Mammaliicoccus; species Mammaliicoccus vitulinus. Next base: position 2,355,718 of record NZ_CP118974.1, read on the forward strand.
GCAGACTTTATATTGCTAGACCAAAACCCATTAAAAGACATTGCCGTCTTAAGAGACCCTCAAAAAATTAAAGTCGTATCAATAGACGGTAAAATCGTAAAAGACATTAGATAAATAGACATCCTTTCTTAAATATGAGAGCGCGTAAATTCCTATTCTCGAGGAATTTACGCGCTTTTATTTTATTTAGTGAGTCTTCGTGCGTTTTGGCTAGATTTCACTTGAATCGCACAATATCTTTTGAGTCTTCGTGCGTTTTATCCATATTTTACCAAAATCGCACGATATCTTCCAAGTCTTGGTGCGATTTGACCGTGATTTTATCATGTCAGGCTCCACTTGATAAATAGAACCCGTGATTTTATCATGTCAGACTCCACATGATAAATAGAGACCCTGATATTATCAAGTCAGGCTTCACATGATAAATAGAGACCCTGATATTATCATGTCAGGCTTCACTTGATAAATAGAACCTTTGATTTTATCATGTCAGGCTTCACTTGATAAATAGAGCCGTTGATATTATCATGTCAGGGCCCACTTGATAAATAGCAACCAATCTTTATAATCTTCCTCCACGATTTTGCAAAGTGCGGACGCCCGGGGGAATAGTATGCGCGAGAGACTACAGGCTCGAGCCATACCCCCAGGCAAGCATGCACTTTCAAAATCGTAAGATTTTAAAACATACATTGCTTCTATGTTGCTTGTTTGGTCAGTCTTGCAACATACGGGCGTGCTATGTTGCTTGTTTAGTAAGTCTTGCAACATACGGGCGTGCTATGTTGCTTGTTTCGTAAGTCTTGCAACATACAGGATTTCTATGTTGCTTGTTTAGTAAGTCTTGCAACATTCGGAGCTTCTATGTTGCTTGTTTAGTAAGTCTTGCAACATTCGGAGCTTCTATGTTGCTTGTTTGGTCAGTCTTGCAACATACGGGCGTGCTATGTTGCTTGTTTGGCAAGTCTTGCAACATTCGGAGCTTCTATGTTGCTTGTTTGGCAAGTCTTGCAACATTCGGAGCTTCTATGTTGCTTGTTTCGTAAGTCTTGCAACATACGAGCCTTCTATGTTGCTTGTTTGGTGAGTCTTGCAACATACAGCATGTACTTAAAAGAACAAACGAAACAATAGCAAAAATTCTTTATAATCTTTCTCCACGATTTTGCAAAGTGCTGACGCCCGGGGGAATAGTATGCCGCGCGCGACTACAGGCTCGAGCCATACCCCCAGGCAAGCATGCACTTTCAAAATCGCAACACTCTAAACACAAAAATAAATCTCTTCACTAGGCTATCACCTAATGAAGAGATTTATTTTGAGATCGGATATCTTTGTCCCCGAACCTTTGTTTATATACTACATATTACCTATTGATAAATATTTCGTTTCTAAATATGGTTCTATACCTTCTATACCGCCTTCACGACCGTAACCACTTTCTTTATATCCGCCGAATGGTGCATGGGCTGCTGATGGTGCGCCATCGTTCCACCCAATCACGCCATAATCAAGCTTTTTATAAATATCGAAGCCTGTTCTATAATCGTTCGTAAAGAAGTAAGCTGCTAATCCATATTCAGTATCATTTGCTACTTTTAAGATTTCATCTAAATCATCATATGTCATAACAGCTGCAATTGGTCCGAAAGTTTCTTCATGCATCACTTTCATTTCTAGATTAGCATGACGAATCACTACTGGTTTTAAGAAGTTGCCTCCTAATTTCAGTTGTTCTATTGATAATGACAGTTCGCCACCATGTTCGACTGCATCTTCTATTTGATCTATTACTTTTTCTACCGCTTGTTGATTAATAAGTGGTCCCATATCTGTATCTTTTTCTATACCATTTCCTACATTTAAAGCGTTCACTTTTTCAGTTAGTAATGCTGTATAGTCTTGTTCAATATCTTTATGTACAAAAATTCTATTTGCACTGATACACGTTTGACCAGAATTTCTAAATTTAGTAGCAATTGTTTGATTAACAGCTAATTCGATATCTGCATCTTTATGTACGATTACTGGTGCTAATCCACCTAATTCCATCGTCACATTTTTAACACTATCAGCTGAAGATTTAATCAATTGTTTCCCAACTGGTGTTGACCCTGTAAAAGTAATTTTTTGAATGATTGGACTTTCTGTAAAAATTCTTCCAGCATCTCGACCACTTAAAACGACATATTGTATAGCATCTTCAGGTATACCCGCTTCATGTGCTAATTCAACCATTCGAATCGTTGTTAAAGGTGTTTCCAAGGCTGGCTTACATACGATGGTACAACCTGCAGCTAATGCTGGTGCCATTTTTCTAGCAATCATGGCTGCTGGGAAGTTCCAAGGTGTAATCGCACCTACAATGCCAACTGGGAACGGATCTGTAATAATCTTTTTACCTTTTTGATTCGCTGGTATTGTTTTGCCATAAATACGCTTTGCTTCTTCTTGATACCATTGTATATAACTATTAGCATAGGCAACTTCACCCAACGCTTCTTTATAAGGCTTTCCATTTTCTAACGTAATCAGTTCTGCTAATTCTTCTTTATGTTCTTCAATGAGTTGATACCATTTCAATAAAAGTGCAGAACGATCATGTGCATCTCTTTCACGCCAAGATTCAAATGCTACTTGTGCTTTATTGATCTGTTGATTTGCTTCTTCTTCAGAAGTGTACTGGATTGTCTTAACGACTTCATTCGTTGCTGGATTGTATACTTTGAGTTCTTTCAAATACTTCATCCCCCTTAGGTTTAGTTAAATATAGAATTGCTGCAATGCCATACCAAACAAATACGATAATCCATTCATGTGGCCAAATAAGTGATGAAGGCATTCCAGGTAAATAAATAGCGATAAATCCAATACTTAAAATAACTGCTACCCAACCGACAAATTTACCACCTTTAATACGATATGGTCTTTCTAAATCCGGTTCACTTTTTCTTAATTTCAAGAAAGAAAAAGCAACGAGCAAGTAACCTAATACGACACCTATACCACCTGCATCAACGATCCACACGAGTGCTGGACGTCCTAATAAAGGCGCAACAAATGCTAATATACCAAGGAATATAATGCCGTGTGTCGGTGTCTTATATTTAGGGTGAATAAATCCAAACCACTTAGGAATCATATTATTTTTAGACATCGCATATAGAATACGACTACCACCAATAATAAAGGCATTCCAACTTGTTATAATACCGGCAACGCCACCTAATACAAGTAAGATACCAAATCCACTAGAGCCAAATAAATTCACCATAGCATCTGCAGTAGCTAATTCACTCGTTTGTAATTGGCTAGGTGTTAATCCTGTTGCAACACCAAATACAATAAGTAAATAGAAAATAACCGAAGCGATTATTGAAATAACGAGTATGCGACCTATCATTTTAGCAGGTGCTTTAACTTCTTCTGCAATTTGAGGAATCACATCAAATCCTACAAATAGGAATGGAATCATGATGAGTACTGACATCGTCCCACCTACACCATTACTGAACAATGGTTTTAGTTGTGTGAATTCACCATTAAATCCCGCTCCAAAAAATAGTAATAATCCTACGCCTACAATAAATATTGTAAACACCGTTTGCATAATCGCAGCAGGCTTTACACCAAAATAATTCAATGACGTTAAGACTACACTACCGATAGAACCGATTAGAACCCAAGTTAAGTAAACATCCCAACCTGCTAGATTCCAAAGAAAACCTGTATGTTCAAATGGTATAACGTAATCAATAACTGTCGGCAATGCTACTGCTTCAAAAGTGATAACAGATACATAGCCAAATAATACTGACCAACCTGAAATAAAAGCTATTCCTGGACTAAATGCTTTCTTAACAAAGACAAATCCTCCACCTGTTTCAGGTATTGCAGAGGCTAATTCAGCATAAGTCAATCCTATGAAAATAACTAATAAGCCACCTATTGCAAAAGCTATAATACTTCCTAAAAATCCTGCTTCAGAAATCCATTCTCCCGAAAGTACAACCCAGCCCCATCCAAGCATAGCGCCAATCGCGAGAAATAATATATCTGCCATATTCATTGTTTTATTAAATTGAGAACTCATATTCATACCCCATTTTTATTAGTCATAAATCTTAAAGACTAGATTCTAAAATCGTAAATCCTTTGTTTAATTCTTGATCTGTAATGACTAAAGGTGCTAGAAATCTAATCACGTTACCGTTAATACCAGCTGATAATAATAATAACCCATTATCATTAGCTGTTTTCACAATTTGTGATGTTTTGAGTTTATCTGGTGCTTTTGTTTCTGGGTCTACAATTTCCATTGCGACCATTGCACCTAATCTACGAATGTCTCCAACAAAATTATGTTCTAGTTTATATGATTCTAACGTTGCTTCTATAGTCGCACCAAGTTGCTCAGCTTTAGCATTTAAATTTTCTTCTTCTATAATTTCGATTACTTTAAGCGCCGCTTCACAAGCTAGTGGATTACCTGCATATGTACCACCAATTTCACCTGGGTTTGGACTATCTACAATTTCACTTCTTCCTACAACACCACTCAATGGGAAACCTGCTGCAAGCGATTTAGATACCGTCATTAAATCTGGTATCACATCAAAGTGCTCAATCGCAAACATCTTTCCAGTTCGAGCAAATCCAGTTTGTATTTCATCTGCAATAAATACAATACCATGTTCTTCACAAATATCTTTTAAAGCACGCACAAACTTTTTGTCAGGTATAATAAATCCACCTTCACCTTGTACTGGTTCAATAACGACACATGCAACTTCTGAAGGATCTACAGTTGCGATAAAGAAGTTCTTCAAATCTTTGATCACGCTATCAATATACGCCTCATCACTCAATCCTTCTGGTTTATCAGCTAAATATGGATACGGTGCTTGATATACTTCTGGTGCAAATGGTCCAAATCCAAATTTATATGGTTTTACTTTACTTGTCATAGACATCGTTAAATTTGTTCTTCCGTGGAAACCTCTAATGAAAGATACAACTTGTTGTCTACCTGTATATTTTCGGGCTATTTTCACAGCATTTTCTACTGCTTCAGCTCCTGAATTTAAGAGTACTGTTTTCTTTTTATGATCACCTGGTGTAATTTCAGCTAATTTTTCAGCTAGCTTAATATAGCTTTCATACATAATGACATTAAATCCAGGTAATATAAATCGTTCTAATTCTTTTTTTAGATGTTCAGTAATTTTCGGATGTGAATGACCAACATTTAATGTTCCAATTGCCCCTGCAAAGTCGATCCATTCTTTACCTTCATTATCTGTAACAGTTGCCCCTTTAGCAAAATCAGCAATATGTGTATTACCATTACTGACACCTCTTGCTACATATTCGTTACGTAAAGATACTAATTGTTCTTGAGTCTTACCCATCTAAAATCCCTCCTATTGTTTATTTAGTACATATTAAAAAAATATTGGTATAATGAAAAGTACCAGTTTTGATTTTTATATGGTACCAGAGGGGTGAAAAGTATGGCACAAACTTACAAATATAGAGAGATTTATCTCAAAACAAAACAAGATATTCTCTCACAACAATATAATAGTCATGAAAAGTTACCATCAAAAAGACAACTAGCAAACGACCAAAATGTCAGCATAAACACTGTAAAAAATGCGTATGAACAACTTTTTGCAGAAGGTTACATATATACAAAAGAAAGACAGGGATATTTTGTTGAAGCTTTAAATAAACTAATCATTCAAGATCATCGTATACCACAGCCTATACACAATAATCCGACTAAAATTAAATCTTCATATCGTTACTCTTTTTCTCATATGACAACAGATATATCTCAGTTTCCAATTGATTTATGGTCTAAGCATACTAAAGAAGCATTTCGACTTTTCCAAAATGAAATGTCAGAAATACCAATTTATAAAGGACCTATAGAACTCAGGAAATCTATCGCACAACTCATCTCGTACAAAAGAGGCGTGACATGTTATCCAGATCAAATCATTGTCAGTTCAGGCACTGCAAACTTATTAAGCGCCTTGTTCAATACATTTTCAAACAACCAAAAAATCGCCATGGAAAATCCAGGTTATTCACGTATGAGAAAACTTTTTATAGATATGGGACAAGATGTCGTGAACATTCCACTCGATCAAAAAGGACTATCTGTTAATCGTGTAAAATCAGAGCAACCAGATTTTGTTGTGACGACACCTTCCCACCAATTTCCAACAGGGACAATTATGCCGATTTCTCGAAGAATAGAATTATTGAATTGGGTAACAGAGCACAATAAATACATCATAGAAGATGATTATGATAGCGAATATAAATATGGAACAGATAATATTCCTTCCTTATATAGTTTAGATAAAAATGATCGCGTCATATACTTAGGGACATTCTCAAAGACGTTAATGCCAAGTTTAAGAGTGAGCTATATGGTGCTGCCATATCCTCTACTTTATAAATTTGATTTAGCAACAGACACAGCAATTACAGATTTAAGCTTAATTAACGCTTATACACTACATCTATTTATAAAATCAGGAAACTACGAGAAATATATTAGAAAAATGCACCACATATATACTGAAAAAAGAGAGCTATTTTTAAAAGTATTAAACAAAGAATTTAAAGAAGATATTTCTATATACGACATGGAAGCTGGATTACACTTTTTATTAAGTATCAAAACATCACTCACCTATCAAGAAATAGAACAAAAAGCACATGATAATAGTATAGAACTCTATACATTAAGGAGATTTATGGTCGATGAACCTGCGAATTCAAAAGTCAAAACGCTGATTATTGGATTTGCGAAAATAGAACTAGAAGACATCGAACCTGCAATATTAAAATTAAAAGAAATCATTTATGAATAAAGGTAAAATAAGCAATTCAAATAAATCTATGCGTTAGGCTATGTCTTGGATTAACTGGAAATGATAATTAAATAATCTACACTTTTGACTGTTTAAGTATGTACAAAAATGTCTTGGATTAACTTCTGACTTAACTCACGACTTAGGCTATGTCTTGGATTAACTCCAGACTTAACTCACGACTTAGGCGATGTCTTGGATTAACTCCAGACTTAACTCACGACTTGGGCGATGTCTTGGATTAACTTCGGAATTAACTCACGACTTGGGCATTTTCTTGGATTAACTTCAGACTTAACTCACGACTTAGGCATTTTCTTGGATTAACTTCGGACTTAACTCACGACTTAGGCTATGTCTTGGATTAACTTTGGACTTAACTCACGACTTAGGCATTTTCTTGGATTAACTTCAGACTTAACTCACGACTTGGGCATTTTCTTGGATTAACTTCGGACTTAACTCACGACTTGGGCATTTTCTTGGATTAACTTCAGACTTAACTCACGACTTAGGCCATGTCTTGGATTAACTTCGGACTTAACTCACGACTTGGGCATTTTCTTGGATTAACTTCGGACTTAACTCACGACTTAGGCCATAACTGTACTGAACCAAAAAAAACAAACCAAACGGTTATACACGTTTGGTTTGTCCACAATCTGAAATAAGGAAAAGTTGGATATATCATCCAACTTTTCCTTATTTTTTACGCTTAATTTGATAACTTGTTTCACTACTATATGTCTTACCGCTTCTTAATATAGAAGGTGCCTTATCACCTAACAAATGTATGTCATCTGGTATGGCTTGTGCTTCTAATGTAAATCCACCGTGTTCGTGAATCGTGTTAGCTTCGTCATTCCAATCTACATCGTTTAAAGTAAAGAGAACTACGTGATCTTGATCCGTTTGCATTTCAATTTCTAGTTCATCGTTTGATATATTAAATGATGTATTTTCTAATTTAACTGGATGGTCAATACCATTGAATTGCTCTATTTGTTCCAAACCACTATCAAATATATCTTTAAAAGTGAGTATATCTTTATTTAATTCATCATTAATATTAACTGTATTCAATGATTTGACGATTTGATTTTCTTTTAAAGGATAAAATTCAATTTGATTATGAATAGTATGATTTTCAATAGTTTCATTTGTACGATTCAAATTAAAATACACATGATTCATTGGGTTGAATAACGTATCTTCTGTACTCGTAGCTTCATAATGAATCGTCCACATCATTTGAGTTAAATCATAACGGTGAGCCACTTTAATTTGGATATCACCTGGGAAATAATCATCATCAGATTGCATATCTACAGTATAAATAACCGTGACAACTTCATCTTCATTTATTATTTCATAATCACTCACGCTTGTATTTAATCCATTTGATCCACCATGTAAATTGTGTTGAGCATCATTTTGCTCTAACTTATAAGTTTGACCATTCAATTCAAACGTTGCATTTTCAATTCTACCGCCATATCTTCCAACTGTAGCGCCAAAGAAATATGGATTTTCTTCATAATATCGAATCACGTCTTCATTTTCATTAGGACCTAGAATGACAGACCTATTATGAACTTTCCAATCTACAATTCTCATACCAAAATTCGTAAATTTAATTTCTGAGTTCTCATCATAAATCGTAATTAAATCTATATTTTTCTCTTCATCTAAAATCTCAATGTTAAAAGCCATCAACTTACCTCTATTCTTTAATATTAACGTTTACTCAAATAAATTTTAGCATAATTAACAAACAAGTTAATAGAGATGTGATTTATACATCATTGAATCAATGTTCATTAACTTCATCGAACGATTTAGAACTAAAACCATATTTCATGTCACGAGTAGGCAAGACTCTCATTTTAGCTTTACCAACTATCTGATTCTCCGCAATTAAGCCAACATCTAAACGGCTATCATTACTATTCATACGATTATCACCCAACACTAAATATCTACCTTCAGGAATGACTTTCTTCCCACCTGAATTTTTTGTATCTGACACATCAAAGTTTTCTGTTAAATAATCCGAATATTTATGTTCTTTATTAAAATCTAAATAAGGCTCTGCCACTTTTTCACCATTCACATAAAGCTGATCTTGCTTATACTCTACAGTGTCTCCCGGCATCCCAATTAACCTCTTAATAAAATCTTTTTCCTCATTAGCGTGGAATATAATAACGTCACCTCTATCAATAGTCCCTAATGATTTAGAAATCTTACTTACAGCAAGGTTGTCTTGATCATTAAAAGTTGGAGACATCGATTCACCATGAACTTCGTATCTACTGATTAAAAAAGTTGTGATTAACCAAGCAGCAACTATAGCAATTGCAATAGAAGCAACCCATTCCATTATATTTTTTACCATTATATACCTCCTAGTTCTTTAAAAACCAAATCAATATAATAAATATTCTAATATTATTGAAATTATATCATATGTAAACAACATAATATATATAAAATTAATAGAGTATGATTTGAATATATGTATGAAACTTCCTTATACATCATTAGACAAAATATACCAAATCGTGCTATTATAAAATTGAAAAAGGGCAACATGCACGAACATGTCGCCCTAGCGAGCCTTGGAAAAAGACGATGGCTTATTATATTTTACTTGAAAATAACCTCTAGTCACTTTACCAATGTAGTATCTAGATGGTTATTTTTTTGGGTTATTATTCATCATTAGACAAAATATACCAAATCGTGCTATTATAAAATTGAAAAAAGGCAACATGCATGAACATGTCGCCCTAGCGAGTCTTCTAAATAGACGATGGCTTGTAATATTTAAGGTATTAAAATAACCTCTAGTTACATTGCCAAAGTGTGCTCTAGATGGTTATTTTTTTTCGGCTATTATTACTAACACAATGAATTGACTAATATTGCTCATTTAAAATATGAATGATAACATTTTAATTATAAGATTATTAAAATACATACTGAAAAGAGGATTCTACTTGAAAATATCGTGGATTTTATGGTGGGTATTAACTGTAATTGAATTAGGATCATTCATTACGATATCTTTATTATTATGGTTTAGGGATGTTGATGCTGCAGGTGCTGTTCAAACAACAGAATTAAAATGGATGTCTATTGGTATGATCTCTACCTTGTTTATCATACCGTTTTTAACTCAAATCGCTTGGCTAATTATCAATATTGTTACTTCAAAGAAACTAGCACCTCAAAAATAACATATCCATTTTCCTTAAAAATAAGCCTCATGTCATCCACTTCTATAAATGGATGACATGGGGCTTTGTTAGTCAGTTTAACGTCTTTATAAGTTTAGACTTATGAACATGATTCTAATACTGTTTATGTTCTTCTTTTTTTTATTACTTTATATGCCGCTATAAAGAATAATATTCCAGATATTACCCATAGAACTCCAGATAGATTTGTTAAATTACCATGTAAATTCGTGGCGATCATTGGAAGAATACCTGCTATTAAAATTAAAAATATAACTATTCTCATTGTAATCCCTCTTTAACTATTCATTAAATGTTATAAGTTAAGAAAATCTTTAATGCGGTCGTGCTAAATAAATACCAAAAACAATCAGTAATATTCCTATCACTATAAAGCTTTTATATAAAAAACTATATTTCCTACGAAATATTCCGAGTATTGTTAAGTATATACCTAATATTATGGAGAGAATCATTATATAAAATCCCATTCTAATCATTCCTTTCAAGATTAATATTTTCAAACAACATAGTGCAAGTATGAATATATATCAGCAATCTTTATGAGTTGTTTCTTTCTAGATTCATTAAATGTTATCCTAAAAATATAGTATATACAAAATCTAAACTATGAAAGAGGTGCTATAAATGAAAGTAAAAGACATTCTCAAAAAAAGTTTTGACGATTTACTCGAGTTAGAACTAACGAGTTATAATATAGCTGTTGTATTAATAGCTGTTATTGTATTAAGCACTATATTTACGCCTTTACTAGGTATTCCTGTTGGATTATTAGGTGGCGCTTATTATTTAAAAAGTTATAAATAATATATTAAACCCGTTTCCGCAAATTCAGGAAACGGGTTTTTACGCTTACTTTATAAAGCTATACTTGCTTGAATAAGTCCTAGTCCTATTAAAAGCACAAGATATACTATGCCCCAAATAAGTGCTGCTTTTCCTTTGAGATGGCTTGTTGCGTATAATACAACGCCAAATAAGTAAGCACCTAAAAGTATTTTCAAATCAAATATACCGAGAAATTGATTACTTTGATTAAATATTTTTAAACTTGTAAATGAATATTTTACGGGATCTAAGTCCATAATTGCATGGATAGCTACAATAATTAAGCCATAGATTGATGTAATGAGTGTCATAAATGTTGCAGCTGCAAATAAACTTGTTGCTTTCACATCTGATTTCATGATTTTTGATACGATTAAGATTAAAAGGAACATGAATGCAATGCCAACAATTGCTCCTATGACTGCTCCTATGTATGCAAATACTGTCGTGAATGTAGACATATTGGCTACATCGGCTTCACTTAAGCCTGTTTCTCTTAATTCAGCTGAAATATCTGTAGTTAATGTAGTAATCCATGCTGAAGCGATTGCTATAATGATAACTAGTAACATATTTACTAACCATTTCGGCTTTTCTCTAAACTTATTAAAAGTTGGTGCAAAAACTAAATTTGAATTTTTCATGTTGTTGCTCCTTTAAAACGTTTTATTATTTTATGATAACATTCATATAGAATGATTCAAATACTAAATTATATAATTAATATTCTTAAATTTATAAATCCGGTTGAATTAATTGAATAGTATTATTCATAATTTTCAAAAACAAAAAATAGAATCATCATAATAGTGAGTATGACCATTACAACAAATGTTGTAAAAACTAATACAGGCATTATATAGGTGAAATAATATTTGAAAAATAGTAATAGCAACGAAGAAATCATTATAAAAATGCTGAATGCAATGGTACATTTTTCGATTTTATTCATTTGTTTCTCCTATTTGATGTTTTAAATTTCTCAAGTCACTATTTAAAGTTTTTACTTTCTCCATAGTGTTTCTGTCTTCTAATATATCTAATGGTTTTACACCTTCTCCAACTATAAAAGAATAATTCGTTATATTCATAAATTCAAAAATATATTTGAATTGTTCTATCAATGGTCTTGATTTAACTGCGGGATTGTCACCACCAACTATGATAATAATATATTCTTTATTGGACATTACTGATTTGAAATTATCTCTATGTTGATCTCTTAAACTTTCTGTCCATCGATCTATAAATAGTTTTAAAGAAGCACTCATAGAATACCAATATAATGGTGTAGAGAACACAACAGTATGTGCATCCATCACATTTTTTAATACCTCTGAATAGTCATCTTGATGCAAATCTTTGTCATTCATTTTTGAGTGCCTATTGTCTATAACTTTATCTATTCTTTTCTCATAAAGATTAATCATTCTATGTTTTGTACCTTTTAATAGATTATCTGCCAATATTCTTGAGTTACCATCACTTCTACTACTTCCTAACAAACATGTAATCATTATTTACTCCCCCTATACTTTTAGTGTGTATACTCATACTAATCCGCTTTATGATATTATTAAAATAGATTTTTCAGATACTAGGTATCACAAAACACGATTATTGATTGGAGTATACAATGAATATTAATTTTATTAAGACATTTTTAGTAGCTAGTGAAACTAAAAATATTTCCAAAACAGCAAGTCTATTAAACTATTCCCAATCGACAGTATCAGGACATATTGAAAAACTTGAAAATGAGTTAGGTGTATTACTCTTTCACAGAAAAAAATATGGCGTTGAATTAACTAACGAAGGTTTAACCTATGTAAGATATGCTCAAAATATCATCGATAGTCATATAGAATTCCAGAAGGAAGTACGTGGCTTATATAATCATTCGGAGAGTTTAGTGGTCAATATGCAAGAGAGTCAATATATTTACAAATATGCTCAAAAAATAAGTGAATGGATCATTAACAATCCACATGTGAATATTACGTTCAAGACAGCACATTCTAATTTTTATATTAAAGAAGAATTATCGAATAACGAAACTGATATATCCTTAATAACAGATGAACATATTATAAATAACACTTTAAATAATATTCCAATATCAGAAGGTCAACTCGTCTTAGTAACAAATTGCCAGTTACCTTCATTTCAATTTAATGATATAGAAAATTCTACTCTATTAGTTACTGAAAAAGGTTGTAGTTACCGTGAACAAATGGAAAGGATTTTATTTAAAAATAATATTACGCCTATGCAAAAAATAGAATTTATTGGCATTGAATCCCTACTTCAACATATTCAAAACTTTGGTGGTATTGCTTTATTACCACAATTTGTTGTAGCACAAGAATTGAATAATCATCATTTATTTTTAGTACCATTAGACTATAAATTCGCGACATTAAAGACAAACCTTCTATATAATTCGAATACTAGAAAACAAAGCGTATTTTCGTTTATTGAAAATGTATTTTCTTTGGAAGGAGAAATAAAATGAAGAAATTTCTTAAAGTAAGTTTTGTTTTTGTATTATTAATCACTACATATTTACTTATGAATTTTTTACTGTTTGATAAGTGGTCTTTACATCAAAGTGAAAAACAACTAAACAGTGATATTGAAAATCATAACAACAATCATTTAAAACAAATTTCTAAAGATGATAAGACTTATGAATTTTTAAAGAACGAGAAAAAAATAAACATTGTAAGTCAAAGTGATAATCAAGGTAGCGGAAGTATAAATTATTATCGAGTAATGATTCATAATCATTCAGGCGAAATATACATTAATTCCAATCACGCTTTTATTCCTAAAAACTCAACCATCCGAAGTATTAAAATGCTTTAACATTAAAAAAAACATATCATTCGTTTTTAATAAATTATTTAATATTTCAAAACTACAAATTATTTTGGATAAATGCTTTGAATATAAAAGACCGATCAAGACGTAAAGAGTATTGGTATCCATTTCTTATGACAATTATCATATCCTTTATAGCTTCTATATTAAATTACATATTACCTATACCAAATATCTTATCTGAAATTATATATTGGATATTTAATATAGCAACGATTGTTGCATCATTCACTGTAATGGTTAGACGCTTTCATGATATAGGAATGTCTATGTTATTACCTTTAATTTTCTACATATCCCCTATAATTGGATTTATACTCGTTTCAATAAATCCCGAAGCAGTTTCTTCTCTTGAAGGGTCTCTAGTATTAGTCATCGTAAATGTATTGTACTTAATATTTTCCCTTATTGTATTAGCAATTTGTTGTACTTATGGTCATAAAGATAAAAACAAATATAGTATTAATCCTAAAACAATATAGACAATAATCTTTTTGGCACAGTAATTGGAGTATCATTAATTTTGTTTTATAGTGTTATTTTTTGAAAATCCTTGTTATCAAGTTTAACTATTAGTAAAACTAATATTTCAAGTTCATTGTATTTCTCTAGACTATTCTTAATTATCTACTGAAGTGAAATAAATAATTTATTTAGTTGTATTTACATAACTAATAATTATCAGAAAGCAGATTAAAAGAGACTCCTTTTTCTTTGGCTACTTTAATACTTGGGCTTGTCGATGTTTACTTTCATTTCTTTCTTGTTCAGAAATCATTGCTAAAATTTGAATGGTTAAATCTTTCATAAATTTGTCTAGTAGAGGATTACCAATCACTTCATTCATCATAGGTAAAATTGTAATCAATAACTGAACTTCTTTTTCCTTTAAATAGTTAACAGTTTGAATGACTTCGTCGTAATTTCTACCTAGTCTATTAATCGTTTCTACAATTAAACGATTTCCAATACGTACAAAATTTAATGCTTCTTGGAAAATAGGTCTATTTTCAATCAATAGTTGACACAGGTGCATATCCAACTATTATTTTTAACACCTTTTCTTATACACCCTAATCACACAATTAGAAACTGCATTTTACAAGAGCTCCTCATTGTTCAATTAGGGTAGACTTTAAATATACGAAATTTATTTTAATTAGATATAAAATCCTACTAATGTTTAATGTATTTGAAAATCTCTAAATTCTTACATCACTATTTTTAATCAACAAATAATTTATATTTGCTTTTATAAGAAATAGGTTTATGATTAAAGTTAATAATTACACCTTGGATAAAAAAGGAAAAGTACTTAAAAAATTGAGGAGTGATTTATTATGCATAAAGCAGGGAAATTACTATCAGCAACTGTCTTTGCATCAACACTTGTTTTAAGTTCTTCAGCAGCATATATTACAACTAATAGTTCAGACGTACAAGCAGCGGAGCAAGTTCAAAAATGGGGGCATGGTTAAGGCGATGCTAGTGGTGCCAACACTGAAAGTAATGCCAATTTAAAAGCTGAAACGCCATGGTATAACTATGAAGGCTATACAACATACGATCCTTCATTTACACAAGATTATAACTTCGTTCGTGCATTAAAGTATGATAATGTATCAATCGATGGCTATAAAGTAGATCCAAGCGTTGACAATGATTATGATTATAGTAAAGAGGTTTATGATACAATTATAGATTTTAATAGTGATAATGAAGTTATCGGGATTTCTTTCGAAACTAAACCAGACTCAGTATCTAAAGCAACGTTTAAAAAAGCACATACGTCTAATAAAATAATTGATGAAGGTGTCACTAATGGGGGCGACCAAGGTGACGGCACATTTGTAAAATATGCGACGAATGATGGTTCTTACACAGCGTACTTTGACGAAAATAACAAATTGATGCAAATGAACATTGGACAATAAATTTGAGCAACAAATATAAATAGTTACTTTTCTTAGTTAAGAGTGCTGTCCACTACATTATCGGTGGGATTATTGGTAGGCATGTTTTTAGGTATGATACTAGCTTGATTTGCAGACATAAAGAAAATTATTGATATTATAAAGAGGCTAATCATTTTATATAGTGATTAGCCTCTTATTTACTTAAGCGGTGATTATCAGAAGACATATCAAAAAAGACCCCTTATTTCAATAAATGCTTCTTCTTGCGCATTAATGTTTTGTCTATCATTAGTGACTGTATCAAACGTATATTTAAGCTATCTTTCTTCTTCTGTCTATAACCATAAACAAAAGGATTTTCACGTTGTTTTAAATTATAATAAAAAGAAGCGTCTCTATAACGAGATCGCTTCTTTTTACTTGCCTACGCGCAATGTCTTCCCTTGTTTGTTTTTCTCCCATTAAAACTATAAAAACCATCGTTTCAGTAATAACTAATTGCTATCTATTACCTACATCTCTACCAGTTTCTACAGCATTATTCTCTTTGTTTAATATTGCAGCTTGTACACTCCCAAAATACGGTGTGTCTTTCCCTTGTTTTACTTTATACCCCATTTTTTTAAACTGTTTAAGATAATCATCATCTATATCTTTTTCATAATAAACAGTATCTCCATCATTGTAAAATCTAGGTTTATCAATAATATCCTGTATACTTTTATCATCATTAAAATACTGTATCATTACTTGATTTAAAATCGTAGGTATTTTGTTACCCCCTGGTGAACCAATACCCATTGTAAAGTCTTTACCTTCTATTATAGTAGGAGCTGTGTATGATCTAGGGAATTTATGTTTATCTCCCCTATTTGGATTTTTACTACCTTTTGAAAAATTATTCAAAGAATCATTTAAATAAAAGCCCTGATCTACAAATTTACCTGTGCCAAAATAGCTTGCTAAACTATTTGTAGTACTTGTAACTTGCCCTTCTTTATCTATAACTACGAAGTGTGTCGTGTTACCATCTGTACCATCTGAAGGTTTCATACCATTATATTTATCTAGTTCTTTATATTTATCAATTATATAGTCGCGCTCTAAATAATTATTGTATGCAGATTCTTGATCATTCACTATTTCTTTATTTTCTAAAACTAAATTTCTCCCTGAAATTATACTATTTACATATTCTTTTTTAGTATTTTTTTTATTAATAATCTCATCAAGTTTCAGTCCTTGAGCCATTAGTGTTCCGCCCAGTGGATTAGAAGCAGAATATATTTTATTCCCTTTGTAATCAGTTTCTATAGCTTCTTTATCTGCGGGTTGATAATTTTTAAAATCTTTTTTCTTAAGGTGACTATCCGCCTGATCTGCTATGTCACCAGCGATATCATCGTAAAAATAAGATACCCCATTATCACGTATACCTTCTAACGTTTTTGTTAGTGCTTTTTGCTTAACAATGTCCCCTTCTTCAAGTGGTTCAGAATCTTTAAAGAATGGAGAATCCTTATCTATATCGTCACCGTATATTTTGAGGCTTCTATCTAATTCATCATCAACTTCAAAACCATCTTTAGCTAGTGGTATAACATAATTCATTATCTTCTTCTCATCCATTGATCCACCATTTTTATGAGCTTGATGAAGACCACTTACTAATCCGGGTACACCCGTTTCATCACTCTTTTTATAGTTATATCCAGACATATCTTTATATTCTAGCAACCTTGGTTTTTCAAATTTCGAATTACTTTTAGTAATCATGGCTCCACCTCCGCCAAGACCTGAAGTATGAGGCTCTGTAATAGCTAAAGCGTATGAAACACCAATTGAAGCATCGACAGAGTTTCCTCCATCTTCTATAATTTTTTCTCCAATTTTTACTGCAATTGGATTATTAGATGCGACACCATAGCTTTTCTTTTTTGCATTTTTAGCTTCCGATATTTTGTTTTCGTACAAATTATCTTTATCTGACTTTTTTTGTGTACTACATAAATAAATTAAGGTTGAAATCAATAAAACTATGATCATGCTAATAAATAAGAATTTGCGATTATATATCATAAGATTTATTCTCCCTGATTTAAATAGTTAATTTTTGCTGCTTCAAGTTCAATTTTCTCTTTTGAGTATAATTTTTCATCTGAATGCATTGCTATAGTTAAAGTTAATGCGCCTAATATAGTAATAACAACAGTTGCATTAAGTAACTTATTTGCTAGTTTCATTGATAAATTCTCCTTTTTTCGTTGTCCATTCCATACTTGAGTCTTTAATATAATTCAGCATTTGATTATTTTTAATGATATTATCATTATTATTAGAAAGATAACCGCCCTTGAAATTAACTGGAATAACCTTTGTTTTTAATTTTTCCTTTTCAATTTCTTGCTGAACAATAATGCTTTCATTATTTTTAGATAAAAAGTCTTGTGAAGTTAAATTTCCTAAGCTATAAAATATATGAGAATCTTTGTAACTTTCTATTTTTTGAATCACATTATTATTACCAATTATGACATCCGCTCCAGCGTCAACTAATGCATGTGCATATTCTCTTTGTCTTTCTGACACTGTCCTTTCATCCGGTACTCCCCAGTTCACACGAACGATTACTAAATCATTGTTTTTATCTAAATCTTTAATTAAAGGAATAAAAGTTTTAGGATTCAATTTTATAGAAGTATTATTTTCTGAAGCATCTATAAATTTAGAGCTTGTATCACTAAAGGAAACAGTAGCTATTTCTTTCCCTTGATGAAATTGTTTTGAGATATTGTTATTAATAATATTTATTCCTTCATCAGATAAAAGGTTTGGATTTGATTGATCAATACTTTTAAATATACTTTGTGTATTCTTAAAATTCATATTATTGCTATTACCCAATGTCAAACTGTTAATATTATTATTACTAAGTGTTTTAATATCTTTAATATCTTTTTCGGGATTACTACTACTTAATTTTAAATTTGCAGATGTATAATTACTGTTATTTGTTAGATTTTTTAAAGGACTTAATATTTTTGATAAACTTTCCTTTTGACCTTTTTCTGCTAAATTAATATTTCCTAAATAAGTCACTACTAATTTATCATCCTCTTTTAAACTACCAAATATATTTTTACCTTTATAAATATAGTTACCAAATATCATAAAACATACTAGTATAACTAATAATATTACAATATGCTTACTGGTTTGTTTTTTGTGCTTTTTCGATTTTTTTAATATTTGTTCTCCTATTGTAAGTTTTTTAGCCATTGCTTTTCTCCTTATTTATGTAATGAAACTATAGACAAATAATATTAAATAAGTAACAAAACTCAATAAAATTGTTGTTGATAACGTGATTATGACGCCTTGCTTTTGAATCGTATTGGCAATAATACCAGGTATAACTACACCGATACCACTTAACTGGAGTATCTCAAATGGCGCAATTGGATATATTAAGTCAAACATAAACTTAATAATCATGCCTGTTAATATCATAGCTGCAAATTTTCTTCTTCCATATAATATTGTTATTTTTCCAATTCCATGTACAACGATTATATAAGTCAAACAACTAATTAAAATAACTGATATTAACATTAGTGGTTGGTCGAATACTAACGCCAAATAACCTGGTACAACTAATCCTGCTGGATTTATGCCAAACTTTTCTGCAAAAATTAAACTTAATATAACACCTACAAATAACGAGAAGTATAATTCAGAACCTATCATGTTAGCTTTTCCCTTCTATGAAATTTACGATACTTTTTCCATTACCGTGGATATTACCTACACAGAATATTAAAGATTTTTGAGATTCTTTTAAAATTCTATCTTGGACTTCAGAAAATTCTTTACCTTCAAAATTGTAATAATTTATTTCTGGATAATCTTTCATTACTTCAGTAACCATTTGAGTGGTACTACCAGTTACGATTAACGTATCTATTTTGATTTTAGGAATGAATTTTTCTGTAAATAAGTATGTTCTATCTACCCTGTCATATCGGCAGTTCAAAATAATCACTACCTTTTCAAACGGATAGTTATAAGAATAAACCTTATCTAATATTGCTAAACTTGACTCCGGTTCATTAGCTGAAAAAGCATTTATGAAAATATTTGTATTATTATTAGCTTCATAATATTTTACTCTTACAGCCCCAGAATCTGGAGGTGCATTCAACATACCTTTCATTGCAACATCCTCATTTATACCTAAAGACTTAGCTACACCTAAAGCAATTGCAACATTATCTGGAAATACAATATAATCAAATTTTTTCAAATAATCTTCTGATATTTCATTTTTATCAACGACTATTAAGTCGGTTTTTCTATCTTGAGCGATTTTTTTATAATAGTTTGTATATTCATCTTGCATAACAACTGCCTTACCATTAAATGGTATAGTTGCAGCAAATGCTTCAGCTACCTCATCAAGAGTAGGCCCTAAAACATCCATATGATCTTCAAGAACGTTTACAATTACGCCAACGTTAGCCTTTACTAGATCATTTTGGAAAGTAATTTGGTAATCAGGATTAACAGCCATGCATTCATTAACCAATGAATCTGCATTTTGATGAACCACATGCCTCATAATAGCCTTTTGTTCACCAATATTAGCTCCTTGTGGTTTTCTTATTATTGGGTCCTCTTTATCGGTATGCCAATATAAAATGCGCGCATCTGTTCCGGTAGTTTTAGCAATCACATTATGTTGATTTTCTTTTAAAATGCTAAAAATCAATCTCGTAATTGTAGACTTACCTCTAATTCCATTAATATTAATTCTTATGGGTATTTTTTTTATATTAGAATTGTGTTTGATCTTTTCTAATACACCTAGAGAAATAATAAGAAGTGTTAAGATTATTATTAATAACAAATTTCTAATTTCCTTTCTTTTTTTATTTCCCGGTTTTTTAGTGTGAATATTACTTTTTGAAGTGAATTTAATTTAGCTGTTTCTCTCGTGGATCTAAATTAAGGGGGTATAAAATAGGTCAAAGAATTCCCATATCCTTTGAGTGATACCTGCGATTTAAACAATATCACAAATGAATATTATCATAGACTCTATTTATATACAATAAAAGAATTATTTTTAAACTTGGTTAATATTTCTAATATTAATAATCAGACTATTTTGTTCTTAATTGTGTATAATAAACTTAATTAAGTTTACAAAAAATTTACTTTTACATATAAATGTACTCATATTTATGAAAGTAAGATTTTCATTCTATAAGTTATAATAAATATATTTCAAAACAATAGGTGGTTTTTATATGAATAATAAAAATTTAACTTTTACTACGGATCGTTTAGAAATAAGACCGTTAGTAAATTCTGATTATGAAAGTTGGCTTAAAGGTTTTTTAGATAGAAACCCTTCCCAATATCAATATGACGATGGGTTAATAGATATGTCTGTCTGTACTAAAATTTGGTTTGAGGATTTAGTAAAAAAACATCACGAGTTAATAAAAAATGATGAGATGTATATTTTTGCTATATTTGATAAAAATAATCAGCATATAGGTATGATTGATTTAGTAACTATTAGACGTGGAATTTTCCAATGGGGAGAATGTGGATACTTTATACACAATCAATTTTGGAGAAATGGTTATGCCTATGAAGCATTAAGAAAAACTTTATATATTGCTGATAAAGAACTCGAATTCCATAGACTTGAAGCACATGTGAATTTAGATAATGATCCATCAATCAAGCTGTTACAAAAATCAGGTTTTGAATATGAATGTACTAGAAAAAACTTTATATATGAATTCGAACAATGGACTGATAATCACATTTATTATATTAATTTTGATGATAGCAACAATCAACAGAATTAACATAATATAATCGTTTCTTCATCGAATAGAACTAGTGAATAAATTTAGAGAGATCTAAACGGTCCCTCTTTTTGTGTTATTCATTTTCAATATAAGTATATTATTAAAGGAGATAAACGTCTATAATTCCAGTGGATATTTAAGGTGAAATTAAGGTTGTCTTTATTTTTAAATAAGTTTTATGATAAAGTTTGCTAAAAGGAGTGATAGTTTTGAAATGGTTTTTATTTATTGTGCAAATAATTTTGGCGATTTTTTTAGCATTTTTTGCCTATAAACAAATGAACCAAAATCATTTAGATACATGGTTTACTGTTTTTATAGTATTCTTTTTTATTTTCGTAGTTTGGTATGATGACCGGTATCAAAAAAATTAAACTGAGCTTTTATGCGATGAAAAAGGAGTTTTTGTTTGTTAACTAAAAATATTAAATATCCCTACGTAAAATTCATTTTTGATGTTGTCGGTATTCTTGCTAGTGTTGGTATTTTATTAATGTTTATCTTTAATACATATGCTAATTTTGAATCTAATGATAGTTCTTCATTTGGAATAAATATTATAGGTTCTAACATGATTTTATTATCTATTTTGATCTTGATTGTTGTTGTATGTGCTGTTTTTTCTTTCGTTTTGAAGAAGAAACAGAAAGTTAGTCAAATAGAAAAGTATGCATTTAAGAAATAAAAAGATGACAGACATAACTTATTTATGCCTGTCATCTTTTTTGAAGTATATTAGGTTTAATATTACAAATATAATTACGATTATTCCGTAAAATCTTGTTTCGATTTGAATGATATTAAAGAGTATTAGTATATTAAATAGTAGGAAAATAAGTATTATTGCTAGTAATATATTGTGAGTAATTTTTTTCATTATTTCCAACCTTTTTCTTTGTCTTGAAATTTATATTAACATTGTTGCTGTTTTTCTTATCTTGATAATAAGGGTACGATTGGTTTTGACCAAAAAAGTTACTTTTTCCAGCATACTTATGTAGTATTTTAAATGTCTAGTAAAAAATAAAATGAGTGCACTCGAATGCTGGCATAGCATGAGCTATTAAGCCCACCATTCGACAAGTTTTGGAATTTTTAAGGGTTCAAAGTTTCTGTTCTTAAAGAAAATTAGAATAAAAATTTAAGTGTTTTTTTGTTTATTATATTTAATGAACCTTACTAAATATAATATATAAGCAATAGAAATAAATATATTAGCTAATAGAATTTGAGTAGTATTTATGTTGCCGAATTTGATACTGATTATTGTCCAAGATGTTATTACTATAAATAATGATAAACAAATCCATATATTAAAAAGTTTTTTCATAGTATCACTCCTAAAATATTAGCAGAAAGTTGCACCGCCTGTTAAGCGATAAAATGCGTCAAAAACCCACCGTGGACTTGGTTTAACTTTCGCTATTTTAATCACTTTCCTTTATTTGTTCTTTTTTATTTTTACCATTTCTAGAATTTTTAGCCGTTTTTTTTAAATTTGGTGTTCCAGCCCAAACTGAGAAAGTCGAAAAAATAAAATTCATTATTTTTGCTATCAATTCAAACATTTTTATCCCTCAATAACTTTTTTTATAATTTTACCCTTTTTTGTTATTTATAAATCTGATTAATAAAGCAGTAATTCCCATAATAATAATTAAAATAAGCATGCTGATGTTAATTATTATTTTATATTGCTCATCACTTACAAATATTGAACTAATGAATATAGTTAAAGAAATAAGAATCAAAAGAATCGAAAAAATATTGTATGTTTTTTCCATATTTTATTTAACTCCTCCTTTTAAAAACCTTTATCATATATTCCACTATATTAATAACAACTTCAAAAAGAGAAATGGCTTAAGCTATTTAACTTTAGCTATCATTTTACTTAAGAAATACCAGTTTTTCTTTATAGGTTTTATGAAATCTCCTATATATTCTTCGATATCGGCGTTAAATCCTCTTTTGAATTGTTGAACGCCATAATCTTCAGATGTATCTGAAAAATCTCCGGTAACACCGTAAAAATTATATCTATTTATATTATGTTCTTTACTGAATTTGATCATATCCCCTTGGAGTTTGTAAGCACCCATAAACTCGTTGTATCTTGGATTAGATCCACTTGATAAATAGTACATTTCATGATCATTATATACATATAACGCTGCTGCTAAGTCGATTTTTTCGCCATCTGTTTCTATTAAATTTTTAATTTTAGTCATTTTCTTTTCAGAACTTTTAAGTCTTTGCAACAGATTGGTTATAGCTGTTTTTTGTTTCTTAGAATTAGGATTTTCTTTTAATTTAGTTTCTGCTAATAGAACTTCTTCTTTTAGATTTTCGTTTTGTAAGTCTAAAGTCTGTAAATATTCTTTTAGGTTAACTGTAGCTATTTTTAGCATAGAATTATCATGATATATTTTTTGCATTTCTTTGAAATATTCAAAACCTCTAAATGAAAAACCATGTTTTTCCTCAGCCATTTTAAATAATTCAAAAAATCTTTCTGTTTCGTTTATATTCAAACTTTCAATTTGTACGTTCATTTCTTCTGTTTTTTTGATATTACGTCTTGTTTGGTAATTCATTTCTTTAAGTAGATCTTGTTCTGTTTTATTTTTTAAATCTAGTACAGATAACCAGCGTATTTGACTCATTGGTTGGTAACCAACTGAATACCCTTTATGTTTGTAACCTAGTGATTCTAAAATTGATTTGAAATTTTGATGGTCGTACTCTTTTATAATTTGGCCATCAGCTGTGTGTGTTTTTATGACTAAGTATGGATCTACTAAAACAAATAGACAATTTTGTTTTTTTAGGTATTTTGTTAAATTTTTAAAGAAGAAATTAACTAATTCTTTATCTTGGTAGTCCATTACAGGGCCTCTATGTGAATAAAAGTATTTAAAAAATCTTAGTGTACGTGCTTCTGACAATAAAGAAGCTGCAACTATTTGATTGTTTTCATCTTTTACTCCGACAATATGTACATCTTTTTTATTTTCATTTCGATATTCAAAGTGATTCGCGCTTTGAGTATAATGTGAAAAATTTTCTTGTGTAAATCTTTCGAATTCTTGTTTTGTAAGTTGTAAAAACTCCATGATTTCACCTTTTCATATAAATTAAAATAATATGGATATAAGTAATATATCCATATATTGGGTTCTGATTTTTATTTTTTTTGATTAGTAAGTATATTTATAACGCCAGTTAAAACTAAAGTTGATAAAATTATGTATGTTATATTCTTTTAATACTCAATATAATTCATATCTGAATATTAAGACCTTTCCAAATACTATAACAGATATTTACAAATTTCAATGTTTTTCATTAAGATTATATATACGTTATATTCTTTAAGTATTAATGTTGTATCCTCGGATTATTTATGTTATATTCTTTAAGTAATTAATTTATATTCTTTAGATATTTAATTCGCATTATTCGTGGAGGGATACTCAAGCCTGGTTTAAGAGGATTGCCTTTTTAGGCAATTAGGAGCAGTAATGCTTGCGTTGGTTCAAATCCTTCTCCCTCCGTATACTAACCATTATTTATGTATTTAAAAGAGAGACCTAAACGGTCTCTCTTTTTTTGTTTATTTATTTCAATATTATTATTTTTGGATACTAATAGTCATATTTATACCGTTTATTGTTATTTCTATTAATTATTTTTAGAATTTTTCGTAGGAACTATAAACCTAAGAACACATGCTAAGACGAATAGCGTTACTATAATGATTGTTCTAAATTGGCCACTCATATCTAAAAATAATGTTACTAGTATTATTAAAAAACCAATGATATATAGATTTTCTTTGACACTTTGTTTCATAATGATCACCTCAATTAAAATTTATTAACATATGGGCGATATTACTACTAGCATACCCACACTTCAACAGCGCATAATAATATTGGAAATAATTTATTATATAATTAATATTCTTAAATTTTATAAATATTATTTTTAATTTATTCCAACTATGATAACATTTTCGTTGTGTGATTATAAAATAAGTATAGGAGTGTAACATTTTGAAGAAAAAAGTTCTTTGGATAATCGGTATTATCGCTCTTCTATTATTAGTCGGAGTTGCTTTTATTATTAAGCAGACGACAGCTGAAGGTGGAGATGATGATAAAAAAGACGGTTATGATACATATGAAGTTAAGGAAGAATCCCCTTTAAATATATCTGGGAAAGCTGCGCCTACTAAAATTAAAACGTATAACAATAATGATCAGTTAGGCGATTTTGTTAGCACTGTCGTTGAAGATGGTCAAAAGGTTAAACAAGGTGATCAGTTGATTAATTATAATATTAATGATCAAAAGCGCCAAGATTCACAAGAAAAAGTCGATGAGGCTCAGAAAAAAGTTGATCAAGATTACCAAAATATCAATCAACAGCCTAATAATAATGATTTACAAAAAACATTATCTAAAGACTTGGATGTCCTAAATGATACTCAGAAACAATTGTCTAAATATAATAGTCAAGTGAATGAAAGTATGTATGCATCGTTTGATGGTAAAGTTGAAATGGACAATGATAATGAAGCCAATAGCGGAGAGCCTATTTTAAAATTAGTATCTGATGAATCTCAAATTAAAACATCTATTTCTGAATTTGATATTAATAAAATTAAAGTCGGAGATTCAGTTAATGTTTCAGTGAGCAGTACTGGTGATGAAGGTAAAGGCAAAGTTGCAAAAATTTCTGAATTACCTACTAGTTATGAAGATAAGAGCCAAGAAAGCGCAATGGGTGCATCTGAATCAGAAGGTGAAACGCCAGAGACGTCTAACCCTACTTCTAATAATCCTAGTGTCGGAAAAGACAATTCAAAATATCAAGTAACAGTTGGTAAAATCAATATTCCTATCCGCAGTGGCTTTTCAACTGAAGGTGAAATACCTTTAGATGCGATTAAATTACCTAAGTCTGTATTAGCAAAAGGCAATCATGTATTTGTTTTAGATAAGAACAATAAAGTTGAAGAACGACACATCAACATTACACGTCAAAATGGTGAAATTTTTGTTGAGAAAGGACTAAATTCTGGAGAAAAACTCATCGTTTCACCTAAGAAAACGTTAAATAATGGTGAAAAAGTTGAGGTATCTTCATGATAAATTTAGTGAATGTTAATCGACACTTTAAGAACGGAGAAGAAACAAACCATATTTTAAAAGATATCAATATTTCAATTGATACGGGTGAATTCATTGCCCTTATGGGCCCATCTGGTTCAGGGAAAAGTACGCTGATTAATATTTTGGGTTTTATAGATAGAGGTTACACAGGTCAATACTTGTTTAATGATGAAAACTATCAAAATGTTTCTGATAATAAACTTGCGTTTGTCAGAAATAAAACAGTTGGCTTTGTCTTTCAGAATTTCAAACTTATACAAAATAATACGATTATGGAGAATGTTAGTATTCCCCTACTATATTCAGGAATGTCTTCAAGAGAACGTAAGCAGCGTGTAGAATCTGTTTTAAGAGACGTAAACATTGAAGATAAAAAGAATTTAGTACCGAAAAAATTGTCTGGTGGTCAACAACAACGTGTCGCTATCGCTCGTTCTATTGTTAACAAACCGAAGTTCATCATTGCCGATGAACCAACTGGTGCACTCGACTCGCAAACATCTAAAGATATTATGGATTTATTTATACGTCTTAATCGTGAACAAAATACAACGATGATTATCGTTACACATGATCGTAAAGTAGCAGAACAAGCCGATCGTGTTATCCATATTTTAGATGGACGTGTACAACGAGAAGAGGTGATTGAATGAAGAACTTACCAAATATCATCTCAATTTCACTTAAATCCATCATGAAAAATAAACGACGTAATATTTTTACGATGATTGGTATTATTATTGGTATCGCTGCAGTTATTACCATTATGTCGCTTGGTAATGGCTTTAAAAAGACAGCATCAGAAGAATTCGAAGACACGGGTGCAAGTAAAGGACAAGCCATGATTAGCTATATGCCAGATGGTATGGAAGCTTCAGAAAACAACCCCTTCGATAAAGAAGATATTGAGCTCGTCAAACAAATTGACGGCGTGAACGATGCCAAAATCAAAGAAAATGAAGATGAAAGTTACTCTGCAGAAATGACGAATGCACAGAAACAATCTGATATTAATGTTTTCAAAAAAGAACAAGCAACTGATACATCAGAAGGCAAAGGTTTCTCTAAAACAGATAATGATTTAAATGAAAAAGTCGTTACGGTAGATAATACTATAGCTGAAAATGTATTCAATAATGACGCTGTCGGAAAAACATTATTCATTGATGACCAAGGATTCAAAATCGTTGGCATTGTAAATAACGCTATGTATGAAAATAGTGTCAATATGCCTAGTTCTACTTTCAACCGTTATATGAAAGACTTAAATCAAGATTTTCCACAGCTTGAATTAAAAATTTCTGATGATGGTAAGAAAAAAGAAATTGCAGATAAAGCAGCCAAACAATTAAACAAACATGGGTCTGGAATGAGCGAAGGTAGTTATCAATATTCAGATATGGAAGATGTCATGAAGAGTATTACACAAGTATTCGATGCCATCACTTATTTCGTAGCTGCCGTAGCAGGTATTTCACTCTTTATCGCAGGTATAGGTGTTATGAATGTGATGTACATATCCGTCGCAGAACGAACAGAAGAAATAGCCATACGACGAGCATTTGGCGCTAAAGGACGAGATATTGAAATTCAGTTCTTAATCGAAAGTATCGTCTTATGTCTCATAGGCGGACTGATCGGCTTAATCATCGGTATATTAATATCCAAATTAGTCGCAGCCGTTACACCAGACATGGTACAAAGTGTCGTCAGCGTAGGTTCAATACTATTAGCAGTTGGGGTTTCAACACTCATCGGAATTGTATTTGGTTGGATACCAGCAAGATCCGCATCTAAGAAAGAGCTAATAGATATTATTAAATAAACTATATTTTTCAATAAAGTAATAAAGAGTCTGGTCCATAAATGTCCTGAAAATTAAAAAGCAGTAGAAATTCATTATTAAAATTGAATTTCTACTGCTTTTCTTATTTAAAGTCCTTTTGGTAGCACTTAGAGCTACCATTTTTTATATTTTTTCGTTTGTTCTTTTAAGTACATGCTCTATATGTTGCAAGACTCATCAAACAAGCAACATAGGAGATCCGAATGTTTTAAAATCTTACGATTTTGAAAGTGCATGCTTGCCTAGGGGTATGGCTCGAGCCTGTAGTCTCTCACTCATACTATTCCCCCGGGCGTCAGCACTTTGCAAAATCGTGGAGAATATTTTAAAGATTTTTTGCTATTTATCATGAGAAGCCTCACTTGATAAATTCAACGGCTCTATTTATCATGTGGAGCCTGACTTGATAAATTCTATGGCTCTATTTATCATATGGACCCTCACTTGATAAGGAACACCTTGATTACTTAATGATATTGCCAAAGCTAAACCACTAGTTCCAGCGCCGACTATTAATACTTCATTATTCATAGTCATCTATCTCCTATTTAATTTTTATTTATAGATTAAACATATATCAAATAGACACAGTGTTCAATTACTACAAATTAGAAAATAGACACTTTTAGTCATATGTTCATTTAAATTAGGAAAGAGACATATTATCTTAAAACATTAGTTGTGATTTTATCTATAATATCTATAAGTTCCTTTGGCGTTTCTTGCTTATTATTATCAATCCATTCTTGAAGTACCCCTTCTCTAATATTAAAAGTACTCGTTTAAGATCAACCAAACAGTATTTATAATAAAACTTATCTCTTATATTAACTACAGACTTAACTCATAAATATACTGAACCCCAAAATATTAACTTTTTAGTGTGATATTTGAATGAAATATGTCAAAAAGACTAAAAATAAACCAAACAGTATTTACACGTTTGGTTTATCCACAGTCTATGACCAAGTAAAGACTTGGTCTTTTTATAGTAAAGTAGATTTACCTATCTAAATGTCTATATAGTGTCGCTCTACTTATATTAGTTTTTGCTTTTATTTCATCTAGCGTATATTTTTTACTCATATACATTTCTATTGCATCTCTTAAATTTTTATCATCGCGCTTAGGTCTGCCAAGACTTTTACCTTCTCTTGTATAATTTTCTAACCCCATACGTGTTCTGAATTTCACAATGTCACTTTGAAAATCTGTAATATCATGCAATGTATTTATAAAGGTTTCTTTCCCATTTTCCGTTATTGTTTTATTTAAATTAATCACATATAGCGCAGTTCCTTTTGTTGAAAATATATCCAATATATCTACTAAATGTTTTGTGGTATCTGCAATGATACATAAATCCGTAATATATAAAACATCATTAGAAGTTAATTTAAAATTTAATAAAGCATCTAGTTCATTTCTTTTTTTATTATTAGCATGTTCTTCTTTAATAATATCATTTGTATATTGTTCTAATTTCTTTATTTGTTCACTCACACTATCATTTATTGTAACTGGCCTAATATAACCATATTTCATTTTAGTACACCACCTTACATAAGGAAATTATAACATATAGTTTCAATAAGGGGTATACATATGAAACTTTCCTGTTATACTTTACAATATAATTAAAGTGAAGGAGAGGAAATAATGGTTAAGAAATTAAAATCTGAATGGCTTAACCAGCCAGGGATAAATATACTTGCTGGAATTGTTGTAGCACTAGCATTAATTCCCGAAGCCCTTGCGTTTTCAATTATTGCTGGAGTTGATCCTATGGTGGGTTTATACGCAGCGTTTATCATTGCTACTGTTACTGCGATAATTGGAGGAAGACCAGCAATGATTTCTGGCGCGACTGGTGCCGTAGCACTATTAGTCACACCTTTAGTAAAGGATTATGGCGTTGAATATCTATTTGCTGCTACGATACTTATGGGGTTAATCCAGTTAACTTTAGGTATTCTTAAAGTAGGTCGTTTAATGAAATTCATCCCCCGTTCTGTCATGATTGGCTTTGTTAATGCATTAGGTATTATGATATTTATGGCTCAAATAAAACATATTTTTGGTATATCTATATCGACCTATATATATGTTATTATAACTTTACTCATTGTATATATTATTCCCCGGTTCTTTAAAGCTATTCCCGCAACATTAATAGCAATAGTCGTTTTAACTGCTTTTTATATGTACACTGGTTCTGACGTAAGAACTGTAGGAGACTTAGGTAGTATTAAACAAACTTTACCTCACTTCTTATTCCCTAACGTTCCATTTAATTTAGAAACACTTCAAATTATTTTTCCATATTCATTATCTATGGCAATTGTAGGTTTAGTAGAAAGTTTACTCACGGCTAAAATTGTAGATGATGCAACAGATACGTATAGTAGCAAAAACAAAGAATCACGTGGGCAAGGTATTGCCAATCTTATTACAGGGTTCTTTGGTGGCATGGGAGGCTGTGCCATGATTGGACAAACACTTATCAACGTTAAATCAGGTGCAAATAGTAGATTGTCTACATTTACAGCAGGTATTGTTCTTATATTTATGGTTATTGTACTCGGTGGTGTAGTTATTCAAATACCGATGCCAATTCTCGCGGGTATTATGGTCATGGTTTCTCTGGGAACGATTGATTGGAATTCATTTAAGTATATTAAAAAAGCGCCCAAAACAGATGCAATCGTTATGGTTTTAACGGTGATTATTGTATTAATGACTCATAACTTAGCTATCGGTGTGGTTGTAGGTGTGATTTTCAGTGCACTTTTCTTTGCAACTAAAATTTCTAAAGTTGAAGTTGTTTATGAAGATTTAGGTAAGAAACATCTTTTTTCTTTTAAAGGTCAGATATTCTTTGTGTCAATTGACTCTATGATGGAGCAAATCGACCTTAATATTGAAGATAGTATTATAGAGTTGAATTTTAATCATGCCCATTTATGGGACGATTCAGCAGTAGATGCTATTGATACGATTGTTAGAAAATTCGAAGAGAAAAATAACATTGTTTACGTTGAAAAATTAAACGCAGACAGTCGAAAAATTGTTTCAGAAATAAGCCAATTAAATGAAAATCATTTAAATTAAGGAGTGTTTTTATGTATAAATCAATTTTACTTGCAGCAGATGGTTCGGAAAATAGTGAGCGTGCTGCTCAAGAGGTGCTTAACTTTATAGATAAAGATACATTTGTCACAATTCTAACAGTTGTAAATGTCGAAGAGTCAAAAACTGATGTTTTACATAGGCAACAAGGAGCTAGTTTAAATCAAGAAAGACAAAAAAAGCTCCATTTTATTAAAAATTTTTTCAAGGAACATAATGTGAATTATGAAATTAAAATTGCTCATGGCGTCCCAACAGACAAAGTGGTTGAAATTGCGAATAACGGGAGATATCAAGCCATAATTTTGGGAACACGTGGTTTGAATAGCTTGCAAGAAATGGTTCTTGGTAGTGTCAGTCATAAAGTCGCTAAACGTGCTCAAATACCAGTTATTATTGTTAAATAATTTAGACTCTGGGACATAAACGTCTTAGCTTATTGTTGATATTCATTAAGCTCAAGCAATTTATTTACTGTAGATCTCTTCACCAAAAGCGCACGATATCTTCTGAGTCTTCGTGCGATTTATCCAAATTTTACCAAAAGCGCACGATATCTTTCGAGTCTTCGTGCGTTTTATCCAGATTTTAAAATATAAAGAGATCTCTTCACTAGGCAATAGCCTAATGAAGAGATCTTTTATTTTGAGTTTAGGCATTTATGTCCTAAACTCTTAGTAACTTCTGAACTATGCGATAAAAATTCATGTTAAATACATTTTAAATTAACAACTATAGACAAACTTATCTCATCATACAAAACAATTAAACCTAAACTATCGTTTTTGATTCAAATACTTTAATACCTAACATTTAAAGATATTAATCAAGTAATGTCACATTTTCTTTACCCCAATATGCTTTTTGTTCAGTGACTTCACCTTGTTCGTTAAATTCGAATACATCTATTATATCAATAGAGATATTTTGTCCATTTACATCTACATATAGTTTAAATGCCATGGCTGCCGCATTTCCAAAAGAAGTACTTATAGGAGATATCAACTCTGCTCTTTGAGGTGTGAAAGGTACATCAAAAATTTCTTTTAATTCATTAATCATAACTCCACCTCCAGTAGTAATAGGAGCTGTACCGACTGGATCTTCTCCTTTGAAATCACTAGAATAAGTAGCTCCAACACCTTTATGATTAATTGCATCAATGTGACTTTGCATTACTTGTTTCATGTGTTCTTCTGAAGGTTGGGCAGGTGCTATATTTAATTCTTCTTTTTCTTCTGTAAGATCTTCCATAAATGCTTTCCAACTAAAACGCTTTTTCATATTTAAAACTCCTTTTTAATGATTATTTTATAGCATAACCTTGTTTATTAAGATAATTTAACATGTCCGGTTGAATGCTTCTTACTAAATGATCATCAATATGATCGCTCCATCCTTTTATTTTTCTCGCAGTAAATGGTGCTGTTATTGGTCTACTCTCATAATACGCTCTCATTTGTTCATCATACGTTTTTATATCTTCTACATCAAAATCTTCATATTTATTGTTATGCATAACGACTTCTTGAGGTAATCTTGGTTTTAATGGGGCTTTTTCTTCTGCAGGATGGCCGATACATAACCCTACTAACGGTATAACATACTTAGGTAATTCAAGTAGTTCAGATATTTCTTCAATATTTAGCCTAATACCACCGATATAAACACCACCTAATCCCATTGATTCAGCTGCTGTTAAAGCATTTTGTGCCATTAAACCAACATCAACAGCGCCAATTTGTAAAAATTCTGTATAACTAATATCTACTTCCGGTGCTATTTGATGATTTCGATTAAAATCTGAACAAAATACCCAAAACTCTGCCGCTTCACCTATATAAGTTTGATCCCCACTAAGTTTCATCAGTTTATTGCGTACTTCTTTATCTGTTATACGAATAATCGATACAGCTTGTAGCAAACTAAATGATGAAGTTTGATTAGCAGAATTAAAAATATGATTAATTTGTTCTTCAGTTAATTGTTTATTTTCAAAGCTCCTTACAGAACTATGATTTTGTAGTAATTTTATTGTTTCATTCATTATAAATCCCTCTTTCTTTTTAATACTTTCTGATATACAATATATTAAAATAGATAGTACCATAATGTAAGTAGGCAATAAAAAATGACATAGTATCAAAATTCGTACTAACGTGAATTGGAGGGGTTTATATGGTGAAAATATGTAATTATGGCTTTGACGAATCATTCGTGGAAGAACATAGAGATATGCATGGGATAGCATATACTCAAAATGTTTTATCTGGAAGATATAAAAATTTAATATTATGGTACTTAAAAGAAAATGATCGTAGATTTGGGGAAATCAAGAAATTTCTCACAAGCGTTTCACAAGGGTCTTTAACAAAACAACTTAGAGAATTGGAAAGTGATGAAATCATCACAAGAACAGTTTATCCAGAAGTGCCCCCTAAAGTTGTTTATGGATTATCCAAAAAAGGAAAAGATCTCATGCCAATAATAGATATGATGGAAGAATTCGGGAAGAAACATGGTAGATAAATAAAAAGCGTCAATCAGTTGGAATCATAACTGATTGACGCTTTTTTGTTCATTTAAACTTTCGTTAATGCATTATTGAAATCATTTTTCATTTTAATCCAAGCTTGATTGATATCCTCATCTAAACCGAATAGACCACTTCTGCCTAATATATAAATATCTGGATTTGCTTTTTGAATTTTGCTAAATGTTTTTTTATTAGATGAACCATCCATTTCAATTAAATACTCATATTGATATTCATCTCTTAATTTTCTTAACTCAACGATTTTTTCTAACGTTTCATCTATGAATTTCTCTCCTGCAAAACCTGGGTCTACTGTCATAATTGTGATTTTATCTAAATATTTAATATAAGGTTTGATTACTTCTATTGGTGTTTCTGGATTCAATACTATACCAACTTTTTTATTATGATCATGAATTTTGTTAATTAAACGATATGCAACTCCATTCACTACTTCTGCATGGATACATATATAATCTGTATCTACTTTTAATAATTCATCTACCCAAAATGATGGTTCTGTTACCATTAAATGTGCAGAAATAGGTACATCTGAAATCTTCTTCACTTGTTCTATAAACCATGGTGAAAGTGTTATATTTGGTACATAATGACCATCCATAATATCCACGTGATAGGATTCTACATGATTATTTAAAAATGTAATTTGATCGCTAAATTTATTTAAATCCATCGTCATTAATGATGGTGAAAACTTTGTATTTTTCATTATTTTTACCTCCATTAGTAAACTTTTAGATCTCCTAAATCAATATCATCTTCTTCAATTTCATCAACCATTTCTTCTGATTCATTGACTGGCTTTTTCAATATTACGAGAACGACTGCTGTTACAATTACATTTGCAACAATGGCTATTACAAATCCCATAGGTTGTGACATAGTTGGAATGGCTAACATCCCACCGAATGGTACTTTTGAATCTGCATTCATGACCATCGAAATTGCACCACCAACTGCACCACCAATTCCAGTTGCAATAACGCATCTGATAATATCATTTAAGACAATCGGTAATACACCTTCTACTATTTCTATAATTCCCATTGGAAATGCTGTTTTTAATGTTTCTACTTCTACTTTTTTATAAATATTTTTACGTAATAATCTACCAACCCAATATGCAAGTGCAAATCCTATAGGTGTAGCTGTATTAACTACGATTAGTGCTGTTATAGGTTCATGTATACCTTGAGCTTGCAATGTTAACACGAAAGCAAATACCGTTTTATTAATAGGACCACCATAGTCAACACTAGCTAGTACCCCAATGATAATGCCGTATATCAACTTGGACGTACCACTTAATGATTGTAAGTATTCGGTTAGTAAATGTGTAAACTGCGTAATAGGTGCCCCGATTACATATACCATGATTAATCCACCTATAAGTGATGCTATAAATGGTATAACGAGCATAGGCATTAACCCTTTTGCCCAATTTGGCATTTTGATATATTTGATGATTAATACGACAAGATAACCTGCTAAAAATCCACCTATTAATCCGCCAATAAATCCAGATCCTACAGCATTTGCTGTTAAACCAATGACTAATCCAGGTGCTATACCTGGTTTGTCAGCTATGGAGTAAGCAATACCAGTAGCTATGACTACTGGTAACATCCCTAAACCTGCTCCACCTAACGTTGCTAAAACATCCCAAAATGAATACCCTGTCTTAGTTAAATCCGCAGATGAATCACCACCAAATGCCATACCAATTGCAATCATAAAACCTGCTCCACAAACAACAGGGATTAAATATGATATTGCAGTTAGCAAATGACCTTTCAGATTCAACTGTCTAAAAAATGATTTCATGTTATCTTCCCCTTTATCAGTTTGATAAAATCGATACAACTTCTGATTTTTCTTTTGAATTTAATAATTGTTCAATTATTTCATCATTACTTAGTCTACGGGCAATCAATGATAATAATTTTAAATGTTCTTTAGAATTGTCATTATCTTCTCCGACCGCAAGCAAGATAACAACTTTGGCACCTTTGTCATCTAATGATGGCCAATCTACAACATCTTTCAATATTGCGATTGCAATACCAACTTTATCTACGCTTTTGCTTTTCCCATGAGGAATTGCTACTAAATCACCTATACCTGTGACACCTTCCGCTTCTCTTTTATATACAGCATCTAAAAAGTTTTTTTGATCATTTATATAATTTTCTTGTTTAAATAAATGAACTAACGTTTCTAATGTTTCTTCTCTACTACTTGTTTCTAATTCAGTTAAAATCGTTTTTTCATCAATAACATCTTTTAAATTCATAAGGCATCTCCTTTATTGTTCTGATATTTGTTCAATTTTTTCTATAAGTTTATTTGGAGATTTTATCGCTACATCTGTCGGTATTTCGATTATTTTTTTTCCTTCAAATCTTTCTTTAGCACTTACTTTTACATCTACAGCCAACAACACGACATCTGCTTGTTTAATGTCTTCTTCACTCAATTCATTTTCAATACCAATCGTTCCTTGTGTTTCGATTTTAATACTGTGTCCTTTCTTTTCTGCTGCTTTTTCTAGTTTTTCAGCTGCAATATATGTGTGTGCTATCCCTACAGTACAAGCACAAATACTTACGATATTCATAATTCATTCCTCCTATTTAATTAATGTTTCTACATAACTTTCTTCTGCTAAATTTCTCATGAACGTTTGTATTTCTATTAACACTTCTGGATCTTCATTCGGTTTAAGATTTAATAATATGATTAATTTCAATGGCTTGTTGTGCCACTTGATTAAGTCATTTTTACCCTTTATCAAATAAATTGTAGTTTCTAAAATATTTTCACTTTGAATGTGTGGTAATATCACTTCTGGAAAAATCTCTATATTTCCATCCTTTTCTCTACTTAACACTTCTTGAAAATAATTATCATGTGACTTAATCGTGTTATCTTTTTTCAATTGATGTCCTATTTCTTTAATAACATCTTGATACAATGTATTTTTAGTTTGGATTTCGTGAAAAAGATTTTTATTCATTTATATCACCTATCATTTCTATCATCTTACGCAGCTTAATTTGATCATTCTTATTAAACATTGCGCTTATAACAACGAGTGGAATAGCTTCTACATCAGGAATATGAACAGTTGAAATAATTAAATCTATCTTTTTTAAATCCTCTTGCGTTAAATCAAATGAAGATTTAACATCTACAATCTCTATTTCCGGGACATTTCTATCTATTTTTGTTTTCAAAAGTTCTGAAGTACCTATACCAGTTGTACAAGTAATTAACGTTCGTATTTTTACTGGGTTTCTCTCAAGCTCCTTAGCAAAATATAATGTTAAAAATCCTATTTCATCTTGGTTTATTTTCTTGATAGAATAATGTTCTGATATTTGTTCTGATATGTTGCTTATTACTTTAAAGACGAGTGGATATTCAATTTTTATCTGACCTATTAAAGTGTTTTTTACAATTAATCCATGTTCAATCCTATTAAGCATCGGTTTAACATGTTTAAGCAACTGCTGTTCTAAATCGGCATTTTTGAAAGAATGATTTAATTCATG
Organism: Mammaliicoccus vitulinus; assembly: GCF_029024305.1. Taxonomy (NCBI): domain Bacteria; kingdom Bacillati; phylum Bacillota; class Bacilli; order Caryophanales; family Staphylococcaceae; genus Mammaliicoccus; species Mammaliicoccus vitulinus. The sequence goes on from NZ_CP118974.1 coordinate 2,393,652, forward strand.
ACTTGCACCTTTGATTAAGGCATTGGTTATATCGATAACATCTTTTGAATATTTCATATCTTCTTCATTATTTTGAATATTTTGCGTCTCAAATCTAGATGAAATCAAGTATTCAAATAGATAGATTCTTTCATTTTGGGGCAATTGAGTATGTAAGTACTTCTCAATATTGCCAATCACCATATCACTCATTCTATAAAAAGATTGATATTCATTTTTCAATTTCATTATTTCTTGGGTTTCTCTATTTTTATCGCCGTTTATAACGCCTCTTTTTCTGAAACGCATTATCAGAATATATAAATGAGAAAATATATTTACGTTATATGGATAAGGAATAATAATACCTTTATAATTTTCAATCGTGTTAATCTGTTCTTGAACAAAATGTGAATCCCTATCTTCTGTTTGATCCATGCCATTATATGCTGATAAATTTGCTAATTTCCCTTCCCCAATCAGTTCTAATAGCGCATGGCGTATATTACTTTCTGCACCCTTTATAGATAAATGACGTTTTTTTCTTTCCAATTTTAGATTAAATTGTTTCAACATCTCTTCAATTTTTTTCTCATCTGTATTTAAGACACTTTCAGAAATATAATAACGTTCAAAAATATTAAAAAGTGATATCGTTTTAGGGGAGATTAACAATAATTCTTTTGTTATCATATTTCGTCTTTCAATAGGAGAAAGTAAATCATTTTGATGAAACTGACCAATCTCATGTTGTTCTATATATTCTCTGTCATCAATGCGATATCCTTTACCCTTTTCAGAAATAATAAGGGGTTCTTTATAAAAATTATTTATACGTTTAACAAGTCGATAAATCGTTTTTGTTGATACATCAAGATGCTTTGCTAAACTACTCGAATCGACAAAAGAATGCGCATTAAGTAAATAACTAATTAACTTCTCTTGATTATCTCCTTTCATGACGTTTACAACCTCCCTGTAACTTTATAATAAAACAAAATAATGTAAGCGTTTTACTTTCGTGTGTCCATTACAATAGACATTAAAATAAAGTAATAGCTATAGTCCGTGACTATAGCTATTAAATGAACCTAAAAATTTTGTTTTTTAAATAACATTAATTATAAAGCATAACATTACTAATGTAATATTTTATTTTTATTTACACTTTAAACTTCAAACTTTGAACTTTTGTATGCGTTACCTAGATAAAATATGATTCCAAAATAAAAAAGCTCATTTTAGCACTATGCTAAGTGAGCTTTATGTTACTCTTAAATCACTACCTAAAGTTATATGACTTAATTTCATCTATGATCGTATTGTATTTATTTGTTTTGTACCTTGCTTTGTTAGATACGATGAAGAAATTGCGATATAAGTCTAAATCCGTTGTCGTTATAAATTCTTCATCAAATGACTTAATGGAGAAATTAGACAATATTGTATAACCCATATTTTGTTTAACGAGTTCTAAAATTAATTGGTTATCATTTATGACGACTTTACGTGACGTGAGGTTAAGTTGTTGTAATAACATATCTTGATAATATCTAATGCCAGAGCCTGTTTCTCTGACATAACATCTCATATCATTGACGTTTTCATTGATCTTTTTATTTTTCACAAGTAATAACTTATCTCTTGTTAATACTTCGCTACTTATTTTGTCGTCTATTACTGGCTTCTCAATGATCCCTAAATCTATGGAGTAATCTTTTAAGCGACTTAAAATATCTGCTGAATTATATACATATATATGTATATTTAATTTTGGATACTTTGTTTGCAAGTGAATGGTTAAATCTAACAACATGGACTGTCCAAATGTATGACTTGTTCCTATTACAAACTTCCCTTTCACTTCTTCTTTATGTTGATTAATTTTTGTATATAATTGTTCATCTAATATCGCTAATTGGCATGCATAATTGTATAGCTCTCTACCTTCTTCTGTTAATATGATTTGCTTTCTAGTATTTTCAAATATTTTAATTTGATACTTTTCTTCAAGTGTTTTGATATCTCTACTTATGGACGGTTGGGACTTAAATAGTTTTTCTGCGGCCTTTGTAAAACCGTCTTCTTCTACTATGACTTTTAATATCTTCAATTTATCTTCCAACTTATCCACCTCATATCATTTTTGTTATATTATATATTTAAAAATAGCATTTCACAAATAATCAACTGCCCATTAAACTGTAGTTGAGGTGAAAGCTATGGGCATTCAAATGAACAAAAATTTCTTATTAGGTGTCGGATTCACATTTATTATAGCTATTGTAAGTATTTTGTTATCTAACTTACCTATTTTGAATAAAGTTGGCGCTTTAGCAATCGCCATCATAACAGCAATTATGTATAGACATTTTAAAGGTTACCCAACACAAATCGAATCGGGTATCGCTTTTTCTTCTAAGAAACTTTTAAGACTCGCCATTATACTTTATGGGTTAAAACTTAATTTATCTACGATTATTCATCAAGGAAGTACACTTTTAATATTTGATGTAGGTGTTGTCGCTTTTGCGATATGTTTTATGATTTTGCTTAATAAAATCATTAAAGGTGATAAAAACTTAGTATTATTATTAGGGATTGGTACGGGTGTATGTGGTGCAGCGGCTATTGCGGCAATATCACCAATATTAAAATCTAAAGAGCGTGATATTGGTATAAGTGTTGGTCTAGTTGCGATTATGGGAACGATTTTTTCATTAACTTATACATTATTATTCGCTTTATTTCCTATGGATCCAACAGCTTATGGTATTTGGTCGGGCGCCAGTTTACATGAGATCGCACATGTCATATTAGCTGCTGATGCAGGTGGTTCAGAGGCACTTAGTATCGGGCTATTAACTAAATTGGGGAGAGTATTCTTACTTATTCCTTTAAGCATTATTTTCTTAGTTATCGTAAATAGAAAGAAATCTAATAAAGTTGCTCAAAAAATTGATTTTCCTTACTTCTTAATTGGCTTTTTAATAATGAGTGCTGTTAATACATTTGTGGACATTCCAGAAGGCGTCTTAAATGTTATGAGCACGTTTACTACATTAATCTTAATTATGGCAATGGTAGGCTTAGGGTTAAATGTATCATTCAGCGACTTAAGAACAAAAGCGCTCAAACCAATGATTGCTATGGCGATTACATCAGTCGTACTTTCAGTCATCACATATTTTGTAGCTGGCATTTTATAAACATTATATTAGGGTATAACATAGACAATATCTAATTTTGAGAAAGATTGTGATAAACCTATGTTATACCTTAAATTATATTTAGTACTTCTCATATCGGTATTTAATTATATTTTTGTACCTAATGACGAAACAGCAACTTATAAAGATACATTCACGAAAGCAACACATTCAGATTATGATGATGCTTTTAACCTTGGTTCACAAATACCAAATGATTCACTAACACTTAAACCCTACAGTACATATAGCAAAAATCATATCCAAGGAATTGGTAAAGTATCATCTGATGAAACTGGTAAATCGGGAAACGGCGCAACTGGTTTTGTCATTGATGATCATACAATTATTACCGCTTCACACGTTGCAAGTGATGACGATGGTAATAAAGAAACAAAGCAATTTTATTTCTATCCATCTAAATCAGATCAACAAATTCCTATGAAATTTAAAGTTAAAAAGTTTTATAAGTCATATGAAAGAGATGTAGCCGTACTTATTACAGAACAACGTTTATCTAAAAAAGTAAAACCATTACAACTAGCATCCGAACAAGAAATAAAAAATATGAAATCTAAAGAACCACTGTACATGTTAGGATATCCGAACGAACATCAGTACAATGGTCAACTTATGTATCAATCTAAAGGTTACTTCCTTAAACCAACTAAAGATTACATTGAATATATCGGACATTTGCATAGAACAGTCGGCTTTTCAGGGTCACCGGTGTTTAATAAAGACAATCACGTTGTCGGCATACATGCACATGGCATACGACCAGAAATAAAAATGAACCACCAATCAACAAGAGACATTTATACAGGCGGTCCACTCCTTACAGGAAAAACAAGAGATTTCATCAATCAACATCGTGAATGATAAGACGAAATTGTTTCACTTCATATATAAGTGGTAAACAATAAATGTATGTAAATATCGAAAGGATGATTATTTATGCCTTGGACAATGGATGATTACCCACAAAGTTGGAAAAATTTCGACGAGCTTAAAAGAAAAAAAGCTATTGATATTGGAAACGCTATGTTGAAAGACGGCTATAAAGAACAAGATACAATCCCTATTGCTACTAAACAAGCTGAAGAATGGTATAAAGATGCATCAAAAGAAGATTTAAACAAACTCAAAAATAAAAAAATCACACAACACGATAAAGATCGTTCTGCAAATCCTAAATTAAATGAGAAAGACGTACATGTATACTTTGAAGACGACGAATGGAAAATTAAAACAGATGGCGCTAAACAAGCAAGCGAAACATTTGATAAGAAAGAAGACGCGATGAAACGTGCTCGAAATATCACATCAAATCGAGATACAGAAATCATCGAGCATAAGAAAAATGAAAATTAAACACAAATAGAGTTAGGACATAAACATCTTAGTTTAATGTTGATAGCCATTAAAGCTCAAGCAATTTATTTACTGTAGATGTCTTTACCAAAAACGCACAATATCTTCTGAGTCTTTGTGCGTTTTATCCATAATTTACCAGAATCGCACAATATCTTCTGAGTCTTCGTGCGTTTTATCCAGATTTTACCAAAATCGCACGATATCTTCTGAGTCTTCGTGCGTTTTATCCATAATTTACCAGAATCGCACAATATCCTTTGAGTCTTCGTGCGTTTTATCCATATTTTACCAGAATCGCACAATATCTTCTGAGTCTTCGTGCGTTTTGGCCGTAACAATCATTGAACAACGTAATTCTAATTTCACTTGGATTCGTTCTCTACGATTTTGTAAAGTGCTGACGCCCGGGGGAATAGTATGAGAGAGAGACTACAGGCTCGAACCATACCCCCAGGCAAGCATGTACTTTCAAAATCGTAAGATTTTAAAATATAAAAAGATCTCTTCACTAGGCTAACCTAATGAAGAGATTTTTTATTTTGAGAATGATTATTTATGTCCCAGAATCATTGTCATATTATCTATGATTCATTAAAGTTCTAATCATCATTTTATTGATTTGAGAATAATTGATCATCTTTTGGTTGGTTTTCTAAATACACAATTTTTCCATTTGCATCTAATCTTGCAATATCTTTACCTTCTTGGGTGTAAACGCCTGTCTCATATCTATTACCACAAATTGCCCAATGTGTTTCGAAACTACCATCTTCGTTTTGTGTCCAACCGTTATGCATATGTTTCAAGTCTTTGTTTGTTGTATACACACTTTTTACAAACTGTGTCCAAGCTTCTTTACCTTTAAATGTCTTATTATTCAATACAAATTCAATATCATCACTAAATAATGCATTTAACTTCTGGAAACTTTCTTCACTATATCTTGCTTCATCAAATAATATAAAATAGTCCTCTAATATTTTCATTTATTCACCTTCTTTTCATGTGATTATATCTTGCACATCGTTGGAAATAAATGATATCGACTTATGATTTAAATAACAAAATAAAATAAAACAATTAAACATATAAATAATAACAAGACACTTGTAAAGAATATCCACCCTTTATTTAATTCAGATTGATTTCGATTATTTTTAGACAGCATTGAATATATCATGCCGTCTTTCCCCATTAATATGATGATAGAATATGCTAATAATATAAATAGAATAATGGCTAAAATAATAAATAATAAGTACATATGTTACACCCCTTTTTTCAAGTGCATCTATCTTACTATCCATTATAGTATATATTGTAACTATACACTCAATCATTCGATGTAAATGAAACTAGGATGAGATATAAATGTCCTAAACTCTAGATTTTTATAAGATTTTCTAAATAAACCAACTTGTTTGTACGTTTGGACCTAATACATTAGCATCTACATTTTGATCAAGTTCTTCTGAGTAATAACTATCTGTATACTGCCACAGTACGTGCTCTCTTTCAGGTTGTGCATCTTGATATGCTGCTAACCAATATCCGTCATATGACTGTACAGCAGTAGCGGTATGATTCAGCATAAAGTCTTCGTATGAATATAATAGTACTTTCTTATTTCCTGAATACTTTCTCATTTCATCTAACCATGCTTGTGTGCTCTCATCAGAGGTTCCTGATGTTACAGTTTCTTCTTCGTAATCATTAATGTAGAAGCTTGCGTTTGGTGCTCTATTGTACAATGCCTTTGCTTCTGTTCTTGCATCGCTAGCATTTTCGTACATACTATATGAATAGACACCATATTTCATATTATTTTCTGCTAATAATTTTGAGTTTGTTGCAAAAGTTGCATCTTTATAATCTGAACCATATTGTGCTCTTAATATTATAAAATCATAATTCGCTTTTAATTTTTTAACATGAGCGGATGTTAATGCTCCTTGCCACTCTGATAAATCTAGTATTGACTGATCTTTAGGAACGACTGCCGCTTCTTCAGTTTCTTGATTTTTTCTCAGTTGTGTATCTTTTTTATTTTCTATGTATTTCTTATAGCCATTACCCATTGTACCTTCTTCTTTTGATGCTTCTGCTACTTTTGATGATGTATTTATCATAATCATCAATAAAGTTATAGCTATTATGACACGCACAATTCTTTTAGACATTTAAATACTCCTTTTACTGTTATGGAAAACTCAATTATATTTTATCTATTATAGGGTTACCATTCTCATCTAATAAAGGCGTTAAACTGCTTCCAGGTCCTACCCATGCATGTATGTAATTTACACCTGTTTCACGATCTACTATTACAGAGAATCTACCTAATGACTTAACTGTTTCTTTAGATTTTACGTAAAATCTTTCGTTATTTTCTTGATTGCTCTCTTTATTACCAAACATCTGATTCACTCCTTTTCACATGTAATGGTATAATATTTGCTACTATATTTAAATGATAGGAGAATATTTTTATGAAAATTATTGATTCTTTTGACAAATTAAACGAAAAAATTAATGCACATGCATTCACTTTAATATATGTTTCTAGTGAAAATTGTTCAGTATGTAAAGCTGATCACCCAATCGTGCAAAGAATGACTGAAGATTATCAAATTCCAGCTTATGAAATTGTTGCCGATCAAGTACCTGAAGCAGTTGGACAATTAAACTTGTTCACTTCACCCGTTGTATTACTTTATTACAATCAAAAAGAAGTCCATCGACAAGCCCGAATAATAGACTTTGATGAACTTCAATATCGTATTGAACAAATTACAAATTTATAACATTACTCGACTATTGTATAAAAATCAATTTTAGTTATCATACCATTTCCATCAGATGTGAAGGCAATTTTGTAACCATTTAAATCATAAGAATATTGACCTACTATACTACGAGGACTTCCAGTTTTAGTATAATCAAATCCATAAGATTCTCTAACATCATCTATAGATAAGTTAAATTGATTAGCGTTCGTCGGTTGTGCATTTGCATCTAAACCGTAATTACTATAGACATTTAAATTCTGATCATATAAATTAATATTTTTAGCTTCATCTTGATGTTCTTTAGCATAATCTTCATGTGCTGGTGTTTCATAACCATTTAATGAAAAGTTCCCTGATTCAAACCCTTTTTTGAAAGTGTCCGTGATAAAGAATCCAGGGTCATAACTTGCATATCCATTATAATAAGAAGTATAAGGTTGAGACGCTTGGCTTTCCATATTACTGTCGCTTGCTGCTTCCACTGTGTTCCCGTTGCTCGCTGCACCTACTGTAAATACTGACGCTAATGCTAAACCGCTTGAAACAAAAATCTTAGAAAATTTGTTCATTCGATTCCTCTCCCTTTTATAGATTATGTATCATAAATTGATACACCTTCATGCTACTACTTTAAAATTCAATTACAAGGGGTATAGAAGTAAACATTTATTGTTTTTTTATACTTTTGTTTAATAGTATTAATTTCGTGTAACGAATTTGAAATATGTTTGAATGCTTGTAAATAAAATGACGCCAATTAATAATATTATCCAAACAACATTAAATTCACCTGTGGTAAATTTTGTATATGAATTATAAATGACTAAAGCGAATATAAAATACACGACCGTATATTTAGATGCTATCAGTATATGTTGTCTTTCCATTTCATCTTGTTTTTTCAATGCCATCTTCCTTTCCTTTAAGAGAATAATTCATCCACCGTCACATTGAACGCTTTCGCTAATTTAAAAGCTAACGCCAAAGTTGGATCATATTTATCATTTTCAATTGCATTAATTGTCTGTCTTGTCACTTTAACGTTTTTACTTAACGTATCTTGTGACATCCCCATTTGCTTACGATATTCCTTAATTTTATTTTTCACGACTTTCCTACTTTCAACTGTATTTCTTCTTAACTATTAATACATTCATTGCATAAACAATAAATAATATCACAACAAAGAATATCTCTGGATATTGAGTGAAAATATTATGCGCGTTTCCACTTATACCAGACAGTTTAATCGCTATATAAGACATTATAATCAAGACCATATAGCCAAACGTGTTAGACAATATTTCGAGTCTTATTCTTAATTGTCTTTCATCTAGCTGTCGTTCTTTTTTAAATTCTTTAGTATTAATTGCTATATATTTATAATAAACCGTCCACATCATCAATGTAATCATAATAAAAATCAACCACTTCAAAACTATCAAATTAGCACCTCCAAATGTCAAAAACTTTTTACATTTATTATTCTAACATCTGTGCTAAATATGTCAAAAACTTTTTACATTTTGAGTTTGCGAAAAATAAAAATGAGCCAGGACATTAACATCCTAGATTAATATAAAAGAGCGTGAATTCTTTGGAAAATAAGAATTCACACTCATTTTAACTGTCTACTTTGAAGGGAGCATATCAAGTCTTCGTGCGTTTTGTCTGGATTTTACCAAAATCGCACAATATCTTTTGAGTCTTCGTGCGTTTTATCCATATTTTACCAGAATCGCACGATATCTTCCGAGTCTTCGTGCATTTTATCCAGATTTTACCAAAATCGCACGATATCTTTTGAGTCTTCGTGCGTTTTGTCTGGATTTTACCTGAATCGCATGATATCTTTTGCTAGGCAAGCATGCACGAACAAAATCGTAAAAATAAAAAGATCTCTCCACTAGGCTATAACCTAATGAAGAGATCCTTTATTTTAAGTACGGGTATTTATGTCCCAACTTCTTATACTATATGATTATTCTAGTACTTCTTTTGCTTTATCATCTTTTGAGATTAAGAATACTTTACCTTCATCCATTTTCTCCTCGTAATCTTCTGCATCTTCTTTAGATAAACCTATTTCTATAAGTTTTGCTCTCAGTTCATCACCTTGTTTATCAAATGTTTTGCCAATATCTTTATTGTTGTAATCTATATTATTATAATCTGTATGTTCTACGATTCGTGCTGTACGGTCATCATCATGTGATAATACAAATACATCAGTCGGGTCGATATTTAATTCTTTCAGTTTGTTAATATCACGCTCTAACGATTCATCATTGATATAACTTTTTACTACTGTCATGAATAAATCCCCCATTTTCTATTTGATACTTATTGTCTTCCCGTCTTATTTTTTATGAAACATTTTCACTTTTATTTAAATAACAGTTGTTATTTGTTGGTTCTTTTGTATAATTGATAATAATTATCAATTACATATTAAGGAGAACACCTATGAAAAAATACATCGTTGCGATTATATGCATGGTTTTATTACTATCTGCATGTAGTAACCACAATAAAAAAGAAGAAACGAACAATAAAGATACTGTCACGATTAAGAAGACTTATGAATATAAAGATAAGAACAAAGATCATAAACGAGGTCAGAAAAAAACTGAAACAATAAAAATTCCTAAAAATCCTAAAAAAGTTATTGTAATGGACTACGGAGCTCTTGATATCATGCAAGATTTGAACTTACAAAATCGTATAACTGCCATTCCTAAAGGTCCTAATGGTGATTTTTTACCAAGCTATTTATCAAAATTTAAAGACGATAAATATACCAACTTAGGTAATCCTGGAAGACCTAACTTCGAAAAAATTGCAGAAGAAAATCCTGATTTAATTTTAATTTCATTTAGACAAGCTTATACTAAAAATTTAGAAGAATTTAAGAAAGCAGCACCAAACGCTAAAGTGTTATATGTAAGCCCAGATGATGATCGATACTTAGATTCTATTAAAGAAAATGCAAATAATATCGGTAAAATATTTGAAAAAGAATCAGAAACAAAATCACTTATTAAAAAACTAGATAAAAAAGTTTCAACTGTAAAAAATAAAATTAACAATGACACAGTCATGTTTGCAAATATTGATCAAAAAGGCATCAAAACATACGGTCAAACCGGGAGATACGGTGGCTTTTTAAGCGGTGACTTAGGCATTAAGCATATCGATCCAGACATGCCTGCAAACTCGAGCGGACAAGTCGTATCATATGAATATATAGCGAACAAAAATCCAGACAAAATCTTCTATATTAATAGAACAGATCAAGATACAAAAGACTTGCCACAAGCATTAAAAAATCCTGTCATCAAAAATGTGAATGCTATCAAAAATAATGACATCCTCAAGTTCGACGCAAACTCATGGTTCTTTGGTGCAGGTGGAATTAGCGCTACGATTAAACAGTTAGATGATATAGAAAAAGCATATTAATGAAGAAGAGTTTGGAGTGTATGGCGGGAGCTGGTCGGGGTCTGAATGTTGCTTGTTTCGTCAGTCTTGCAACATTCGGACCTTCTATGTTGCTTGTTTGATCAGTCTTGCAACTTACAGTCCTTCTATGTTGCTTGTTTCGTCAGTCTTGCAACTTACAGACCTTCTATGTTGCTTGTTTGATCAGTCTTGCAATTTACAGTCCTTCTATGTTGCTTGTTTGATCAGTCTTGCAACTTACAGCTCTTCTATGTTGCTTGTTTGGCTAGTCTTGCAACTTACAGCTCTTCTATGTTGCTTGTTTCGTCAGTCTTGCAACTTACAGTCCTTCTATGTTGCTTGTTTCGTCAGTCTTGCAACATAGAACATGTACTTAAAAGAACAAATGAAAAAACATAAAAAAATGAATATTAGTAACGATTTTGTAAAGTGCTGACGCCTGAGGGAATAGTATGCGTGAGAGACTACAGGCTCGAACCATACCCCTAGGCAAGCATGCACTTTACAAAATCGTAAGATTTCAAAAAAATAACAACTCATTTCTAGCCGAATAAATCAGTGAAATGAGTTGTTATTTTTTTGAGTAGAATTTTATGTCTCAGCCTCTATGTAATATGAGTATTCTATCAAAATTAATTTCATAACATTATGAAGGAATCACACAACAGTGTATAATTACATTGAAAACATTTTCATTCAAAAGCTTCAATTAAATTTGCTTATGGCACACATGTCAAAGTGACTGTGACAAAGTCGCGTTTACTATTCATTGTGTATGGGCTTACATCTTCGTATGATTAAGGTACAAAATACTTTTTATGTAAGGAAAGGTGTGTTAAATATGGCAGAACAAACAGAAAAGAAAAAAGGCATTGGTCCTAAGGTTCAAGCTTTTGGTTCATTTTTAAGTAGTATGATTATGCCAAACATCGGTGCTTTTATTGCTTGGGGGCTTATTACGGCACTGTTTATCGAAGATGGTTGGTTGCCTAACGAAGAGCTTTCTTCTATGGTAGATCCAATGATTAAATATTTAATTCCATTATTAATTGCATTTAGTGGTGGACGTTTAGTTCACGGTTTACGCGGTGGTGTCGTTGGTGCGACTGCTACGATGGGGGTTATCGCAGCATTCCCTGATACGCCGATGTTAATTGGTGCAATGATTATGGGTCCATTACTTGGTTGGTTAATGAAAAAAGTGGACGAATTCTTAGTACCTAGAACACCTCAAGGCTTTGAAATGTTATTCAACAATTTCTCTGCTGGTATTCTAGCTTTCATTATGGCAATCATTGGTTTCAAAGGCTTAGCGCCATTAGTTGAAGGATTAATGAAGATTCTTGGTATGGGTGTTGATTTCTTAGTTTCTCATCACTTATTACCACTCGTAAGTATTATTATCGAACCAGCTAAGACTGTATTCTTGAACAATGCAATTAACCACGGTGTACTAACACCTCTTGCATCTGAACAAGTAACTCAAGCTGGTAAATCTATTTTATATACATTAGAGTCTAACCCTGGACCAGGTCTAGGTATTTTATTAGCGTATATGATATTTGGTAAAGGTACAGCAAAAGCAACATCATATGGTGCTGTTATTATCCACTTCTTTGGTGGTATTCACGAAATTTACTTCCCATATGTGTTAATGCGTCCTTTATTATTAGTTGCAGTTGTATTAGGTGGTATGACTGGTGTCGCTACATTCAGTTTATTCGACTTCGGTACTACTGGACCTGCATCACCGGGTTCAATCCTAGCCTACTTTGCAATTACGCCTAAAGGTAGTTATTTAGTGATGTTACTAGGTATCTTCTTAGCGACATTAGTTTCATTCGTCGTTGCATCTCTCATATTAAAAGTTACTAAAGATCCTGACAGCGACATCGAATCAGCAGCAGCTGACATGGAAGCTCGTAAAGGTAAAAAATCTTCTGTAAGTGGTGCTTTAACTGGTGCTGAAAAAGAAGAAACAGAAACTTCAGATGATGCAGAAGAAAAAGATGATGCAGAAGAAAAAGATGAATCAGGCGAATTATTAAATGACTATGACACTGAAAATGTAGATGCTCATGATTTCTCAAATGTTCAAAAAGTTATTTTCGCTTGTGATGCTGGTATGGGCTCAAGTGCTATGGGTGCTGGCATGTTAAGAAACAAATTCAAAAAAGCTGAATTAACGGATATAGAAGTGACGAACACTGCTATCAACCAATTACCAGACGATGCAGATGTCATCATTACACAAAAAACATTAACAGACAGAGCGATTAAAAAGAATCCTAAAGCGATTCATATTTCAGTAGATAATTTCTTAAATTCACCAAGATATGAAGAGTTAATTAACGAATTGAAAAAATAATTCTAAACAAAGGAGTGAAGGTCGATGATGATAAGTAACCGGGAAAAAAGCATTCTCAAATTACTATCTGAGCGTCTTCACTCTTTTTTGACCATTCATGACATTGCACAAGCTTTAGGTATCTCATCAAGAACGGTTCATAGAGAAATGAAAAGTGTTGAAGATACGCTTCATCAATACCACCTCTCCTTAACAAGAGTACCAAAATTAGGTTTGCGTATTGAAGGTGAACCAGTAAACATTGACGATTTTGTCCAATCTTTAAATGAGCAACATACCATCGATTTATCTGATGAAGAAAGAAAAGTTATTATTCTATACAACTTGATTCAATCTAAAGATCCAGTAAAATTATACAGTTTAGCAAATGAAATCGGTGCATCAACGCATACACTTAATAAAATAATTGAACAGTTAGAACCCGATTTAGAAACGGTCGAGCTTTCGTTAGAACGTAGACGTGGTGAAGGATTAATTCTGAATGGTGAAGAAGTTAACAAAAGACAATTGTTAGCTAGAATCATGTTAGAAAAGCTAGACGGCGACAGCGTCTATTCTGTTGTTGAAGATCACTTTGTCTATCACACATTAAATGAAACTCATCTTAAAGGTATTGTTGATATAGACAGATTGTTTAATGTTGAACGTTTGCTCATGGACGAACTTGGCATACTGCCCTACACATTAACAGAAGCCAGTTATTTAACGTTGACGATTCATATTGTTTTAGCAATTGAACGGATTAAACAAGATGGTCACGTAGAAATTGAAGATGATATTCTAAATGAATTAATTTCAACCGATGAGTTTAAAGTATCAGAAAGACTTACAAACGTCTTAAGTAACATTTATGATGTCACCTTTAATCATTCTGAAATTGCTTTTATTACGATGCATTTAAGAGGTGCAAGACGTCGACATGAAACAACTGCTTATGAGAACACTGAAATTCATGAACAACATGTAACAGAACTGATTGAATTTGTACAAACACAAGGGTTTACTTTCAAAGATGAAGAATCATTATTTAAAGGCCTTAATTTACATTTAGAACCCGCTATCAACCGCTTGGAAGCTAATATTGAAACCTACAATCCGCTTACCGAAATGATAGAAACATATGATAAAGAACTATTTGACGCTGTTTCGTCAGGTTTAAAGATTGTATTCAACAATTATCATTTCCCTAAAAGCGAGGTCGCGTATATCGCCCTTCACTTTGGTGGCATGTTAAAAGCAAAACAAAGTCGCTCATTACACGTATTGGTCGTATGTAGCAGCGGAATTGGTACAAGCCGTATTCTCTCCAATCGTTTGAAACAGCATTTTTCAGAAATCACACAAACGACTGAAGTATCAGTGAGCAGCTTGAAGTCCATTGATTTTTCAAAGTATGATGGCATGATTTCTACTGTCGCGGTTGATACTAAATACCCGCATATTACAGTGAATCCATTATTACCAGAACAAGATGCAGAAAATGTTAAGTACTTCTTAAAATTACAACAATCTATTGTTCAAGGGCAACGTGATAGCCAAAGTAAAGCAGAACCACTATCACATAAAGATTATGACCGTACAGTTACTTTTATAGAAGAAAGCTTATCAGTAATTCAAAATATGATCGTCGAAAAGAAAAAAGTAACTCAGCTCAATCGCTACTTAGCTCAAACATTATCTAAACATCATATTATTGAAAATACGCATAGTTTTATTGAAAAACTCAATAATAGAATGGAACTTCAAGGCTTTGCGTTATCAGGATATCCTGTGGCTATCCCTCACCTATCAGATGATGTTATTAAAAAGCCACAGCTCATCATAACTGAATTAGCCCAACCTTTAACGCTTAGAACAATAGAGCATGAAGAACAAGAAGTAACTTGGCTTGTATGTATGTTCATACCGAAGAATTCAGAACAAGGTCAACTTATGAGTGAAGTATCATCTTTAATTACAGAGCATTTGGATGATATTGATCAGTTGTTAAATGATAGAGTGCTAATAGAAAATACACTCAAATCATTTTTCTTAAATAAATTAAAACAAAAACTAACGAAAACGGAGTGACTTAAAATGACAAACTTATTCAAACCAGAAAACATTTTTATGAACTTATCAGTAAATTCACAAGACGAAGCAATCGAAAAAGTAGGACAAGCATTAGTTGAAGACGGTGCAGTAACTGAAAAATATACTAGTGCAATGAAAGAACGTGAACAAATCGTCACTACTTATATGGGGAACTTCTTAGCAATTCCTCACGGTACTGATGATGCGAAAACAGAAGTTTTAAAATCAGGTCTTGTATTACTTCATATTCCAGATGGCGTTGATTGGGATGGCAACGAAGCAAAAGTTGTTGTAGGTATTGCTGGTAAAGACGGTGAGCATTTAGATATCCTTTCACAAATTGCAATCGTATTTAGTGAAGAAGAAAATGTTGAGCGTGTTATCAATGCTCAATCTAAAGATGAAATTATCGCGATCTTTGAGGAGGTTGAACTTTAATGAAAGCCATTCACTTTGGAGCTGGAAATATCGGACGCGGATTTATAGGAAAAGTGTTAAATGACAATGGCTATGAAGTAACTTTCGTAGACGTTAATGAAAATGTTATTAACCAAATTAACGAAGAACAAGCTTATCAAGTTGTCATCGCTAACGCAGAAAATACGAAAGAACCTGTATCAGGCGTTAAAGGAATCAATAGTATTACTGAAACAGATAAATTAAAAAAAGCAATTTTAGAAGCGGATGTTATTACAACTGCAGTTGGTGTTAATATCTTACCTATCATCGCTAAATCATTTGCACAATTTTTAAAAGAGCGCCAACCTGGTAAAGCCTTAAATATTGTTGCTTGTGAAAATGCCATCATGGCAACAGATCAACTTAAAAAAGCAATTTTAGATATTACTGGACCTTTATCTGATGATATTAGTTTCCCTAACTCAGCAGTAGACCGTATTGTGCCACAAGGTCAAAAAGAAGGATCATTAGATGTATTAGTCGAACCTTTCTTTGAATGGGTTGTTGAGGCTTCTAAATGGCAAGGTACACAATTAGAAGATGTTCATTATGTGGATGATTTAACACCATATATTGAAAGAAAATTATTAACTGTAAATACAGGTCACGCTTACTTAGCATATTATGGTCAATATAAAGGTTACAACACAATCCTTGAAGCGATTCAAGATAAAGAAATAAATGATGGCTTACACGAAGTCTTACAAGAAACAAGCGAATATCTTGTTTCAAACTTTGATGAATTTACAAAAGCCGACCAATCTTATTATGTTGAAAAAATAATTGGCCGTTTCAATAACCCATATTTATCTGATGATGTAACAAGAGTTGGACGCGGTGTACTGCGTAAAATTGGACCAAACGATCGCATCGTTAAACCTCTCGTCGCTTTATCAAAAACAAATAAAAAGCATTCAGAACTCGTTAAAGCAGTATGTTATCTATTAGAGTATCAAGATGCAAATGACAAAGAAACTATAGAAAAGAACGATTATATCAAATCAAATAGTGTTGCTGAATTTTTAAACAAATATGCAGAATTAGAATCAGATATTATCGAAGAAGTTATTATTCAATACACTTCAATTCTAAAATAATCTTTTGAAAAGCCGTATTTTTGTATACGGCTTTTTCCGTGGTTCAAATTTATAATATCCACATTTAATATTAGGATAATTCGTAATTTTCCATTTATTTTATTAGTAGAATTAATAATAATCATGCACTTATATTTTTTAAGATTATATTATACGCTCCTTTCGTTTGTGACAGTTATATTATTTTTATTATTATTTAATTAAATCCTACTCTTATTAGTTTACATACAGTTATATTTAGGCTAAAATAAGTAAATAATTGATAAACTTAAATTATGAACCAAAAACTAAAAGCGCTTCCAAAACGATAATATAGGGCGTTGTATTATTTCAATTAATGAAGCAAATACTCAATATACTAGGGGGATTCAAAATGGCAATTTCTAAAATAGAAAATTGTTCGGACTTATTATCGCTTGTTACTTACGTAGATAAATTAAAATCTATTATTAAAAAGGATTTTTCACTTAGCTTTGAAGAATTCGCTGTATTAACTTATATTAATGAAACTGATGAAGAAGAATATCATTTAAAAAAAATCATTAATAAATTGAACTACAAACAACCACAAATTGTGAAAGCCGTTAAAAACTTATCACAACAAGATTACTTTACTAAAAGAAGAAATGAATATGATGAACGTACTGTTTTAATTTTAGTTAATAAAAAACAACGCAAATCAATCTCAGAAGTTCTTGAAAAAATTGATAAAGAAATCGCAAAGACTGACATTAACGACTAATATATAAATCATGTAACAAAAATGACTTAGGACATCTATGCCCTAGCAACTTAAAAAGAGCAGAAATTCATTGTTAAAATTGAATTTCTGCTCTTTTTTGTTTTGAGTGGATCATGATATTTGAGTCTTCGTGCGTTTTATCCATATTTTACCAAAATCGCACAATATCTCTTGAGTCTTCGTGCGTTTTACCCGTATCCCTCACTGAACACCGTAATCCTAAATTCACTTAGATATTACTCACGATTTTGTAAAGTGCTGACGCCCGGGGGAATAGTATGAGTGAGAGACTACAGGCTCGAACCATACCCCTAGGCAAGCATGCACTTTACAAAATCAAAAATATAAAAAACACCCGATCCGAAAATGAATACAACGGATTGGGTGTTTTATTTTGAGAAAAAGAATGATGTCCCAAGTTCTTTAATTTTATATGGCCAGCTTATCTCTTACTTTTTGATTCAAAAAAGTTGAAACGACTTCTTTAAATTTTTCACTTTCTTCAATAAAGGGTGCGTGACCTGAGTGTTCGAATATTTCTGTTTGAGCATTTTTAATAGCTTCAGCATCATTATCTATATCGAAAGGATCATATTTCCCTCTTATTATGAGTGTAGGTACTTTGATGTTATCTACTTTCACATTTATCCCGTTAATCGATCTCACTGATATTGCATCTTCTTCGGCTGACATTCGATAATATTTTTTCACTTCTTGATACCATTTAAATGTTGATTTAACATCATGAAATATTTCATTAAATAAAATTAACATCGCTTCTTCTTTACTAAATCCTGCAACTTTATCTCTATGTTTAGCAATTAGTTTAATAAGCGGTTGTTTTCCTTGATTAGATATCGAAGATACTACGACTAACTTATCAACTTTTTTCGGATGTTGATTTGTGAATTCTTGTGCGATGATACCGCCCATATCATGACCTAATATATAAGCTGAATCTATTTCTTCAGATTCCATTAAATCTACAATGTCATTAATATGATTTTGTATAGATATTGATTGTGGTTTTTCAGATTTACCATGTCCCCTAGAATCCATTGTATAAATCGTATATTGATCTTTCAGAAGTTGTACTGTTGAATTAAATGCAGCTAAATTCATGCTCAACGCATGTAACATAATTAGTGGCTTACCTTTACCGTGTTTCTCATATACAATATGAGTCCCGTCCCTTGTTATTAATTCTCCCATAATGTGTACCTCCCTACTTTACAGTAATAATATACCCCTTTTACAATTTTTCACACTTATACTACTAATTTAATCCTATAAATAAAAATACAGAAAATGATTGTAAGCTACAATTCATTTTCTGTATTTATTTACACATATTTTCTTGTTGAATAGATCATCACAAAGTATAGGATAATAACTAAAATAATTAACCAGCTACTAAAAGTTATGACCGTGATGACTGTTTCATTAATTGTTACTGAAGCGATTGTCTTTTGTATCACTGCCAAGCCCATAGCTGCCACTTCTGGCTTCTTTAAAAATAATGACAAGACAACGAGCAAAATGCCAATCGCGAATATGGTTTGAAAGACGACCAATGGAATAACATACAGACCAAAAGTTACATTAAATATCTTGAGCACGCACAATATGACACCGATGCTAAATAACAAGATATTCGTCATCATCAGCTTTTGATTAGGATATAGATAACTGTGCTTCTTAATGATTAAATATATAACGAGTGAAATGGAAAGAATAATACTACAATAGAATATATACAATCCAGTTACTGCATTAAACGGAATTATTTTTTTATCAAATAAATATGCCATTAATAAGAAGTTGAGTGTATAAAAGATAATAGGGTTATAATTCACAATCACTAAATTTCGTTCCACAATTTGGAGAATTTCCGCATGAGTCTTATGCCTATATTCAGCATAGTCTATGTCCTTCTCATCAGATTTTTTCATATCTTTCTTTAATGAATGTTGTACTTTATCAATTTGTTTAGGTAATACAGCGACATGCTGTAAATAATCATTCACATTTTCCAGTAATACCTTATTGTTCGGACGCAAATATATACACCACCTTCATTCTAATATTGTATAAATTAATCCCCCATTATGCAATATGTATATTACATAACGGGGGATTAGATTCGTCATTTATTTAGTATTTACCTAAATCAATACGATATACTTTAAACTGTTTACTGTTTGGTGTTGCTTTAGAAAGTTGGAAGTGCGCTTGTTCGTTGTTCACGTAAGCATAACCACCAGTGTATTTATTATTTTGTACACGTTTAGTCGTATTATCACCTAGTAACGAAACAAGTGAATCCAAATTCACATTTGTTAAATCATCGTAAACCATTGTAATTCTTTTCACAGTTTCTTTATTGCCTTGGACTTTTGCTGTAATAATCATATGTCCATTATCAGTATTAAATTCGTAATAATTCTCTCTATCATTACTATCATCAGAGTACGAAAACATTACGTTAGGATATTTAGATTTAATTTTAGAAATCTTGTCACCAATTTTAATATCTTCGATTGCTACTGTACCGTCTTTGTAAGTTTGTACATTATCCTCGTTAATATCTAATTGATTATTAGTTGCAGCATTTGCCTCAGCAAACGGTGAAAATGGTAAAACCATAAGTGTCATCACTATCGTTAAGAGACATTTTTTCATATGAGGTTCTCCTTCATTCTGTGTCTTATATGTTATGCTTTTACTGGCATTATTATAACATACACATTACAAAATGACCACTTTTATTACAAACGTGTAACAAAGAGATTAATACGCTGTAATTTAATCTAAAAATTCAGTGAGCACTTTTAGAAATTTTTCTTTTTCCTCAACGAAAGGCAATTCTCCAGATTGTTCAAACAGTTTAAAATCAGCGTTAGGTAGCAATTGACTCATTCGCTCGCCCTCACTATATAATATCTTTCCATCATGTAACCCAGAAATGATAAGTGTACGCGTTTTAATATCTGGTAATAATGAAATAATATCAAAATCTTTAAATGAGCGCTTAACCGTGATTTCCTCTTCCATCGTTTGTAAATCATTCGTTGGAATATGCGTTTTAACAAACTTTTTAGCCTGTTTAATATTTTTATATCTAAATTTTAATAAATATTTTTCTTTTTCGTGATCAGACATTGTTCTGATTTCATCTGCATGACGATCATAAATACGATTATCTGGGAATGTCGTATGATCGTCAGTTGGATTTATCAAAACCATACCATTTATCAGATCTGGGTTTTTATACGTTAAGCCTGTTGCAATTGTTGCGCCAAGTTCTAAACCAATAACATAAGCTGAGTTAATAAATAAAGCACTAAGCAATTGTTGTATATCTGAAATATAATCATCTACGCGACTATCATGAGGTGTGTCACTTAAACCGTGGCCTCTTAAATCAATGGAAATAACTTGATATTGCTTTCTTAATGTTTTAATTAAAGGCGTAAAAACATCCATATCTTGAAAAACGCCATGTAATAAAATGACAGGATACCCATTACCTCTAGTTTTATAATGAATCGCAACATTTTCTTTAGTTAAAAATAAATTCATCATGCTTCACCTCTTTCTATTTTATTACAAACGCCTATTAAATCACTTAAACTTTCAATCGTATAATTCAATTCATTTTCCTCTGGTGTCCCGATAACAGCATTAGCCATCCATACAGTCTTCATACCCATAGCATGCGCAGCCGCGATGTCATTTAAAGGGCAATCTCCAACATACATCACATTTTCAGCTGAAACACCTAGATGTTTCATAATATCTTCGAATATCATAGGGTCTGGCTTTTTAACACCTACTTCATCAGAAATTGAAACATAATGGATATATGGATAAATGCCAATCGCATTCATAACATGTGTAATCTCTTCACTTTTACCGTTAGCGATAACGCCTAACTTATAACCCATATTTCGCAGTTTTTCTAGTGCAAACAACGTATCATAAAATGGAAAATGATATCTATAATGATGCATTTTATAATCATTATAAAAAGTTTTCCATGAAATTCTTTCTATGTTTAATTTTTTCACTAATTCTCGGTATACCCATTCAATATCTTCTAAACCATAGGGATTCAATGTTAAGTATACCTTTTCAAAATCACGTCTTTGGACTGTAACCATCAATTCATGAAATCGTTCAAATTGTTCTTCCAAAAATTTTATTCGTGATTTCTCACGATCTACAAGCGTATCTTCTAAATCAAAAATAATCGCTTGAATATCACACGAACACATGTCATCATCCCTTTCATAGAAACATTTTAAACTATTCCATAAAGAAAGCAATACAAATTTTATAATAGAAAACACCAATCCTTCAAAATGAACATTAAAGGATTGGTGTCGCCATTCTCATTATAAATTTGTATTAGAAATTGTGTGTTTAATGATTTTCTTTTTTTCGTTGTTCTGTGATCATTAAATACATCATGATCGGTATCGCAATAATTGATAAGACAATTCCAACAGGTATTTGTATTGGACTGAGTATGACTCTGCCAACTGTATCAGCAATGAGTAATAAAGACCCACCTATTAGTAAATTTAATATCATCTGAATACTAATAGGCACTTTATAGACTCTACGAACCACTTGAGGGACAATCATGCCAATGAACCCTATAATACCTGTAAAGCTAATAATGACCGCTGTCATGATTGCTGCGATTAATAAACAACACCATGAAATGAGCCTCACATTCACACCAAGCGTAATAGCCTTATCGTCTCCTAATTGAATCATTTTAATGAAGTGACTCATTCCAAATAAAATGAGGATACAAATAAGTGTAACGCCTCCTGTTATTTCCACAGTTAATTTTTCAGCTGAAGAAACACTACCAAACATATAAGAAACCATGCTGTTCACTTTATCCGGTTTTAATAATAAGAGGATATAAAGCGCAGAATTGAAAAAAGCGCCTATAAATATACCTGATAATATCATCGTTGCGACATGAAACGTCTTAACCATCGTTTCTGTAATGAATACAATTACAATAAGTGTTAATAAACTAAAGAAAATCGAAAATAATGGTACAAACCATACAGACACACCTATAAATACTGCTAACGCACTTCCAAATGTTGCACCACTTGCTAAACCTAATGTGAAACTATCTGCCAAAGGATTATTTAAAATCGTTTGATAAATTTGTCCACTTATTACAAGTCCCATACCTGCAATTAATGCTAATAAAGTTCTAGGAATTCTTAACTTATAAAATATCGTCCAATCAAGTTGATTATCAATTTTCCAAGTGACACCTGTTGACCCTACAAACAAAGAAATCGTAATAGCAAACAATAGAATGAGAAACCATAATGCGATCAGTCCATAGATTTTAGCGCTTTTAGTCATAAACTTTATTTAAAAGTTCTTTTAATCCTTTAGCAAGTCTTGGTCCAGGTCTTGAAATCATATCTGCGTTTAAAGCATGAACATGTTTCTCTTTAACAGCATTAACTTGATCAAAGCCAGCTCTATTGTTATTTAATTGTTGATATTCCTCTTCACTTTGTCCACTAGTCGTAATCATCACGTCTGGATTTCTTTTCAAAATATTTTCTTTATCTGTTTTAATCCATCCTTCTTGATCATGATAAATGTTTTCTGCTTTTATAGAATTTAACATATCATCATAAAATGTATGCGTTCCAGATGTATAAATGTCTGGTTGTGAAGATATTTCCATAAAGACTTTTTTACCTTGCTGATCTTTAGGCACTTCTTTAATCACATCTGCCATTTCATTTTTAACTTTATCTACAAGTTTATCAGCCTCTTGCTCTTTGCCAGTCACTTTACCAACTTGTCTAAATGTATCGTACATTTCATCAATAGAATTTGCATCATCTATGTAAACAACTTTTATACCTGCATCACTCAATTTTTTTAAATCTTTTTCTTGAGTAGATTTATGAGATTCATGTGCTAATACCAAATCTGGTTTAGTTTTCAGCAGTGCTTCTGTATCTAATTTAAATGCATCAAATTGCTTTTTATTCTTAACATCTTTAGGATAGTCATCGACTGTAGAGACACCAACCACTCTATTTCCAAGTCCTAACGCATATAATATTTCAGTGTTGCTTGGAATAAGCGAAACAATGCGCTTATATTCCTTTTTATCAGTTGATTCTTGCTTTGTGTCGTTATCATGATTAGATTGACCGCTTTGGCAACCTGATAATATAATCATCGCCACAAAAATCAAATAAATGACTTTTATTCCTTTCATAACATCTCTCCTAGTCATGTTTATTAAAAAATGGTACACAAAAAGGCACAGCTCAAATAAGATTGAGCTGCACCTCAATTAAGACAATTTATTTAATTACATAGATTCTGGAGCTGAAACGCCAATTAAAGCTAGTGCATTACGTAGTGTAATACGTGCCGCTTCAATTAAAGCTAAGTGTGCTTTTGTCTTATCTATATCATCAGTTAATACTTTTTCTGCATTGTAGAATTTATGGAACTGTGCAGCTAAATCTTGAATATAATTTGTGATGCGATGTGGACTGCGTGATTCAGCAGCACCAATAATCATAGGTTCAAATTCAGCAATTTTTTTCAATAAATCATAAGATTTTTCATGTGATATAGATGATAAATCCACGTTTTGATCAATTGTGATACCTTTTTCTTCAGCTTGACGAATAATTGAAGAAATACGAGCATGTGCGTATTGTGCATAGTAAACAGGATTATCTTGTGATTTTTTCTTCGCAAGTTCCATGTCAAAATCAAAGTGTGTATCCGGACTACGCATCGTTAAGAAGTAACGTGCAGCATCATTGCCTACTTCATCCATAATGTCTCTTAAAGTGATGGCATTTCCAGTACGTTTACTCATTTTCACTTCAACACCATCTTGTAATAATCTTACCATTTGCATAATTTGTATTTCAAGACGTTTTGAATCTACTCCGAAAGTTTCTAAAGAAGCTTTTAGACGATTAATATAACCATGATGATCTGCACCAAACAAGTTGATTAACTTGTCATAACCACGATCAACTTTATCATAATGATATGCAATATCTGGTAAGAAATACGTATACGTACCATCTTGTTTAATAAGTACACGATCTTTATCATCACCAAATTCAGTTGTTTTCAACCATGTTGCGCCATCTTGTTCATAAGTAAATCCTAACGCTGTCATCTTATCTAACACTACTGAAATTTTGTTCGTCTCATATAATGATGTTTCACTAAACCAGTTATCAAAATGAATATTAAAATCAGCTAAGTCTTGTTTCAATTTAACCATTTCATAATCTAAACCAAGTTTACGGAACGTTTTAATACGCTCATCTTTAGGTTGGTCTTTAATTTCAGGATGCTTTTCCGCTAAGTCTTTACCGATAGAGATAATGTCTTTTCCGTAATAACCATCTTCAGGTAATTCTGCGTCTAATCCTAAAGCTTGATGATATCGTGCTTCAATAGAGTGCGCTAAATTCTCAATTTGTTTACCTGCATCGTTTATATAATATTCACGTGTAACATCATAACCTGCTGCATTTAAAATATTTGATAACGTGTCACCTACAGCTGCATTACGTGCATGTCCAATATGCAAATCTCCTGTTGGATTCGCTGAAACATATTCAACAATGATGCTTTCATTTTTACGTGCTTCTGATTTACCAAACGCTTCACCTTTAGTTAAAGCCGTTTTGATAATGTCTGTTAAATATTGTTGATCTAAATAAAAATTAATAAATCCTGGGCCAGCGATTTCAACTTTTTTAACGTTTGCTTTAGTCGTGTCTAAATTTTCTACAATTTGGTTTGCAATTTCGCGTGGGTTTTTGCGGGCAAGCTTAGTTAACACCATTGCAATATTTGAAGCGTAATCACCATTTGTTGGATCTTTAGGCGTTTCTATTTTGATTTCTGGAACTGAATCAACAAGTTCAGCTTTTAATATACTTGCTTTAATTTCTTCAATTAATGTCTCTTTAACTTGGTCAATAATATTCATTCATTTATCTCCTTATAATTAATTTGAAATTGATATGTTCCGAGTAAACCTGTTTGGTCACTTAATTGATAATGTATCCTCAGTTTGCCCTTAATATCGTCTATATCATGTTTAATGGACAATGTTTTGACATTCATAGTCATGCGTCCAGCTTCTGTATCATAATAACTGATTGTCTCTTGCCCTTCGACAAAATGAAATACAGTTTTAACAGCGCCAGTACGGTGAATCTTCACGCCATTATTTTCTATTTTAAGCATATTTTTTACTATTTGGTTATCAATCGTTTCTTCATACCTAATAATATCACTATTTCTTCTATGATATGTACCGGAAGTATTCGTTTGAAACGTTGACTTTTCGCCATTTTGTTTTACGACTTGTTTAATATTAATATGAATATTTTCTTCCATAGTTGGCCACCTCACCGTTTAAGAACGTCTCTCATTATAGCATATTTGACAAATAAAATTAAAAAAAGCAGGGCTAAAAGCGCCTGCTTTTTTTAGTGTCCTAGCTATAGTAGCTATCAACTATTTTACTTATGAAATTGTGAAAAGACAATAGCTATTTAGTTGAATTATTAGAATTCACAATTAAGTCACAAATTAGACATATTTAATCAACCGCAAGTGATGATTTTAATTCGTCACTGCTGTTACGCCACATCTCTTCACTATGTTCTTGAAGGAATTTTTTAAGGACAATTCTATTTTCATCACCAATTTGGTCAATTTTCACATGATGTTTCATAGATCTATCCATCATATTAACGTGTTCTGGCATACTTTTATAGCCACGTTTTTTAGGTTTGTTAACCATTAAGTAACAACCTGTTAAACCTGCATAATAAGGGCCTTGTTCGCCACGTTCCGTTGTAACCCAACATAGCCAATATTCTTTCGCTTCTTCGCCTTTTACTTCTTCTATATCTTTAACCCATTTCACACGCTTTTCTACTTCAGCTCTTGCGTGCATTGCGCCAACATCTATAAAGGCCGTCTTTTCAGCTACATCAACAAATACAGGTGCAACATTATCTAAACTGATTGAACCAATATTTGTACCTTTATGGCCATCCAATGGGTCATTTTTAATGATGTTAAATTGAAATCCTTTCTTTTCAGCCACTTGTTTCACCTCATTTAATTCATGTTTACATCATACTAGAGTATCAGACTGACATTCAAGTTTGTAATCTATACGAGTTCATTTAATAGATTAATAATATCTCCTTTAATATCTTCATCTTCCATCTCTAAAATTAATTCTTTTGGATAATACAATTTATAATCAAGTCGTTTAATACCTGTAATACTATGAATGATAACAGACTGACTACTAATTTCTTTAATGTGACCACTCTTTTGCAACAAATGAATCGGTTGTCGATTTGAGCCTGGTCGATCATAGTCGTACGGTAAGTCAGAAAAAGAATCACAAACAAAGTAGTACTCTGGATCGATACCGCCCTTTTCAAATAAATCTGTCAGTTCACCAATCGTAATAATAGAACCATCAAAAGGTAAATATTTAAATAAATCACGATTCACAAAGCGCTTACTCAAATCGCTCAATATTTGATCACCTTCTTCAGTCCACTCTTCTAAATAATACATGACGACTGTTTCATCTAAACGTATATAGTCTTCAATAGAGACGTCACCTTCAAAAAATGGAATTAAATATTTAGGCTTTTCTTTAAATGAATACCCTTCGTCATAGAGCGCTTTTGCACGTTTGAAACATCTATTAAGCAACACTTCTCCACCGCGACTTACAGGATGGAAATAAATTTGCCAATACATTTGATAACGACTCATCAAAAAGTTCTCTACTGCATGCATACCACTTTCTTTAATAAGCACTTCGTCTTTAGAAGGTCGCATTAAACGTAATACACGCTCCATATCAAACTGACCGTAACTCACACCCGTGAAATAAGCATCACGTTGTAAATAGTCCATTCGGTCTGCATCTATTTGAGAAGAAATCATTGAAATGACTAATTTATTTTCATGTGTTTTGTTAATTACTTCTGCCACTTCAGTTGGAAAATCAGGCGACACTCTTCTTAACACTTCATTAACTTCTGTATCACCTTTAATAATCAACTGAGTAAAAGCTTCATGATCCGTTAAAAATATTTTTTCGAAACAATGAGAAAATGGACCATGACCTAAGTCATGTAATAATGCTGCACATAACGCAAGTGGTCTATCTTTATTATCCCAAGATGGTCTTCCATCAAATACTTCGTCTACCATTCTTCTCACAATTTCATAGACACCTAATGAATGTCCAAAGCGACTATGCTCAGCTGTATGGAAAGATAAATAAAGTGTTCCAAGTTGTTTAATTCTTCTTAAGCGTTGAAATTCTTTCGTTTTAATTAGATCCCATATTAATTGATCGCTAACATGTATATAACGATGAACAGGATCTTTAAAAACTTTTTCTTCAGGTAATTTTTTTGTTCCATAAGCTTCCTGTGTCACTCTGTTCCCTCCATTTCTTCTCATTATTCAACCGTAAATTCAATGTCACCCACATTTTCATATTCTGCTTTATAAACACCTTTTGTTAATGGTTTTGGTAAAATAAATGTCCCACTTGATACAAACATTCCAGGCGTTAAAGAACGGTTATATTCTTTAATTTTAGAAATGAGCCATTGAACAGCTTTAGCAGGATGACCTTCTACTTCTGTACTATAACCTGATGCAATCTCGTTACCATCTAACAACAATGTTCCTTTTATATTATCAATATCTTCATATGTTAATTTCTTAGGTTCACCATAAATAATGCCACCACTAACCGCACTATCTGCAATAATCTCCGTGACAGTTAAATTAGGGAACCAATTAGAAAATCGAGAATCTGGAATTTCGACTCCTGGAGCAATAAGACATTTATTCATAATGTCTTCTAAACTGTCTTCTTCCGTCAATTCCTCTTGCACGATAAAGACTAATTCTAATTCTGCTAAAGGTTCGTTTAAATCATTTAAATAAATACGTGGACCAAAAATAGTCGTCTCACCCATCGCGCCATATAAAGGCGTCGCTGATGAGAATATATTTCTCGTTTCTTGACTCGTTAAACTAATTTTATAGCCTTTATGAATCTCCGTCTCTTCCTTACGTTGCAACACACCTTCTTGAATATCGTATGCCGCATATTCAGTAATATTCGAAGGTAAAATACCATTTGGAATAATTGATTTATTTTCATATGCTTCATAAAACTGAGAAACCCATTTATTTAGTGATTGTTCCATTACAAACGACCTCCTAAAAAGTTTTTTTCATTAGCGTTGTACACATTGTATCGCCAAACAATAACTCTTCGTACTCACGTATTACTTCAAAGCCTTCCTTTTTATAAAAGGCAATACCAATATCGTTCTTGCCATCAACCTCTAAGTAAACCTCATTGTATAAACCTTTATATTGATCTAGACCAGCATAAAGGAGCGCTTGACCATATCCCTCACGCTGCGCTTCAGGTAGAACATAATGAGACGATAGATATAGCTCCGTACCTTTAATAAAGTTAGCAAAACCAACAATCTTATTACCATCTTCTGCGACAAAGAAATCCGAATCATTAATACGCTTCTGAAGCATCTCCTTAGAGTATGACGCATTTAAGAATGCCGTCACAGTACTAGCCGTATAAATATTGGTATACGTGTCATACCAAGCCTTAGATGCTACATTTTTAATGCCTGAATAATCTTCTATCGTTGCTTTTCTTACATTTGCCATAAATATCTCTCCTCTATCTACCTTCCACATCAAGTGAGACACTTGATGTCTATTATTCTAAGTTTGAATCTTCCCTGTATTTCACTATATTCACTGTGTAGATTTTAAATAACTTTATATCTACCATTATAGATAATTATATCATTTATATATTAAAAACTATAATATTCAGAATACTTAATTATACCCGAAAACCCTTTAGAAATGTATTATTTGTTAAGTAAGTTAACACATCATACAGTTTAAATTTAATATCTAAGTTTGTCATGTAAATATGAGATGTGTTTATAATCTTTTTCAGCTGTATAAATATTTGTTTTTTTAAGTTGAGCATGATATCTCCTGAGTCTTTGTGAGTTAAGTCCAAAGTTAATCCAAGACTTTGCTTAAGTCGTGAGTTAAGTCCAAAGTTAATCCAAGACTTTGCCCAAGTCGTGAGTTAAGTCCAAAGTTAATCCAAGACATAGCTGAAGTCGTGAGTTAAGTCCAAAGTTAATCCAAGATATTGCCCAAGTCGTGAGTTAAGTCCGAAGTTAATCCAAGACTTTGCCCAAGTCGTGAGTTAAGTCTGGAGTTAATCCAAGACTTTGCCCAAGTCGTGAGTTAAGTCTACAGTTAATCCAAGACTGATGTGCACCCCAAAAGTTGAACCTCAAATCTAGCTTATAGGGGTGCATTATTTATGAGAAAAAAATATGATTTTAACTTTAAATTAAAATTAGTAAAAGAGTACTTAGATGGTCAATCAGGTTATAAAGCACTTACCTTAAAACATGACATTTCCAGTTCATCTGTCATTCAAATATGGGTCAATCAATATAAAGAGTTTGGAGAAGATGGCTTACAAGAAAAAAGAAGAAACACTGTTTATACTAGCGAATTTAAATTATCTGTTATAAAATTTAGACAAGAAAATATGTTGTCTTATCGAGAAACAGCTAATCATTTTAAGATTATTAATCCTATAATGGTTGCCAATTGGCAACATCAATTTGATGAAAAGTGTCGTCTTGATCTAGCTAATAAACAAAAGGGACGGTCTATCAATATGGATAAAAAATATTCGGAAACTGATAATAAAAATTCATCTCTAAATGAAAATGAACGTGAAGAACTCGAAAGACTTCGCAATGAAGTTGAAACGTTAAAGGCAGGTATTGCTTATCAAAAAAAGTTACAAGCCTTGACCGACATATACGGAAGCAAAAATCAGAAATAGTAAAGATCATTACGGAACTACACGAAACACTTAATATAAAATTGAGTATTTTATTCAAAGTCGCTAAATTAGCTAAATCTGTATATTATTATTGGATAAATCAGTTCAATAAACCTAATAAAGATGATGAACTGATTAAAGTAATAAAAGAAATATGTAAGGAATCTAATTATACCTATGGTTATCGAAGAGTTACACAAGATTTAAGTAATAGAGGTATCAAAGTAAATCATAAAAAAGTAAGAAGATTAATGAAAGAATTAGGGTTATCTTGTTCGAAATTTACGCATAGAGGGCGTAAATTTCGATCATTCAAAGGTAAAGTTGGTAAGGTCGCTAAAAATATAATAAATCGTAGATTTAAAACACATGTCCCTTTTCAAAAAATAGTGACAGATATTACAGAATTCAAGTTGAAGAATGGCCAAAAATTATATTTATCTCCTTTTATGGACTTATATAGTTCGGAGATTATTAGTTTTGAAATTTCAAAACGTCCTTCGTTAGAGATTGTCATCAATCCACTAAAAGAAATGATAGCTATGCGTCCAGATTTAAGCTATCGTTTAACGATACACTCAGATCAAGGTTGGCATTATCAACATTCGCAATACACTAAATTATTAAAAGCAAATAAAGTATTTCAAAGTATGTCTAGAAAAGGTAATTGTTTAGATAACTCAGTTATGGAAAACTTTTTCGGACTACTTAAACAAGAGATGTATTATGGTCAAGAATTCGAAGATTTTCAGCAACTAGAACAAGCTATACATCGTTATATTCATTTTTATAATAATGAAAGAATCAAATCAAAATTAAAAGGCTTATCTCCTAAAAAATTCAGGAAACAAACCTTTAAAATATCATACTAAAAAAGTTCAACTTTTTGGGTTCAGTACAGACATTGCCTAAGTCGTGAGTTAAGTCCAAAGTTAATCCAAGACATTGCCCTACTCGTGAGTTAAGTCCACAGTTAATCCAAGATATTGCCCTACTCGTGAGTTAAGTCTGGAGTTAATCCAAGACATTGCCTAAGTCGTGAGTTAAGTCCGAAGTTAATCCAAGACTTTGCCCAAGTCGTGAGTTAAGTCTGGAGTTAATCCAAGACATTGCCTAAGTCGTGAGTTAAGTCTGAAGTTAATCCAAGACATTGACCAAGTCGTGAGTTAAGTCCGAAGTTAATCCAAGACATTGACCAAGTCGTGAGTTAAGCCAGAAGTTAATCCAAGACATTGCCCTACTCGTGAGTTAAATCCACAGTTAATCCAAGACATAGACCAAGTAGTGAGTTAAGTCCACAGTTAATCCAAGACATTTTTGTACATACTTAAATCGTCATTTTTGTGCTGATTTTGTAAAGTGCGGACGCCCGGGGGAATAGTATGAGTGAGAGACTACAGGCTCGAGCCATACCCCCAGGCAAGCATGGACTTTACAAAATCGTAGCTTTCCTAAAAAATAACAACTCATTTCTATCGAGAGACTTCTATGTTGCTTGTTTGCTCAGTCTTGCAACATACAGACCTTCTATGTTGCTTGTTTAGTTAGTCTTGCAACATACAGACCTTCTATGTTGCTTGTTTAGTCAGTCTTGCAACATTCAGACCTTCTATGTTGCTTGTTTAGTCAGTCTTGCAACATTCAGACCTTCTATGTTGCTTGTTTAGTCAGTCTTGCAACTTACAGACCTTCTATGTTGCTTGTTTGGTCAGTCTTGCAACTTTCGGACCTTCTATGTTGCTTGTTTGGATAGTCTTGCAACTTTCGGACCTTCTATGTTGCTTGTTTGCTCAATCTTGCAACATAGAAGGACTTCACAAAATCAGTAATATAAAAATCACCCAATCCGAAAGGGAATACAACGGGTTGGGTGATTTTTTTTTGAGAAAGGGAATAATGTCCTAATCTCTTTTTACGAACTGATTCCAGCTCGTAATTTTCTTTTTATTTATTCAACTTTTTATTCAACTTGTCGTCGAGCTCTTTTTGTCGGCGTTTTCGTTCTTCGTTTCTAAGACGCAATCTTTCTTCTTCTTCTGGATCGCGTTTCTTTTGAAGTTGTTTTTGGATTTTTTCCATAAGTTCTTCTTCTGTTAATGCAGCACATGGGCGGTTATTAACGAATGCGAATGTTTTTCTTCTGCCCGGTCCACAATAAGACTGACATGCTACTTCTACTTCCGCTTCTGGATCTAATTTCTTTAATTTTTTCAGTAGTGACGGTAAATTGACAGCTTGGCAATCATCGCAGACTTGGAATTTATTTCGCATTTGTTTCCCCACCTTTCTCATTTTCTATTTTAGCAATAAATTATTATACCACCTTAACAGTTGTTTGAGAATGTCATTTTATTGTTTTTTCATATTTCGAATCATTTTATCATTTCGCTCAATCATTCTTTCGAAATATTTATCATATAGTGCCCACTCTTCTGTTGTGACGGGATTCATATTTAATGTTGCGCCTAATGTTTTTAGGCTTCCTAACAGTTTGAACAGTATGTCATTGGTCGTATATTCTTTATCTAACAACTCATTTAATGATGCCATGCTTTCAGGAATGATTGTTGGATAGATAAATTTTGTTTTTTCGTTTTTAAGTGCATGTTGATAGAATTCTTTCATCATTTCTGCGCGTTCTGCTCCAGACCCTTCAACACATAAATAAATTTGTACTGCTATACCACCTTTAACTCTTCGTTGTGATATACCTGCAAATTTTCTATTATTGATACTTAAATCATAGCTACCTGGGCAGTATGATGCCGTGATTTCTTTATTTTCAATAGTATTTGTTTCTTCTTTAAACATTTCACGTATGAGACGTAACATCACTTCATATCCAGTATCAATGGATACATCATGCTTACCTTTAAAAATCAAAGATATATTTAGGACACCTTTATCTAACACAACGCCTAAACCGCCTGAATTTCTTACGATTGCACTATATCCTTTAACATCGTTTAAAAATTCAATACCATCCTTTAAAAAAGGTAATCTAGAGTCATGTATACCTAATATCACGACGTGGTTGTGTATCCATGTCCTTACGACACTTGGACTTTTATCATTTCCTACTTGATCACAAAATGTATCATCGAAACTAAAGGACTGCATCGGCTGCAGTCCTGAAGTGTGGTCAATGTATCGCCATTCTTGTGTAAAATAATCTTGCAAAGTTGCCATGATTATATTGTTTGAGCAGCTGTAATAATAGAAAGACTGTATACGTCTTCTGCTGAACAGCCACGTGATAAATCGTTAACTGGCGCGTTTAAGCCTTGTAATACAGGACCAACTGCATCAAATCCACCTAAACGTTGCGCAATTTTATATCCAATGTTACCCGCTTCTAAGCTAGGGAAAATAAATACGTTTGCATCACCTTGAATATCAGAGTTTGGTGCTTTTTTAGCAGCCACTTCTGGTACGATTGCAGCATCAAATTGGAATTCTCCATCTAATACAACATCTTTCAAGTCTGTTTCTTTCAAGTTTTCTTGTGCAATTGTAACAGCTTCAGATACTTTTTCAGTATCAGGTGATTTTGCTGAACCTTTAGTTGAGAAGCTTAACATTGCAACTCTAGGAGACATGCCAAATGCTTGAGCAGTTTTAGCACTTTCGATTGCAATTTCAGCTAAATCTTGTGCATTAAGTTCTGGGTTTATCGCACAATCACCAAATACATATTGTTCTTCACCTTTAGTCATGAAGAATACACCTGATGTTTTAGTAACGCCTGGTTTTGTTTTAATGATTTGTAATGCTGGACGCACTGTATCAGCTGTAGAATGTGCAGCACCACTTACAAGTCCATCTGCTTGGTTAGTGTAAACGAGCATTGTACCGAAGTAGTTTACATTGTTTAATACTTCTTCAGCTTGTTCTACAGTTGCTTTACCTTTACGACGTTCAACAAATTTTTCTACTAAATCAGCTTTTAATTCGCTTTTTTCAGGATTGATAATTGTGATGCCATCGATTGATAAATTAGCACCAGCTGCAGTTTCTTTAATTTTTTCTTCATTTCCAAGTACGATTGGTGCAACCAAATCTGTAGCTTGTAATTTAACCGCTGCTGTTAATACACGAGCATCGTCACCTTCTGGTAATACGATACGAACATTCTTACCTGATAGTTTGTCACTTAGGACATTAAGTAAATTAGACATAATTGCCTCCTATATATGATTGCTATTATTTTTCCATTCATCATTATAACATTTTTTCATAAATTTTCACGTATACGAACCTTGAATTGGCTTTGTAAAAATAGCAGACATTATATTTTTTATTTTGATAATATTTTTTTCCATTCTTGAACTAATTCTTTATCTTTAACCTCTGTAAACATAACGTTCGGTTTTAAGTTGGGATCTTTGCCATTATAATCTTTAGCGGCAAATCCGGTAGATAACGTAACATCTTCATTTTGAGTAAATTGATGTTGATATACTTTCCCATTATCTGCAAACAAATATTTAGTAATTGGTTTGCTCACATCTGCCACGTCATTATAACCTTGAATGTTCGTTAAATCTTGAGCTTGTTCATCGTAGCCTTTCACTTGATTGTTAGAATGATATGCAGAAACCCCAACAACATTATGTATTTTAAAAGCTTTTTCTCCTGGTTTGTCATGATTCGTAATTTGTATTTCTCCATCTTCAGTCATTGCATAGCCATCACCTTTAGTGTGTTCACTACTGCTAAAATAACGATTAGATATCGCTAAACCTTTTTCTTCGCCATATTGGTCAACATAGTTTAGTACTTTTTGCTTTAATGCATCTTTCTCTTTATCCGACAACTTAATTTCTTTAGCTTTAACTTCGTTTGTTTCCATTTTATGCTGCGTTTCTTTCTTTTCAGTTGATTCATTACTACAACCACTTATTAAACAAATTAACATGATAAAAGCGCTCAAGTATTTAAATTTATGTTGCAAAATAATCTCTCCTTCTATTTACAAATAGACGTCTCCACAAAAAATTATTTGCAGGAGACGTCTCATGTTTATGTTGATATCACTTTAACAATGATGCTTACTTCTTAATGCCGAATTCATCTACTAATTTAACTTGTCTTTGTTCACCTTTACTAATATCTCCATGCAATTGATAGATTTTAACTACGAGTTCATCACCTGATACATCATAAACTGAGAAGTTTTGGTCAGATGAATCACGGTTATTTTCATGACTATCATTAAATGCATCTGTTTTATGAGGTTGCTCACCTAATGCAAACAAACTATTATAGTGATCTAATTGCTCTTGTGTTAAGTCTTTTAATTCAGGTCTTACCTTTTTAATATGTTCTAACGGACGATCATAAATGCTATCGTATGCTTTAGTTCCCCCTGTGTTAGGTAATACATACACAGAACCTTTAGGATTATCATAATACGTCACATTATCCTTGCCACGTATTTGTTTCGCATCTTCTTTTTTCGCATTTACAAAGCTATTTTTTGTCGTTGTATGTTCAAGTGGTTTAGTACGAGAAAGTACATGGTCATGACCTTGAAGCACTAAATCAACATCTAAATCATCGATTTGTTTAGTCAGTTCATCACGAATTTTAGCGACATCTTCATCTGATAATGCATGATAAGATTTAGAATACATCGGTTTGTGAAGGTTTAAAATAACCCATTTCGAACCATTCTTTCTTGCATCTTTGATATCCTGTTTAATCCATTCCATCTGCTCTTTCCCAATTGCTTTTTCATCTGGATTATCTTTTGATTTTTTATTGTCATTCGTATTAGCGACAACCATATGTGCACCATTATAATCAAATGAATAATATGAACCACCATTTACTGCGTTATTTTCTTTCGGCACATTGACATGATCGTTATAAGTCGTTAACAATTTTTCATCATCTTCGCTTAGTGCATATTCATCATGATTACCAGGTGCAGAAGCTATCGGTAATGAAATAAATGATGGACGTGATTGATCATATAAATCGCCCCACTCGTCTTCAATCTCAGCAGTCTCTACAAAATCTCCTGTATGAAGTGCAAAGTTAGGGTTACCAGCTGTTTGAATCGCATTACTTAGTGTATCAGCACCAAATTGCGCTTCATTCCTTACATTTTCATTCCAGTATGCATTTTGAGTATCTGTATATTGAACAAATTGGAAGTGATCTCCTTTGTTTCCTGATGTTTTAAATTGACCAACTTCACTTTGAGGACCACTCGCACTACCAACGCGATAATAATATGTAGTATTTGGTTTTAAATCATTTGCTTCAGCTTTATAGCTATATTCTGGAACTGTCGTTAACTCTGACTTTCCGTGTTTATCACCGCGTGTCCATTCTGGCCCTTCAGCATTTTTATCTGTGTAATAGCCTTTTATCTTTTCTTTCCCATTCTCATCTTTAATTGGTTCACCTTCGTCATCTTTTTCCAAATCTGCAAAGATGAAATTCCCATTCTTATCACGCTCTACATATTTGGAATTAACTTTTTTAGATGTAGCATCAAAGGAACGTGCGTCATCAAATTGACCCGTTTCAGAAACCCATACTTTAGCATCTTTAAATTGATCAGTTGTATACCAATTAAAAGCCATTTCCGTTTTAGTATCACCTTTAAAGTTCGTAATAATACGGTTAGGTTGATTTTTCTTCGGCACAGGTGCTACCTCAGGCTTTTGAGCTGTCACTTTAATTTCAGAATCATTCGCCTTATCCACTGTTTCTAATGTGCTTACTCCCGGATTTCCTGATCCACTTGCTTCTGCCGTTCCAGATGTCGAAATCCCTAATAATAACATCATACATGCTGTACCACTTAAGAATCGTTTTGCTATTGACTGATTATACATATGTACACTTCCTCCTAATTAACCCTAGTGATTTTAAATGCGCTATATAAAGAAGTGTATCAACCGTAAGTTAACCTTTTGTAAAGATAGTATGAGTATTGTATGAATATCATTTTAAGTTACGCAATTGAAGATGTATGAATCTACAGATCCGAAACTACCTTTAGACATACTTTACAAAAGGACATATAAAAATCTCCCAATCCAATTGTTAAATCCAATGGATTGGGAGATATATTAAAGTTTGATATTTCAAACGCTTCAACATTATATTCTATTTTTTCAATAGTTCTTTCTTAAATGTTTCAGCTTGTTTCTCAACGGAAATTAAGTCACCATATATGGCTTCATCACTTGTATAATAAATAACATTTCCGTTTTTCACTGCTTTATTATTTTTCCAAATTGTTGATTCAGTAAATTCTATATTAGGCTTCTTACCATCTGTAGTTGGGATGAATAAGTAGTCACCTGAATAATCATTAAATTTTTCTTTTGGAACTTTCATGAATTTCTCAGCTGGCATTGCTTTTTTCGCTTCTGGATCTTCTTTCAATTTAAACCCGTCATATATGGCATCACTACCTCTACCAAATCGAGCTCCGAATTGATAAATGTCTTTTGCTTGTACGTCCATTATTGATGCAGTCTTATCTTCACCAATATGTTTTTTAATTTCTTTGCCATCTTTTAATAGTTTATCTGACAGTTCTTCAGCTTGTTTTTTTGCTTTTTCTTCTTTGTTTACTAATTTACCGTATTCAATATGCGTACCTTTATAATCAGTATCTTGTACTTTTAATGAAACAGTCGGTGCAATTTTTGAAAGCTTATTATTATTTTTGTTCTCTTTATATGTAACAATTAAATCTGGTTTAAGTTTTGCTGCAGCTTCAACATCTTCTGGATCCACTTTTTTAACATCTTTCATGTCTAAATATTTCGAATTTGGAAATACACTCGTTATCCCGATTGGTTCTACTCCTAATTTTTTCAGATTACCATAATTAGCAGTAAGCAATAGAATACGTTTAGGATTTTTAGGTATTTTGACTTTATCTCCGCTTTCAGTAGTAAACGTTCTTTCTTTGCTATCATTTTTACTACTAGAAGCTTCATTTTTATTCCCGCAAGCAGCCAATAATAAAGATAAACACAACACAAAGCTTAATATTTTTTTCATTTATTGCACCTCTTCTTTTAATTGATAACTATTATCAATTATATACGATTAATCAACTTATTCAATATATATCGAAAAGTAAATATTGTACGTTTAGAATGACGGTATTAATGTATCTTTATGTTGTTCTTTTAAATATTTTTTCACTGCGTCACTTTTCATTGCTTTATTTAATGCTTTAATTTTATCGGAATCTTTATTATCTTCTCTCGCAACTAATTGTATAGAAAAGCGGTTATCAATATTTTTTTCTAAGAATAATGCGTCAGCTGGTTTTAATCCTATTTTTGAAATATAAGTTGGATAGTTATAAACAAGCGATACATCTTTCTCACTATAAGTTTCTGCTAAATTAAGTAAGTCTACTTTTAACCATTTAAAATCTTTAGGATTTTCTATAATATCTTTAGTTGTTCCGTTGACGCCAACGCCATCTTTTAATTTGATTAATCCTTGTTCTTCAAGAATTGCTAAAGCTCTTCCCTCGTTTGAGATATCATTAGGTATCGCAACTTTAGTTCCTTTTGGTATCGCGTTAATATCTTTATATTTTTTAGAATAAAAACCTACTTTTGCATCGTAAATCGGTTGTATCGTTGCTAAGTTAGCATCTCTTTCTTTATTGTATTTTTCCATAAAGGGTTTATGCTGAGCGAAACTTGCATCCGCTTCTTTACTACTAACCATGTCGTTATAAGCAACATTATCGTTAACTTGTACGAGTTTGATTTCCCATCCGTCTTTTTTAGCCTCTTTAGCTGCTTCTTTTACAACATCTGTCATAGGAGGTGCTTGTGAAGCGACTTTAATAACTTTGTCTTCATTGTCTTTCTTATTCGCGCCACAACCAGAAATGATTACACTAAACATTAATATAAAAACAAATAAACTTTTTTTCATATCTACACTACTTCCTTTTGTCTAATTTTCGGGAAAGATTGTTCCCCAACATTTGAATGATAAATACACTAATAATAATGATAATAATTGAAAAATACATCACTTCATTTTCATAACTTTGGTAACCGTAGCGAATAGCAAAATCTCCTATGCCACCTCCGCCAACAATGCCCATAACAGTTGAATAAGAAACCATACTCACAGTTGTCGTCGTGTAAGCTAATATAATACCACTACGTGATTCTACTAATATAAAATTCCAAATATATTTTAGTTTGGTAGCGCCTAATGATTCTGCCAACGTCTTAATATCACCAGGTATATCTAGCAATACTTGCTCAACTAATCTTGAGAATATCGCGATACCAACAATACTCAACGGTATTATAGAAGGATAAGGCCCAAAAGCACTTCCTAAAATGAGTCGCGTTAATGGTATTAAACTGATTACAAATAATAAATATGGGAATGAGCGAATAAAAGTAATCAAGAAATTAAAAGACCAATAATAGTTGATATTTAATTCTCTAATACTTGGATTCGATAAAAACAATGCAATTCCTAGAGGTAGACCTATTAATAAAGTCATAATCATTGAGTACCCTAGCATAATACAAGTCTCTTGTAATGATTGAATCAGTTCCGGTAAATAATAATTGATTTTTTCTAAAAAAGTCATCCTTCAATACTCCGTTTAACGTTTTCTAAATAAGAAGCAGTGTTCTTTTCTGCACTTTTATTTCTATTCTCAATAATATCTAGCAATTGACCGTCCTCCATAACACAAACTTTTTCACATAATTGTTTCACAACGCTCAACTCGTGTGTAACAAAGATGATTGTAATATTGAATTCATGATTAATATTTTTGAGCATTTTAATAATGGTTTCAGTGTTGTTCTCGTCTAAACTACTCGTTGCTTCATCACATAATAGAATATCTGGATTTCTAACTAAAGCGCGTGCTAATGAAACACGTTGCTTCTCTCCTCCAGATAATTGTGAAGGATAGCTTTTCGCTTTATCTTCTAAGCCAACAAACTGTATCAATTCATTCACTTTATGCTGATCTTCTTTGTTGATAATTTTCAGAGGTAAAGCTATATTCTGATAAACATTCAAGTTATTCAATAAATTATAATTTTGAAAAACCATACCGATTTTTTCTTTATATTTTCGAATGACCTTTTTAGATGCATCATTAATTGCTTTATCTTCAAAAATAATTTGACCTTCAGTTGGCTGCTCTATAAAATTAAGCAACTTTAATAAAGTCGATTTCCCTGATCCACTCTTTCCTACAATCCCTGTTATAGACCCTGATTCTATAGTTAAAGTAAAGTTTTGAACAGCATACTTATCGTTATATTTTTTTGATACATTTTCTAATTTATACAAATTTTTACTCCTAGTTAATATTTTTAAAATCGATTCTATAATCATTATCCAATAATTGAAATCGATAATCAATGTCAATAAATTTCATTTTCATGATATTTTCCTTTCACAACAATGTAAAGAGTTGAGTCATATAATCGCTTTCTAGTATGATAGACTTATAAAGAAGATATTATTTTCTAAAAGGAGCGAAAGTAAAATGAACGAAGCAGCAAAAACATTAGATGGTTGGTACAGCTTGCATTTATTTTATTCAATAGATTGGACTAGCCTTAAAACTGTACCAGAAGATGATAGAACTACAATGATTAATGAATTCAAAACTTTCCTTGAAGCATTAGAAACAGTTCATAATAACAAAGAAGGTTCACATGCTTTCTACAACATTACAGGTCAAAAAGCAGACTTAATGTTATGGTTCTTACGTCCTGACGTTAAGCAATTGAACGTTTTAGAAAATGAATTTAACAAATTAAACATCAGTGATTTCTTAATTCCTACTTATTCTTATGTTTCAGTAGTAGAACTTTCAAACTATCTTGCTGGTGATTCTGATGAAGATCCATATGAAAATCCACATGTAAAAGCAAGATTATATCCAGAAGTTCCACGTTCTGAATACGTGTGTTTCTACCCAATGGATAAAAGACGTGACGGTGATGATAACTGGTATATGCTAGATATGGATCACAGACGTAGCTTAATGCGTTCTCACGGTTTAATTGGACGTAGCTATGCAGGCAAAGTAAAACAATTCATTACGGGTTCTGTAGGCTTAGACGACTACGAATGGGGCGTAACATTATTTAGTGATGACATGTTACAATTCAAAAAATTAATCTATGAAATGCGTTTTGATGAAGTTTCAGCTAAATATGGTGACTTCGGTGCATTCTATGTAGGTAACATTTTAAATATTGATGAATTAGATACATTCTTTCAATTAAATTAATATCTAGTAGTTGAGACATTACGCTCAGCTTAAAATAAATAAACATATCACGCTACTGATTTTGCACAGTATATCGTGATATGTTTATTTTTTATTCAATCTTATGATTTTTGTATGAATCATTTATATCATACTAGTTTTTAGCTAAATAGATTAATAAATAACGTAACGATTGGAACACCTAATAAATCAATTAGGAATGCGCCAACTACTGGTACGACTAAATAAGCTTTTGGTGAGGCACCAAATTTCTTCGTAATAACATCTAAGTTTGCCATCGCATTCGGTGTTGCACCTAATCCATGGCCAATAAATCCACCGATCATAACTGCTGCGTCATAATTTTTCCCTAGTCCTCTGAATACGACAAAGACTGAGAACAGTACGATAAACACGATTTGAGCTAATACGATAATCGTTAATGGTAGAGCAAGTTGGTATATTTCTGTTAACTCAATACTCATTAATGCGATTGATAAGAATAAACTTAATGTAACGTCGCTTACTCGATTGGTAATTTTCATATCAATGATATTTAAATTACCATAATCCGAGATATTTCTAATAATTACTGCCACAAACATCGCGCCTACATAAACTGGAATATTGATGCCTGTTAAATCCGTAAATCCTTCGCCAATAAATGTACCAATAGCCATACAAACAGCGATAATTGTAAACTGAACGATAAACACTGTAGTTGGATTCATTCTACTATGTAAATTTTCATTGTATTCTACTTCACTATAATCTAAACCAGAATCTTTAGCGTCTTCAGGTTTTAGATCGAACTTTTTAATTAAATATTTAACAACTGGTCCACCAATTAATCCACCGGCAACCAACCCTAATGTAGCTGCTGCGAGTGCTGCTGTTACAGCGGAATTAACACCTAAACTTTCTAAAGTTTGACCATAAGCTGCTGCATTCCCATGTCCACCTTCCATCGACATAGAACCAGCAGTTAAGCCTAGTAAAGGTGGTATATTTAATACTTTTGCTAATGAAACACCTATAACGTTTTGACAAAATGCTAATACGCCACAAAAGACGAAGTATAGTATTAACACTTTACCACCAAGTTTTAATAA
Source organism: Mammaliicoccus vitulinus (assembly GCF_029024305.1). Classification (NCBI taxonomy): domain Bacteria; kingdom Bacillati; phylum Bacillota; class Bacilli; order Caryophanales; family Staphylococcaceae; genus Mammaliicoccus; species Mammaliicoccus vitulinus. Next base: position 2,436,612 of record NZ_CP118974.1, read on the forward strand.
TTTTAATGATGCTCCTAAACCTATTGTTGTAAAGAAAGCGAGCATAAAGAAGTTTTGAATAAAATCAGAATCTAACTTAATCGTTATGATATTTGTTGATTGTAAAATTGCTACTAATATTGCAAATAATAATCCACCAATTACTGGAGCAGGAATACATAAACGTCTCAAAATAGAAACATTACTTACTACCGCTTCTCCTAATAAAAGTAGGATACATGCTAGTGCCAATGTTGTAATAGCATCGAGCTCTAACATTTTACATTCCTCCTTAAACAACAACATTATTTCTATTGTGCTTTATCAATTTTAAAGAAATCGCTTTCAATCCATGATGAACATTATACATACCGATTATTAAAAAATCTACCATGTATTTTTTAAAATAAAATAAATTTTCAAACTATATATTTATCTAAATTTTCAGATATTAATACATCAAATAAAAAATTCTTTAATATTAAAATTTCCGATATACAAATATGCTGTATCGTGTATATTAGGCTATATAAAGATATATCATTCATTGAAATTTTATACATAAGGAGTAGTTATGAAACATAATCAAGAACAATCATTACAGAAATCAATCGGATTAATGACTGCTATTACTATTGTTGTTGGTACGATTATCGGATCAGGTGTATTCGTGAAACCAGCTGTTGTTTTAACATATGCTGGTACTAGTAATATGGCAATTCTTGCTTGGGTTGTTGGGGGCGTATTAACTTTAGCTGCTGGTTTAACAATTTCTGAAATCGGAGCTCAAATTCCCAAAACAGGTGGATTATATGCCTATATTCGTGATATTTACGGTCCATTTTGGGGCTTCTTAACAGGTTGGGTTCAAACGATTATATATGGACCGGCCATTATCGTATCACTTGTATTATTTTTCGGTATACTTGTCACAAATTTCTTTAGTATTAGTAACAATATGAGCGTTTGGGTTGGATTACTCGCACTCATCTTTTTAACAATTGTAAATATTTTAGGTACAAAGTTTGGCGGACTCATGCAAAACGTCACAACTATCGCTAAACTCATTCCTGTATTTGCAATTATCATATTCGGATTACTTTGGGGTAACGAAGGTATTTTCGGTCAAGATGTAACATCACTCATTAAAACGGACGGAGAAATAAACTTCGGTCGTGCTGTCCTTGCAACGTTATTTGCCTATGACGGTTGGATCATGTTGACGAATATGACTGGAGAAATGAAAAAGCCACAAAGAAATTTACCATTGGCAATGTTAATCGGTTTATTAATCGTAACACTTGCTTATGTACTCATTAACATCGCTGTATTTCATGTGATACCTGCAGCAGAATTAGTAGGATTAGGAAACACAGCTAGTGCAGAAGCTGCAAAAACATTATTCGGTGACATAGGTTCAAAAATTGTGAATATCGGTGTCATCATTTCAATATTCGGTTGTTTAAACGGAAAAATCATTACCTTCCCACGTATTCCATTTGCTATGGCTGAAGATGGTTTATTACCAATGCATAAGTTTGTGGGATATATTAGTCCTAAATTCAAATCACCATTAGGCGCATTAACAACTGTATTCGGGATTTCATTCTTGCTCATCATCTTAACATTGTTATTCCCAGAAACAGTGAATGCAGACTATTTATCAGAAGTAACCATATTTATTATTTATATTTTCTATATGATGGCATTCGTAGGGTTATTTATTCTTAGAAAACGCAACAAAGACGTTAAACGAGCATATTCCGTACCGTTGTATCCTTTCATTCCATTATTAGCACTGCTAGGTGGCGCTTTTATTATTATCAATACACTCATCTCAGACTTTATGGGCTCATTATATTCATTGATAATATTAGCAATAGGTATTCCGGTTTATATGTACTTAAAAAACAAACAAAAAACAGACTAGTTTCTAGTTTGTTTTTTTGTTTGTGGTCTTCCAGACTTTCAAATTTAAAATTGTACATACTTAAACAATCAAAAGTGTACATACTTAAATTATCATTTCCAATGTTGTGAGTTAAGTCTGAAGTTAATCCAAGACTTTGCCTATGTCGGGAGTTAAGTCCAAAGTTAATCCAAGACTTTGCCCAAGTCGTGAGTTTATTCCGAAGTTAATCCAAGACTTTGCCTATGTCGTGAGTTAAATCCAAAGTTAATCCAAGACATTTTTGTACATACTTAAATTGTCATTTTTGTGCTGATTTTGTAAAGTGCTGACGCCCGGGGGAATAGTATGCCGCATGCGACTACAGGCTCGAGCCATACCCCAGGCAAGCATGCACTTTACAAAATCATTATAAGTTAGGACATTTATGTCTCAGTTGCTTATCAACTATCTTATTCAAATAGAACGTTGAACTCAAAGTTTTAATTGAGACTCAATAAAACAGACTGCCAACATGTTCACTTTAAGTGACTTTGTTGGCAGTCTGTTTTGTTGTTTTATCTATTTTTTCACATCTGTTTTGGCTTCTAAATCTATCATTTCTTCTTTAGTCTTATCTAAGACTAAGTAGTTTAATTCATCGTTTGTCATTTTTTTAAGTGATGGGTATCTGATCATAAAGAATACAATTCCAAGCACTAACCAGACAAATAATGCAATGTAAGATGGTAATGATAAACTTGCGGGTGATCCTGGAATAAGTAATAAGCATAAGAATATCCCTGCGATAACCGCCCCGATGATCGCAAATGTTTTATATTTCGGATGATACATCATACTTCTTTTGTCATATGAGAACAGTTTGAATGCTGATAAACATGTTATGAAATATGCGATTGATACGCCTGTTGAAGACATATCTACAATCCATGTTAAAGCCGTTCTACCTAACCAAGGTGCTACTAATGCAAGCACTAATATAAATATAATACTGATATATGGCGTATTATATTTTGGGTGTAATTTTTTAAAGACACTTGGCATAACAGATGCTCTACCCATAGAGAATAACAATCTACTAGAACTCATAAAGAATCCGTTCAAACCTGTAAATATGCCCATCATGATTGCCACAACTAACACTGCTAACCCTACGAACGAGAAGGCTTCTTGAACGACTGATCCAGTTATCCATAAGTTTCCACCAACTGCTGATGCGTCTTTAAATAACCAACTTGTCAACAATATCATCATGACATAAGTTAATGCTGAAGCGATTAAACTAAATACGATTAACTTAAATGTCTTACTTGGTGCAAAGTTAAATTCTTCTGCTGTTTGAGGGATATTATCAAACCCTACATATGCCCAAGGTGCAACAGCTAAAATGATTACAATAGACGAGAGCCATCCTTCGTCATTATTAACGACTGGATTAAGGTTAGAGAATGAAAAATCTTGAGTAAAAAATGAACCTGCAAATAACAATATAACGACAACTGCTAAAATCACGCAGAATACATACTGTAAACTACCTGAAAAACTTGAGCCTTTTATACTTATCCAAGCAAAAATTAATAGAATAAGTGAAGATAGTAAAATTTCTGTTATGTACACGTCCCAACCTGCGACTGTATATAATTTACCTTGTTCTAAAAATCCTGGCATAATAAATTTGAAAAGCAGACTAAATGCCGAAGCATTTAATGCAACGATACATATATAACCAAATGTTAAAAACCAAGATGAGAAGAAGGATACATATTTACCAAATCCTAAATATCCAAAAGCAAATGCGCCACCGGAAACCGGAAACTTCTCAACTAGTGCGCCATAACTTACTGCGATAACAATCATTAGTAAAGCGCCGATAAAGATACCGATTGATGCACCTAAAGGCCCAGCTTGAGCAATCCAATCACCAGGTAGTATAAATGCACCCCACCCGATACTCGAACCGTATGCAATAGCCCATACAAATTTTTCTGATAAATTTTTATCTAAATTTCCTCTTGATAAATCTTTCTTATTCCTTGCCATAAATGTTCCACCCTTATATTTAAATTTCGTGAAACGTCATTAAACTTCTTCTTAAACTTTCCAAACTGCAATTACAAGTAATATCCAACTTGCAATAAACAACACGCCACCAATTGGTGTAATAGCGCCTAATATTTTAATTTGTGTAACAGCTAATATATATAATGAACCACTAAAGAATACGATACCAAATGTCATCAACCAACCAGCGACATTTAAACTAGCTGAAGTTGTCCCTGTAATAATACCTATTAAAATTAAACCTAAAGCATGATACATTTGATATGTTGTAGCTTTTTCCCATATATCTAAATATTTAGCTGATAATTTATTTTCTAATCCATGCGCACCAAACGCTCCAGCTGCTACTGCGATCATTGCATTAATTGCACCAATAATAATAAATAATTTCATTTTTTACCTTCCTTTCTATTCTTAAAACTCAAATAGTGAATCTCCGTTACCTATTCCATCATCTGTTGTTAACTGCTTATCATTCGCATCAACTGATGATGAATGAGATACTTTTCCACCCATTTTTCTAATTTCTTCATTAGAAACTTGAGGTTTTTCTTTTTTAACTGGCTTTGTTCGAGTTGAAGAGAAGTTTTGTTCCACTTTTATATCGTGTTTAATACCCTCTTCTTTATCAAATAATCCACTTAAAGTATGAATTGCATGCATATGTCGATTAAAAATTTCATTTGTTGAGGCGTTATCAGCGCCTACTAATTCTTCTTCAATGGCCGCAATTAATTGATCTCTACTAATCATAAATTGTCACCTCCACACCAATTTATAGGTTCCTTCCCGCTTGCAATCAAATATTCATTCGTTTTGCTAAATGGTTTAGACCCAAAAAAGCCTCTGTATGCTGACAACGGACTTGGATGCACTGATTGTATAATATGATGTCGTTCAGTATCAATCAGCTTAATTTTAGATTGTGCCGGTTTACCCCATAAGATAAATACAACATCATCCAACTCACGAGAAACACTTTTAATAATTTCATCAGTGAATATTTCCCAGCCAATATTTTTATGAGAATGTGCTTGATGTGCTTCTACAGTTAAAACAGTGTTTAACAACAACACACCTTCCTTAGCCCAATCTTGTAAATGAGGTGTTTCTCGTTGACACCCTATGTCTGCCTCTAATTCTTTATAAATATTTCTTAAAGAAGGCGGAAACTTCCCAGTTGGTTGCACCGAAAAAGCTAAGCCATGTGCTTGATTAGGACCATGATACGGGTCTTGACCAAGTACGACAACTTTCACGCGATCTAAAGGTGTTAAATCAAACGCTTGATAAATATTTTCCTTATCTGGATAAATCGTTTTATTTTGATAAGCTTTTTCTAAAAATGACTCCATTTCAGAAAAGTCATGCTCAGATTTTATATTGTGAAATATTTCTTGCCAATCCATATAATTCACCTCAATAAAAATGATAACATAGCACTAATGAAAAGGTCATAACTATTTTTTACAATTAAAAAACATGATATGATAAAACATATGAAATATTGGGAGGAATCATCAATGGCATTAAAAAAAGTCTTAACAATCGCAGGATCTGACACAAGTGCTGGAGCTGGAATGCAAGCTGATTTAAAAACATTCCAAGAACACGATACTTATGGAATGGTTGCATTAGCAGCAGTCGTTACAATGGACCCACAAACTTGGGCGCATGACGTAACGCCATTACCTCTTGATTTATTAGATAAACAGTTAAATACTGCTATTTCAATAGGTCCTGATGCAATAAAAACAGGTATGCTTGGTTCAGAAGAAGTTATTAAACGTGCGCGTCAAGCATATGATGAATCTGGATCTGAAATCTTTGTAGTAGACCCTGTAATGGTCTGTAAAGGCGAAGACGAAGTACTTAACCCAGGAAATACTGAAGCAATGATTAAAGAACTATTACCAAAAGCAACAGTCGTGACACCTAACTTATTTGAAGCAGGTCAACTTTCAGGCTTAGGTAAACTGACTTCAATTGATGATATGAAAAAAGCAGCAGAAAAAATCCATGAATTAGGTGCTCAATATATTGTTATTAAAGGTGGAAAAGCATTAGAATCAGATAAAGCTTATGACTTATACTATGACGGTCAAAAGCATATACTGCTCTCTACTGACAAATTCCAATCTAGTTATAATCATGGTGCAGGATGTACATTCGCAGCAGCAACAACAGCTAATTTAGCAAATGGTGAAACACCAGAAGAAGCCATTAAACACGCTAAAGCGTTCGTTGCATCTGCAATTAAAAACGGTTGGAAAATGAATGACTTTGTAGGACCAGTCGATCACGGTGCTTCAAATCGCATTGAAAAAATCGAAGTATACACTGAAGAAGTGTAATAAGAGAGACTGGAACATCGTTCTCAGCTCAAAATCAATAACAACTCATTTCACTGATTTATTCAGCTAGAAATGAGTTGTTATTTTTTTTATAAAATCTTACGATTTTGAAAGTGCATGCTTGCCTGTGGTTGCTTTATAAATATGGTTCGATACTGTAGTCGCGCGCGTCATACTATTCCCCCGGGCGTCAGCACTTTACAAAATCGTTATAACTATCTATTTTATAATTGGATGAGGTTGGTGTGTGGCAGGAACGGGTAGGAGCAGATTGGAATCTGAATGTTGCTTGTTTCGTCAGTCTTGCAACATTCGGACCTTCTATGTTGCTTGTTTGGCCAGTCTTGCAACTTTCAGAGCTTCTATGTTGCTTGTTTGGTCAGTCTTGCAACTTTCAGAGCTTCTATGTTGCTTGTTTGGTCAGTCTTGCAACTTTCAGAGCTTCTATGTTGCTTGTTTGGTCAGTCTTGCAACTTTCAGAGCTTCTATGTTGCTTGTTTGATCAGTCTTGCAACATTCAGACCTCCTATGTTGCTTGTTTCGTCAGTCTTGCAACATTCGGACTTTCTATGTTGCTTGTTCGTTCAGTCTTGCAACATTCGGACCTCCTATGTTGCTTGTTTCCCCAGTCTTGCAACATAGAGCATGTACTTATAAAACAAACAAAAAAAATATAAAAAAAGAGAGCTGATTGAATTTGCATTGTTCAATCGGCTCTCTTTTTAGCTAGAATTTCTATCCCAGCTTCATTATTAATTCATTATGCTAAATTCTGCTGTAACTTTGGCTACAACTTTACGACTCTTAAATAATGTCATTTGGTATTGATAAAATGCATTGTCTTCATGCTTAGTTTCTTTAAGGCATGCTAATTCTGCAGTGTAATTTTCTAATGTCATAATACGCTCAGTTTGTTCGAATTCACTTTTAATCTGTTTGAGTTTCGTATTATTGCCCATAAACGGCTTGAAACTATTGAATTCTCGAAGAATACTTAACAAATATTGTACCGGTACTTCTTCATAATACTGATACCCCATAATATTACAATAATCCAATACCGCTTCATCATTAAATGAAATACGCATTGTTTCCACTACTTCCACCCGCCATTTCTTAAGGCTAATCTCAGTAGTAATTGTACTTTAAAGCTTATAATCATTCAAGAGAATTTTAATAACGGCTATTCATCATCTTCGCTCAAGTATGCGTTATTATCCAATATAATTTCCACATTAGGATGATTATACAAAGCTGATGCTGGTAAATCCGTTGTAATTTCACCAGTCATTAATTTGCGAATGGCATCAGCCTTTTTAGGTCCATAAGCTAATAGAATAATACGTTTTGCTTTTAATATTGATTGAATACCCATTGATATAGCTTGTTTAGGCACTTCTTCAATCGCTTCAAAGTATCTGCTGTTTGCTTCAATTGTAGACTCTGTTAAATCTACAATACTTGTTAAACTTTCAAACGATGTTCCTGGTTCATTAAAGCCGATATGTCCATTTTCACCAATTCCAAGTATTTGAACATCAATCGGACCTTCTTTATCTAACAAACTTTCATAATGTTTTGTTTCTTGTTGAAGATCTTCAGCTGAACCATTTGGTAAATGAATACGTTCTTCATTCCAAGTTGATAAGTGATTAAACAGAACATCGTGCATATACGTATAATAACTTTCAGAATGGTCATAATCTATTCCAATATATTCATCTAAGTTAAAAGTTGTGATTTCATTTAAATCAAGCTCATTAATTCTAATTAAGTTAACGAGCTGTTCGTATACACGAACCATCGTTCCACCAGTCGCTAAACCTAGAACACTTTTTTTATTTGAAATAATTTGCTTTAATAACTCATTAGCAACATAATGACACGCTTCCTCTTTAGAACCTAAATTAATGATTTGCATTATTATCCCTCTATTTCTTTAATAAATCGCTTTGCTATTTCTAAAGGTCTTGTGATTGCGCCTCCAACTACTGTACAGTGCACACCTAAATCTGTAACACGTTTAAACATTTCTGGTGTCATAACATTGCCTTCAGCTATGACTTTTGCATCCACATGGCTTAGCACATCTTTTAAAAATTGAAAATCATTTTCGTATAGAACATGTCCTTTAGTATAATCCGTATAACCTCTTAATGTCGTACCAACGTAATCAAACCCAAGCTTATCAGCATAAACCGCTTCTTCTAAATCTGATACGTCTGCCATGATTTCTACATTTGGTGCATGTTCTCTAATATATGAAACAAGCTCTTCTAGTGATTCTTTAGGTCTTTCTTGTTTTGTTGCATCTAAAGCTATCACGTCACAACCACTTGCAATTAATTCATCAATTTCTTTTGAAGTAGCTGTAATAAAAACTTTAGAGTCTTTATAATCACGCTTTACAATGCCGATCACAGGTAAATCCACTTCTTCTTTTATTGCTATAATATCTTCTTTCGTATTTGCTCGGATACCTTTAGCACCAGCTTGATATGCTGCTAATGCCATCTTACTCATTATAAATGATGAATGCAATGGTTCTCCCGGTAAAGCTTGGCATGAAACAATTAATCCTTGAGGTAACATTTATATAACACTCCTTCTTTATTCTTCTAAAGCTTCTTCTACTTCATTTTTTATTGTCGTAACATGTGGACCGTATATAATTTGTACACCTGTCCCTTTTCTCACAACACCTCTCGATTCAGTTGATTTAATCACATCTTCATCGAAAAGCTTCTCATCATGAATGGTTACTCTAAGTCTTGTTGCACAACAATCCACAATATCTATATTTTCTTTTCCGCCTAAACCTTTGATAATTGTCTTTGCACGATCGCTTGCATCAACAGACTGTATAGCATCTTCATCTTCACGTCCAGGTGTCTTAAAATTAAACTTCGTAATTAAGAATCTAAATGTCACATAGTATAATAAGAACCAAACAATACCAATTGGAATAACAAGTAAGAAGTTGGTCTTACTATTGCCTTGTAGCACACCAAATAGAATGTAATCAATAAAGCCACCACTAAATGTTTGTCCTATAGTTATGTTAAATATATCCGCCATCATGAATGCTAATCCATCAAATATTGCATGAATCACATATAAAACTGGCGCTATAAATAAGAAACTAAATTCTAATGGCTCTGTAATTCCAGTTAAAAATGACGTCAAAGCTGCTGAAAGCATTAAACCACCAACGACTTTTTTCTTTTCTGGTTTAGCCGTGTGATAAATTGCTAGCGCCGCCCCTAGTAGTCCGAACATCATTGTAATAAATCGACCAGACATATATCTAGAAATACCTGAATAATAATGCGTTAAATTAGCATCTCCCAATTGTGCGAAGAAGATGTTTTGAGTACCTTGTACGACCTTCCCATTAATCTCCATCGTGCCACCTAATGCAGTTTGCCAGAATGGTAAATAGAATATGTGGTGTAAACCAAATGGTCCAAGCATACGTAGAATAAATCCATAAATAAATGTACCGACAACACCTGTTTTATTAACTAGACCACCCGCATTGAATATCCAACCTTGAATCGTTGGCCAAACAAAGAATAAAATGACACCTAGTCCTATAGAAGCAACAGAAGTGACAATAGGTACAAATCTTGACCCGCCGAAGAAACCTAAAAACGGTGGCAATGAAATTTTGTTGTACTTATTATGTAGCATTGCCGTCATAATACCTACAATAATTCCGCCAAACACACCTGTTTCAACAGTTTGAATGCCTAACACCATCCCTTGACCAGCTTTAGCTAATCCTTCTTGTGCCGCGACATTGTCCGTAATGGTTAATAAAGCGTTCATAGTAGCATTCATAATTAAGAAACCGAGCATAGCGGCTAAACCTGCTGTTCCTTTATCACTTCTCGCTAAACCTATTGCTACCCCGATTGCAAATAATACTGGTAAGTTAGCGAAAACGATATTACCTGCTGACGACATTAATATAAATATATATTGCAACAAATCAATATCTAAAACTGGATATGCCTTTATTGTGTTTGGATTGCTCAAAGCGCCACCAATACCTAATAGCAGACCTGCTGCTGGTAAAATAGCGATTGGTAACATAAATGATTTCCCGAATTGTTGTGCTTTATCAAAAACTTTACTCATGTGAACACCTACCTCCCTGTTTAGCCTAAATATAACACCGTGAAAAACATAGTCAATATTATTATTTGTTTTGAAAAACCTTTTCAATTATACTAATCATTATTATATAAATTGAGGTGTAATACATGAATTTTGAAAATCGTATTCAACAATTTTCATACCTTTTCACAAAAGCTGATGAAAAAATAGCAAGTTATATTCTTGATCATCCTGTAGGAGACCATTTTTCTACAATCACATCATTGGCACATGCAATCGAAGTGTCTACTTCTAGCATCACAAGATTTAGCCATAAATTGAACTATCAACACTTCCAAGATATGAAGTTTAATATACAACACACTTATGAAAAATCTGATATTCAAAATGTTCCACTTATCAAAAGAATTCACGAATATCACCAAACGCTCATTCAACAAACGGGCGAATTCATATCCAATCAAAAAATTAATCAATTGATCGATATTCTATCCAATAGCGAACAAACGCTGTTTGCTGGTTTAGGAAGTTCTGGCTTAACTGCAACAGAGTTTTACTATCGAACAATGAGAATGGGCTTAAATGGTAGTGCCGTAACAGATGCTCATCAAATGAAAATAGGTGCATCATTACTATCAGAGAACGACGCACTTATCGCATTTTCTAATAGCGGGAAGACTGAGGAACTGATTAGTGCTGCAAAAATTGCAAAGTCACAAAATGCTACTGTCATCGCTATTACAAACTATGCTGGTAGTGAACTTACCGCAAATTCTGATATTGTCATCATGACAATTGATCAAACAAGAGTAAACGACAAACAGTTTATTAACACTCAAATTTCCGCACATTTTCTGATTGATGTTGTGAGTTATATGTTGTTAGAACGTCCAAATAATATGAATCGTTATCAACACACTAGAGAAGTTATATTAAAAGATAATAAATCTTAGTGTTGTGAGCAGATTGTATATAAATTTACTCGAGAATTTAGTAGAATAGTAAAGTATATACTATGAGGAGTGAAAGGCATGGAATTAATTCAAGTAGATCAAGTACAAACGCTAATATCAGAGTATGAAAATAAGCCAGTATATCTCCATGTAGAAACAACAAATGGTGCTTACGCTAACCATTTTGATAACAAAGTATTTAATGCTGGCACATTTTTGAGAAACATCCAAGTTACATTTACACATGCTCATTTAACTGGTGGGAATAAAGAACCTTATCGTGTTGGATTAAAATTAGACAACAATGGTTGGGTCTATGTACAAGGTTTAACACATTATGAGGTAACTGAAGATAAAGAACTATTATTAGCAGGACTAAATTATGAAGGACAGCTTGCTGCAACATTAGAAATAAGTAGCAATCCTTTCAAGGATTAAGAGGTGAATACAATGAATGATGAAAGACAAGTATTAGTTATTTTTCCACATCCTGATGACGAAGCATTTGGTACATCTGGTACGCTCAGTAAATTTGTAGATAATGGGACGCCTGTAACTTATGCATGCTTAACTTTAGGACAAATGGGACGTAATCTTGGTAATCCACCTTTTGCTACACGTGAATCTTTACCACATATTAGAGAACGTGAATTGGATGCAGCGGCAGCAGCAATTGGTATTACAGATTTAAGAAAAATGGGTTACAGAGATAAAACAATTGAATTTGAACCTAAAGATGAATTAGATAGTATGGTAAAATCATTAATAGATGAACTTAATCCATCACTTATTATTTCGTTCTATCCTGGTTATTCTGTTCATCCTGACCATGAAGCAACTGCAGATTCAGTTATAAGAACGGTCAGTCGTATGGATGAATCAGCTAGACCTAAATTACATTTAGTAGCATTTAGCAATGACACATATCGTGATTTAGGAGAACCGGATATAAATATAGATATTACTGGTTATGAAGAGCGCAAGATGAAGGTCCTTCAAGCTCATGCGTCTCAAACCGGTCCAATGTTACAAAACCTCGCTTCAAATACACAAGAGGGTGAAGCGGCTAAAGATATGTGGTTGAAGACAGAACATTTCTGGACATATCATATTGAATAGATAGTGGAGGCAATGTGAATGACACAATTAGATTTATCAACACGTGAAGCGCGATGGAAACACTTTGGTTCAGTTGACCCTATCAAAGGCAATAAACCAACTGAAAAAGAAAAAATGCCTGACTTACAGAGCTCTAAGAAAGATTTCCTTTTCGAGATTGAACATGTTGGTATTAAAAACTTAATTTACCCTGTCAGAATAGATGATTTTCAAACTGTTGGGAACTTTGAATTTTCAACAAGTTTAAACCAAGATGAAAAAGGTATTAATATGAGCCGTATTATAGAAAGTGTTGAAAAACATTATGATAACGGTGTGAAATTAGAGTTCGATTATTTAACTACATTATTAAATACCCTTCAATCTGTTATGCTCCAAAATACTGCTTCATTAGATGTTACAGCTAAATGGTTCTTCAATCGTTATAGCCCTATCACTAACCAAAAAGCAGTCGGTCATGCAGATATCAGATATATCCTTTCTGTTTCAGATGATAAAGTGACTCAAAAATCTTTAGGCATTGAAGTGCCAGTCACAACTTTATGTCCATGTTCTAAAGAAATTAGTGAATACTCCGCTCATAACCAACGCGGAATTATCACAGTCCTAATTGATTTGAACCCTGAGATAGACTTACCTGATAATTACAAAGATATCGTATTAGACGGTATGGAGGCTAACGCAAGTTCAATGTTATACCCAATATTGAAACGTACAGACGAAAAAGCCGTAACAGAAAGAGCATATGAAAATCCAAGATTCGTTGAAGACTTAATTAGATTAGTAGCTGCTGATTTAGTAGAACTCGACTGGATAAAAGGATTCGAAATAGAATGTCGTAACGAAGAATCCATACATCAACACGATGCATTTGCAAGATTAAAATATACGAAATAGTATAAAATCATACAAAAAAGGCAACAGCGCTCGCTGTTGCCTTTTTGTGTATTTATAAATTCACTTCTTCTTCTTCTGCTTCAGCCCACGGATTATTTTTAACCAGTTTCGTAATTTGCTCTGTAAATAATTTAACACGCAATTTAATGTCATCTACATCAATATAATATGTGCCACTTTCAGTTTTACCGAAATCAGCATCTTGTGTAGAGATTTGAACTGGAACTGCAATCCCTAATAAGTTTCTCATAATGATTCGCAAATGTGATAACGGTTCTGTGCTGCGCATACCACCACTATTACATATTAAGCCAACAGGTTTCATTTTAAATTGATCCATTGTTAAATGATCTAATGCATTTTTCAAAACACCCGAATATGAACCGTGGTAATTCGGTGTACCAATGATAATTGCATCTGCTTCTTCAGCTTGTTGTCGTAATTCATTCACATTAATTTTAATACGTTCATCATTTAAATGTCGACCTGATACATCTAAGAACGGTATTGGCTTGTCATATAAATCAAACAAAGTTACTTCTGCACCTTCGTCTTCTAAGTTTCCTCGAACAAATTGTGCAAGGGCATGTGTATGTGAATATTGTTTTGCGCTACCTACAATAAGTAATACTTTCACTGTTGTCACCTCAAAATTTTAATGATATTTCATTACGTATCATTATAACATACTAAAAAACTAAGAATTTGATTTTCAAGAAAAATCATTCTTATGGAGGATGTATTAACGATCATAATCTTTTAATGCATGTATAATCGCATTCCCTACACCACTATGTTCGTTACTGTCGGTAATATAATCAGCCATTTCTTTTACTTCAGGTGCTCCGTTTTCCATTGCAACAGCATAACCTGCTTTTTCTAACATTGATACATCATTCAAGTTATCCCCGATTGCCATGACATCTGACATTGGAATGTTTAATTGATCAGCAATTTCTTCTAATGCGATACCCTTTTGTGCATCAGAATGTGTAATTTCAATATTCCCTCTTGAAGATGATGAAACGGCTAAACTTTGAGATTCTGAAATTTCCGATTTAGCTCTATCAATTTTAGATAAATCACTTGAAAAGGCTAATATTTTCAAGATAATCTCTCCTGGACGATTTTCGATTTCATCATAACTATCCACTGTTTTTAACGTGCCATTATCAATTCTACTTTGAATGTTTGCTCGAATCTTTTTAACGTCAGCTTTTTGACCAGCTTTTTCAGCTATATCTACATATATTTCCAAGTCTTTCTCTGGATCTTCAGTGTAGATACCAAAGTTCGTATAAACTTGATAATAAATATCTTCTTTTTTCAAAACTCCCGTGATTTTATTGATTAAAGGACGTGTTAATTTAGAAGTATGGACGATATTAAATTCCTCATCCCTTACTTCTGCTCCATTTAAACAAATATATGGTAACGATAAGTCTGTTTTTTCAATCGGGCCATTTGCCTCGTAAAACGCTCTACCAGTAGCAATAACTACAGTTATACCTTTAGACTGTGCATATTTTATCGCTTCGTAATTTTCATTAGAAACTTCATGTGCTGCGTTCAATAAAGTACCATCCATATCTGTTGCGATTAACCTTATCATGAAAGTAACCTCTTTTCTTTATATTCAACATAAATTTTAACAAATAAAAGTAATAATCTCTATGAATCTGTATTATTCTGTTTAATTTGTTTTTTTAAGTTCCTTTTTTCTCTAAAAAAGTTTCGAAGCATGTCACCACATTCTTGTTCAAGTATCCCTCTTTCAACCGTAGCGCGATGATTAAAGCGCGTATCTTCTATTAAATTCATAAGGCTACCACTACAGCCACCTTTAGGGTCAGTTGCACCATAGACAACATGAGGTATTCTACTCATTACAATTGCACCTGAACACATGACACAAGGCTCTAAAGTAGCATATAATGTCGTTTCTTCTAATCGCCATGAATTAAGATATTTCGCCGCCTCTTGTATCGCAATCATTTCAGCATGTGCAATCGGACTTTGATCATTTTCTCTTAAATTATGTCCTTTACCAATCACTTCACCTTTATATACGACAATCGCACCAATTGGCACTTCATCCATTTCCCAAGCTTTTTTCGCTTCTTGAATTGCAAGTTTCATATAATTTTCATGCACGCTACATTTCACTCCGTTTAATTTGTGATAGAATAAGTATGTCTATTTTAACATCTGGAGAGATATATATGAAAAAAACCTTTATCGCAATAGAAGGACCAATAGGAGTCGGGAAAAGCTCCTTAACTAAAAAGCTTGC
Organism: Mammaliicoccus vitulinus; assembly: GCF_029024305.1. Lineage (NCBI taxonomy): Bacteria > Bacillati > Bacillota > Bacilli > Caryophanales > Staphylococcaceae > Mammaliicoccus > Mammaliicoccus vitulinus. Next base: position 2,452,299 of record NZ_CP118974.1, read on the forward strand.
TAAAGCTCTAAATTACACTGAAGAATTTGAAATTGTTGATGAAAATCCATACTTAAGTAATTTCTATGAAGATATTTCTAAATGGAGTTTTCAAACAGAGATGTTCTTCTTATGCCATCGCTACAAACAGTTAACTGATTTAGAAAATATTAATGGTATCGTTAGTGACTATCACATTTTCAAAAATAAAATTTTCGCAAAAAACACTTTAAACGATACTGAATTTGATAAATTTAGTAGAATTTATGATATCTTAACTGAAGATATTCGCATGCCTGACCAAATTATCTTTCTCGATGCATCATTAGAAGTCCTTCAACAACGCATTGCTCATCGAAATAGATCTTATGAAACACAAATTGAAAATAATTACTTAGCACAACTCAAAAGTGATTATAATCAATTCTATGAAGAAGTAAAAAGTGAAATTGATACTATTCAAATAGATACATCTCACTTAGATTTCGTCAATAACACCACAGATTATCAACAAGTATTAACATTATTACAACCTTTGATTGGAGAGATTACACATGACAAATAAAGTCATACCTAGTGATGCTATTATCACAATTGCTGGTACTGTTGGTGTTGGAAAATCATCTTTAACACAAGCACTTAGCGAACGACTAAACTTTAAAACATCATTTGAAAAAGTCGATAACAACCCCTATTTAGAAAAATTTTACCACGACTTTGAACGTTGGAGTTTTCACTTACAAATATACTTTTTAGCTGAACGTTTTAAAGAACAAAAAAGAATGTTTGAATACGGTGGAGGGTTTATACAAGACCGCTCAATTTACGAAGACGTTGATATATTCGCAAAAATGCATGAAGAACAAGGAACAATGACTAAAGAAGACTATGCGACTTATAGAGATTTGTTTGAAGCAATGGTTATGACACCATATTTCCCTAAACCGGATGCCTTAATATACTTAGAATGTGATTATAACGATGTAATACAACGTATACAAAATCGCGGTCGACAAATGGAAATTGAAACAGATGAAGAATATTGGAAAAAACTATTCTCACGCTATGATAACTGGATTAACAATTTCACAGAATGTCCCGTCGTTCGTGTAAATATTAATGACTATGATTTATACGAAGATCCAGATTCAATCAATCACATTATAGATAAAATCGCTCATGTCATTGAAACTCATCGTTCAATTGATACACGAGTAAAATAAAATAAAGCTTGGGACATCAATCCCTTTCTCAAAATAAAAGATCTCTTCATTAGTTAAGGCTAGTGAAGAGATCTTTTTATAAAGAAAGACATGTTATTTATTCCATTCCGCTTCTTGCTTATAAAATTCATTAATATCTTGATAAATATAATCTGCGTCTGCTAAATCTTCTTTATTCCCCGTACCGCTAAGGACACCGACAACTGCTCTGAAGTGTGCGTTTTTACCCATTTGAATATCAGTTGGTGTGTCTCCTATAATCGCAATTTCATTTGGTGATACGTCCCATTTTTTATAAAAGTCTTCTACCATTTTAGGATTTGGCTTTTGATAGCCATTTATGGATGCTGTGATTTTTTCATCAATTAAATGTTCGACACCTGCATCTTTAATGAATCTTTCTGTACCGTCTATGTCATCACTTGTAATGATTGCAATATTATATTGTTTGTCTTTAAAAGCTTTTAATGTATCCAACAATCCTTCAATAACAATTGTTTCAGGTTCATATTCACTTATTAAGTCTTTACTTAATTGAACCGTCCATTTTTCAAGTTCTTGTTTGTCGTTTTCTTGTGCATATTTCGTAAACACATTAATGATATCTGATAATGTGCCTGATGCTAGTATGCCACTTGATAAAAATCTATCATTTACATAACCTAGTTCTTCTTGTAAAGATTGCTTATGATCAATGTGATATTTTTCTACAAATCGGTCTATCATAACTAATGAAATTTCTGACCACGTTTCATCAAATTCAAGCAATGTACCGTCTTTATCAAACAATAACCATTTAATCATCTTTTTTTCTCCTTTAAAAAGAGCGACACTACATTTAGTAGGCCGCTCAAGATTATTCAGCTCTTATACTGTTTCGATATGACTTTCTTTTCCTACTACAACTCTCCAACCATGTTTATCTTCTTTTTTACCTGTTTGAATTGCTGTATATTCATCAAATAACGTTTGAGTAATTGGACCAGTCTCATTATTATTAATCGTAATTTCTACATCGTCGTATTTTAAAAATCCAACTGGAGAAATAACTGCTGCTGTTCCTGTACCGAAAATTTCTGTTAAACGACCGTCTTGATGTGCATTAATAATATCATCGATAGATAATCGTTTCTCTTCAGTTTCATAGCCCATTTCTTGAGCAAGTTCCAGTACAGTTTTGCGAGTAATACCTGGTAAAATACTGCCATTTAATTCAGGTGTTACAACTTTACCGTCAATAACGAAGAATATATTCATACTTCCCACTTCTTCGATATATTTTTGTTCAACACCATCTAACCACAATACTTGGTCGAAACCTAATTCATTAGCACGTGTTTGTGCAATTAAACTAGCCGCATAGTTACCTCCACATTTAGCAAAGCCAACGCCACCTCTTACTGCGCGCACAAATTCGTCTTCTACATAAATGCTTGTTGGTTTCATTTGCTCAGCACCATAATAAGCGCCTACTGGAGAAAGAATCACTAAAAATTCATAGTCCGTAGAAGAACGCACACCTAAGTAAGGTTCTGTAGCGTATACAAATGGTCTAACATATAAAGATTGTCCTTCTCCACTTGGAATCCAATCACGCTCTAAATCTACAAGTTGTAATAAACCATTCAGCACTTTTTCTTCATCGATTTGAGGCATTTCAAGTCTTTTTAAAGATAAATTAATTCTCTTGAAATTTTGATCCGGTCTAAATAATGTAACATCATCGCCGTCTTTATATGCTTTCATACCTTCAAATACTGTTTGGCCATAGTGAAGACCTTGCGCACTTGGTGATAAAGTAATCGGCCCGTATGGAATAATTTTAGGCTCTGACCAGCCTTCACCCTGTTTATATGACATAGATAGCATATAATCAGTAAAGATTTCGCCAAAGACCAAATTTTGAAAGTCCGGTTTTTCTTTGAGCTGTTCACGCTTTTCTACGTAAAATGTTTCTGACATAATGATTCCTCCTAGGCTAATTAATAATTAATGTTAACAAGTATATCAGTCATGGAGGCGTTATTCAATGAATTTTTGGAAAATTTAAAAAATAAACACGATAAAGTTAGCTTCTTGCTAAATTATCTTTTTCTTTAATCGCTTTTAGCATTAATTCAGTCATACTATCTAAGTCATAATTTGGTGAAAATCCCCACTCTTCTTTAGCACAAGTTGAATCAATAGCGTTTGGCCAGCTATCAGCAATTGCTTGGCGTTCTGGATCAACATCATAACCTAATTCAAATTCAGGCATTTTCTTTTGAATAGATGCTTTGATTGTTTCCGGATCAACGCTCATCGCACTAACGTTATATGCATTACGATTGATTAATCGCTCACTGTCCGCTTCCATCAACTGAATAATTGCATCGATTGCATCATCCATAAACATCATATCCATATACGTATCTTGCGCAATGTAACTGTCGTATCTGCCTTCACGTATCGCTTTGAAATAAATTTCAACTGCGTAATCCGTTGTACCTCCACCTGGTTCTTTTACATAAGAGATTAAGCCAGGGAACCTCATACTTCTTGTATCTACGCCAAATTTAGTGAAGTAATAATCACATAATAATTCACCTGATACTTTATTTACACCATACATAGATGTTGGTCTTTGTATGGTAACTTGAGGTGTCATATCTTTAGGTGTATTAGGTCCGAATGCACCAATTGAACTTGGTGTGAAGAATTGCATATCGAATTCACGTGCTATTTCAAGTGCATTTACTAATCCACCCATATTTAAGTTCCATGCAAATAATGGATTCTTTTCTGCTGTAGCTGAAAGTAATGCAGCCATATGCATTAAAGTATCTCCTTCAAATTCCTTTACCAATACTTGAAATCTATCATGGTCGGTTACATCTAATATTTCAAACGGACCGTTATTTATTTCACTATCACTTTCTGGTTCTCTAATATCTGTTGCTAGAACATTATCGTTACCATATTTCTTTCTTAGTTTTATCACTAATTCAGTCCCGATTTGCCCTAACGCTCCAGTGATTATGATCTTTTTCATTTTAAAATCCTCCTGTATTGTTGGAATGTTCATTTGTACTCCCAAGAAAAACAAAAGCGCTTTCTTTAATGTCATTCTACATTATTTTAACGATTTTGTATACTTCAGAAGTACACAACGAAGATAAAAAAGTTACTTAATACATAAAAACAACAGATCACGATACTGTTTTTAGTATATAGTGTGATATGTTTTAAAAATTTTACGATTTTGTTCGTGCATGCTTGCCTAGGGGTATGGTTCGAGCCTGTAGTCTCTCTCACATACTATTCCCCTGGGCGTCAGCACTTCACAAAATCGTGAGGAATATTATAAAGAATTTTTGCTATTTATCATGTGGGACGTGACTTGATAAATTCACAGCCAAATCGCACGAAGACTCAGAAGATAAACTAAAAAGAGCGCAAATTCTTAAAATCAAGAATTTACGCTCTTTTACATTAATCTAGGATGTTAATATCCCATCCCTTTGTTAAAAATTAAATTTATATTAATCCTAATTCTTTACCAATTTTTTCGTAAGTTTCAATGGCTTGATCAAGTTGTTCTTTAGTATGTGCAGCAGTTGGCATGTTTCTCACACGGCCAGTACCTTTTGGAACTGTTGGGAATACAATTGCTTTCGCATATACGCCTTCATCCATTAATCGTTTACTAAATGTTTGAGCTTCCTTCTCTTCACCAATAATAACTGGCGTGATAGGTGTTTCAGAATGACCAATATCAAAGCCTTTTGTTTTTAAGCCTTCTTTTAAGTAATGAGCATTATCCCATAATTTATCATGCAATTCAGTTGAAGCCATTAATTTTTTAACTGACTCTGTAATTGCTTTCGTATCTCCAGGAGCTAAAGAAGTAGAGAATAAGAATGGTCTTGATGCAACTTTTAACCAATCAATTAAATCTTTAGTACCTGCTACATAGCCCCCTACTACACCAATAGCTTTAGAAAGTGTACCAATTTGGAAGTCTATTTTATCTTGTAAACCAAAATGTTTAACAGTTCCGGCACCTTTACCCATTACACCTGAACCATGCGCATCATCTACATATGTGATTAAGCCAAATTCTTCAGCTATTTCAACAATTTCAGGTAACTTAGCAACGTCCCCATCCATTGAGAATACACCGTCTGTGATATACATTACTTTATTATACTGTCCAGATTCAACGGCTTCTTTCGCTTTAGCTCTTAAATCTTCCATATCTGAATGATTCACACGAATGATTTTCGCTTTAGATAAACGACACCCATCAATAATTGACGCGTGATTCAATTCATCAGATAGTATTGCATCGTTTTTATTCATGACAGCTGAAATAGCAGCCATGTTACAGTTAAATCCTGATTGATATGCAATCGCACTTTCCGTACCTTTAAATTGCGCTAACGTTTCTTCTAATTCTCTATGCAAATCTAATGTTCCATTAATAGTACGAACTGCACCGGCACCTACACCATGTGTATCAATAGCAGCTTTAGCAGCTTTTTTCAAATCTTCGTCTGTAGCTAATCCAAGATAGTTATTTGATGATAAGTTGATATAACTTTTACCGCCGATTGTAATTTCAGCACCGTTCGCACCTTCAACGATATCAATTTCATTATATAAACCATTGTCCTTCAATTCATTTAAGTTAGTTGTTAAGAATGTATTTAATGTTTGGACCATTTTCACTGTCTCCTTTAGCACTTTTCATCAATCATAACACATCAAAATCAAAGAATTAAGCGTTATCATTGCAAATTGAATTGTTTAAATTTTCTATAAACTTTGCTACAATAGGCATACTATATTTTGATGGAATTGAAAGAAGGTTTATTCATGGTAAATTGGAAAGAAAAAGTAGAAAATAAATTCGATCGTTTAGTCGACATCAGACGATATATGCATAAGAATCCAGAACTATCATTTCATGAGGAAAAAACTCATGATTTTCTTTTATCTGAACTAAAAAAGTTAGATAAATTATCTATTAGAGAGCGCGTTGGAGAGCGTGGTATTGTCGCCAAGTTAGAAGGGAATCAACCTGGTCAAACAATCGCATTCCGAGCTGATTTTGATGCTTTACCGATACAGGACGAAAAAGACGTTCCATATAAATCAACTGTCGACGGTGTTATGCATGCTTGTGGTCACGACGGTCACACGGCAACACTTTTAACATTTTGCGAATTACTTCATGAACATCAACATTTACTTAAAGGTAATGTTGTCTTTATTTTTCAATATGCTGAAGAATTAAATCCCGGTGGTGCAAAAGCAATGGTGGATGATGGCGCACTAGATGGCGTGGATAAAATTTATGGAAACCATTTTTGGAGTGGTCATGAAACATCATCAATCAAGACAAAGCCTGCTGAAATGATGGCTTCTCCTGACTTTTTCGAAATAACGATTAAAGGTAAAGGCGGACATGGTGCCAAACCACATACTTCAATTGATCCAATTGTTATTGTAGCTGAATATATTTCTAGCATACAAAAAATCATATCTCGTCATATCGATCCGATTGATAGAGGCGTTATAACTGTTGGTAAAATAGACGCAGGAAGTGCTTTTAACGTAATAAGTGATACAGCTACAATTGAAGGTACCGTTAGAACTTTTAAACCTGAAGTTAAAGACACGATTGAAAAAGATCTTGAACGCTTATTAAAAGGTTTATGTATAGCCAATAACGCCACGTATGAATTTAATTATCGCAGAGGTTATCCTACAGTTGTAAACCACGATGCTCAATATAATGTCGTAAAAGAAGCAGCATCATCGTTAAATTTAACTTACGAAGATATTTCACCCATGATGATTGGCGAAGACTTCTCCTATTATCTGCTCAATCGTCCAGGCTGTTTCTTCTTAACTGGTAGCGGTAATGAGGACAAAGCTTCATTAGCACCTCATCATCACCCTATGTTTGATTTAGATGAAGAAGCAATGAAGACCACAACTGAAATGTTTATCAAAGTTCTTGAGATAGAAGGTGTTCTATAATCATGAGAAATATACTATTACAAAAAGTTGAAGATTATTATGATGAAATGATAGAAATCAGGAGACATTTACATATGTATCCAGAACTATCTTTTGAAGAAGTTAAAACACCTGCTTATATCGCTAACTATTTACGAGATTTAGGTATCGATGTACGAGAAGGTGTTGGTGGCCGAGGTGTAGTTGGCACGCTCAACAAAGATAAAGAAGGTCCAACATTAGCCTTGCGCGCTGATTTTGATGCTCTACCTATACAAGATGAAAAAGACGCACCATACAAATCTACCGTTGATGGCGTCATGCATGCTTGTGGTCATGACGCACACACTGCAGTGCTCTTGATGACCGCTAAAATATTATCTGAACATAAAGATGAAATTAATGGCCGTGTCGTATTTCTTCATCAACATGCTGAAGAAGTAGATCCTGGTGGTGCCATCCAAATGATCGCTGACGGCTGTTTAACAGGCGTTGATGCCATCATTGGACAACATGTATCAAGTAGCTTAGATGTCGGGAAAATAGGCTATAAATATGGTACAACGACAGGTATCCCAGATGACTTTTGGATTACTTTAAAAGGTAGAGGTGGACATGCCGCTCACCCTGATCAACTTATTGATCCATTAGCTGCAGGTATCCAATTATGTAATGATTTACAATATATTGTTTCACGTAAAACAAGTGCTTTGTCCCCTGCTGTATTATCTATCACAATGTTTAATGCTGGAGAAACAAATAATGTCATACCTGATACTTGTAAGATTGGTGGTACGATTAGAACTTTCGACGCCAATACTCAAACGAGCGTGATTGAAGGATTTAAAAAAGTACTCGAAGGTATCGCAACTTCTACAGATGTCACATACGATTTAAAATATAGTAAAGGTTACCCGCCTGTTGTAAATACTGAAAGAGAAACTGATTTAATATTAGAAGCTACTAAAGAAATAGCCAGTGTTCAAGAATTAGTGGAATTGGAAGCAAGTTTAGGTGGAGAAGATTTTTCTTATTATCAACAGCGTGTACCTGGTGCATTTTTCTATACAGGAACACGAAACGAACATTTTAAAGCGGACTATCCACACCATCACCCTAAGTTCGATATTGATGAACAAGGACTCATTAATGCCGTACGAGTATTTTTATTAACTACATTTAAGTTTATGGAAAGGAATTATCAAAATGAATTTAACGTCTGAAGTTACAGAATATATGGATGAATTAATAGATATTAGAAGACATTTGCATCAACATCCTGAATTATCTTTTCAAGAAGAAAACACAAAAAAATATATCGCTGATTACCTTGAGAATTTAGGTATTGAAGTTAAAAAAGATGTAGGTGGTAATGGCCTTTTAGGATATATTAAAGGTGGCCATGAAGGTCCGACTATCGCTTTAAGAGCTGACTTTGATGCGTTACCTATTCAAGATGAAAAAGACGTACCGTATAAATCGACAGTTGACGGTGTCATGCATGCTTGTGGTCACGATGCACATACAGCAAGTTTATTAATAACTGCTAAAATTCTTAAAAATCATGAAAAAGACATTCACGGTAATGTCGTCTTAATCCATCAACATGCCGAAGAGTCACTTCCAGGTGGCGCAAAATCTATGATAGAAGCTGGTGCGCTTAATGGTGTAGATTATATCTTTGGTACGCACACTGCAAGTCATATAGAGGCAAATAAAGTTGGTTTTTGTTCAGGACCAGCATATGCAGCGGCTGATTCATTTGAAATCGATATCCAAGGTTTAGGTGGTCATGGTGCCATGCCACAGCTAGCTAAAGACCCAATTGTTGCAGCGTCTTCACTTATCGTTCAAGCACAAAGCATTGTATCTAGAACGATAGATCCTTTAGAGTCTGCCGTTGTCACATTTGGTACATTTAAAGGTGGTAATGCATTCAATGTTATCGCTGATAAAGTACAACTGACAGGCACAATTAGAACATACTTACCTAGCGTGAAAGAACAAATTAAAGAACGATTGAATGGTATATTAAACGGCATCGAATCAAGCTATGGTGTTAAATGTCATTTGAATTATCATGATGGTTATCCACCTGTTATTAACCATAAAAAAGAAACAGAGTGGGCTAAAAGCCTTGCAGCTGAAATTGATACTGTTGAAGAAGCTTATGATTTCCCTCCATCACTCGGCGGAGAAGATGTTGGTTATTTCTTACAACATGTACCGGGAACTTATTTCTTCACAGGTGTTGGAAATGAAACACTTAAAGCAAATTATCCTCACCACCATCCTAAGTTTGATCTAGATGAACAAGCTCTACAAAATAGCGTTAAACTCTTTTTATCAATAATTGAACATAGTTCAGAATTAGAACAATAAAAAAAGCTTGCTATGAGAAAACTCATAGCAAGCTTTTATTTGTTTAATCAAGATTGTTCAATATCGAATTAAGCTTCGATAACTGAAACAACACCTGATCCAACTGTACGTCCACCTTCACGGATTGAGAAACGAGTACCGTCTTCAATAGCGATTGGTGAAATTAATTCAACATTCATTTCGATGTTGTCGCCAGGCATAACCATTTCAACGCCTTCTGGTAAGTTAACTACACCAGTTACGTCTGTAGTACGGAAATAGAATTGTGGGCGGTAGTTTGTGAAGAATGGAGTATGACGTCCACCTTCTTCTTTTGATAATACATAAACTTCAGCTTTAAATTTAGTGTGAGGTGTGATTGAACCTGGTTTAGCTAATACTTGACCACGGTTAACGTCTTCACGAGCAACACCACGTAATAAAGCACCGATGTTATCTCCAGCTTCAGCGAAGTCTAATAATTTACGGAACATTTCAACACCAGTTACAGTTGTTTTAGAAGATTCTTCAGTTAAACCGATGATTTCAATCTCTTCACCAACTTTGATTTGACCACGTTCAACACGGCCTGTAGCAACAGTACCACGACCAGTGATTGAGAATACGTCCTCAACTGGCATCATGAATGGTTTGTCAGAATCACGTTCTGGAGTTGGGATGAATGAATCTACTGCATCCATTAATTCCATAATTTTGTCTTCGTAAGCTTCTTCGCCTTCTAAAGCTTTTAATGCTGAACCAGCGATTACAGGAACGTCGTCGCCTGGGAAGTCATATTCAGATAATAAATCACGAACTTCCATTTCAACTAATTCTAATAATTCTTCGTCGTCAACCATGTCAACTTTGTTTAAGAATACTACTAATGCAGGAACACCTACGTTACGTGATAAAAGAATGTGTTCACGAGTTTGAGGCATTGGGCCGTCAGCAGCAGATACTACTAAGATACCGCCGTCCATTTGAGCAGCACCAGTGATCATGTTTTTAACATAGTCAGCGTGTCCTGGGCAGTCAACGTGAGCATAGTGACGTTTTTCAGTTTCATATTCGATATGTGAAGTATTAATTGTAATACCACGTTCTTTTTCTTCTGGAGCGTTATCGATTTGAGCGTATGAACGAGCTTCCCCGTCACCAGAACGTTTTGCTAATACAGTTGCAATAGCAGCTGTTAAAGTAGTTTTACCATGGTCAACGTGACCGATAGTACCAATATTGGCATGTGTTTTTGAGCGATCAAATTTTTCTTTAGCCATTATGAAATCTCTCCTATTCATATTAAAATTATTTTTTATTTAAGCCTCATGATGGTTACTCACCATCATGAGGAAACTTATATCTAATTTATAAATCATTTCGATGAAAAAATCAATTTATTAAAATGAATTAATTATTCACCTTTGTTTTTCTTGATAATTTCTTCTGAAATTGATTTTGGTACTTCTTCGTAGTGATCAAATACCATAGTATAAGTACCACGACCTTGAGTGTTAGAACGTAAGTTTGTAGCGTAACCGAACATTTCAGATAGTGGAACAAATGCACGAACAACTTGAGCGTTACCGCGTGCTTCCATACCTTCAACACGTCCACGACGACTTGTTACGTCACCCATGATGTCACCCATGTATTCTTCAGGCATAACGATTTCAACTTTCATCATTGGCTCTAAGATTACTGGATCACATTTTTTAGCTGCTTCTTTAAGTGCTAATGATGCAGCTACTTTGAAGGCCATTTCTGATGAATCGACATCATGATATGAACCGTCATAAAGTTTAGCTTTAACATCAACTAATGGATAACCAGCTAATACACCGTTTTCCATTGAATCTTTAAGACCAGCTTCAACTGATGGAATGTATTCACGAGGAACTACACCACCGACAATAGCGTTTTCGAATTCGAAACCGCCACCTTGTTCGTTAGGTGTGAATTCAATATGAACATCACCATATTGTCCACGTCCACCTGATTGACGAGAGAATTTACCTTGTACTTGAGCAGATGTTTTGAACGTTTCGCGGTATGATACCATTGGAGCACCAACAGTACATTCAACTTTGAATTCACGTTTCATACGGTCTACTAAAATATCAAGATGTAATTCACCCATACCACCGATGATAACTTGTCCAGTTTCATGGTCAGTGTGTGCATGGAATGTTGGATCTTCTTCTTGTAATTTAACTAATGCATTAGTCATTTTATCTTGGTCAGCTTTAGATTTAGGTTCAACTGACAAGTGGATAACTGGTTCTGGGAACTCCATTGATTCTAAGATGATGTCATCTTTTTCATCACATAAAGTATCACCAGTTGAAGTATCCTTAAGACCAACAGCACCAGCAATGTCACCAGAATATACAGTAGAAATCTCTTCACGAGAGTTAGCGTGCATTTGTAGGATACGACCTACACGTTCACGTTTACCTTTAGTAGAGTTTTTAATGTATGAACCTGATTCCATTGTTCCTGAATATACACGGAAGAATGTTAATTTACCTACGAATGGGTCAGTCATTACTTTGAACGCTAATGCAGCGAAAGGTGCTGAGTCATCAGGTTTAGCAATTACTTCTTCGTCTCCGTCAGTTCTATGTCCAACAATTGGTTTAACATCTAATGGAGATGGTAGGTAATCAATAACTGCGTTCAACATTAATTGAACACCTTTGTTTTTGAATGCTGTACCACAAAGTACTGGGTAGAATTCAATGTCACAAGTAGCTTGACGGATAGCCGCTTTAAGCTCTTCGACCGAAATTTCTTCTCCAGCTAAATATTTTTCCATTAATTCGTCATTTGATTCAGCAACAGCTTCGATTAAAGCTTCACGAGCTTCTTCTGCTTGTTGTTTATGAGATTCTGGAATCTCAACTTCTTCAATTTCAGTACCTAAATCGTTATTGTATTGGAAACATTTCATTTCTACTAAGTCAATAATAGCGCTGAAATCATCTTCCGCACCGATAGGTAATTGAATTGGGTGAGCGTTTGCTTGTAAACGATCATGTAATGTACCAACTGAATATTCAAAGTTCGCACCCATTTTATCCATTTTATTAATGAATACAATACGTGGTACTCCGTAAGTTGTAGCTTGGCGCCAAACAGTTTCTGTTTGAGGTTCAACACCTGATTGCGCATCAAGTACAGTTACAGCACCATCAAGTACACGTAATGAACGTTCAACTTCAACTGTGAAGTCTACGTGTCCTGGTGTATCGATGATGTTTACACGGTGACCATCCCATTGTGCAGTAGTCGCAGCAGAAGTGATTGTAATACCACGCTCTTGCTCTTGTTCCATCCAGTCCATTTGTGAAGCACCTTCATGTGTTTCACCAATTTTATGGATACGGCCTGTGTAATAAAGAATACGTTCAGTAGTCGTTGTTTTACCAGCATCGATGTGTGCCATGATACCGATATTACGAGTGTTTTTCAAAGAAAAATCTCTTGCCATAGTATTCTTACTCCTTCCAAAACATTGGATATTTGGTTGTTGCTTGTATAGATACTTTGATACCCTAAGAGTTTAAAAAACTAGAGATGACCTTAGTAAAGGGATCTTTATGATTTTAACGCTTAGGGTCCTAAGTTCTATCTTACCAACGATAATGAGCAAATGCTTTGTTAGCTTCTGCCATTTTATGAGTATCTTCACGTTTCTTAACTGCGCCACCAGTATTGTTGGCAGCATCTAAGATTTCATTAGCTAAACGCTCTTCCATAGTTTTTTCACCACGAAGACGAGCATAGTTAACTAACCAACGTAAACCTAAAGTTGTACGGCGCTCTGGACGTACTTCTACAGGTACTTGATAGTTTGAACCACCTACACGGCGAGCTTTTACTTCAAGTACAGGCATAATGTTGTTGATAGCTTCATCGAATACTTCGATTGCATCTTTACCTGAACGTTCTTGAACAAGTTCAAATGCTGAATAAAGAATTCTTTGAGCAGTACCACGTTTCCCATCAAGCATGATTTTGTTGATTAATTTAGTTACTAATTTTGAGTTGTGAATTGGATCTGGTAATACATCTCTTTTTGCAACTGGACCTTTACGAGGCATAATCGTAATCCTCCTTCCTTATTATAAAGTTTATTTGATTTATCGTCATTTAAAAAACTGTTATTTACAGAAATTTAACGTTAGATTATTTTTTTGCAGCTTTTGGTTTTTTAGTACCATAATGTGAACGACTTTGCATACGTCCATCAACACCAGAAGTATCTAAAGCACCACGTACGATATGATAACGCACACCAGGTAAATCTTTTACACGTCCACCACGAATAAGTACAACACTGTGTTCTTGTAAGTTGTGGCCAATACCAGGGATATACGCGTTAACTTCGATGTTGTTTGATAAACGAACACGAGCATATTTACGTAAAGCTGAGTTAGGTTTCTTAGGTGTCATAGTTCCCACACGAGTACATACACCACGTTTTTGTGGAGAGTATACAGTAGTCATTTTTTTCTTCATGCTATTGTAACCTCTGTTTAACGCTGGTGAGTTTGATTTTTGTGATTTACTAGTACGAGGTTTACGTACTAATTGGTTAATAGTAGGCATCTTTAATGTCCTCCTCTCTTCATTTCTTAATTCCACACATCCAGGTGGTTCATTTAAAGGTAAATAAAAATAGTAAGCACAGCTTACAAATTTATTTGAGCAATGCAACAACTGTCGCATTTACTTCTATTCCATAGTGCGATCCAAGTTCTTGTCTACTAGGACTATAACTTATTGGAACGTCTGTCTCAAATGCTACAGTTAACACTTTAGACAAAATATGAATATTTACATCTTGAGCAATGATTACTTTACGTACTTCATGCTTCAATAATGCTTTAGTGGTCTGTTTTAAACCAATGACATAACTGTCTTGATTTAAGCTTAAGGCTTTTTCATTAGACATTTGATATCCTCCAAAGCGTCTGCTTTCATCAACCTTAACAATAATAACATCGTACAGTCGTAAAGTCAATATATTTCAAGGTGTTTTTATAATAAAATATAAGCTGTTCTAGATACTAGAACAGCTATATATATTAGTCAGTAACGACTGGTTCTTGAGGTGAAACTTTTTTCTCAACTTTTTCAAAGTCAACGCCAGTATATCTTCTCATGCCTGTACCAGCAGGAATCAATTTACCGATGATAACATTTTCTTTAAGTCCAAGTAAGTTATCACGCTTACCTTTAATGGCAGCATCTGTAAGAACTCTTGTTGTTTCTTGGAATGAAGCTGCTGATAAGAAACTTTCAGTTTCAAGAGATGCTTTAGTAATACCAAGTAATACAGGTTTTGCAGTCGCCGGACGTTTACGTGTAGCGAATACTTCTCTGTTAGCATCAGTAAATGTATGAATATCAACTAATGCACCTGGTAATAATTTAGTATCTCCAGCTTCGATAATTCTTACTTTACGAAGCATTTGTCTAACCATAACTTCAACGTGTTTATCTGAAATTTCAACACCTTGCATACGGTAAACTTTTTGCACTTCTTTAAGTAAGTATTTCTGTGTAGCATTTAATCCTGCTACTGCTAGTAATCCTTTAGGTTCAATTGAACCTTCTGTCATTACTTCACCACGTTCAACGTATTGTCCTTCTTCAACTTTAAGTCGAGAAGTACCAGGAGCGTTATAAGTACGGATTTCATTTTCGCCTTTAACTTTAATTTCTTGTTGACGATCTTTAACGATAGTAATTTCAGTTACTTCACCGTTAATTTCAGAAATTACCGCTTGACCTTTAGGATTACGCGCTTCAAATAACTCTTGAATACGAGGTAAACCTTGGGTAATATCGGCTCCTGCAACACCGCCGGTATGGAATGTACGCATTGTAAGCTGAGTACCTGGTTCACCAATTGATTGTGCAGCAATTGTACCAACTGCTTCACCAACTTCAACTTGTTCACCAGTTGCTAAGTTCTTACCATAACATTTTTCACATACACCATGACGTGTGTTACAAGTGAATGCTGAACGGATATGCATTTCAGTAATACCAGCATCAATGATTATTTTAGCAATTTCTGCTGTTATAAGTTCGTTAACTTTAATGATCACTTCGTCTGTTTCTGGATGACGTAATGTTTCTTTAGAGTAACGACCTTCTATACGTTCAATAAATGGCTCAATTAATTCTGAACCTTCTCTTATATCAGAAACTAATAATCCTCGGTCAGTACCACAGTCTTCTTCTCTGACGATAACATCTTGTGCTACGTCAACTAGACGACGTGTTAAGTAACCTGAATCGGCAGTTTTCAGTGCTGTATCGGCAAGACCTTTACGAGCACCGTGAGTTGAGATGAAGTATTCAAGTACTGTTAAACCTTCTCTGAATGAAGATTTAATCGGTAACTCGATAATTTTACCAGATGGGTTAGCCATCAAACCACGCATACCAGCTAGCTGAGTGAAGTTAGATGCGTTACCACGCGCTCCTGAGTCACTCATCATGAAGATTGGGTTTAAGCTGTCTAATGACATCATTAATTTAGCTTGAATATCATCTTTCGCTTTAGTCCAAATTTCAATAATTGCTGCATAACGTTCGCTTTCAGTGATTAAACCACGGCCAAATTGTTTTTGTACTTTTTCAACTTTAAGATCTGCTTCTCCGATAATTTCTTCTTTCTCAGGAAGAACCACGATATCAGAAACACCAACTGTAATACCAGCACGAGATGAATATTTAAATCCTAAATCTTTCATCTTATCTAGCATCATTGAAGTATCTGTAATATGGAATTTATTGAAGATTTCAGCAATGATTTCACCTAAGAATTTTTTGTTGAATGGTTTAACAAGTTCAACATCTTCTAAGTATTCAATCAAGCCACCTTCTGGTAAATCAGTAGGTGAAACAAAATATTTATCTGGTGTTGATTTTTCTAGATTGAAATTAGTCGGTTCATTTAAATATGGGAATGATTCCGGCATAATTTCATTAAAGATAACTTTACCAACAGATGTAAGTAATAGTTTGTTATTTTGATCTTCAGTGAATGTTGGATTTTTTAATGATTTTGCTTGAATTGCTATACGTGAATGTAAATGTACATATCCATTTGCGTAAGCTTTAATAACTTCATTTGTTTCACTAAAGATATCTCCAGCTCCCATTGCACCTTTACGTTCAAGTGTTAAGTAATAGTTACCTAGTACCATATCTTGAGAAGGTGTAACAACTGGTTTACCATCTTTAGGGTTTAAAATGTTTTGTGCTGCAAGCATTAACATACGCGCTTCTGCTTGTGCTTCTTTAGATAAAGGAACATGGACAGCCATTTGGTCACCATCAAAGTCAGCGTTATAAGCAGTTGTAACAAGTGGATGAAGTCTTATCGCACGACCTTCTACTAATGTAGGTTCAAACGCTTGGATACCTAGACGGTGAAGCGTTGGTGCACGGTTTAGTAATACCGGATGTTCTTTGATAACATCTTCTAGTACGTCCCAAACTTCTTCTTCCATTCTATCAATTTTGCCTTTTGCATTCTTGATGTTAGTCGCTATTTCTCGTTCAACAAGCTCTTTCATGATGAAAGGTTTGAACAATTCAAGCGCCATTTCTTTCGGTAAACCACATTGGTACATTTTAAGGTTAGGACCAACTACGATAACTGAACGACCTGAATAGTCGACACGCTTACCAAGTAAGTTTTGACGGAAACGACCTTGTTTACCTTTTAACATATGTGATAGTGATTTCAATGGACGGTTACCAGGTCCTGTAACAGGACGACCACGACGACCATTGTCGATTAACGCATCTACAGCTTCTTGTAACATACGTTTTTCATTTTGAACGATAATACCAGGTGCACCTAAGTCTAATAAACGTTTCAAACGATTATTACGGTTAATAACACGACGGTATAAATCATTTAAATCACTTGTTGCGAAACGGCCACCATCTAATTGAACCATTGGACGGATTTCAGGTGGGATAATTGGTAACACATCTAAAATCATCCATGATGGTTCGTTACCTGAGTGACGGAATGATTCAACAACTTCTAAACGTTTGATTGCTCTAGTTAATCTTTGTCCAGTTGCTGATTCTAATTCTTCACGTAATGATTTTAATTCTTTTTCTAAATCAATATTATTTAATAAATCACGGATGGCTTCTGCACCCATTTTTGCTGAGAATTTACCAGGATATTTATCGTAGTATTCACGATATTCGCCTTCAGTTAATAGTTGTTTCTTATCTAGCCCAGTTGGACCTGGATCGATTACAGTATAAGAAGCAAAGTATATAACTTCTTCAAGTGAACGTGGTGACATATCAAGTAATAGTCCCATACGACTTGGGATACCTTTGAAGTACCATATATGAGAAACTGGTGCTGCTAATTCAATGTGCCCCATTCTTTCGCGACGCACTTTTGATTTCGTAACTTCTACACCACATCTGTCACAAACCATGCCTTTATAACGTACTCTTTTATATTTACCACAACTACATTCCCAGTCCTTAGTTGGACCGAAAATTTTCTCACAGAATAAGCCATCTCTTTCTGGTTTTAACGTACGGTAGTTAATTGTTTCTGGTTTTTTCACTTCACCAAATGACCAAGAACGGATCTTCTCAGGTGAAGCAAGTCCTATTTTCATGTAATGGAAATTATTTACATCAATCAAGGAGCCTACCTCCTTCAATTTAAATTAGTTGTGCCGGTTGATTGATAATGTATAACAAATGAAAAGCGCAAATGTCTTACCAAATGCGCTTTATTAACTTTTAATCAGTTACTTGTTGTCCTTCTATTGCTGCATCTTGTGAAACACCTAACTCAACTTTCTTGTCCATCATTTCTTCATCTTCTAAATCACGCATTTCGATTTCGTTATCATGTTCGTCCATAACTTTAACGTCTAGACCTAAACTTTGTAACTCTTTCATTAACACGCGGAATGATTCAGGAACACCCGGTTTAGGGATGTTTTCACCTTTTACGATGGCTTCGTAAGTTTTAACACGACCTACAGTATCATCAGATTTATAAGTTAAAATCTCTTGTAAAGTATATGCAGCACCATAAGCTTCAAGTGCCCATACCTCCATCTCACCGAAACGTTGTCCACCAAACTGTGCTTTACCGCCCAGTGGTTGTTGTGTAACAAGTGAGTATGGTCCAGTAGAACGTGCGTGCAATTTGTCATCTACCATGTGTGCAAGTTTAAGCATATACATAACACCTACAGATACACGGTTGTCAAACGGTTCACCAGTACGACCATCGTAAAGTACAGTTTTACCATCACGGGCCATACCTGCTTCTTCAATAGTTGACCAAACATCATCATCGTTTGCACCATCAAATACTGGTGAAGCAACATGAATACCTAAATTCTTAGCTGCCATTCCAAGATGAAGTTCTAATACTTGTCCGATATTCATACGAGAAGGTACACCTAGTGGGTTTAACATGATATCAATTGGTGTGCCATCTGGTAAGTAAGGCATATCTTCTTCTGGTAAAATACGAGAAATAACACCTTTGTTACCATGACGTCCACACATTTTATCTCCGACATGTATTTTACGTTTTTGAACGATATATACACGTACTAATTGGTTAACACCTGGAGATAATGAATCATCGCCTTCTTCTCTATTAAATACTTTAACATCTAATACAATACCACCTGCACCATGAGGTACACGTAATGATGTATCACGAACTTCACGAGCTTTTTCACCAAAGATTGCATGTAATAATCTTTCTTCAGCAGTTAGTTCAGTTACACCTTTAGGCGTTACTTTACCAACAAGAATATCCCCGTCTTTAACTTCTGCACCAACGTAAACAATACCACGATCATCTAAGTTTTTAAGTGCATTATCAGAAACGTTAGGAATATCACGTGTGATTTCTTCAGGTCCTAATTTAGTATCACGAGCTTCTGATTCATACTCTTCAACGTGAATTGAAGTGTAAACGTCATCTTTAACTAAACGTTCACTCATGATTACAGCATCCTCGTAGTTATAACCGTCCCATGTCATGAAACCAACAACTACGTTACGACCAAGTGCCATTTCACCTAATTCCATTGAAGGACCATCAGCTAAAATTTCACCTTTATCCACAATGTCACCACTCGAAATGATTGGACGTTGATTATAACAAGTACCAGAGTTACTACGCTTGAATTTAGATAATGGGTAACGGTCTAATTCCGTTTCGATTTCTTTACCATTTTCTTCAACAATACGTCTAACTAAAATTTCTTTAGCTTCAACGTGTTCAACTCTACCTTTAAATTTCGCAACTACAGCTGCTCCTGAATCACGTGCAGTCACATGTTCCATACCTGTACCAACAAATGGCGCTTCAGGATTCATTAAAGGCACTGCTTGACGTTGCATGTTTGCACCCATAAGCGCACGGTTAGAGTCATCGTTTTCTAAGAAAGGAATACATGCTGTCGCAGCAGAAACAACCTGTTTAGGTGATACATCCATGTAATCCATACGTTCTTTAGGTTTCGTAGTATTATCCCCACGGAAACGACAAAGTACTTCATCATCAACGAATTTACCTGTTTCATCAAGTACTGAGTTTGCTTGCGCTACAACATAGCTGTCTTCTTCGTCAGCTGTTAAATAGTCAATTCTGTCAGTAACTTGGTTTGTTTCGATATTAACCTTACGATAAGGCGTTTCAATAAAACCAAATTCATTAACTCTCGCATAACTTGATAAAGAGTTAATTAAACCGATGTTTGGTCCCTCAGGTGTTTCAATTGGACACATACGACCATAGTGAGAATAGTGAACGTCACGTACTTCCATACCAGCACGTTCACGAGTTAAA
Source organism: Mammaliicoccus vitulinus (assembly GCF_029024305.1). Classification (NCBI taxonomy): domain Bacteria; kingdom Bacillati; phylum Bacillota; class Bacilli; order Caryophanales; family Staphylococcaceae; genus Mammaliicoccus; species Mammaliicoccus vitulinus. Next base: position 2,472,759 of record NZ_CP118974.1, read on the forward strand.
CCGCCGGGTCCTAATGCAGATAGACGACGTTTATGAGTTAACTCAGCTAATGGGTTTGCTTGGTCCATGAATTGAGATAATTGAGAACTACCAAAGAATTCTTTAATAGACGCAATAACTGGACGAATATTAATTAATTGTTGAGGTGTGATTGATTCAGTATCTTGAATTGACATACGTTCACGTACGACACGTTCCATACGTGATAAACCAATTCTAAATTGGTTTTGTAATAATTCGCCTACTGAACGTAAACGACGATTACCTAAGTGGTCAATATCATCTGTATAACCTACACCATGTAACAAGTTAAAGAAATATGATAATGAAGAAATAATATCTGCTGGCGTAATGCATTTCACTGCTTCATCAGGGAACGCATTACCAATCACTGTTGTTGTACGTTTTTCTTCATCACCAGGAATGTAAATTTTAACTGCTTGTACTTCAACTGGTTCATCTAATACACCACTATTTAATTCATATACATGAATATTAGCGTTAGATTCTAATACGTCAATAATTTTATCTAAATTACGACGATCTAGTACAGTACCTTCTTCAGCTGCAATTTCACCTGTTTCAACATCAACGATAGGTTCAGCTAACGTTTGGTTGAATAAACGGTGTTTAAGATGTAATTTTTTATTCATTTTATAACGACCTACGCTTGCTAAATCATAACGTTTTGGGTCGAAGAAACGTGAATATAATAAACTTTTAGCGTTCTCTACTGTTGGTGGTTCTCCCGGACGTAAACGCTCATAGATTTCAAGCAATGCTTGATCTGTTGTTTCAGTATTATCTTTGTCTAATGCGTTTCTAAGGTATTCGTTATCACCAAGTAAATCAATGATTTCTTGATCAGATGAGAAACCTAGTGCACGGACTAATACTGAAATTGGTAATTTACGAGTTCTATCTATTCTTACGTAAGGAACATCTTTCGCATCTGTTTCATACTCTAACCATGCACCACGGTTAGGAATTACAGTTGTTCCAAAACTCACTTTACCGTTTTTATCAACTTTTTCATTGAAATAAACGGATGGTGAACGTACAAGTTGAGATACAATAACACGTTCTGCACCATTAATTACGAAAGTACCAGTGTCAGTCATTAATGGGAAATCACCCATAAATACTTCTTGGTCTTTTACTTCGCCTGTTTCTTTATTGATTAAACGGACTTTAACGCGTAATGGCGCGGAATATGTCGCATCACGGTTTTTAGACTCCTCTAAATCATACTTCGGTTCACCTAAACGGTAATCTACGAATTCTAAAGATAAGTTACCTGTAAAGTCATCAATTGGAGAAATGTCTCGGAACATTTCAAGTAAACCTTCTTTAAGAAACCATTGATATGATTTCGTTTGAATCTCGATTAAGTTAGGTAGTTCTAAAATTTCGGAAATTCTCGCATAACTTCTACGAACACGATGTCTTCCATACTGGATAAGTTGACCTGTCAACAGATTCACCCCTCAAATATTGTGAATATAACTTTGCGCCTTACAAAATAAATATAATAAGACAAAAAGAAAACGGAAAGTCAATGATTCCATTTTCTATTTCGTACGACTTATTCCTAACATTCAATTAAGGGCGACGCAAAAGTACACACTTATTGAATATAATTTTTAACATTCTATTACTATATCAGAACAAAACACCAAAATCAAGCTTTTACACTTTTTAAAATGTAATAACCCTTGCTTTTTTCTATTGTTTCTGCATTGCCATAAAGGGCTTGCATTTTCTTCTTCGCAGAAGGCATTCCTTGTTTCTTTTGAATTACGACCCAAAGCTCTCCACCACTAGTTAATACATCATCACTTTGTTCAATTATTCGATGTACAACTTCTTTTCCAGCTCTTATAGGTGGATTTGTTAGTACATAATCAAATTTCAAATCTAATACAGCATCTAAACAATTGCTCGTTTTTATGTCTGCATTGCTAATTTGATTAATCTTTTTATTCTCTTTCGCTAAGTCCAATGCGCGTTCGTTAACATCCACTAATGTTATTTCACTATGAGGAAGTACTTTTGCACACATTAAACCTATAGGACCGTATCCGCAACCTACATCCAATATTTTCTTTTTAGGACCAGGGGGGTTAGCATTTAAAAAAGTAGAAACTAATAAATCAGATCCAAAATCTATTTTCCCTTTTGAGAAAACACCATGATCTGTCTGAAGGGAGAGTTTGATGTCGCGGTAGAAATAATCGAAATTTTCTCGTTCCGACTTCACATTTGGATCATTATCAAAATAATGACTCATTACGCCACCTCTTTATTGCATTTAATGAGTAAAGAAAAACCCGTTATCATGATAATAACGGGTTTTTGATTTAATACGGAGATTATTTTACTTCTACAGATGCGCCAACTTCTTCTAATTTTTCTTTTAAAGCTTCAGCGTCTTCTTTAGATAAACCTTCTTTAACAACTTTAGGAGCGTTGTCTACGATTTCTTTAGCTTCTTTTAAGCCTAAACCAGTTATTTCTTTAACTGCTTTAACAACTTTAATTTTTGAATCTCCAGCTGAAGTTAATTCAACGTTGAATTCAGTTTGTTCAGCTGCTGCGTCTGCACCAGCTGCGCCAGCTGATGCTACTGGAGCTGCTGCTGTTACACCAAATTCTTCTTCAATAGCTTTTACTAAGTCGTTTAATTCTAATACTGACATTTCTTTGATTTCTTCGATAATTTTTTCATTAGTCATGATATATATCCTCCATTAATTGATTTTATTTGTTGCTGAATTATTCAGCACTTTCTTCTTTTTGTTCTCCGACAGCTTTAACTGCATAAGCAAAGTTACGAACTGGAGCTTGTAATACAGATAGTAACATTGATACAAGACCATCTTTTGATGGTAATGAACCGATTGTGTTAACTTCTTCTGCAGAAACAACTCGTCCTTCAATAACACCTGCTTTGATTTCTAATGCTTCGTTTGCTTTAGCAAAGTCAGCAAGAATTTTCGCTGGCTCAACAACTTCTTCATTTGAAAAAGCAATTGCGTTAGGACCAGTTAATGACTCTTCTAAACCTTCGATTCCAGCAGCTTCAGCAGCACGACGAACTAAAGTATTTTTGTAAACTTTATATTCGATACCAGCTTCACGTAATTGTTTACGTAATTCAGTAACTTGCGCAACTGTTAAACCACGGTAATCCACAAGAATTGTTGAAACAGAATTTTTAAATTGTTCTGTAATTAGATCAACTTTTTGTTGTTTCACTTCAACGATTTTTGAATTAGACATCTTTACACCTCCATATTATTTATCACGTGCTTTTATGATGAGGTTTCTCAACAAAAAAGCACTTTTTACCTACGGCAAAAAGTGCTTGAAATTTATACGTTCAAGTCAATTTAGGCCTCGGTAGGATTAACTTTTAAGTCCCAAAATGAACTCCTACTGTCTTAGGTTAAATATTACACATCAAAAACTATAACGCGTTTCGGACGTGAAGTCAATATATTTATATTTTAAAGTTTGAAGCTTGAAGTATCAACTTTGATACCAGGGCCCATTGTTGTTGTAACAGCAACAGACTTGAAGTAAGTACCTTTAGATGATGATGGTTTAGCTTTTGTTAATGTATCTTTGATTGTTTTGAAGTTTTCAACTAATTGTTGCTCTTCAAATGATACTTTACCAATAGATGCATGAACAATACCAGATTTTTCAGCACGGTATTCTACTTTACCTGCTTTAATTTCTCCGACTGCCTTTTGGATATCCATAGTAACTGTACCAGTTTTAGGGTTTGGCATTAAACCTTTAGGTCCTAATACACGACCAAGTTTACCAACTTCACCCATCATATCAGGTGTAGCTACGATTACATCAAATTCGAACCAACCTTGGTTGATTTTATTAATGTATTCTTCACCTACATAGTCTGCTCCAGCTTCTTCTGCTTCTTTAATTTTATCGCCTTTAGCGAATACTAATACACGTTGTGTTTTACCAGTACCGTGTGGTAATACTACAGCACCACGGATTTGTTGGTCATTTTTACGAGTATCAATACCTAAACGAAATGCAACTTCTACAGATGCATCAAAGTTAACAGTACTTGTTTCTTTTGCTAATTTGATCGCTTCTTCTATTTCATATGTTGAATTACGGTCAACTTTAGCAATTGCTTCTTGATACTTTTTACCTTTTTTAGCCATATTGTTTTTCCTCCTTTAGTGGTTTTAGCGGAATGTTACCTCCCACGTGCATTGCTATAAAGACAATGCAATAGCAGACAGCGAAACAGCCGCCTGCTTAAACTTAAAATTTCAATTATTCTACGACAATACCCATACTACGTGCAGTACCTTCAACGATACGTATAGCTGCTTCTTCAGATGCTGCATTTAAGTCAGGCATTTTAGTGTTAGCAATTTCACGTACTTGGTCTTGAGTTACTGTTGCAACTTTAGTTTTGTTAGGTTCACCTGAACCTTTTTCTACTTTAGCTGCTTTTTTAAGTAATACTGCTGCAGGTGGTGTCTTAGTGATGAAAGTAAATGAACGATCTTCAAATACTGTAATTTCAACTGGAATGATTAAACCTGCTTGCTCTTGTGTACGAGCGTTGAATTCTTTACAGAATCCCATAATATTCACACCGGCTTGACCTAATGCAGGACCAACTGGTGGTGCTGGATTCGCTTTACCTGCAGGAATTTGCAATTTAACTACTTTAACTACTTTTTTAGCCACGATGTGCACCTCCTTGATATCGTGATGTGGTCATGGGGTAATGATATTTTACCCTCCCACTCTTCATTTCGTAATGAAATGGTTGCGCATAGTCCGAGCGCGACCTTTAAATAATAACATTGAAATTTTAAAATTTCAAGTGTTTTTTTACAACTTTTCAATTTGGTCGAATTCTACTTCAACCGGTGTTTCTCTACCAAACATATCTACAAGTACAGTTAATTTATACTTCTCAACATCTATTTCTTTAATTTCGCCAACTTGGTTACTAAACGGACCACTTGTTACACGAACTTGCTCACCTAGTTCAACTTTAACATCGACTGTTTTTTCTGACATACCCATTTGTTTCAAAATAAATTTCGCTTCATCAGGTAATAGTGGGTTAGGTTTAGAACCTGCACCTGCAGATCCAACAAATCCTGTAACACCAGGTGTATTTCTGACAATATACCATGATTCATCTGTCATGATTAATTCTACTAATACATAACCTGGAAATGTCTTTTTAATTGTTGTTTTCGCTTTACCATCTTTAATAGAAGTTTCTTCTTCTTCTGGAATTACAACTCTAAAGATTTGTTCTTGCATATTCATTGTATCTACACGCTTTTCAAGGTTAGTTTTAACTTTATTTTCATAACCTGAATAAGTGTGGACTGCGTACCATCGTTTAGCGCCTATATCTTCTGACATTTTGCCACTCCTTACTATCTAATAAAATTAATTAATTCTGTAATTCCTAAATCTAATGCATAGAAAAAGATTAAGAAAAAGATTACTGTACACACCACTATCGTTGTATATTTAACAAGTTCTTTGCCTGTTGGCCAACTTGTTTTTTGCATTTCGGATTTTACGCCTTGAAAGAAGTTTTCTTTTTTAGCCATTGATTTTCCTCCTTTTAGATGGATTCTTTATGCAATGTATGCGTATTACAAGTTTTACAAAACTTTTTTAGCTCTAATCGTTCATCTGTATCTTTTTTAGGGACTGTATAATTCCTAGCTCCGCATTTCTCGCAATTTAAAGGGACTTTTCTCATCTTATCACCTAATTCATTCTAATCCTAGATTAATATACAAAACAAAACACCTAATTGTCAAACAGAGCTGAAGTAATTTCAGCTTTATTGAGTTTCTTTTTTAATTGGTATTGTGCGTTATATATATGCTTCACTGGGATATTTAATTCTGTCGATATTTCTTTTTTTGTTTTTCCTTGCAAAGTTAATTTTACTACGTTTGCTTCCATAGTAGTTAACTTTTTACATTTAAATAAATATAATAGAAAACTTTCTATTAACATAGCATCTTCAAACGACGGAGCATTGATATCATAGATACGTTCCGCTAAACTATACGATTCACTACTTAGCTCATCTATACGCAACGATTCTGTATGCAGTTTATATTTCTCGCTTTTTGTTTTACGTATATAATCAATTTTAGCATTTTTAATAATAACGTTCACACAATGAGCAAAAGACTCCTCCTTTTGAAAATCAAAAGTCAGCGCTTGCTTATATAATTTATATCTAATCACCTGTGCAATATCTTCTTTATCTTCAATAGATAACCTTAAAGCGTTCAATCTTTTTATGATGTCTTTTTCAAAAACATTTAATAGTTGATTAAATGTTTCTTTTTCACCTTGTTGTATAGCATGAATCCATTTTAAAAGTTGTTGCTCTGTAATTATGTCATACATGATGTCCATTCCTCGTATTAGTGATGAACATATTTTACAGAGCACAGTACTTTTTAATCAAACTTCAAAAAATAATGTTTATTTGTTATTTCTTCTCCATTTTTCAAATTGCTGCAGAACTTCATCTGGCAAGTCCAATCTGTTTCTAGGTGTTTTTGTTTCTATTTCTGATAAGTGTTTTGTTACTACAGATTCTTGATTGGCAATCGTCGACCACATTTCTCTCGAAGAAATTCTATATGCACCCGAACCAAAAATAGCATGTTGTTCACTCATATCACTTGTTACTACTGTTATATGTGTGATGTGCTTTCTATATAATTCATATGTTAATTTCTCAATGTAGCTATCTGCCGTTTCTTTACCTTTTGTATAAACCACTTTTACACCATGTTTAATTTCAATAGATTCTGTGCCTTCTACGCCATAAGCATCAAAAACTACAATCATCTCACCATCATGTTGTGTATTGTAATTAATAAGTGTGATTAACAGTTTGTCTCTCGCTTCTTCTAAAGAAACTTGAGCAATTGAAGATAACTCCTTTGACTGCCCTATTAAATTATAGCCATCGATAATTAAATAGATATCTTTCATTATGACTGACCTATAGGATGCCTTTTACGATATACTTCATACATCAATAGACTTGCCGCAACTGATGCATTTAAACTGTTTACGTGCCCGACCATTGGTAATTTAATAAGAAAGTCACACTTATCTTTAACTAGTCGACTCATTCCTTCACCTTCACTACCAATAACAATTACTAACGGCATTCCAGCATCCATTTGGCGATAGTCTGTTGCATTCTTAGCATCAGTACCCGCAACCCAATAGCCCACATCTTGAAGACGTTCAATAGTATGCGGTAAATTTGTAACTCGAATTACTGGAACATGTTGAATTGCGCCAGTAGACGCTTTAGCTACAGTTGCATTTAGCTGAACTGATCTTCTTTTCGGTATGATAATTCCATCAATGCCGATAGCATCAGCAGTTCTCATTATTGAGCCTAAATTATGTGGATCTTCTAAACCATCTAACATTAATAAGCAAGGTTGATGATCTATATCTTTCGTTTCGGAAATGAAATCTTCCAGTTCTTTATATGGATATGGTGCAATTAGTGCAGCAATCCCTTGATGTGGAACATCTGTCAGGTAATCAATTTTTGATTTAGGTACAGTTTGAACAACTATTTTTTCAGTTTTTGCAATTTTTAAAATTTCACCAATTTGTTTCTTATTGATACCTTCTTGAATAAGCACTTTATTAATTGTATGCCCTGAAGTTATAGCCTCTTTTACCGCATGTCTACCAACAATGATGGATTCATCCATTCGCACTCACCCTTTCTTCTGTAATTTCTATCATTTTATTTATTAGTGCTTCTAATCGTTCTGTTTCATCTATTAAAAATAAATAGCCAAGAACCGCTTCAATTGCCGAACTTTTTCTATAGGTCTGAATGTCTGTATTCTTAGCTTTCGTATAACTCTTTGCATTTCGACCACGTTTAATAATATCTAATTCTTCTTCATTAAAAAAAGATTCTTCTATCAATATATTAAGTGCAAAGGCTTGTCCTTTTGCAGAAACATATTGCTTAGATAATTGATGTAAACGATTCGGCTTACCTTTAATTTTAAGAATAATATGCTTTCGGACATAAGTATCTAAAATCGAGTCTCCCATATACGCTAAAGATAAAGGATTTAACATTTTTACTGTTAATTTATCCACGTTTAAACCTCACACCTTGAGCTGTGTCTTCAAGAATAATGTTTTGTTCTTTAAGCGCATCTCTAATTTCATCGGCTCTTTGGAAATTTTTAGCTTTTCTTGCTTCATTACGCTCTTCTATTAACGCTTCAATTTCTTCATCTAACAATTCATTTTGAGCTTTACCAACTAAAGGCACACCTAATACGTCGCTAAAAACTTGATATACTTCTTTAAAGCGTTGAATAGTTTGTGTTGAAGTTGTATTTTCTAATAAGTATTTATTCGCTAATTTATTTAAATCATACCAAGCTGTCATAGCATTAGCAGTATTAAAATCATCATCCATATATGTTTCAAAGTCTAGTAATATTTGATTGATGTTTTCAATATATTGATTCGTTTCATCATTTTCACGTAATGCAAAACTTTCTCTATCCGTTAATGATTTATAACTATTACGTATTCTTTCTAACCCTTTATTTGCCGACTGAACGAGATCCAAATCATAGTTGATTGGATTTCTATAATGCGCACCAACCATAAAGAACCTTAATACATCTGGGTCAATTTCTTTAATAATGTCATGCACTAAAATAAAGTTCCCTAATGATTTACTCATTTTTTCATTATTTATATTTACAAAACCATTATGCATCCAATAATTAGCGAAGGTCTTGTCATTGTGCGCTTCTGATTGTGCTATTTCATTTTCATGGTGAGGGAATTGTAAATCTGTCCCACCTGCATGGATGTCAATTGTATCACCTAAGTGAACTTGTGCCATTACTGAACATTCTATATGCCATCCTGGTCTGCCTTCACCCCATGGACTATCCCATTTAATTTCGCCGGGTTTAGCTTGTTTCCATAATGTGAAGTCTAGTTCGTCTTCTTTTTGTTCACCAGTTTCAATTCTTGCACCAACTTTTAAGTCGTCTAAAGATTGGTGACTTAACTTACCATAGTCATCAAAACGTCGCGTACGATAATAAACATCGCCGCCACTTTCATATGCATATCCTTTTTCCACAAGCACCTTTATAAAAGCAATGATATCGTCCATATGATCCATAACTCTTGGATTAGACGTACCACGTTTACAATTTAATGCCCCAGTGTCTTCGTAGAATGCTTCTATAAAACGATCTGCAATTTCAGGTACTGTTTCACCTAATTCATTTGCGGTCTTAATTAATTTATCATCAACATCAGTAAAGTTAGATACATATTGAACATCATATCCACGATATTCTAAATATCTCCTTACAACATCAAAGGCAACTGTCGCTCTAGCATTCCCTATATGAATGTAGTTGTAAACAGTTGGACCACAAACATACATCTTTACTTTCCCTTCTTCAATGGGAATAAATTTTTCCTTTTGTCTCGTTAACGTATTATATAACGTAATCATCAACAATCTCTCCATTCTTCGTCTTTTCAAGTTGACGTTCCAATTCTTTTAATTGTTCATATATAGGATCTGGTAAATTAGTATGATTAAAGTTCTTACCGACTTTCAATCCGTCTTGCTTAACAATTCTACCTGGTATGCCAACAACAGTAGAGTAATCTGGAACATCTTTTAACACGACTGAGTTCGCTCCAATATTCACATTACTTCCAACTTCTATATTGCCAAGTACTTTTGCACCAGCAGCTATTAAAACATTATCACCGATATCGGGATGTCTTTTCCCTCGCTCTTTACCAGTTCCGCCTAGTGTCACACCTTGGTAGATTGTCACATTGTTTCCAATACGACATGTTTCACCTATTACAATCCCCATACCATGGTCTATAAATAACCTCTTTCCAATAGTAGCGCCTGGATGAATCTCGACACCTGTAAAGAATCGAGATATTTGCGATATTGATCTTGCAATAAAGTACATTTTCTTTTTAAAGAACCAATTTGCAATCAAATAACTCCATATAGCATGCAGCCCTGAGTAAGTCATAACGATTTCAAATGAAGACCTTGCTGCTGGGTCTTGATCAAATACCATTTGAATATCATCTTTGACTCTTCTAAACATTTAAATCCCCCCTCAGATAACAAAAAGGCGCCTCTAACAATAGTTGCTAGAGGTGCCTTTTTGCACGGTTCCACTCTTTTTAGCATTTTAAAATGCTCACTCATTTAAATATTGATATATTTACCTTGTATAATAAAGGTGCATTCGTTTATATAATGTGGCACATTTTCAGCAACCATGTACTCTCTAATTTCACATTATCCAAACTACTTATCCTTTAAGTCATTTTTATCATAGAGTCTTGTTTTAAAAAAATCAAACGAAACGTTTTAATCTTGCTAACACTTTATCTCTACCTAATAACTCGATTGTGTTAGGTAACTCTGGGCCATGTGTTTGACCTGAAACAGCAACTCGAATAGGCATAAACAATTGTTTACCTTTGATGCCTGTTTCTTTTTGTACTGCTTTAATAGATTTTTTAATTTCGGCTGATTCAAATGGCTCTAAAGTTTCAAGTTGTTTTACAAGCTCAGCCATTACAGTTGGTACTTGTTCGCCATCTAAGACTTCTTGTGCTTCTTCAGTGAAATCAAGATGTTCTCTGAAAAATAGTTCAGATAACGGAACAATTTCGCCTGCATAGCTCATTTGTTGTTGATATAAACCTACTAAATCTCTTGCCCAAGATAATTCCGCTTCTGAAGGACTTTCTGATAACAAACCAGCTTTAACCATATGTGGAATTGTCATTTCAAAGACTGTTTCAGAATCTTTTTCTTTCATGTATTGGTTATTAATCCACTCTAATTTTTTCTTATCGAAGAAAGCTGGTGATTTTGAAAGGCGTTTTTCATCGAAGATTTTAATGAATTCTTCTTTAGAGAAGAGTTCTTCTTCGCCTTCTGGAGACCATCCTAATAATCCGATAAAATTAAAGATTGCTTCAGGTAAATAACCTAAATCTTTATATTGTTCAATAAACTGTAGAATTTGTCCATCACGTTTACTTAATTTTTTGCGGTCTTCATTAACGATTAACGTCATGTGTGCAAATTGTGGCGGTTCAAAACCTAAAGCTTCATATATCATAAGTTGTTTAGGCGTGTTTGAAATATGATCATCACCACGAATAACGTGAGAAATTTCCATATAATAATCATCAATTGCAACAGCAAAGTTATAAGTTGGTATACCATCTTTTTTACAAATAACCCAGTCACCAATACCATTTGAATCAAATGCAACTTCACCTTTAACGATGTCGTCGAACTTATATTCAGTATTTTGTGGTACTCTGAAACGAATACTTGGTTGTCTGCCTTCTGCTTCAAAAGCCTCTTGTTCTTCTTTAGTTAAATGTGCGTGTTTACCACCGTAACGAGGCATTTCTCCTCTAGCGATTTGTTCTTCGCGTTCAGCTTCTAATTCTTCTGAAGTCATATAACATTTATAAGCTTTATCTTCGGCTAATAATTGGTCAATTAATGGTTGATATAAATGTCCGCGCTCTGATTGGCGATATGGACCATATCCTCCGTCTTTATTGACAGATTCATCCCATCCTAATCCTAACCATTCAAGGTTAGAAAATTGTGACGCTTCTCCGTCTTCTAAATTTCTGGCTATATCAGTATCTTCAATACGTATAACAAAATCCCCATCATAATGTTTAGCAAATAAATAGTTAAATAATGCGGTTCTTGCGTTACCGATGTGTAAGTAACCAGTCGGACTTGGCGCGTATCTTACTCTTACTTTGTTACTCATCGTCTCACTCCTGTTTTATTCTTTACTTGTTAATAATACCACAGCTTGCGCTTGTATGCCTTCTTCTCTTCCTAGAAATCCTAATTTTTCATTAGTAGTCGCTTTCACATTTACATCCTCAATAGACACTTCAAATATTGAAGCAATTGCGTCTCTCATCTTATCTATATGGGGTCTAAATTTTGGTTGTTCAGCTATAATTGTAGCATCTACATTTCCAAGTTTATATCCCTTTTTCAAAACTTGTTTATAAGCTTCATTTAATAACCGTTTTGAATCCGCATTTTTAAATGTAGGATCTGTATCTGGAAAAAGTTTACCTATATCACCGAGACTGGCAGCACCAAGAATAGCATCCGTAATTGCGTGGAGTAATACATCAGCATCACTATGCCCTTTTAATCCGTGAGTATGTTCTACTTTAATGCCACCAATTATAAGTGGCCTTGTTTGATCAAATTCATGTACGTCATAACCATAACCTATTCTAAACATCACAATTACCTCGTCTTTCTAATATAGAATCAGCAATTATTAAGTCTTCATGGGTTGTAATTTTGATGTTATCATAATCGCCATTTGTAATATGTACCTTGTACCCTGCTCGCTCTACTAACGAAGCATCATCAGTACCTATAAACCCATCTTTTTCAGCTAAATTATAAGCCTGTAAAATGACATTCCTACTAAAAGATTGAGGTGTTTGTACTTGAAACATAGTCGCTCGATCATAAGTTTCTTCTACAACACCATCGATTACTCTTTTTATTGTATCTTTAGCCTGTACTGCTAATATAACAGCATTGTTTTTTAAAGTTTCTTGATAAAGCTGATTTATTTTTTCGTGCGTAATAAATGGTCTAGCACCATCATGAACCATAACAACTTCTGTATCTATTAATACTTTTAATACTTCATTGATACTATGTTGTCTTTCTTTACCACCAGGAATAACTCCAGCAACTTTACTGAAATCTTTTAAATGTTCCTCCATTAAATGAACTTCATTTGGATGTGCAGCAATAAAAATTTGTTCACATTTCTCAATTTCTTGAAAAACAGACACGGTTCTTCGAATAATTGTTTCTCCATCAACTTCCAGGAATAATTTATTTATTTCGGTTCCCATTCTTTTGCCTTGCCCAGCTGCTGGTATTATCGTAGTAAACCCCAATTTATGACACCTTCTTCGCAAATATGATTCTACCAGAGGACGTTTGTAATAAACTCATAACCTCAACTGTAATTGTTTTACCAATACATTCTCTACCTTTTTCAATAACAACCATTGTCCCATCATCTAAATACCCGACACCTTGATCATCTTCTTTACCAATTTTCGTGATTAATAAATCGAAAATATCTCCTTGATGTAAGACAGGTTTGATAGCTTCTGACAAATCGTTAACGTTCAATACTTTAATCCCTTGCACAGCACAAACTTTATTCAAATTATAATCTGTCGTAATAATACTCGCGTTATATTTTTTAGCTAAAGTAATTAATAGCGCATCTACATCTTTATGTGTAGAAGTTGGTTCAATTATTGAAATTGAGAAATCCGTTTCCTTAAGTGAATTTAAAATATCTAATCCACGTTGACCTTTATCTCGTTTAACACTATCTTTAGCGTCAGCAATTACTTGCAACTCTTCTATAACACCTTGAGGAACAAGTATTTCACCATCTATAAAACGACATTTCACAACATCTAAAATTCGTCCATCAATAATCGCACTTGTGTCTAAAATTTTCGCGTATTTTGAAGTTGTTTGTCTCATTAATGAATTTGATATGCTTTCTGGAAATAATCGTAATATCTCTTCACGCTTTTGCAAGCCAATCTGAAATCCTAAATAACATAAAAAAGCAGCAATAATTATTGGTAAAATATGTTTCAAGACTGGCGCACCGATCATTTCTAATATAAATGAGACCATCACCGCAATCATTAAACCAATCATCACACCGATAGTAGCAAAAAATATTTCAAGAATACTTCTCTTTAATAAATACTTTTCTCCTTGATCAGCCATGTCTACAATTTTATCTATTAAAAATCCAAACAATAAGAAAATGACAACTGCTCCAATAAGACCATCAATGTATGAATTAGTGAGCACTTCTTCAGGTTGGATACTAAACGCATTAATCAGTTCTGGAATCACCATAATACCAAGCGAGGAACCTATGACTAAGTAACACAATATGATTAGTCCCTTTAAAATTTTCATACGTTATCCTCCTAATGGTTAATTATGCATTAAAAGCAAGTTTCAATGCTTCTCTTGTCGTTGATACACCAATCACTTCAGTGCCTTCTGGAAATTCTAAACCTTTAATATTATTTTTAGGTATAATAATACGCTTAAATCCGAGTTTAGCAGCTTCTTGGACCCTTTGATCAATTCTTGCTACCCTTCTTACTTCACCCGTCAAACCAACTTCACCAACGTAGCAATCATCACCTTTAGTTGGTTTATCTTGGAAACTTGAAGCTATCGCTATGATAATGCTTAAGTCTACAGCAGGCTCGCTCAATTTAACACCACCAGCAATTTTAATATATGCATCTTGCTGTTGTAATAAGAAGTTTTCTTTTTTCTCTAGTACGGCCATTAACAAGCTTAATCTATTATGATCTATACCTGTAGCCATTCTTCGTGGGTTATGGAATGTTGTAGGTGTTACAAGTGCTTGGACTTCAACTAATATAGGTCTTGTCCCTTCCATCGTCGCAACAATGGTCGAACCAGACACATGTTTCGTTCTTTCTTCGAGAAACATTTCTGAAGGGTTCGTTACTTCATTAAGCCCAGTTTGTTTCATTTCAAAAATACCCATTTCATTAGTTGAACCAAAACGGTTTTTAACTGCTCTCAATATACGATAAGCATGATGTGTATCACCTTCAAAGTATAAAACGGTATCTACCATATGTTCTAATAATCTTGGACCAGCTATTTGTCCATCTTTCGTTACATGTCCAACGATGAATGTAGCTATATTCATTTGTTTAGCTATGTGCATTAAATTTTGTGTACATTCTCTCACTTGAGAAACTGAACCTGGCGCAGATGTAACTTCTGGATGATAAACAGTTTGAATAGAATCGATAACTAATACATCTGGTTTTTCTTTTTGAACCATACTGTGTATAATCTCTAAATTCGTTTCTGCATATACATTTAATTCTCCAGAATCTTCAACTAAACGCTCTGCTCTTAGTTTAGTTTGTTTTACCGATTCTTCACCTGATACATATAACACATTCTTTTGTTGGGATAGTGCCGCACATATTTGTAATAGTAATGTAGATTTCCCAATTCCGGGGTCTCCACCTATTAATACAAGTGAACCTTGTACGACTCCCCCACCTAAGACACGGTTAAATTCATTAATTTTAGTTTTTATTCTAGGTGTATCTTCTTCTTTAATATCTTTTAATTTTTCTATTTTTTGAACTGGAACATCTGACTTAAATGTATTTTTAGGTCCTTTAGTTTCTTTTTGTTCAATAGATTCTTCCATTTGATTCCACGCACCACAATTTGAGCATTTACCCATCCATTTAGGAGATTGAAATCCGCAGGCTAAACATTCAAATACTACTTTCTTTTTTGCCATCCATGTTACCTCCGTATTAATTAAATAGTTATATTTTAAACTTGACTGACTGTAAAAACAAATTAATATACTTTAAAACAAACATAAAAAGTCCGCAGACTATTAATAGCAATAGTTTGCGGACTCATTATATGATTAAAATTACATTTTAATTTTTAAGCTTGTGAAGTTTCTTGTTCTGTTTCGTCTTCTTTATGATCTGATATATCAAATTTAAATTCATCATCTCTGTAATCAACCATGACATCTTTACCTACTAAGTCTTGGCCAGATAAAATTAATTCACTTAAGTTATCTTCTACATGTTTTTGAATAGCACGCGTTAATGGTCTCGCACCATATTCAGGATCAAATCCTTCATCAGCAATTTTTTCTTGTGCTGGATCAGAAAGTGTGATGTGAATACCTTGTTCTGATAGACGTTTAGTTAAGTTGCCAGCCATCTTAGCAACAATTTCTTTAAGATGTGACTTTTCTAGTTTGTGGAATACGATAATATCATCCACACGGTTCAAGAATTCTGGTCTGAATTGTTGTTTCAACTCATCCATCATTGTTTTTCTGATTGTTTCATAATCAGGTCCACTATCTTTCGCACCAAAGCCTACAAATCTAGCGTTTTGTAGCTCTTGAGCACCTACGTTAGATGTCATAATAATAACCGTATTTCTAAAGTCTACTTTACGACCTTTAGAATCTGTTAAATGACCATCATCCAACACTTGTAATAAGATATTAAATACATCTGGATGTGCTTTTTCAATTTCATCAAATAAAATAACTGAATATGGTTTACGTCTTACATTTTCAGTTAATTGACCACCATCATCATGACCTACATAACCTGGAGGAGAACCTACTAATCGACTGACAGAGTGTTTCTCCATGAACTCACTCATATCAACTCTGATCATTGCATCTTCTTCACCAAACATTGCATCAGCTAGTGTACGAGCAAGTTCCGTTTTACCAACACCAGTTGGACCTAAGAATATGAAGCTACCAATTGGTCTCTTAGGATCTTTCAATCCTGCTCTTGCACGTCTAACTGCTTTAGAAATAGATTGAACAGCATCATTTTGACCGATTACACGACCATGAAGTATAGACTCTAAGTTTAATAGTCGTTCTGATTCTGTTTCATTTAATTTTGTAATTGGAACACCTGTCCAATTTGCTACTACTACAGCAATATCTTCAGCCGTTACACAAGTATTCTTCTCACCTTGTGCTTTTTTCCATTCGTTTTTCGTATCTTCTAATTGTTTTTCAAGTTTTGTTTGTTTATCTCTTAAGTTAGCAGCATTTTCAAATTCTTGAGAGTGCACTGCTGCATCTTTTTCTTTCTTAACTGTTTCTAGTTCTAATTCAAGCTCTTTAAGACTTGGTGGTGTCGTATAATTTCTAAGTCTCACTTTAGAACTTGCTTCATCAATTAAGTCGATTGCTTTGTCTGGTAAGAATCTATCAGAAATATAACGATCACTCATATTAACAGCCGCTTCAATTGCTTCGTCTGAAATGTTGATACGGTGATGCGCTTCATAACGATCTCTTAATCCTTTTAAGATTGAAATAGAATCTTTAGTATTTGGTTCATCAACTTTAACTGGTTGGAAACGTCTTTCTAACGCTGCGTCTTTTTCAATATATTTACGATACTCATCTAATGTTGTAGCACCGATACATTGTAATTCACCACGCGCTAGTGCAGGTTTCAAGATATTAGATGCATCAATCGCACCTTCTGCACCACCAGCACCAATAAGTGTGTGTAACTCATCAATGAATAACACGATGTTACCAGCTTGATGAATTTCTTCCATTACTTTTTTCAATCTTTCTTCAAATTCACCGCGATATTTAGTACCAGCAACAACTGTTCCCATATCTAACGACATAACACGTTTACCTTTTAATGTTTCAGGCACTTCGTTTTGTACAATTGCTTGTGCTAGTCCTTCGACAATCGCCGTCTTACCGACACCAGGTTCCCCAATTAGAACTGGGTTGTTTTTAGTTCTTCTACTTAATACTTCTATCACTCTTGTGATTTCGTCTGAACGTCCAATAACTGGATCTAAAGTTCCATCTTCAGCAATCACTGTTAAGTCTCTAGCTAATCCATCTAAAGTAGGTGTTGCTTGATTTTTAGTAGTTTGTGCATTTTTCGAACCTTGTTCTGGACTACCTAATGATTTCACAACTTGTGCTCTTGCTTTTGTAATATTTAAATCTAAGTTAGCAAACACACGAGCAGCGACACCTTCGTTTTCACGAATGAGTCCTAATAAAAGATGTTCTGTTCCTACGAATGTATGGTTGAGCTTTCTTGCTTCATCCATAGAAAGTTCGATTACTTTTTTAGCTCTAGGTGTGTAATGAATTGCGCCTACTTGCTCTTGGCCTTGACCAATTAAATTCTCAACTTCTTTAGTTACTTTTTCTTCAGTAATACCAAACGCATCAAGAACTTTAGCTGCAATTCCTTCTGGTTCTTTCATTAAACCTAATAATAAATGTTCTGTTCCTATATTTGAATGATTCAATCTCATTGCTTCTTCTTGTGCATGCGCTAATACGCGTTGTGCACGCTCTGTTAATCTACCAAATAGCATAAACTAACCTCCTAATTTTTATATGTGTTCTCTTAAAAAGGTTGCTCGCTTTTCATCTACAGATTGTTCCGAGTCTTCACCTTCAAAGAATGGTGTTTGTATTGTAACCATTAAATTATCAAAATTAAAGTCATTACTCTCGAGATGACCTAAATCTATACCGAGTTTCATTTCACTTAACCTAAGTGATGCTTCTTCAACAGATATTAACTGCGCTGACTTTAAGATACCTTTAGCACGATGGACTCTATCTTTCGTTTCCATATGGTTAAAGCGATCAAGTCTTTGTCGAATTTGTTCTTCTTCACTAATAATCTGTTCAACAATTTGTGTTAAGTCTTCAATAATTTCTTGTTCAGTCTTACCAAGTGTTAATTGATTCGATATTTGATATACATGGCCTAGTGCACCTGTTCCTTCTCCATATATACCCCGAATTGTATAACCAAATCGATTAATTGCTTGGCCAATTCTTTTCATACGTTTCATAATGCTCAGTCCTGGTAAATGCAACATGACACTCGCTCTTAAACCAGTTCCAATGTTAGTAGGACATGTCGTTAAAAATCCATGTTGTTCATCGTATGAAATTGTTAAATGTTTGTCTAACTCATCATCTAATTTAGATGCTGTTTCATAAAGTTCATTTAACACGAGATTGTTGCCCATTACTTGTATTCTTACATGGTCTTCTTCGTTAATCATAACACTTGTAGATTCATCTTCATTTAATAGTACTGCGCCGGACTGCTGTTTCGTAAGTGCAGGACTGATTAAATGTTTAAATACTAATTTATTTTGCTCAAGCTCACTTAATTCAGATAACTTTGTAAGTTTTAAATTTGATAATGCCTTACTAACTTTATCAATTACTTTATTTCCTGTTTCGTCATCTTCGTATTTGAGCGGATGAACTTCATCTTGAAGGTTTCGAGCAAGTCTTATTCTGGAGCTCATGACAATTGGCGTATCATCTGTTTTTTTCATCCAATCGCTAATATGTTCATTGATATGTTCTTCCATTTACTTGACCTCACCTTCTGCTTTCAAAGCTTTGATTTCATCTCTAACAACTGCCGCATCTTCAAAAGCTTGTTCTTCAATCAAACCTTGTAAGATTTTTTCTTTTTCAGCTATTTGTTGTTTAAGCTGGATTTTGCTTCTAGATGAAACAGGTATCTTACCTGTATGTTCGCCACTACCCGCTTGCACTCTTCTAATAATTTGAGGTACATCATCTTTAAACGTTTCATAACAGTCATGACAACCAAACTTACCTACTTTAGCTATATCAGGTAAAGTCATGCCACAAGTAGGACAGTGCTTTTCTTCTTGTGGTTGAACTTGCTTAAAGTTAATGCCGTGTTTACCTACGAGATATTGTAAAAATTGATTCACAACAAATTCTTGATCTAAATTTTGATCGCTCATTTGATCATCTTGGAAATAAAAATGTTCTGAAGCACAGTTTTTACAAATCCATTGTTCAGTTTTATGTTTCTTACCAGTTGATGTTAATTGAATCGTTGCTTCTTCTTTACCACAAATTTCACAAAGCATACTGTCACTCCTTTTTAACTATAATGTATGACGGCAAGTATACGTTTCAATATATTTGCTCGAATAATATCTCTATATGGTATTTCTATTTGTAATGTATCTCTATGAAGTGTTTGTAAAATCATTTTTTTCTCTCTATCCGTAATTAGCTTATTCTCAAATAAGCCGTCAACGATTCTAAATGCATTTGCTTGCGATATTTGATCACCTGTCAACTCTATTAAATGTCTAATAAATGCTGATTGACTATTCGTTTCGACTTTAGAAATACGAATGTAACCTCCACCACCTCTTTTACTTTCAATAGCGTAACCGTGCTCATTAGTAAATCTTGTTTTAATAACATAGTTTAACTGGGAAGGTACACAATCAAACTTTTCAGCAATATGCGCACGTTTAATTTCAACGACATCACCTTGAGCCTCTTCCAACAATTGCTTTAAGTATTGCTCAATGATATCCGACATGTTGTGCATTAATCATCACCTCTTTTGACCTTCTTTGACTATATTATATGTTCTGCACTTTATTATTTCAATTAATTTGTTTCTTGAAAAATTTTTAAAATTTCATACCGCTTTCAAAAGAAATAAGTTATGATATAAGATAGGTTATTAAAGAGAGAATACCAAGGGAAAGGTGTGTTAGTAATGCATTATATTATCGGGATTATCGGTATCTTATTATTCCTATTTTTAGCATGGCTAGTAAGCTCTGATAAAATGCGCGTCAGATGGCAGTATATAGGATTAATGATCGTAATTCAGTTTATATTTGCTTTCTTATTATTAAAAACAACAGGTGGATTAACTATCATAGGTGGAATTTCAAATGGCTTTAGCTATATCATAGCAAAAGCGATGGAGGGGATAAACTTTGTGTTTGATGGTGTAGCAAACGTCGATCCAAAGAGTAACAAACCTGTTTCAGTTTATTTCCTTAACGTATTGATGCCAATCGTATTTGTATCAGCACTTATCGGTATCTTACAATATATTAAAGTATTACCTCTTATCATTAAATATTTAGGATTAGTTATTTCTAAAATAAATGGTATGGGAAAATTAGAATCATATAACGCAGTTGCATCTGCAATTTTAGGTCAATCTGAAGTATTTATTTCTATAAAAAAACAACTTCCTTTAATTCCTAAGCATCGTATGTATACATTAACTGCTTCAGCTATGTCAACAGTTTCTGCATCTATTATCGGTGCATACTTTACAATGGTTGAACCAAGATATGTTGTAACAGCAATTGTATTAAACTTATTTGGTGGATTTATTATGGCATCCATTATAAATCCATATACAGTAGACCCTAAAGAAGACGACATTATGATTCAAGAGTCTGGAGAAAAACAGTCGTTCTTCGAAATGTTAGGAGAATATATTTTAGATGGTTTCAAAGTAGCGGTTATCGTTGCAGCAATGTTAATCGGTTATGTAGCATTGATTGGCCTCTTAAATGGTGTCACATCTAATATCTTCTCAGCTGTTTCTGGAGGTTCTATTTCTTGGGACTTCCAAACTTTAATTGGATTTATCTTTGCCCCATTTGCTTTCTTAGCAGGTATTCCATGGGCAGATGCAGTACAATCTGGTAGTATTATGGCAACTAAAGTTCTTTCGAATGAATTCGTTGCAATGGGTATTTTACCTGAAGCAGACATTTCTGAAAGAGCAAATGGTATCATTTCTGTATTCTTAGTTTCATTTGCAAACTTTGGATCAATTGGTATCATTGCCGGTGCTGTAAAATCATTAAATGATAAACAAGGAGATAACGTTGCACGATTTGGTTTAAAACTATTATACGGTGCAACACTTGTATCATTCTTATCAGCAACTATCGCTGGATTCTTCTTATAATAAAACAAAAACAGTCAACTGACTTTTTAAGCCAGTTGACTGTTTTATTTTTATTGTGGTTGTTTCACTTGATATTGTTCAACAATTTCTTCAATAAAATATTTCATGATTTTATAATCATCTGTTAGTTCTGGATGGAAAGATATACCTAAGTATTGATTTTGTCTTACAGCTACTATTCTATCTTCAACTGTAGATAACACTTCTACACCTTCATGAGCAGATTGTATGTGCGGGGCACGTATAAATACTGCATTAACCGCTTCATCTATTCCTTTCACATCTAAATCCTGTTCAAAACTATCGACTTGTCTACCAAACGAATTTCTTTCAACAACTACATTTAATTTATTTAAATGACTTTCCTGTCCAACAACTGCTTTAGCTAACAGTATAAGACCAGCACAAGTGCCATACATAGGTAATTCACTATTTCTCAGCAACTCAGTAAAACCATATAAATCCATTAATCTTCGCATAGTTGTCGATTCTCCACCAGGTAATACGAGACCATCAATTTCATTTAATTGATTGACTGTCTTAATTACAATACCTTCATGACCAGTTTGCTCTATATGCTTAATATGCTCTCTTACCGCACCTTGTAGACCTAGAACACCAATTTTCATATTACCATCCACGCTCTTGCATACGTTCTTCTAATGATAATTGATTAATATCTAAACCTTTCATAGCTGGTCCTAATTCTTTAGAAAGTTCAGTGATCAATTTATAATCTTGGTAATGTGTAGTAGCTTGAACGATAGCTTTTGCGAATTTTTCAGGTGCTTCTGATTTGAATATACCAGAACCTACAAATACGCCGTCAGCGCCTAACTCCATCATTAACGCAGCGTCAGCTGGTGTTGCCACACCACCTGCAGCAAAGTTCACAACTGGTAAACGACCTAAATCTTTAATTTCTTTTAGGATTTCATAAGGGGCACCAATATTTTTAGCTTCAGTCATAATTTCATCGTCGCTCATAACTGCTAATTTGCGTACTTCTGAATTAACTTGTCTCATATGACGAACAGCTTCAACAATATTACCAGTACCTGGCTCACCTTTCGTACGTAACATGGCCGCACCTTCACCAATTCTACGTGCAGCTTCACCTAAATTACGGCAACCACATACAAATGGTACTGTAAAATCATCTTTCTTTAAATGATATTCTTCGTCAGCTGGTGTTAATACTTCTGACTCATCTATGTAATCCACACCCATTGATTCTAAAATGCGCGCTTCAGTTATATGACCAATTCTTCCTTTTGCCATAACTGGAATTGAAACAGCATTCATTACTTCTTCCACTATACGAGGATCTGCCATTCTTGCTACGCCACCTGCCGCTCTAATATCAGATGGAACACGTTCTAATGCCATTACAGCTACAGCACCAGCCTCTTCAGCTAACTTAGCTTGTTCAGCATTAACCACATCCATGATTACGCCACCTTTTTGCATTTCTGCCATACCTCTTTTAACTTTATCTGAACCAGTAATTTTTGACATCTTAAAACTTCCTCCTTTTAAACCGCTTATTAGTAGGTTATACTAAATTCTGAACTGCTAAAAGAGTCAGATTTATCAAAAAATAAGTGGTCAGATTTGAGGTTAACGATATGGAAATGCTTATGTTTGATATTAATAGAAATATTAATATACCAATATACCAACAACTTTATGAAAATATTAAACAAAATATCATTAACGATGTCATGAGACACGATGAAAAACTACCTTCAAAAAGACAATTGAGTCACTATCTCTCTGTCAGTCAGACAACTATCGAACATGCATATCAACTACTATGTGACGAGGGTTATATTTATAGCAAAAATCGATCAGGCTTCTATATTAATGATATTGTAAACTTGCCTGTAACTTATAAAACAAAAGTACCTGCTCAAACTAACCAAGATGAAATAAGCTATAAATATAGTTTTAAACTGGGTGCAATAGATAAAGAACACTTCCCAAGTGACCTGTTCAGAAAATATGCAAAAGAAGCATTCGACGAGCAACAAGTTCACCTTTTGGATAGTGGTCATAAACAAGGAGATTTAAATTTAAGAAAAGAAATCGGACATTATGTATTTCACAGTCGTGGCGTGAACTGTTCACCACAACAAATCATTGTAGGTTCATCAACTGAACAATTATTATCCATTATCACAGATATGATTTCTGATTCAAAATATATGATAGAAGACCCACTATATAAACAAGTGAGAAATTTACTCAAAAGAAAACATGTACCTTTTGAGTTTATACCTGTAACGCAAAATGGAATTGATATTGAACAAATCAAAAAGACTGATTATGATGTCGTCTATATCACACCAAGCCATCAGTTTCCTACCGGCGTCATTATGGATTTAAAACGACGAACTCAACTTATAAAATGGGCATCAGAGAAATCTAATCGCTTTATAATTGAAGATGACTATGACTCGGAATTCAGATATGGTGGCAGACCTATTCCAGCGCTACAAAGTTTAGACAACTCCGATAGTGTTATATATGTCAGTACATTCTCTAAATCAATCTCTCCGTCTCTACGTGTAGCTTATGCAGTATTACCTAAAAACTTAATCACACTCTATCAAAAGAAAACCAATATAGAAGGTGGCACGGTACCTAGACATACTCAATACATGCTCAGTCGTTTTATGAATGAAGGACATTTTGAAAGACATCTGAATCGAATGAGGAAAATATATAGAACTAAAAGAGATCATATTCTCAAACAACTTAGAAAGTATCCAGAAACTTTTGCAATCTCAGGAGAATTAACCGGGATGCATTTTATATTAACTGTTACAAACGGTCTAACTATAGAAGACTGTATAAGCAGAATTAAAGAAGCTGATATAGACATAAAACCACTATCTCACTACCGTTTCAAAAAAACAGACAACAAACCACATTTTGTACTGGGCTTTGGCGGAATAAATACAGAAGATACAGAAGATCATATTAACGCATTAATATCATGTTTAACCAAAAGAAAAAAGACTTCATCGTTATGAAGTCTTTTTGTCTAATTTATTACTGCTTAAACTTTGCAATTTCATTAATTCCGTTCTAATACTCGTAAACTCTTTTAATTGCGGTAATTCAATAGGTTCATAACTTGTATTAAACACTACTTTTTTGCATATATTTTCATAGGTTGTTAAGTAAAGACCTATAGATTGATCAGATAAAGTACTGATGTTACCTTTTTCATATGCTCTTTCTAATGTAAAAGCTAATTGCTCTACGGTAAATATAATTGGATATAAATATTCAACCTTCTTAACGTTGTTATCCATTTCATTTAAAGCTGCTTGATACATCGCTTTAGTATTCATGATTTCTGTATGCATTTCTCTGATGATTGTTGAATCTGCAATATTATGTTGATATTTATTTGATGAAAATAGTGTGTGTAATATATTAGCTTGTAACCTCAAAGTATTATTAATTGTTTTCGGTAATTTTTTAGAAGCTTGATTTCTTCCAACTATTAGTACACCTATCAAACCTATCACTGATCCAATGATAACATCTGTTATTCTAGGTACCACTAAATAAGTGTCGAAGTGTTTAGTTATAGCTGCAGACATTAATAGTACATTTGGCGTTATAAACATAACAGCAATCGTATAGTTAAATGCGATTAATAATTCAGCTGTCCCCATCAAGATAGCCATTAAAATTACAATGGTCCATGTATTCGGCTCAAATACTAAAATCAAAACTGCGACTAACATACCTATAATTGTACCAACTGTTCTTTGTAATGCTCTTTGTATAGTTGATAAAGAAGATGAACCTAACAATACAGAACAGCATGACATAGGTATCCAATAAGCTCTTTCAAATCCCATTCCAAATGCAATAATAACAGAAGCAAATAAAATAATGCCATATTGCATAGATGACATAAGCACTAAAGAGTCTTTAGATAAGTTTTCTTTAATAATCCTTGAATACATAGGCTTTCTATAGCTAATTTGTTTGTCTAGTTGTAAATCAGATTCATTAAGCAACTTAACCGTATTATTAATCAAATCAGCTAATTCACTTATATATATATCTTCTCCAGTGTAATCTATTGGTAGATAATCTGAAGTTTCAGTTCCTTCAATTCTCTTATATATGTATTTTAGAGATTCACTTATTTCTATTGGTAAAACTTTATAGCCCTTTGAAGATAATTCTAAGCAACTAGACCATATAGCTTCTGCTCTACCTTTTAATTGTAATAAGCGATTATAATCTTTGTTTTTATTCCAAAAAGTATTCGCAGTTGTTAATGTGTTAGTCGCATGATGTATCGAGTTTAAAGTATCACTACGAGCATCATCAAATGTTTTTCCACTAAAGTTTTTAGTTAAATGAGCTAAATTTTTAAAAATATTTAAAACACTCTCAGTTTCCGGTTTTTTATGATTAAAAATAGCATCAACTATAACAACTATTGTACTTACAAGTCCTCCACATAATACAAGTAAACCTCTGTTCAGAAAATCTTCTGGCATAATAGGCATAATCGATGCAACACTATAAGTAAGTACGAAAAACAGTGAAGATGGTCCTGGTATTTGAAATGCTTTTAAGACAAAGTGAGCAATCATACCAATTAATCCTAATATTAAAGCATATAAAAATGGAACTGTAATTGTTAAAGTTCCTAACATTAAACAAATGCTTAACATAACAGACACGACAATAACTTTTCTTATTCTAGATGGATAAGATCCATTAATTACATAAATATTACTAAATGATCCTAGTACTGCCGTCAATCCAAGATCGAATCTTCCAAAAAGTACACTAGACGATAAAATAATAAATACTATAATAGCTTGCATTAATGCTTTTTTGGTTGCTAAGTTCTTTTTATTTACTTTGAACGTCTCTTCAAAATATTTTTTCATTTTATTAGCTCCCTTCTAGATTTCGAACAAAAAAAAGAGACCTAACAGGTCTCGAGTGCGGCTCATCGCATCCATTTATAAATATTTGCCCGGCAACGTCCTACTCTCGCGGAACGTAAGCCCAACTACCATCGGCGCTAAAGAGCTTAACTTCTGTGTTCGGCATGGGAACAGGTGTGACCTCTTTGCTATCGTCACCAGACAAATAGTAAAAACTATATTAGAATGTATTGCACATTCAAAACTAGATAGTAAGCAGATTTTACGGCAAAAAACCGATTTAAAAATTTTGATTAAGTCTTCGATCGATTAGTATTCGTCAGCTACACACATTACTGCGCTTACACCCCGAACCTATTAACCTCATCATCTTTGAGGGATCTTATAACCGAAGTTGGGAAATCTCATCTTGAGGGGGGCTTCATGCTTAGATGCTTTCAGCACTTATCCCGTCCATACATAGCTACCCAGCTATGCCGCTGGCGCGACAACTGGTACACCAGAGGTATGTCCATCCCGGTCCTCTCGTACTAAGGACAGCTCCTCTCAAATTTCCTACGCCCACGACGGATAGGGACCGAACTGTCTCACGACGTTCTGAACCCAGCTCGCGTACCGCTTTAATGGGCGAACAGCCCAACCCTTGGGACCGACTACAGCCCCAGGATGCGATGAGCCGACATCGAGGTGCCAAACCTCCCCGTCGATGTGAACTCTTGGGGGAGATAAGCCTGTTATCCCCGGGGTAGCTTTTATCCGTTGAGCGATGGCCCTTCCATGCGGAACCACCGGATCACTAAGTCCGTCTTTCGACCCTGCTCGACTTGTAAGTCTCGCAGTCAAGCTCCCTTGTGCCTTTACACTCTGCGAATGATTTCCAACCATTCTGAGGGAACCTTTGAGCGCCTCCGTTACTCTTTAGGAGGCGACCGCCCCAGTCAAACTGCCCGCCTGACACTGTCTCCCACCATGATCAAATGGTGCGGGTTAGAAAGTCAACACAGCCAGGGTAGTATCCCACAAGCGCCTCCACGTAAGCTAGCGCTCACGCTTCTAAGGCTCCTACCTATCCTGTACAAGCTGTGCCAAATTTCAATATCAGGCTACAGTAAAGCTCCACGGGGTCTTTCCGTCCTGTCGCGGGTAACCTGCATCTTCACAGGTACTATGATTTCACCGAGTCTCTCGTTGAGACAGTGCCCAAATCGTTACGCCTTTCGTGCGGGTCGGAACTTACCCGACAAGGAATTTCGCTACCTTAGGACCGTTATAGTTACGGCCGCCGTTTACTGGGGCTTCGATTCGTAGCTTCGCAGAAGCTAACCACTCCTCTTAACCTTCCAGCACCGGGCAGGCGTCAGCCCCTATACATCACCTTACGGTTTAGCAGAGACCTGTGTTTTTGATAAACAGTCGCTTGGGCCTATTCACTGCGGCTCTTCAAGGCTTGCACCCTAAAAAGCACCCCTTCTCCCGAAGTTACGGGGTCATTTTGCCGAGTTCCTTAACGAGAGTTCGCTCGCTCACCTTAGAATTCTCATCTTGACTACCTGTGTCGGTTTGCGGTACGGGCACCTATTTTCTAACTAGAGGCTTTTCTTGGCAGTGTGAAATCAACGACTCGCCGGATACATGATCCAGCTCCCCATCACAACTCAACCTTACGAGTGCCGGATTTGCCTAACACTCAGTCTTGTTGCTTGGACGTGCACTCCAACAGCACGCTTCGCCTATCCTACTGCGTCCCCCCATCGTTCAAACAATCATAGGTGGTACAGGAATATCTACCTGTTATCCATCGCCTACGCCTATCGGCCTCGGCTTAGGTCCCGACTAACCCAGAGCGGACGAGCCTTCCTCTGGAAACCTTAGTCAATCGGTGGATGGGATTCTCACCCATCTTTCGCTACTCACACCGGCATTCTCACTTCTAAACATTCCACATGTCCTTACGATCATGCTTCGACACGTTTAGAACGCTCTCCTACCACTATCCTTACGGATAATCCACAGCTTCGGTAATATGTTTAGCCCCGGTACATTTTCGGCGCAGTGTCACTCGACTAGTGAGCTATTACGCACTCTTTAAATGATGGCTGCTTCTGAGCCAACATCCTAGTTGTCTGGGCAACGCCACATCCTTTTCCACTTAACATATATTTTGGGACCTTAGCTGGTGGTCTGGGCTGTTTCCCTTTCGACTATGGACCTTATCACCCATAGTCTAACTCCCAAGTTGAATTATTTGGCATTCGGAGTTTGTCTGAATTCGGTAACCCTAGAGGGGCCCCTCGTCCAAACAGTGCTCTACCTCCAATAATCACCACTTGAGGCTAGCCCTAAAGCTATTTCGGAGAGAACCAGCTATCTCCAAGTTCGATTGGAATTTCTCCGCTACCCACACCTCATCCGCTCACTTTTCAACGTAAGTCGGTTCGGTCCTCCATTCAGTGTTACCTGAACTTCAACCTGGACATGGGTAGATCACTTGGTTTCGGGTCTACGACCAGATACTCATTCGCCCTATTCAGACTCGCTTTCGCTACGGCTCCACATTTACTGCTTAACCTTGCATCAAATCGTAACTCGCCGGTTCATTCTACAAAAGGCACGCCATCACCCATTAACGGGCTCTGACTATTTGTAAGCACACGGTTTCAGGTTCTATTTCACTCCCCTTCCGGGGTGCTTTTCACCTTTCCCTCACGGTACTGGTTCACTATCGGTCACTAGAGAGTATTTAGCCTTGGGAGATGGTCCTCCCAGATTCCGACGGAATTTCACGTGTTCCGCCGTACTCAGGATCCACTCAGGAGAGAAATAACTTTCGACTACAGGACTTTTACCTTCTATGGTTGGCTTTTCCAAAGCCATTCGTCTAATTATTTCCTTTGTAACTCCGTGTTGAGTGTCCTACAACCCCAACAGGCAAGCCTGTTGGTTTGGGCTATTCCCGTTTCGCTCGCCGCTACTCAGGGAATCGAGTTTTCTTTCTCTTCCTCCGGGTACTAAGATGTTTCAGTTCTCCGGGTGTGCCTTCTCACATACTATGTATTCATATGTGGATAACATGACATAACTCATGCTGGGTTTCCCCATTCGGAAATCTCTGGATCAAAGCGTACTTACAGCTCCCCAAAGCATATCGTCGTTAGTAACGTCCTTCTTCGGCTTCTAGTGCCAAGGCATCCACCGTGCGCCCTTAATAACTTAATCTAATATTTCCTTATACATAAATGTTTAAGAAAATAACTGTTATTAATCTGTGATGTCGTCTAAAAAGACGACGCGCGATTATTAAGCTTGTTGAATTTCGTTAGAAATTCACTCGGTTTTTTGCTTGGTAAAATCTATTTGCTTACTTATCTAGTTTTCAATGTGCAATGATGAATGTTAAATAAACATTCAAAACTGAATACAATATGTCCACGTTAATTCCATGACCTAAAGGTCATTCCGTAATATCCTTAGAAAGGAGGTGATCCAGCCGCACCTTCCGATACGGCTACCTTGTTACGACTTCACCCCAATCATCTGTCCCACCTTCGACGGCTAGCTCCTAATAAAAGGTTACTCCACCGGCTTCGGGTGTTACAAACTCTCGTGGTGTGACGGGCGGTGTGTACAAGACCCGGGAACGTATTCACCGTAGCATGCTGATCTACGATTACTAGCGATTCCAGCTTCATGTAGTCGAGTTGCAGACTACAATCCGAACTGAGAATAATTTTATGGGATTTGCTTGACCTCGCGGTTTCGCTGCCCTTTGTATTATCCATTGTAGCACGTGTGTAGCCCAAATCATAAGGGGCATGATGATTTGACGTCATCCCCACCTTCCTCCGGTTTGTCACCGGCAGTCAACCTAGAGTGCCCAACTTAATGATGGCAACTAAGCTTAAGGGTTGCGCTCGTTGCGGGACTTAACCCAACATCTCACGACACGAGCTGACGACAACCATGCACCACCTGTCACTTTGTCCCCCGAAGGGGAAAACTCTATCTCTAGAGCGATCAAAGGATGTCAAGATTTGGTAAGGTTCTTCGCGTTGCTTCGAATTAAACCACATGCTCCACCGCTTGTGCGGGTCCCCGTCAATTCCTTTGAGTTTCAACCTTGCGGTCGTACTCCCCAGGCGGAGTGCTTAATGCGTTAGCTGCAGCACTAAGGGGCGGAAACCCCCTAACACTTAGCACTCATCGTTTACGGCGTGGACTACCAGGGTATCTAATCCTGTTTGATCCCCACGCTTTCGCACATCAGCGTCAGTTACAGACCAGAGAGCCGCCTTCGCCACTGGTGTTCCTCCATATCTCTGCGCATTTCACCGCTACACATGGAATTCCACTCTCCTCTTCTGCACTCAAGTCCCCCAGTTTCCAATGACCTTCCACGGTTGAGCCGTGGACTTTCACATCAGACTTAAGAAACCGCCTACGCGCGCTTTACGCCCAATAATTCCGGATAACGCTTGCCACCTACGTATTACCGCGGCTGCTGGCACGTAGTTAGCCGTGGCTTTCTGGTTAGGTACCGTCAAGACTTGTTCAGTTACTAACAAATTTGTTCTTCCCTAACAACAGAGTTTTACGATCCTAAGACCTTCATCACTCACGCGGCGTTGCTCCGTCAGGCTTTCGCCCATTGCGGAAGATTCCCTACTGCTGCCTCCCGTAGGAGTCTGGACCGTGTCTCAGTTCCAGTGTGGCCGATCACCCTCTCAGGTCGGCTACGTATCGTTGCCTTGGTAAGCCATTACCTTACCAACTAGCTAATACGGCGCGGGTCCATCTATAAGTGACAGCCGAAGCCGTCTTTCACTATTGAACCATGCGGTTCAAAATATTATCAGGTATTAGCCCCGGTTTCCCGGAGTTATCCCAGTCTTATAGGTAGGTTACCCACGTGTTACTCACCCGTCCGCCGCTAACATCAGAGAAGCAAGCTTCTCATCTGTTCGCTCGACTTGCATGTATTAGGCACGCCGCCAGCGTTCATCCTGAGCCAGGATCAAACTCTCCATAATAGAAGTAAGCTTGATTAGCTCATCTTTGATTGGTTAAGCCAATCACTCTTTGAAGTACTTTCAGTACTCATTTATCGGAATTAAACGTTGACATATTGTCATTCAGTTTTCAATGTTCATAATCTATTTTTTTAAATGGTGGAGACTAGCGGGATCGAACCGCTGACCTCCTGCGTGCAAAGCAGGCGCTCTCCCATCTGAGCTAAGCCCCCATAAGTATTAATAGAAGTCGGGAAGACAGGATTCGAACCTGCGACCCCTTGGTCCCAAACCAAGTGCTCTACCAAGCTGAGCTACTTCCCGTTATTTTAAATTCATTTTAAAAATGGCGCGCCCGAGAGGAGTCGAACCCCTAGCCTCTTGATCCGTAGTCAAACGCTCTATCCAATTGAGCTACGGGCGCTAAAAAAATGGTGCCGAGGACCGGAATCGAACCGGTACGGTAATCACTTACCGCAGGATTTTAAGTCCTGTGCGTCTGCCAGTTCCGCCACCCCGGCAAGAAAAAAATAAAAATGGAGCGGAAGACGGGATTCGAACCCGCGACCCCGACCTTGGCAAGGTCGTATTCTACCGCTGAACTACTTCCGCTAAATTATTATTTTTATTATTATATTAAATAATGGTGAGCCATAGAGGATTCGAACCTCTGACCCTCTGATTAAAAGTCAGATGCTCTACCAACTGAGCTAATGGCTCTGAAAAATGGTGCCGGCCAGAGGACTTGAACCCCCAACCTACTGATTACAAGTCAGTTGCTCTACCAGTTGAGCTAGGCCGGCAAAAATGGTGGAGAATGACGGGTTCGAACCGCCGACCCTCTGCTTGTAAGGCAGATGCTCTCCCAGCTGAGCTAATTCTCCATTTTAACAATATTGCCCGGCAGCGTCCTACTCTCGCGGAACGTAAGCCCAACTACCATCGGCGCTAAAGAGCTTAACTTCTGTGTTCGGCATGGGAACAGGTGTGACCTCTTTGCTATCGCCACCAGACAATGTTGTTTCGTTTTTGTCTTACCTTATTTATTATAAAGAACTTATCAAGGCTTTTCAATAGTCAATTTTACACCTTATTAACTTTCTTTACAAATATCTCGAATTGATAATGCGTCCTGCTTTCAGCGACCTATATATAGTACCTAATTTTTAAGTTTTCGTCAACACTTTAACGAAAATTTTTATCATTATTTTTACAAATCCCTTCATATCAACGTTTTTAATAATGTTTACATTAAAAAAATATGCAATCAACAAGTAGTTGATCACATATTTTTTGTAAATTATTATTTTTGTCTCATGTATGGGAATAATAAAACATCTCTTATAGATGCAGAATTTGTTAATAACATAACTAAACGATCAATACCTATACCTAATCCACCAGTTGGAGGCATACCATATTCTAAAGCTTCAATGAAATCATCATCCATTTCATGTGCTTCGTCATTACCTTGATCTTTTTCTTTCATTTGAGCTTCAAATCTTTCACGTTGATCTATCGGATCATTTAATTCAGTAAATGCATTAGCATGTTCTCTACCTACAATAAATAACTCAAAACGATCAGTAAATCTTGGATCTTCAGGATTTTTCTTAGCTAATGGTGATATCTCAATTGGATGTCCATAAATAAATGTAGGCTGAATAAGTTTCTCTTCTACTCTTTGTTCAAAGAATTCATTTAAGATATGACCATACGTCATACGACCTTCTACTTCTATATTATGTTCTTTTGCTAAAGCGTGCGCTTCTTCATCCGTTTTAACTTCATAGAAATCGACACCAGTATGTTCTTTTACTGCGTCAACCATGTGCCATCTTTTCCATTTCGGTGCTAAATCAATTGATTCTTCTCCGTATTGAACAGTAGTTGAGCCTAATACTTTTTCAGCAATAGAAGCTACCATTGACTCTGTTAAATCCATAATATCGTTATAATCTGCATATGCTTCATATAACTCAATCATTGTAAATTCAGGGTTGTGTCTTGTTGATACACCTTCATTACGGAATACTCTTCCGATTTCATATACTTTTTCTAAACCACCAACGATTAATCGTTTTAAGTGCAATTCAATAGCGATTCTCATGTATAAAGTCGCATCAAGCGCGTTGTGATGTGTTACGAAAGGACGTGCTGAAGCGCCACCTGCGATTTGGTGCATCATTGGCGTTTCTACTTCTAAGAATCCTTTAGTGTTTAGGTAGTTTCTCATTTCTTGAATGATTTGACTTCTTGTAATGAATGTTTTAGTTGATTCTTCACTTGTAATTAAATCTAAATAACGTTGACGATAACGTTGCTCTATATCTTGTAAACCATGATATTTATCTGGTAAAGGGCGTAGAGACTTAGTTAAAACTGTAAATTCTTTAGCTTTAACAGATAATTCCCCAGTGTTCGTTTTAAACATTACACCTTTAACGCCGACAATATCACCTAAATCTGCATGATTCCATATTTCAAATTGCTCGTCTCCAACTTGGTCTTTACGAACATAAATTTGAATTTGGCCAGTAATATCTTTCACATGAGCAAATCCGGCTTTACCTTTACCTCTTTTAGTCATTAAACGACCTGCTATAGCAACAGCTGATTCGTCTTCTTTATCATGAAGTTCTTCTTTACTAAATTGATCCCATTCTTCGTGCAAAGTTTCAGAATCTCCGCTTCTTACAAATTTTTCACCGAATGGATCAATTCCTAAATCTCTTAATTCTTGTAATTTTTGTCTACGAACCAACATTTGGTCATTCATTTCTTCTGACATGATATTCCACTCCTTAATTAAATTGCAATAACTTCTTCTTTTTCTGCTATTTCTTCAACAAACTGTTCAAGGATACCGACTAATTCATCTCTAGTTTCAGCTTGATTAATCGCTTTTCACACTTTACCATTTTTGCACATATAAGACTTGCCATTGCCGTCAAAACTACTCAGTTGTTCATTTCAACATGTCCTAATTTCCAGACACTCTAATTTCTTTCACTCTTATACTTTACTACTTGTTCGTCGTTTAGCAATAGTTCCCATATATATTTTTTAGATATTGGTTCAACTACATTTGAGGCGATATCGTTAAGTGGTACCATCACAAATGCTCTTTCTGTCATTCTTGGGTGTGGTACTTCTAGGTCTGGTGATTGAATAACGGATTGATCATATAATAAAATATCTATATCAATTGTACGTGGCCCCCATCTTTCTACTCTAACTCGATGGAGCTGTTGTTCAACCATCATACAAACTTTTAATAACTCTGATGATTCTAATTCAGTTGAGATTTCAATACACATGTTCAAAAAATCAGGTTGTTCTGTGTATCCTATTGGTTTTGTTTCATATATTGGAGATTCTTGGGTAACTTCTATACCTTCTACTTCATTGAGTAGTTTAATTGCTTCTACTAATTGAAGTTCTCTGTCCCCCATATTACTGCCTAAACCTAAATATGCGGTATGCATTTATCTCTTCCTCACTATCTCAATACCTACACCTTCATAATGACCTGGTATCGGTGGGTTATTTTTTGTAATTTTAACTTTAGTTTCCAATACTCGATTATAGTGTGAAAAGACTTGTTTTGCAATACGTTCTGCGAGATGTTCAATTAATTGTACGGGTTTACCTTCCATAATTTCTTTGACCAATTCAAACACTTCTCCATAATGAACTGTCTTTTCAAGATCATCAGTTTCTCCTGCTTCAGATAAATCTAAATATAATTCTAAATCCACTAAAAATATTTGTCCTAGCTCATTTTCCGCTTCAAATGCGCCATGATATCCATAAAAGGACATGCCTTTTAATATAATTCTATCCATCGACTCGAATCTCCTTTAAAGTATCGATTACCTGTGCTACCCTTTTGTTCATTTGTACATTATGAACTCTAACAGCACGAACGCCTTTTTCAATACCATAAGCCGTAGTAGCCACTGTACCTTCATCTCGTTCGTCAACACTACTATTGCCGCCTAACAAATCATTAATTAATCGTTTTCGACTCGTAGCAAGTAAGACATTATAACCTGTCGCAACTAGTTCATCTAAACGCGACATGACTATGCGTTCTTCTTCTCTCGATTTAGCGAAACCTATCCCTGGATCTAACCATATATTTTTCTCTGGAATTCCAGCCATTTCAGCTTGATTGGCCTGCTTTAATAAAGAAAGTAATAATTCTTCCATAACTGGAAGTTCTCTATTACCGTCACCATTATGCATAAGCACAATTTCAGCGTTGTATTCGGCTACGACATTTAAAATTTCAGGATCATAAAGGCCAGCCCACTGATCATTTATCATTGTTACGCCTCTCTTTAATGATTCTTCAGCAACTTTGCTTCTATATGTATCCACTGAAAGCTGAACATCTAAGTCATTTAACGCTTCTACTACCGGGATTACTCTATTAAGCTCTTCTTCCAAACTCACTTCTGTATACCCAGGTCTTGTAGATACTCCACCGATATCTATAATATCAGCGCCTTCAGAAATAAGCTTTTCGGCATGAACCCTTGCTTTTTCAACACTATTATATGAACCACCATCTGAAAATGAATCTGGCGTAACATTCAAAATGCCCATGATTTTTGTATTAACCAAAATAGTCTTCCTTCCTTTTCACATAGATAAACTTATTATAACAAATTTAAAAAATCACGCCTAAATGAAATAACTTATAAAAGTTATTTATTATAGACGTGATACTTAATGCATTATTATGATTTTAAATGCTTAGTCTTCAAAAGCGTATAAAGGAGTAGATAGGTAACGTTCACCATTACTTGGTAATACAGTTACAACTGTTTTTCCTTCACCTAATTCTTTAGCTTTTTTCAACGCAGCTACAATTGCAGCTCCTGATGAAATACCACCAAGAATACCTTCTTCTTTAGCAACTTTTCTAGACATTGCCATTGCTTCTTCGTTTCCAACTTTAATGACATCATCATAAACGTCAGTGTCTAATGTGTCAGGTACAAATCCAGCACCTAAACCTTGTAATTTATGCGGTCCAGGATTACCACCACTTAAAATTGCAGAAGCTTCTGGTTCAATCGCAACGATTTGTATTTCAGGATATTTTTCTTTCAATACTTTACCAGCTCCTGTTAAAGTACCACCTGTACCAACGCCAGCTAAGAAAGCATCTACTTGAACGCCGTCAAATTGTTCTACAATTTCAGGTCCTGTAGTTAACTCATGTACTTTAGGATTCGCTGGGTTTTCGAATTGTTGAGGTTCAAAGTAACCTTTTTCCTCTTTAAGCTCTTTAGCTTTTTTAATCGCGCCTTTCATACCTTCAGCTCCAGGTGTTAATACTAATTCAGCACCGTAAGCTTTTAATAATGCGCGACGTTCACTACTCATTGTATCTGGCATAACAAATACTGCTTTATAACCTTTAGCAGCTGCAACCATCGCTAAACCGATACCAGTGTTACCTGATGTAGGTTCAATAATAGTGTCACCTGGTTTAATTTTTCCTTCTTTTTCAGCGGCTTCTATCATTGCTAAACCAATTCTATCTTTAACCGAACTACCTGGGTTTTGATATTCTAATTTAACATATACATCTGCTGAACCATCTTCAACTACATTGTTTAATTTAACAACAGGTGTGTCACCTATTAATTCTACAATATTATTTACTCTCTTAGCCATTTATACTTCACTCCTAAACAGTATTTTATACCTTAGTTTATTTATCGGATATATTGATTATAACAAAAGTTCAAATAAAGTGAAAGTATTTACTAAATTAAAGCGAATTTTTAAGCGCGACAAGCTCTTCTTCACTATATTGATACTTTGTTCTACAGAAATGACATTCAGCTTCGGCACCATGATCTTCTTCTATCATGCCATCGATTTCTGCTTCACCAAGACCTTTAATAGCATTTAAAAATTTCTCTCTAGAGCAATTACATTTGAAATCTATATCCATATTATTAATAATTCTCGTATTTTCTTTACCTAATACTGTTTCAATCAGTTCTTCAGGTGATAAACCTCTATCTATTAATTTAGATACTGGTTCCATTTGATTTATTTTTTCTTCTATTGCTGAAATAGTTTCTTCAGATGCTCCCGGCATTAACTGAATAATAAATCCACCTGCAGCTTTAATAGAGTTATCAGGATTAACAAGTACGCCAAGTCCTACAGCTGAAGGAACTTGTTCACTTGTAACAAAATAGTATGTGAAGTCTTCTCCTAGTTCTCCAGAAACAATTGGTGTAGAACCTGTAAAGTAGTCTTTCAATCCAATGTCTTTAACAACATTTAACATACCTTCCGTTCCCACTGCACGTCTCACATCTAATTTACCTTGTTCATTTAATGGAAAATGTATTTGAGGGTTTTGCACGTATCCTCTTACTTCACCTTTACCATTAGCATCGACCATAATTTTTCCGATTGGTCCACCACCATCAATCGTTATCGTTAATTTTTCTTCATTTTTCAACATTGAACCCATCATTATACCTGCTGTCATAGATCTTCCTAATGCAGCTGATGCTGTTGGCCAAGTATAATGGCGTGTTTGTGCTTCTTGAACAGTATTTGTTGTTTTTACAGCAAAAGCTCTAACTTCATCGTTAAAAGCTAAGCCTCTTACTAAATAATCTTGTGTCATTTTTATACTCCTTCTTTAAAAAAAGCCCCTCTCAATCAATGCATTGAAAGGGACTTTGTGAAATTATTTTTTACGATCTGTCGGTTTGTTGTCACCTAGGTCATCAATATTTGGCTCTTCTTCGTGAGCTGGCTCTTTTGATTCGCTATCTGAATCTGCATCTTCATTTTTTTCTTCATGAGATACTTCATCTTTAACTTCTTCATAAGATTTACCAACTTCATCGTCTTCAATATCTAATGTACCTTCTTGTTCTTTTAAGTCACCTTCATATTTATCTTCATCTGAATCATCATTTTCGTTTAAATGAGAATCATCATATTTAACTTCTGGTAACTTACCTTCATGGAATAATGATTGAATTTGTTCAGCCACTAACGTTTCTTCAACTAATAAAGTTTTAGCGATTAATACTAATTGTTCTTTATTTTCAGTTAAAATTCGTTTACAACGTTCGTATTGTTCTTTAATAATACGTTGAACTTCTGAATCAATTTCATACGCAATTTGGTCTGAATAGTTTGGTTCAGATTGCATTTCTTTACCTAAGAATACTTGTCCACTATCAGAACTACCAAATTGTAATGGACCTAATTTTTTACTCATACCATATTCAGTAACCATCTTACGTGCAATACTTGTCGCACGTTGGAAGTCATTATGAGCACCAGTTGATGCTTCTCCAAAGTTAATTTCTTCAGATACACGACCACCTAGTAAACCAACTATTTTATCCAATAGTTCTGGTTCAGTCATAAAGTAACGATCTTCTTTAGGAAGCATCATTGCGTAACCACCAGCTTGTCCACGTGGAACAATGGTAACTTTATGAACCATTTCAGCTTCATCTAATACACAGCCGATAATTGTGTGACCAGCTTCATGATAAGCAACAATATTTCTTTCTTTTTCAGAAATCATTCTTGTTTTCTTAGCAGGACCTGCAATCACTCTATCTGTTGCTTCTTCTATATCTCTCATATCAATTTTAGTTTTATTAGAACGCGCAGCTACTAATGATGCTTCGTTTAATAAGTTTTCTAAATCTGCACCAGAGAATCCTGGTGTTCTTTGAGAAACTGCTTTTAAATCAACTGTTTCATCAAAAGGTTTATTACGAGCATGCACTTTAAGTACTGCTTCACGTCCTCTAACATCAGGACGTCCTACTTGAATTTGTCTGTCGAAACGACCTGGACGTAATAATGCTGGGTCTAAAATATCAGGACGGTTTGTTGCAGCAATCATAATGATGCCTTCATTTTCACCGAATCCATCCATTTCAACTAATAATTGGTTTAACGTTTGTTCACGTTCGTCGTGACCGCCACCAACACCAGCTCCACGCTGACGACCAACTGCATCAATCTCATCTATAAAGATGATACATGGTGCATTTTTCTTAGCATTTTCAAATAAATCACGTACACGACTGGCACCGACACCAACGAACATCTCAACAAAGTCAGAACCACTTATTGAGAAGAATGGTGTTCCTGCTTCACCAGCTACCGCTCTAGCAAGTAATGTTTTACCTGTACCTGGAGGACCAACGAGTAAAACACCTTTAGGAATACGTGCACCCATTTTTTTGAACTTACGATTATCTTTAAGGAAATCGACAATTTCTACTAATTCTTGTTTCTCTTCATCAGCACCTGCTACATCAGAGAATCGTACACGTTTCTTCTGGTTATCATAAAGCTTGGCTTTTGATTTACCAAAGTTCATTACTCGGCCGCCGCCACCGCCGCCGCCTTGCATTTGGCTTAAGAAGAATATGAATAAAAATGCAATAATTAAAACAGGGATAAGCGTTGTTAAGACACTAACAAAGACACTTTGTTTTTCTTCTTCTTTAACATTAAATTTCAATTCATCTTGTTTCTCGGCAGTTTCAGTAATTTTTTTCAAATCATCTTGGTTGTTAAACAAGATAGAAGATGTATATGTTGCATCTTTACCTTTTTTCAGTTCACCGCTAACCATATAAACATTCTGTTCGGGTTGAATAGTTAACGTTTTTAAATCGCCTTTTTCAAGCTTCGTCATAAACTCGTTATATGTAAGCTGTTTTGGTGATTGTCCATTGCCATTAATGAACTGGAAAACACCAAATAGGACGATAGCTAAAAGCGCGATCATTAATATATTTCGAAAAGCTTTTTGCATTCAATTTGTCCTCCTACTCAATTAATAAAACTAACAAAAATTTTACCATATTTGTAATTTCTTACGCTAGTAATTAACCTTAATTATACGCATCATTGGTATATTTCTGGTTTAAGCGTACCAATGTAAGGTAAGTTACGATATTTCTCTGCAAAATCAAGGCCATATCCTACTACAAATTCATCAGGAATTTTTTCGCCTACATATTTAGCTTCAATAGCTACTTTACGTTTCATCGGTTTATCTAATAATGTTACGATTTCAATAGATTTAACATTTCTATATTTCAATAAATCGACTATAGAATTTAATGTCGTACCCGTTTCTAAAATGTCTTCAATAATAATGACATCTCTATTTTCTACTGAAGTACTTAAATCTTTTAAAATTTTAACTTCTCCCGTTGATTCCGTACCACCATGATAACTAGATACATCCATGAAATCTAATTCAATATGCGTATCAATGTATTTTACTAAATCAGCCATAAACATGATTGAACCTTTTAAAATACCAACACAAATAGGTGTCTTTCCATTATAATCTTCAGTGATTTGCTTTCCTAATGTTTTGCATCTTTCTTGAATCTGTTCCTCTGATAATACAACAGACTTAATCGAATCATTCATTAAAGTCATCTCCAATATAAGTAATAGTTAATGCGTTTTTAAAGTTAGAATCTATCCAAAAGTCACCAATTGCAATAATAACATCACCATGTAAAATAATTGGACAATTGTTTCGTTTATGTATGTCTATCTTGTTGTCAATCATGATTCTGTTAACTTTTTTGTGATGTTTATTTCCCCGGTTATAATACTGAATACGATCTCCAGACAATCTCGTTCTTACAAATAAAGGCGATGCTATGTCGTTCGCTTCAATTAACCAATTCCCAAATACATATTGTTCATTACGATTTATAAATATAGAATTTGCATTGAACTCAATATCTTCACATAGTAATAATTTATCATATGCAACAATAAACTGCCAATCATCAGATATATGAAAGATGGATTGTTTTTCAAAATTGTCAAATATACTCATCCATTCTTTATAAGCCTTAACGCTGAACCTTTGCTGCACATATGTTTCTAGCAATTGATCTAGTACTTGTGTTTTAACTAAAGGGTTTAATTGATTAAATGCGCATCTATTAATCACTACTTTATCTAGTTGCTGAACTTCATTATTTATAAATGCTTTAGCTTGATCAATAATTAAACTTCTTGCATCGTTCATCCATTGATTTAAATCGAGTAAATGTCCTGTTGAAAAATCTTCTCGTTGCTCTATAACCGGTAATATTTTATTGCGTATATAATTGCGTGTATATTTATTATCGTTATTTGAAGCATCTTCAAAATAACGAAATGCAAATTCTTGCTGATATTTCTTTAGTGTTGATTTAGATACGTTTAAAAATGGTCTGCAAATAACATAATCATTTCTTTTTTGAACTTGATTGATGCCTAATGAAGCACGGCCAATTCTTCCAGTAAATAATCGATATGATATTGTTTCTTTTTGATCATCTAAGTGATGTGCTGTTAATAACACGTCACTCTGAGTGCGTTGCATCATTTCATCAAACCATTCATACCTTATCTTTCTAGACACATCTTGTATGCTTTTATTTCGATTAACAACTTCGCTTAAATCTAGTGTTCTAATATATATTTTAATGTTATGTTCTTTACAATATTGTTCAATAAATTCCGCTTCTTCTTTTGACTCTGACCTTAAACCATGATTAACATGTAAACAAATTAAATGATGATATGTGTGCTTGTATGTTGTATTTAACATGTGTAATAGCGACATACTATCTATCCCAGTCGAAACAGCCAATGCTAAATTATCATTTTCATTCCAAGTTATATCAAGCATTGTTACACACCTCAATTTTAAAAATTCACTTGATCTGTTCAAAATAAAAAGAGGCTCAACTAATTAGCCTCTTTTTATTATAATCAATTATCGTTTTGCACCTTTTCCACCACGACGTGATTCAGTTTGTCTTTTAATAGACGTCAACTTATCTTCACTATCTTTCAAAAAGTTTGTTAATTTCTTCTCAAAATCTTCAGGCTTTGGTTCTTTCTTTGGAGCTTGACGTTTTGGACGTTCTTTAGCTTTTTTTATAGATAAACTAATTTTCCCATCGTCGGCTACTGTTAATACTTTAACTTCTACTTCGTCGCCTACAGTTAAATGGTCATTTACGTTCTCGACGTAGTTATCAGCAACTTCACTGATGTGCACAAGGCCACTTTTACCTTCAGGTAATTCTACAAATGCACCAAAATTCTTAATACCTGTAACTTTCCCTTTGACTTTATTGCCTACTTCAATTGACATATTATTACTGTATCCTCCTGATATAATTTCACTTTAACCTTATTATATGCTTCTATACAAAATTATACAACGTCATATATAGATTATTTATCATTTTTCCGATTCTTTTTTCTCTTCTGGTAATTTAAATATTATTTCACCATCATTACTTAAGAAGTATTCACTTCTTGCAAGCTTTTCAATATATTCTTTATCATTAAGTCGTTTAATTTGTTCTTTTAACTCGATTTCTTTATCTTGCATTTTTTCATATGTTACAGCTTTCTCTTTACGCTCTTGCACTAATTCATCATTACGATTTTTTTGAAGAACCAACATGATAATCATGATAAGAATCATTAACAATAATACTCCACCAAATAAGGTTAGTCGCTTTCGTACCACTTGGCGCGTTTTATTGACAGTCTTCTTTCGTTTATTTTGAGACTGCGTAAATTCATTATCTAGATTTTTAATTTTTTGCGCCATATACGTACCTCCTTATTTATAAAGAATCTTGTATTTTTTCTTCTTTGATTACTTCAAACATCGTCTTAGCATTTTCTTTATTTGCATGCTCAGACAATCCCGTTACTTTCACAACGATAATTCTATTTCCAAGTCTTATTTCTAGTTCGTCTTCTACACTTACCACTGTTCCTGCTTTAGCAGTTTGACCATTCACTTTAACTCTACCTTGGTCACTTACTTCTTTCGCAAGCGTACGACGTTTAATTAGTCGAGATACTTTTAAATACTTATCTAATCTCAAATTGTTAAGTCTCCTTTGTTTATAAATTCTTTTAGTCCATCTTCTCCAAGACCCTCTAATTTGGTTTTATCATACAGCTTCAAAAAGTAATCAGCAAATATTTTTTCTAATTTCTCGCGTTCTACTTTACCTTCTTTAATTTTTTCACTTTGCCAAATTCGATTAAGGTCTTCAATATCATTGGCTTCTTGATCTGAAAAGACATGCGGATGTCTACGGATCATCTTACTTGTTAGTTCTTGTACCACTTCTCTAACATCGAAGAAGCCTTCTTTTTTACCTATAGAAGCATGCAACATTACTTGTAATAAGATATCGCCAAGCTCCTCTACCATATGATCAATATCTTCTTCATCAATTGCTTCAATCAATTCAAACGCTTCTTCAATAATATAACGTTTTAAGGAATCATGCGTCTGCACTTTATCCCATGGACAACCATCTTCAGATACAAGTGTATCAATCGTATGTTCTAAATATTGGAAATCGTTATACATTTGATGTTCTTCTAAAATCTTAGGAACAAATAAACTCGTCAAATTAGATAATTCGGCATGATGATCCATTTCGTATAAAGGACAAGTTATAACATCCGCTTCACCCAATCGAGCGTTAGACACGATCATGACTTCATGCTCGTCAGGATATCTTTCCATTAATGTCACTTTTATATCTGAAGCAACTAATTGGTCATACACTTGAGTAATAATCGTATTTGTTCTTACATTTAATGTTGTTTCAGATAAATTAGTTCCATCTAATAATGTAAAGCCATCATTGGGATCAATGTTAACTGCTCTAAACATATCATCTAAAAAGCTTTTTCCTCCAAGAATTTTTACATTTGGGAACTTTTCTAACAGAAGTTGTGTCGTTGTTTCTGCAACTGATGGGTCACCAGGAACAGCATAAATGACATCTTCAGTTTCAGCTTTTTCAATTAATGTATCTACTATTTCCGTATATACATTAATAAAGTCGTCATGCTTTTC
The DNA here is from genome assembly GCF_029024305.1 of Mammaliicoccus vitulinus. Classification (NCBI taxonomy): domain Bacteria; kingdom Bacillati; phylum Bacillota; class Bacilli; order Caryophanales; family Staphylococcaceae; genus Mammaliicoccus; species Mammaliicoccus vitulinus. Next base: position 2,517,251 of record NZ_CP118974.1, read on the forward strand.
ATAAACACTGTCAAAGCTTTTCCAGTTTATATCCTTTAATTCATTTATGACTGGATGTTCTAATGTTCTCGCATATACTGTGTCAACAGACTGCAGTTTACGATAGACACCCATAGGTAATTCATCAATACTATAATTACCTAAACCAACAACTACAATTTGTTGTGCCATGATTTAATTACTCCTTTATTATTTTATCCATTAAAGGTAAATGTTTCCATTCATCTTTTATTAGTATTTTCATCTTTATTATACCTATTATGACTACAATTACGCCAACAATACCCGCCACTAACATTAAAGCTAAATTAGTTAATCTTGAATCTGCCGGTATCAGTAGTATTATTTGTACAAATACCGACATAATTATAAGAAGTGACATAACTTTAACGATAAATAATCCCATGTTTTGAATTTGATAAAGCTTCATTACAAATACATGCAAGACTATTGTGTAGATCGCTAATGACAACACCGTTGATAAGCTTGCTCCTAGTATGCCAAATTGCAACACAAATATATAATTTCCTACCACTTTCGTAATAAGCCCTACAAGTAACGCTGTAAATAATACCCTTCTTTTTAACTTCACTTGTAATAAAGCGGTATACATAATAATAAATGTGACAAATACGACAGCAAGCATAAAGATGCTTAATGTTCCGGTTAATTCATTTGTCTTGAAGAAGACTTTATTAAGCAGTGGTAATAAATTGATTAAACCAATTGCCGCCGCCATACTAAACAACACAGTTATTTTTAAAGAAGTGTTAGCATACTCATTCACAAGCTTCGTATTTTTCTTTTGCAATTGTTCCGTTAGTAACGGAATTAAGACAAAACTAAACGTTGTCGTGATAATAAGCCCCATCTGAATAAGGGATGCACCTCTATCAAACACACCTTTTACTTTTATACTTTCGTGAAAAGAATATCCTGTTTCTTGAAGCAGATGAATTAGCGTAAACGAATCTACAATTTGCCATAAAATAAGTATCAAATAAGAAATTGCATACAAAACGGTCATCGTTATAATATTCTGAGTATCTTTCAACTTTATTTCCCAGGAAAATTGTAATTTAGGCTTTCTCTTAAACCAAAAGTAAACAACAACACAGCTTAACCCTAACACTGAGCCGCCAATAGCTAATGTGCCAGCTTGATAAATAGAGATATCCATTGCTACAAAAAGAACGATAGCAAATAATATGACACTCACCCTTAGTACTTGATCAATGACTTGAGAGATCGCAATCATATTCATTCGATGGTTCATCTGATAATATCCACGAACCATCGAGATAAAAACGAGTGGTAACATTGCCAAACTAGCCATTCTAATCATAGGCGTTAAATTGGCGTCACCCATCAATTCACTTATAAACCGAGCACTAAGAAATATGACTAACCCGAGCAAGAAACATACAATTTGTAAAAACCAAAACATCCCAACAATCTCAGACTGTCGTCTTTTAGTCATCCAACCACTCATAACACTTGGTAAAGCGTTTAAACTTACCACACTCACTATTGCTACAAGCGGATATACTTGTTGATAAGCATATAACCCTTCATCACCTAGCACATTTTGATAAGGCACTCTATATATCGCACTTAATATTTTCACTATGACCATTGTGCCCGTTAACAGCAATACACTATTAAAAATAGGTTTAGATTGTGTCATCGTCTACCAAACTTTCGTTTATCACTTTAGTTAAGAATTTTAAATCATCCATCCATTGCTTCGTTTTTTGTAATTTAAATACCATTTGATTATCTGCCACTGCTATTTTCAGCTTTCTACCTAGAGGTTCAGTCACTTTGAATAGTACATCACCTTTTAAATGATTGGTCGTATATTCAGATGCTGTTAATTGTATTGTTTTAGCGACTTCTTTAATTTCTGTAATACCGAAATGAATACCGTTCAACCTAATTTCGACAACATCTAATAATCGTTGCACTTCTACTGGATATTCTCCAAAACGATCCATTAATTCATCTTTTATATCTTCAAGCTGACTATGTGTCGTGATAGATCTTAATTTTTTATACATTTCAATTTTAGCTTGTTCATTTTTGATATATTCAGCTGGAATATATGCGTCTATTTTAATATCGACTTCTAATTGCGGTACTTCAGATTCAGGTTCAATACCTCGCTTCACATTAACTGCTTCTTCTAACATTTGAGAATACAAGTCGTAACCTACAGAATCTATAAATCCGTGTTGTTGACTACCTAAGAGGTTACCTGCGCCACGAATATTCAAATCTCGCATTGCAATTTTAAAGCCAGATCCTAATTCAGTAAACTCTTTAATGGCTTGTAGCCTTTGTTCCGCAACTTCTGTTAACACTTTATTTTGTTCATGTAGAAAATATGCATAGCCAATTCGACTCGAACGGCCAACTCTTCCTCGTAATTGATACAACTGACTTAGGCCAAATCTATTTGCATCTTCTATAATTAGTGTATTAGCATTCGGAACGTCTACACCTGTTTCGATAATCGTTGTCGTAACAAGAATATCATATTCTCCACCTACAAAATTCAGCATTGTTTCTTCTAGTTCACGTTCTGACATTTGTCCATGTGCAACACCTATTCTTGCGTTCGGCATTAACATGGATAACTGTTCGCTTTTTTGGTAGATAGACTGCACTCTGTTGTACAAATAGAAAGCTTGCCCGCCTCTTGAAACCTCTCGCTCAAGTGCTTCTTTTACAAAGTTCATATTTTGCTCTAACACATATGTCTGAACTGGAAATCTATTTTCAGGTGGCGTTTCAATAACTGATAAATCTCTTACACCTAATAAACTCATATGAAGCGTTCTCGGTATTGGTGTTGCTGTTAATGTCAGCACATCTACATTTGTTTTTAATGCTTTTATTCGTTCTTTATGTTTTACACCAAATCTTTGCTCTTCATCAACAACCAACAGTCCTAAATCTTTATATTCTACATCTTTACTTAACAGTTTATGCGTACCTACAACAATATCTACAAAGCCTGATTTAATGCCTTCTTTAGTTTCTTTTACTTGTTTTGGCGTTCTAAATCGACTCATCATTTGTATTTCTACAGGATATTCTTGCATACGTTCTCTAAATGTTTCAAAGTGTTGCTGTGCAAGGATTGTGGTCGGCACTAGTATGGCAACTTGCTTGCCTTCTAAGACAGCTTTAAATGCAGCTCTAATAGCTACTTCAGTCTTACCGTAACCTACATCACCACATAGCAGTCTATCCATCGGTCTTCTTTTTTCCATATCTGCTTTGATTTCTTCTAAAGAAGTCACTTGGTCAGGTGTAGGTTCATAAGGAAAGTCCATTTCAAATGTCATTTGTTCTTCGTTATCAGGACCATATTGATATCCTTCAACTTGCTCGCGCTCTTGATATAGCTTTAACAATTCATCTGCAATATCTTCAACATTTTTTTGTACTTTCGCTTTAGTTTTCTTCCACTCAGTACCACCAAGTTTATTAACTTTTGGTACTTTATCATCTGAACCAACAAATTTTTGAACATCATTCATTTGGTCAACAGGCACAAATAATTGATCCGTACCTTTATACTGAATTTTAATATAATCTTTGTGTATACCAGAAACTTCTAAAGTTTCAACACCTAAGTATTTACCGACACCGTGATGAACATGTACAACGTAATCTCCAACATTAAGCTCTTGGTATGATTTTATTTTTTCTGCATTAGATAATTTTTGTCTTCTTTTAGATTGTTTACGTTCACGCGCTTTGAATAATTCTTTTTCCGTGACAACAACCAATTTCATATAAGGCAGTTCGAATCCTTCTGATAAAGCACCGTCCGTTACAACAGCTTGACCTCTTTCACCAACTTGTTCTACCCTATCGATTACTGTTGGTATCTTCATATCAGTTAACATACCTTGAATTTTAGACTTTCTCGTTTCAGATTCAGCCAATAGAACAACTGTAAATCCTTGTTTCATAAATCGGTCAAATTCCGATTGCATAATGTCATACTGTCCGTAAAACCTTTGAACTGGTTTACATGAAAACTTAACCATCTCTTCGATTTCAACTGGCATACTTGCTGTAAATAAAGTAAAATAAGCAACTTTATGCTGATTCAATAAATCAGTAAAAGCATTCTCAGCAATGAAGCGCTGTCCTATAAAACCTTGACCCGATTCAACAAGAGATTGTGTAAACTCTTCAATTTCAACATCTAAAGCATTCTCTGTTTCCTTGATTCGATTATATTCATCTACAACAATCAGTGCATCTTCAGCTAAATAATCTGTAAAAGTTGTAACCTCATCATACATAAACGCTATAACACGTCTCAAAATTTGATGATCTTTCAATTCATCGCTTTGCATCAAGATATTTTGATATGTATCTTTTAAGTCTGCACGCATTTCAGTCGGTAATTTTTGTCGAGTTTTTTCATATGAATCTTCCATACGTTCTGATAGTTGATTGATTTGTTCACTTGTGAAAATATAATCACTTGCAGTTGTAATTTCAACTTGTTCAACATTCCCTAAAGAACGTTGTGTTTCGACATCAAACAACCTCATACCATCAACTTCCGTATCAAATAACTCGATACGAACTGGGTCAGCTGTTACTGGATAAATGTCAATTAAGCCACCACGAATAGAAAATTCACCAATTGTCGAAACTAATGATTGTCTCTTATAGCCCATATCAACTAGTTGTTTAGCCCACTCATCTAAATCAATGTCGTCACCAATTTTAATAGATTTGTAGTGTTCATTCCAAATATTTTTTGGCGTTAATTGCTTTTTCAAGCCATTAATAGGCACGATAAATAGACCCTTCTTGCCTTGTGCAAGATGGGTTAATGTTCTAATTCTTTCACTCATTAAATCTGGACTTTGTGTTGAAAATGCTTCTATCATAATATCTTGCACAGGGAACTTAAATACTTCTTCCGAAGGTAGTAATTGCAGGATGTCTGCTTCTAATTTATCCGCCTGATACAAGTTGTTTGTCACAATAACTAATTGCTTATCATTTTTAAGGTATTGTTCTAAAATAAGCAATGCTTTACTCGATTGATTCAATCCAGTAATCAGTATGTTTTTGTCACCAAAAATATGTTCTAAATCTTGAAATCGTTCATCTGCTTGTATGATTTCATGAATAACATGCTTCATTTTATCTCACCATTATACTGGTTCATTACATTCTGAAAAGTTTCCCCTTTAATTAAAGCTTCACAAGCATCAGCTGCGCGCTCGATCACTTTTTCCATTGTGATCATTTCATCGTCAGAGAACTTTTGAAGCACATAACTAGGTACACTCATACCATTTGTTGGACGATCAATTCCGATTCTTATTCTATCGAATTGATCTGTTCCTAAATGTTGAATTAATGACTTAATACCATTATGGCCACCAGCACTTCCTTTCTGACGTAACCTCAAACGTCCTTGAGATTGGTCCATATCATCGTAAAGTACCACTAAGTCTTCGATGTCTACGTTGTAATAATCCATAAGTGGTCTTACAGCTTCTCCTGATAAATTCATAAAAGTCATGGGTTCAATTAACATGACTTTTTCTCCATTTATTAATCCTATTGTATATGCACCTTTAAATTTTTGTTTATCTATTTGTAATTGATGGCGTTTAAGAAGCTCATCTACTACTTCAAATCCAATGTTATGACGTGTACGGTCATATTTTTTTCCGATATTTCCAAGTCCAACAATACATTTCATGTTGTAACCTCCATATTAATACTAAGTATATATTATAGCATTTTTATAATTATTTTCATCTAACTATACTCAAATAAAAAAACCCAACACATAAGTGTTGGGTTTTAGTTGTTTAGAAGATTACTTTCTTATTCAGCGTCTTCTGCTGATACTGCGTTAGCTTCTTCAGCTGCAGTTTCTTCAGCATCTTCAGCAGGCTCATCTGTTGGAGGAACTACTGTTACAACTGCATCTTCTTTATCGTTTTCGATAGAGTATTTATCAGTTGCATCTAAGTCACCTACTAAGTAACTATCGCCAATTCCTAATTCTGTAATATCAACTTCGATATTTTCAGGAATTGCATCTGGAGTAGTTGTAACTTGTAAGTCGAATAATGGTTGTTGAACTACGCCACCTTCAGAAGCACCAACTGCTTCACCTACTAATACTACAGGTACATCAACAGTTAATTCTTCTTTCATGTTAATTGCTAAGAAATCAACATGTGTGATTTGGTTTTTAAGAGAATCAAATTGATAATCTGAAACCATAACTTTGATCGTTTTAGAACCAACGCCTAATTCGATAACACCGTTACGTCCAACTTCACGAATTGTTTTGATGAATTCAATTTCATCAACTTTTACAGATGTATTTTTAGCACCGTAACCGTATACTACTGCTGGAATAATACCTGAAGTTCTTAATTTACGTAAACTAGAACGAGTTTGTTTACCTTGACGGATAACTGACTTTAATGAAGCCATTATCTTTTCCACCTTTCATATATGCGCAATATGCGCTCCTACACTCACCCATCAACAATAAATGTTGCTTGTAAGTGGTTATTTAGTCCATTAAAATGAACCGTTTGTTATTATACACGATTATTAAAAATTAATCAAATAGCACACTAACAGATTCTTGTTCATACACACGAACAATCGCTTGCGCTAATAATTCTGCTACTGATAATTCTTTAACATTAGATGGTTTTCTATCTTCTGGTAATTGTATAGAGTTTGTAACTACTAATTCTTTAATTTGAGAATTTTCAATACGTTCTTTTGCCGGCCCTGATAATACAGGATGCGTACAACAAGCATATACTTCTTTTGCACCTTTTTTAATAAGTGCATCAGCCGCTAATGTAATCGTTCCAGCTGTATCAATAATATCATCGATAATGATAGCAGTCTTACCATCAATATCTCCGACGATATTCATCACTTCTGCGACATTAGGTTTTGGACGACGTTTGTCAATAATTGCTATAGGTGTTTTTAGACGGTCTGCCATTTTACGAGCTCTTGTTACCCCACCATGATCAGGTGATACAACTACTGTCGTTTCAGGGTCTAAACCTTTTTCAAAGAAGTAGTTAGATAAGATTGGTACGCCCATTAAATGATCAATCGGTATATCAAAGAATCCTTGAATTTGAGGAGCATGTAAATCAAGTGCAATCATTCTGCTAGCACCCGCTTTTTCAATAATGTTTGCCACAAGTTTCGCTGTGATTGGTTCACGGCTTCTTGCTTTGCGGTCTTGTCTAGCATAGCCATAATAAGGCATTACGATATTAATGTTTGCAGCTGATGCGCGTTTACAAGCATCAATCATAATTAATAATTCCATCAAGTGTTCATTTACTGGATTTGATGTTGGTTGAATTATAAATACATCACAACCACGGATACTTTCTTCAATATTGATTTGAACCTCACCATCAGCAAACCTTTTAACAGTAGATTTTCCTAGTGGAATTCCTACTAAATTTGCAACCTCTTGTGCTAAAGGCTGATTACCTTCAAGTGAAAATATTTTTAATGAAGAGTTCTTATATTCAGTATTCAACATTTCTGTACCTCCGATATCATTTTGACTCATGTTTTGACGGCTCCTTTTATTTCGTTTTATAGTATCCTTCTTTTGTAGTTTGTCTAGCACGACCTAGTGCCAAACTTTCATCAGGTACATCATCTGTAATTGTTGAACCTGCTGCTATGAATGCTCCATCTCCAACTTCTACTGGTGCAACTAGATTTGAATTACATCCAATAAACGCATCATCTCCTATAATCGTACGGAATTTATTAACCCCGTCATAATTAACAGTTATTGAACCACAGCCAATATTTGTTCTTGCACCTACTTCTGCATCACCAATATAGCTTAAGTGAGAAACTTTGGCGCCGTCTTTCAAGACTGCTTTCTTAGTCTCTACGAAGTTACCAATTTTCGTCTCTTTACCTAGCTCGGAACCTGGTCTTAATTGTGCAAAAGGTCCAACTGTAGAAAATTCACCTACAACCGAATCTGTTATAACAGATTGTTTAATTGTAGCATCATCTTTAATTGTACTATTTTTGATGTCAGAATTCATTCCTATCGTAACATTTTTTCCTATAATTGTTTTACCATTAATGCTTGTACCTGGTTCAATAACAGTGTCCTCACCAATTACAACATGTTTACCAATATAAGTCGTAGCCGGATCAACAATTGTCACACCATTTATCATATGTTGTAAATTTATTCTTTCTTTCATCTTTTGTTCAGCTTTTGCTAATTGTACTCTGTCGTTCACACCCATAATACCATCTACATCATCTGTAATATAAGCTGATACTTTTTCATCTTCTTCTTTTAAAATGCGAATAACATCTGGTAAATAATACTCACCTTGTGCATTATCATTATTTACTTTTTCTAAAGTTTCAAATAATTTTTGATTATCGAATGCAAAAATTCCAGAACTAATTTCATTTACTTCAGCTTGTTCTGCAGTAGCATCTTTTTGTTCAACAATGCCTGAAACCTGACCATCATTACCACGAATAATTCTGCCATAACCGAATGGATCGTTTACCTTTGCAGATAGTACAGTAGCGACAGTATTTTCAGATTCATGAAATGTTAAAAGTGCATGAATTGTTTCATCACTGATTAATGGTGTGTCACCACACACTACAATTGTCGTTCCTTTTTTATTTCCTAATATATCTTTAGCAGTCTTAACTGCATGAGCCGTTCCTAATTGTTCTTCTTGATGTACAAACTGAGATGCATGACCGATTGTTTCTTTAACTTTTTCTGCTCCATGTCCAACAACTGTAACAACCGTTTCTACACCAGCGTTTTTGACACTATCAATAACATGTTGAACCATAGCTTCACCAGCCACTGGATGTAAAACTTTGTAAAGTTTAGATTTCATTCTTGTCCCTTTACCAGCAGCTAATACGACTGCATATTTTTGCATTGCAAATACCTCCATTTATACACACTTTAGTCTATTATAATTTAATCTACATATGACTATCAAGGAAGAGTTATTTTTATATGAATTAATTTGGTGTAAATAACACTTCTTATTACAATATTATAGAAAATCACATAAAAAAACTGTCGCAAAGTTTCAAGGCTTTGTCGACAGTTAAATAAAATCCAACGAAATTGTATCGTTTTGATTGGTTATACTTCTTTTTCGTTTTCGTTTTTATCTTCATTTTCATTTTCATTTTCTTCATTCTCTGATTTAGACGCTTCTTGAGCAGATTTAGGAATGATTACTTCATCAGTTTCATCATAAACTTTCATAACCGCTTCTTGTATTTCTTGTCTCATTTCAGAGTTAATAGGATGCGCAATATCTCTAAACTCCCCATCAGGCGTACGTTTACTTGGCATAGCAACAAATAGCCCTGAATTTCCCTCAATCACTCTTAAATCGTGAATGACAAAGGCATCGTCTAATGTAATTGAAACTAATGCCTTCATTCTTCCATCTGTTTGAATTTTTCTTAATCTCACATCTGTTACCTTCATGATTTGTGTGCCCCCTGTTTCGTCTATTTAAAGCAGCATCATATTAATTGAAGTTAGTTATTTTATTTTAGCGATCATTTCAATCTCAACTTTTACATCTTTAGGTAAACGTGCTACTTCCACACAACTTCTAGCAGGCAAATGCTCATCAAAATATTCTCCGTATACTGAGTTGATGTCTTGGAAATCATTCATATCTTTTATAAAGATTAATGATTTAACGACACTATCTAACGTCGCGCCACTCTCTTCAAGTACTGTTTTTAAATTCTCAAGTACTTGTTTAGTTTGTGCTTTAACATCATCTGATACGATTTCACCTTGCTGATTTAATGGTATTTGACCTGAAGTAAATACTAAATTATCTACTACTACTGCATGGCAATATGGTCCTAATGCTTCTGGAGCGTTTGCTGAGTTAATACTTTTCATGTTGAATACCTCTCCTTTTAATTAAATCTTTTTAAACAGTTGCCTTCTTCTACTGAAAATTGTTGATTGTATTCGTCTACGTCAGATAATCTCACTAAAGATGTATAATCTTCAATCAATCGATGTTTAACTTCTTTTGATTCTACAAGTACTGATACCCCTTTTACTGTAGCTTTAAACTCATTCATCAAATTGATTACGCCATTTATAGAGCCGCCTGCTCTCATGAAGTCATCGACGATTAATACATTCGAATATTCATCTAATGTTCTTTTAGATAAAACCATTGTTTCAATTTTCCTCGATGAACCTGAAACATAGTTAATTGACACTGTTGACCCTTCAGTCACTTTATTATCTTTTCTTATGACAACAACTGGCAAATTAAGCACTTTTGCGACTGCGTTAGCTAAAGAAATCCCTTTAGTCGCTATTGTAACTACCGCATCAAGTTCTTCATCCATGTACATTGTAGCTATCAATTCTCCAACTTGATTCAACAGCTTAGGATTACCTACTAAATCTGACATGAATAAATAGCCGCCTGGCAATAGCCTTTCTTTCTCTTTTAGCAACTCACACAATCTTGCTATCAGTTCACGCGCTTCTTCAACGTACATTTTAGGGCGATAAGTAACACCGCCACTTGCTCCTGCAGTTGTTTCGATAATGCCAAGTCTTTCAGCATTAAACGTTTCTTTGATAATTTGTATGTCTTCACTAATAGATGACTTAGCCTGACCAAAATGATTAACAAAATAAGTCAACGGCACTAATTCATTCGGATGTTTCAATAAATATTGTGTCATATAAACGATTCGTTCACTTCGTTTAAAACGCATTTATAAAACTCCAATCTCTACTACGTATTTTAAGCATAATTATACTATAACTGTAAGCGTTCTACAAAATCACCCAAGTAGACGTGCAATATACACATCATGACAACAACCCATTAAAGCGTTGTATACTTGCTTAGCTTGTCTTTCCTTTTGTACAAACCCATATATAGTTGGTCCGCTTCCACTCATCAGTGCAGCATCAACTCCACTGTTTTTCATTGTATTCTTTAATTTCTCTACTTCGGGATACAACTTCATTGTGATTTTTTCAAGGCTATTGCCAAGAGATTGGCACAGCAATTCATAGTTATTATTTTCTATCGCATCTAGGCAGTCTTGCGTACGCACTTCAACTTTCTCATTCAAATCTAATGCACCATATATTTCTGGTGTTGAAACACCGATATCTGGTTTAGCAATCACAACCCATGCTGAAGGCGGTTTCGGAAGATGAGTGATTTGCTCACCTCTTCCTTGGCACAATGCAGTCTTACCATAAATACAAAAAGCTATGTCCGATCCAATTTCTGCTGCCAATTCACTTAGAACTTCTAGTGACTCATTAATCTCCCAGAGCTCATTTAGGCCTCTGAATGTTGCAGCTGCATCGCTTGAACCACCTGCTAATCCAGCAGAAATGGGTATACTTTTTTCTAATGAAATCTTTACGCCCTTTTTAATATTGTATTTATCTTGCATCAATTTCGCTGCTTTATATGCTAAATTTCTATGATCGCTTGGAACGAAATTATGTTCAACATCAATTATGATTTCACCGTCATCTCTACTTTCGAAAGTTAATCGGTCGTTTAAATCGACAGTCGTCATGATCATCTCTACTTCATGATAACCATCATCACGTTTGTACAATGTATCTAGCGTTAAATTAATTTTTGCTGGTGCAGTCTCATAAATCATATACTTGCCCTCTCTAAAACTTATTATTATGATTTTACCATAAATAAAAGTTAGAAAGTATTAGCTTTAAGCTATTTTTTGCATAATAAAAAACCCTACGCCATATCACAGTCATATCGCGTAGAGTTTTTTATTACATACCTTTAAATTATTGAACTATAAATTCTTCTTTAAGTTCGTTCATAAAAGTTACTTGGACATTCTCAGTTAATACATCAGTGTATGTATAAGATACACGCTCAAAATTATGTTTCTCTTGATCTAATTCGACCACGAAAACTGATGGATACGTTTCCTTAAGCACACCACTTCGCTCAATTAACTTCTTACGTCCTCCATTAGCTTTAAGTACAATACGATTTCCTAATTGACAATCCAATATTTTTTTGATGTCTACTAAAGTCTTCGGCATATTGCCCTCACCTCGCTATAAATAAAATTATACTACGAAAGCAAGGTTTTGTCAAATAATCTTAAATTTTATCAATTAGGGAAAGTATTGTCAATATATTTACACAGATAAATTAGGGTATTTTTTCAAATTGTTGCAAAGATGTGCATATTCTTGTATTGTTAACGTTTCTCCGCGTCGCTTAGGGTCTATGTTTGAATCGTTTAACCACTCAACAATTTCTTCTTTATGCGCCTTGCCTTCTTTGATTGTACTAATATAATTGTTCAAAATTGTTTTTCTTCGTTGTGCAAATCCACCTTTTGAAAGCGTGAATAACAATTTTTCATCTTCCACCTCAACGATAGGTTCCTTGCGTGTAGTCAATTTGATTACAATTGAATCGACATTAGGTGGTGGCATGAAGACCGTCTTAGGGACCACTAAAACGCGCTCTGTTTCAGTGTAATACTGACAAGCAATAGATAGCGATCCATAACTTTTACTACCTACTTGGGCATTTAAACGTTCTCCCACTTCTTTTTGCATCATCACAACGTAACCATCGATTGGTAAATGATTTTCTAGTAAATTCATGAGTATAGGCGTAGTAATATAATAAGGTAAGTTTGCTACCAACATGATTTTATCGCAATCTTGTAAATGCTTGTCTATTTCTTCCTTAACGTTCGCTTTAAGTATATCTTCATTTACGATTGTTACGTTATTATATGGACTTAATGTATCTTCCAAAACAGGTATCAGTCTTTGGTCGATTTCAAAAGCCAATACTTTTTTTGCAGATCTCGCTAATTGTTCTGTAAGAGACCCCATACCAGGACCTACTTCGATTACACCTGTATTTTCATCAATATCACTAGCTGAAATGATTTTTTGTATGATATTCGTATCAATTAGAAAATTCTGACCTAAGCTCTTTTTGAATTTAAAGCCATATTGGTCGAGCAATGCCTTTGTACGTTTAGGTGTTGCTATATCTTTATCGTTCATGATGTCCCTCCTTTTTTATATCCAAGCGCTTCTTTTACATCTTTTTCAGTATAACCGAAGGCATTTAATTTGTTTAGCAATTGTTTACCATTTGAATGGCCAATATTTAATTTGCTACACAGTATTTCTCTTTTTCTTCGGGAATCAGGACCTATTATTAACCCTAAATCAATTAAGACTGCTTTATCAATCGTTTCAATGTTTGCTTCCAATGGAGAGCTGACATTCATAAGCGCATTTTTAACTGTGTCTACAGATGCATGTTCAACACCAATTTTCCCTCTTTTGTTTTTAGCTTTTTCCCGTGGAATAAATGCGTGTTTAACACTTGGGATATATTGCTTAATCGTATTTCTAATTTTATCACCCGGGAAGTCAGGATCCGTTAATACAATGACACCACGTTTTTCATGAGCTTGTTTTATTACTTCAAGTGTTTCTTTCGATATTGCCGATCCATTCGTTTCAATCGTATCGCAATCTACAGCACGTTTAACATTAACTGTATCATCACGACCTTCTACCACAACAAATTCATTTATCTTCATGATATCTTCCTTCTTTTAAAGATGCCCCAAAACCACAGTTTTGGGGCATCTAATTTTATAATTTAAATAGTCTTTCTGCATTTTGTGTAGTTGCTTCACACACTTCTTCATATGAGATGCCTCTTAATTCGGCAATTTGTTCAGCAACAAGTTTAACACGCGCAGGCTCATTTCTTTTTCCTCTATAAGGATGCGGTGATAAATATGGTGCATCCGTTTCAACTAGCAATCTATCTAAAGGTACGTGTTGTGCTACTTCTTTAGGTTGTTTAGCATTTTTAAAAGTAACTGGTCCTCCTAATGAAATATAAAAATTCATTTTTAGTATTTCATCAGCTATTTCATTCGAACCACTGAAACTATGCATGATACCGCCTATTTCACTTGCATTTTCTTCTTTCAAAATATCCACACAATCTTGTGTAGCTTCTCTATTATGAATAATGATCGGCAGTTGAACTCGTTTAGCTAACGCTATTTGCTTCCTAAACACTTCTTTTTGGACATCTTTAGGTGATTTGTCCCAGTGATAGTCTAGTCCCATTTCACCTATGCCGATTATTTTAGGGTGCTTAGATAGCTTTTCAATCCACTCTAAACGTTCTTCAGTGCAGTCGATCGCATCGACAGGATGCCAACCAATAATTCCATATATGAACTCATATTCGTCGATTAACTTCATTGTTCTTTCGATTGTTTTTGTATCAAATCCAACAACGAACATTCTGTCGATTCCTTCTTCTAATGCTCTGTCTATAACTTCTTGTAAATCCTCGTCATATTGATCAGCATTTAAATGGACATGTGTATCTATTAGCATTCGAATCTTCCTTCCAATTATTACTTAATGATAGATCCGTTTTGTATCGCATTTGGCAAGCTTATTAATGTTAGTGTGCCATCTTTTTCAGCTGATAAAATCATACCTTCTGATAACTCACCACGTAATTTTACAGGTTTTAAGTTCGTTACAACCGCAACTTTTTTACCAACGATATCTTCAGGTTTATAAAATTCAGCAATACCTGAAACAATTTGTCTCTTTTCAAAGCCTAAATCCACTTTAATTTTCAACAATTTGTCTGATTTCTTAACGTAATCAGCGCCTATTACAGTTGCTGCTTTAATTTCCACTTTATCAAATTGATCGATTGTGATTTCTGCTTTAGATTTCACTTCTTCCTCTTCAGATGCTTTTGCAGTCTCTTCTTCTGCCTCAGGTAACGTACCACCGTGCATAGAATCTTTAATGAAAGCAACTTCTTGTTCAACATCTAATCTTGGGAAGATTGGTTCTGGTTTATCAATCACTTTAATTTCTTGATCGATTGCACCGTAAGCTTCAATACTTTCAAATGTATCAAGCTTACCTTTTGCCAAGTTTAATTGGCGGAAAATTTCATATGGTGCATGTGTTAAGAATGGACGTAATAATACAGCAGCAAATCTAATATTTTCAACTAAATGAATCATTACATTTTCTAACATTTCACGTTCGTTTTCATCTTTAGCAAGTACCCATGGTGTCGTTTCATCTATATATTTGTTTGTACGACTAATTAATTTCCAGATCTCTGCTAAAGCAACTGAAAATTGCATGTTTTCCATAGCTGAATAGAATTTATCTTTTGTATCTATCGCCATTTGTTCCACTTCTTCATCAATTGGATGTAGTTTGCCTTTATATTTAGGAAGAACACCGTTATAGTATTTGTTAACCATTGCAATTGTTCGGTTAACTAAGTTACCTAAATCATTTGCTAAATCATAATTTGTTCTTTCAACGAATGCTTCAGGTGTGAATACGCCATCTGCACCGAATGGTAACTCTCTCATTAAGTAATATCTTGTCGCATCTAATCCATATTTATCAATTAATACATTAGGATCCACAACGTTACCTTTAGACTTACTCATTTTTCCGTCTTTCATTAATATCCAACCATGTGCAAATTCACGTTTTGGTAGCGGTAAGTCTAACGCCATTAATAAAATAGGCCAAATAATTGAGTGGAAACGAACGATTTCCTTAGCCATTAAGTGTACATCAGCTGGCCAATACTTTTTAAATAATTCGTCATCATCTGATAAGTAACCAAGCGCAGAAATATAGTTTACAAGCGCATCAATCCACACGTATACAACGTGTTTAGGATTAGATGGTACTTTGATTCCCCAATCAAAAGTAGTTCTAGAAATAGCTAAATCTTCAAGACCAGGTTTAATGAAATTATTGATCATTTCATTTTTACGAGAAATCGGCAAAATGAAATCTGGATTTTCATCAAAGAATTTCAATAATCTATCAGCATAATTATCCAATTTAAAGAAATAACTTTCCTCTTTAACAAGTTCTACTTCGTGACCTGAGTCAGGACTCTTACCACCGACAATTTTTCCATCTTCATAAACTGGATCGACAAGTTGAGTTTCCGTATAATAAGTTTCATCAGGTATAGAATACCAACCTTCGTACTCTCCTAAGTAAATGTCGCCTTGAGCTAATAATCTTTCAAAGACTTTTTCGACAACTTGCTTATGTCTTTTTTCAGTAGTACGAATAAAATCATCATTTGAAATATCTAATTTTTTCCATAAAGATTGGATACTCTCTATAATCCCATTTAAATATTCTATTTCAGATAAGCCCGCTTCTTTAGCTTTTTCTTGTATTTTTTGTCCATGTTCATCTGTACCTGTTAAATAATGAACATCATATCCTTGCAACCGTTTATATCTAGCAATTACATCACCAGCAACCGTTGTATACGCATGACCTATGTGTAAATTCCCGCTCGGATAATAAATCGGTGTCGTAATGTAAAAAGTCTCTTTCGTCATCGGCGTTTCCTCCTAATATCTTATCTATATAATATACCGAAAATTAAGCATTTTTTCAATATTGCCCTATTATGGTAAAGTACTTACAAAATGTTTTTATTTCAAAAATTAACCGTATGCAATATATTGTTTTATTGACATTTTCTTGAATTCATATTAGTATACTATTTATATAATTGTCGAACGAATGTCGAATTAGATAATTATGGATTTATTAAACGGAGGTAAAGAAATGAAATCAACTGGAATTGTGCGTAAAGTAGATGAACTAGGCCGTGTAGTAATTCCTATCGAGTTACGACGCATATTAGACATCGCTGAAAAAGATGCTTTAGAGATATACACTGACAATGACAAAATAATCTTAAAAAAATACTCACCAAACATGACATGTCAAGTTACTGGTGATGTTTCAGAAGAGAACTTTGTATTAGCTGATGGTAAAATTGTCTTAAGTAAAGAAGGCGCTCAGCAATTAATGAATGAGATTGAAAATAAATCAAAATAATAAATGAAACATAAAAAAAGGAAAATTCAAAGTGCATAAAGTACTTTGAATTTTCCTTTTTAATTATTCTTGTACATGGTACGATTCATAAACATCTCTTTTTTTCATTTTTCTATCAAGTGCTACTTGCTTTATTGCGTCTTTAGAGCTCATATCGTGTTCATTTATATAAGTTTCGACATGTTGATTTAAATCTATACCTTCCCACCAATGTATCTCTTGACTAGCTTCATCTACACCTTCGATTAAGATAACAAATTCACCTTTTTGTGGAATGGTCGCATCTTCTAACATCTGCTCAATAATTTCTATTTGATTTGTTTCAACTTGTTCAAACTTTTTAGTAAGTTCTCTACCTATTGCTACTTTTCTTTCAGGGTCGATTTCAGCAATGGCTCGCACAGTTTGTTTAATTCTATATGGCGATTCATAAATCATAGATGTCGACTCTCTACCCATCCATTTTTGAAGCACTTCATTTTTTTCTTTTGCATGTCTTGGTAAAAATCCTAAAAACACAAATTTATATGAAGGCAAGCCACTCGTCATCAATGCTGTTATTGCAGCATTTGGTCCAGGAATCGTTTCAACACGATAATCATTTTCTCTCGCTTGATTAACAAGTTCATATCCCGGATCACTAATACAAGGACACCCAGCATCAGAAACTAGCGCAACTTGTTTGCCTTCTTCCAACAACTTCAAAATTTGTTCTGAGGATTTATCTTTATTATGTTCATGATACGACTTTAAAGGCGTCTGAATTTGATAATGTTGACACAGTTTAGCTGTTACACGTGTATCTTCACAAAAAATATAATCCGCTTCTGTTAAAGTCCGCACTGCACGATATGTGATATCTTCTAAATTTCCGATTGGGGTTCCGACTAAATATAGTATAGACATATTACCCCTCCTTTATAAGTGCTAGTTTTTGTTTTCTACTTAATTGTTTAAGCGCATATTCTCTCTTTAATGCCTCTGACTTATTATCAAAAGTCTCATGATATACAAGTTTAACAGGACGTCTAATCTTTGTATATTTAGCACCTTTTCCGTCATTATGAACTTTCAATCTTCTTTCTAAATCTGTTGTATATCCAGTATATAGTGTATGATCCTTACATTCTAATATATATGTATAATGTTTATCCATAATAGACAGCCTTCATTTCTTGTGAATATTCACCATTTGCATCATAAATATAAAATGGTTGTTCAACTTTCAAGCCTGCTTGTCCACCACTTCGCCCTTCGACTAATATCGTAACAGCTTCTGGCTTATTAGGGGTACTGTATACCATTTTCAATCTTTTAGGTTCAATACTATACTGTCTAAAAGCACTTAAGACATCCATCAGTCTTTCCGCTCTATGGACCATCACTAATTTACCACCTTGCTTTAATAAATGTTTGCTCGCTTTTACGACATCCTCTAGTGTACATAATATTTCATGCCTAGCAATTTTATGCGCTTCTTTTTGATGTTGCATTTGCTGATTTTCTTTAAAATACGGAGGGTTAACGGTTACGACATCAAATGTAGAAGGCTTATATACGTTCGATACATTTTTCAAATTCATAAGCTCAATTGAAATTCGGTCATCAAGGTGATTATGACGTATTGTTCTATGAGCCATTTCAACTAATGCTTCTTGAATTTCTATGCCTTTAATGTTTGATTGTGACTTATATGCTAAAAGTAACGGGATAATACCATTTCCAGTACATAAATCCATAACCTTATCTTTGTTACGTATTTTCGTAAATTCACCTAATAACAATGCATCAGTTGAAAATGAAAACACGTCGTCATTTTGAATAATTTCATATTTTTCTCTCAATAATTGATCGAGTCTTTCTCCTGGATTAAGCATTAAAACACCTCATTTAAAAAATCAGGCATATAAAATGCCTGATTCATTTAGTCTCTATTCAGCACTTCTAAACAAAATAAACAATCTTGTCCTTGTCTATGTTTACCAAATAGTTCTCCACGACATATGTGAAAACCTTCATGATATAACATAGCGAAATTGTCTCTACTTTGAAGTGGTTTCACTTTTTTATTCGCCTTTTTCTGTTGAGGCGCTTCATTAGATTCAATCACTCTCTTCAAGCTATCATTTTCCATTTGAAGCGCAACATTATCTTCAACTAATTCCACTGCCTGGTTTTTCAACTTTTCCATATGCTCATTAATTTGTTTTAGTTCACTTTCTAACGTCATAATTGTTTCAAACAACTCGTCCCTATTCACAATATAATCCTCCCTTATGAATGGACTTCAAGCAATTCATCAAGTTTATAATCAAAAAGTTGTTCGAAACCTTTTACTTTAACTTGCATTGTAATATCTAAAATATTCAACCCAACAACTTTGCCGTCACCTTCAGGCGTAACAACAGTTGTTCCAACGTCAGGCAATTCATTTCTTACATCTTCATAATAGTCATTTTCATATTTTAAACAACACATTAATCGGCCACAAGCACCTGATATTTTAGTTGGATTTAAAGATAAGTTTTGATCTTTAGCCATTTTAATAGAAACTGGCTCGAAATCACCTAAAAATGTTGAGCAGCAAAGCGAACGACCACATGGACCAATTCCACCTAATAATTTCGCTTCATCTCTTACACCTATTTGTCTAAGTTCGATACGCGTTTTTAATTCATATGCTAAAGATTTAACTAAAGTTCTAAAATCTATTCGATCATCTGCAGTAAAGTTAAAAATGACTTTGCTTTTATCTAAAGTATATTCACAGTTTACAAGTCTCATATTTAATTCATGCTCTGTCACAAGCTCTTTACACAGTGACAATGCATCATCTGCGTCTTTTAAGTTATCCTGATACTTCTGAACATCTTCTTCTGTAGCATGTCGAATAACTTCTTTAAGTGGTAAGACAACATCATCTTTGCCGACGTGACGATTCGTCAGTTTAACTTGGCCAAGTTCAACGCCACGCTTAGACTCTACTACTACTAAATCATTTTCTCTAAAACGTTCCCCGTTAGGTGAGAAATATTCTTTCTTTCCAGCTTCTTGAAATTGAACACCTATTATTTCATACATTTAATCACCTCTTCCCATTTATAACCATTTGTTCTAATACTAACGTAGCATTAACATTTTGTGCTAATTTGCGGTTTGCTTCCGTAATAACTTGTATATATTTCGAAATATCATTTAATGATAAATGCTTACTTATTTCCGTAATTTCTGCCTCTAAATCTGGATATGCTTTGATAACCTCTAGCTGTATTTTAGCATGTAATACATCTTGAAAATAAGCGTTTAAACTATTTAAATACAATTGCTGTAAAGGACGTGTATTAGCAATTTTTGTGCATTCGATCAAATATATCATGGCCATTTGCGTATCTTTCACCATTAATTCAGCTAATTTAGTGACTGATTTTCTTAGTTGTGTAAACGACTGCTCTTCTGTTAATACAATAGCTTCTTCTTTATCAGAAGTAACAAAGCTTAAAGTATGTGCAATCGCCGAAGAAATACCAGACAGTTTTAGTTCTTCTATATAATTCTCTTTCGATGCTGGTTTAAAATGAACAAGTTGGCATCTTGAGTGTATTGTTGGCAATATTTGATCTTTCTTAGTTGTAAGTAACAGGGCTATCGTATTTGGAGGTGGTTCTTCCAAAAATTTCAGTATACTATTTTCACCCTGTACTGTTAGTTTATCAAAAGCTTCAATAATGTAAACTTTATATTGACTTTCTATTGGTTTTTGATTCATTTTTCTTAATAATTCTTCTATTTGTTGTTTCTTAATCGTTGTTTCATCTGATTGTATATATACGAAGTCAGGATGATTAAAGCTCTGAACTTTTGAAACACAATTTTGTTCAGCATCACATAATATCTGCTCAGCAAAATACATAGCTGTAGACTTCATTTCAAACAGGTTATCTCCTTCAAATAAGTAAGCATGAGATAACTGTTTAGCACTTATTAAATGATCAATTTCTTTTGTTAATTGCATATTTTACGCTCCTTGCAATAAAAAAGCTGCACTAACGGCAGCTAATCAGTTCTAAAATTGATGGAATTTTTCAATTGGCATAACGAATACTGTTGCGCCACCCACTTCTACTTCTACCGGATATGGAATATAAGAATCCGCACTACCGCCCATAGGTGTGATAGGTGAAACAAGCTGTTCACGATTACCACAAGTTCCATCGATAACACGTAATAATTCGTCTACACGTTCGTCATTAACACCACATAAAAATGTTGTATTTCCAGCTCTTAAAAACCCGCCTGTTGTCGCAAGTTTTGTAGCCCTGAAATCCTTTTCTATAAGTGCTTCTGACAAGTTTTGACTATCTTGATCTTGGACAATCGCTATTATCATTTTCATAACTAAACACCTCTCTATTTATTATATCATATTTTAAACTTGTTTCAGAAATTTTACTATCATAGAATATGCTTCTTCTATAACCTTTTCCAATGGTTGAGTCGCATCAATAACTTTAATTCTATCTGGATACTCAGCAATCAATTTTTTGTATCCATCAGTCACTTTATGATGAAATTCTATCTTCTCTTTATCGAGACGATTAGCATCGCGCTGATTATCTTTAATTCTATTTAATCCAACTTCAGCTGGCACATCAAAATACAAAGTTAAATCAGGATATTGGTTCTCAATAGCAAATTCATTAATTGCCTTAACTTCTTTTACCCCAATTTCACGAGCATAACCTTGATAGCTTAATGAACTGTCAACAAAACGATCACAAAGTACAGTACCACCTTTATTTAATTGCGGTAAAATTTTCTCTACTAAATGTTGTCTCCTTGCAGCAGCAAATAGTAAAGCTTCAGTTCTTTCATCCATTTCATCATCACTGTCTAACAATAGATTTCTTATAGCTTCACTTATTTTAATACCACCCGGTTCTCGCGTTAGTAATATGTCGTAATCATGTTTCAACATTTCAAAAACTTTATGTATAACTGTTGTTTTTCCAGAACCTTCTGGCCCTTCAAACGTTATAAACTGACCCATTTATTGTTCATCCTTTACCTTAATTTGCTTATTTCTTATACCTTCCACTCTACCACCTCTATTAAGCCATTGTAAAAGAGAATCCACTATGTCTTGGCTAATAATTTCTCCCTTTAATATGACAGGCACACCAGGTGGATACGGAACCACATCTACTGCAGAAATCTCCCCTACTGAAGAACATAATTCAATATTCCTAATATCTTCAATATCTATATATTTGTATGTAGTTGAATGACAAGGTAAATCAAATTGTTCCTCTTGCACATGGATACGCTCAACATCTATTTCAAATTTATTAATCCGTTCGATTAATTCATCAAAAGGAAATCTATCCAAATGATGCCACAATGGCAGTACGAGAAGAATGAATTTTTGGTGGCATAACTCAACAAAGATATTTGATTCCTCAAATATACTTTGAACTTCAAATCCAGTTAACTTTTCGTGAGATACAATTAATTTAAGAGGGTCTTCTAGACTCCCTACCTTGAATCCTACTTGCTGTAAAGTCTCTATTAATCGTTTTCTATTCCTTTTGAAAAACTGATCATTATAGTTTTTATAAAAATTTTCTGCACTTTCAAGACTTGCCATTACTAAGTACGATGGGCTTGAAGTTTGTAACATTTTTAAATAGTCTTGAATGTCTGTTTTTATGTTTAAATTTTCTTTAATGTAAATAACCGATCCCATCGTCAAAGCTGGCAATGTCTTATGATAGGATTGCACAACAATATCTGCTCCATATACTATTGATGATTTAGGGAAATATGAACTGACGCCAAAATGTGCGCCATGCGCTTCATCTACTAATATAGGAATATTATGAGCCTTTAATAACTTAATACTTTCTTCAATATCAAATGTTTCTCCATAATAATTCGGATAAGTAAAAACAGCTAACTTTATATTAGATAAATCCATACTAGATAACGCCTCCACACCGTTATACTGTCCTGTCTTTTCCGAAACAGTCATCGGCATCCATCTTGCATCTTGCTTTGTTAAATTCAAAGCATTATATATAGATTTGTGCGCATTTCTAGGAATAAGTATTTCACCAGATAAGTGTTGTACAGCATATATCACAGATAATATACCGACTGTTGTACCATTTACTAAATACTGTCCATTATAGTGAGGAAACCTGTTTAGTTGAGACATGCTTTTTTGAATACATTCTTCTGGTTGGTGTAAATCATCTAATCCAGTTATTTCAGTCATATCCATAGCGACATTCAACTCATTTAAATAACCTATCGTATTATTATGATGACCAGGTACATGGAGAGAAATTGCTTTCTTCTTTTGTAGTGAATTCAGCTTTTCATTTATATTCATAACGATTACCTCTTATTTTATATTCTTCACTATTATATCAATGATTACATTAGTCGTCATTTTTATTAAAAAATGACAAAAAAAAGAGACCTAACAGGTCTCGAGTGCGGCTCATCGCATCCATTTATAAATATTTGCCCGGCAACGTCCTACTCTCGCGGAACGTAAGCCCAACTACCATCGGCGCTAAAGAGCTTAACTTCTGTGTTCGGCATGGGAACAGGTGTGACCTCTTTGCTATCGTCACCAGACAAATAGTAAAAACTATATTAGAATGTATTGCACATTCAAAACTAGATAGTAAGCAGATTTTACGGCAAAAAACCGATTTAAAAATTTTGATTAAGTCTTCGATCGATTAGTATTCGTCAGCTACACACATTACTGCGCTTACACCCCGAACCTATTAACCTCATCATCTTTGAGGGATCTTATAACCGAAGTTGGGAAATCTCATCTTGAGGGGGGCTTCATGCTTAGATGCTTTCAGCACTTATCCCGTCCATACATAGCTACCCAGCTATGCCGCTGGCGCGACAACTGGTACACCAGAGGTATGTCCATCCCGGTCCTCTCGTACTAAGGACAGCTCCTCTCAAATTTCCTACGCCCACGACGGATAGGGACCGAACTGTCTCACGACGTTCTGAACCCAGCTCGCGTACCGCTTTAATGGGCGAACAGCCCAACCCTTGGGACCGACTACAGCCCCAGGATGCGATGAGCCGACATCGAGGTGCCAAACCTCCCCGTCGATGTGAACTCTTGGGGGAGATAAGCCTGTTATCCCCGGGGTAGCTTTTATCCGTTGAGCGATGGCCCTTCCATGCGGAACCACCGGATCACTAAGTCCGTCTTTCGACCCTGCTCGACTTGTAAGTCTCGCAGTCAAGCTCCCTTGTGCCTTTACACTCTGCGAATGATTTCCAACCATTCTGAGGGAACCTTTGAGCGCCTCCGTTACTCTTTAGGAGGCGACCGCCCCAGTCAAACTGCCCGCCTGACACTGTCTCCCACCATGATCAAATGGTGCGGGTTAGAAAGTCAACACAGCCAGGGTAGTATCCCACAAGCGCCTCCACGTAAGCTAGCGCTCACGCTTCTAAGGCTCCTACCTATCCTGTACAAGCTGTGCCAAATTTCAATATCAGGCTACAGTAAAGCTCCACGGGGTCTTTCCGTCCTGTCGCGGGTAACCTGCATCTTCACAGGTACTATGATTTCACCGAGTCTCTCGTTGAGACAGTGCCCAAATCGTTACGCCTTTCGTGCGGGTCGGAACTTACCCGACAAGGAATTTCGCTACCTTAGGACCGTTATAGTTACGGCCGCCGTTTACTGGGGCTTCGATTCGTAGCTTCGCAGAAGCTAACCACTCCTCTTAACCTTCCAGCACCGGGCAGGCGTCAGCCCCTATACATCACCTTACGGTTTAGCAGAGACCTGTGTTTTTGATAAACAGTCGCTTGGGCCTATTCACTGCGGCTCTTCAAGGCTTGCACCCTAAAAAGCACCCCTTCTCCCGAAGTTACGGGGTCATTTTGCCGAGTTCCTTAACGAGAGTTCGCTCGCTCACCTTAGAATTCTCATCTTGACTACCTGTGTCGGTTTGCGGTACGGGCACCTATTTTCTAACTAGAGGCTTTTCTTGGCAGTGTGAAATCAACGACTCGCCGGATACATGATCCAGCTCCCCATCACAACTCAACCTTACGAGTGCCGGATTTGCCTAACACTCAGTCTTGTTGCTTGGACGTGCACTCCAACAGCACGCTTCGCCTATCCTACTGCGTCCCCCCATCGTTCAAACAATCATAGGTGGTACAGGAATATCTACCTGTTATCCATCGCCTACGCCTATCGGCCTCGGCTTAGGTCCCGACTAACCCAGAGCGGACGAGCCTTCCTCTGGAAACCTTAGTCAATCGGTGGATGGGATTCTCACCCATCTTTCGCTACTCACACCGGCATTCTCACTTCTAAACATTCCACATGTCCTTACGATCATGCTTCGACACGTTTAGAACGCTCTCCTACCACTATCCTTACGGATAATCCACAGCTTCGGTAATATGTTTAGCCCCGGTACATTTTCGGCGCAGTGTCACTCGACTAGTGAGCTATTACGCACTCTTTAAATGATGGCTGCTTCTGAGCCAACATCCTAGTTGTCTGGGCAACGCCACATCCTTTTCCACTTAACATATATTTTGGGACCTTAGCTGGTGGTCTGGGCTGTTTCCCTTTCGACTATGGACCTTATCACCCATAGTCTAACTCCCAAGTTGAATTATTTGGCATTCGGAGTTTGTCTGAATTCGGTAACCCTAGAGGGGCCCCTCGTCCAAACAGTGCTCTACCTCCAATAATCACCACTTGAGGCTAGCCCTAAAGCTATTTCGGAGAGAACCAGCTATCTCCAAGTTCGATTGGAATTTCTCCGCTACCCACACCTCATCCGCTCACTTTTCAACGTAAGTCGGTTCGGTCCTCCATTCAGTGTTACCTGAACTTCAACCTGGACATGGGTAGATCACTTGGTTTCGGGTCTACGACCAGATACTCATTCGCCCTATTCAGACTCGCTTTCGCTACGGCTCCACATTTACTGCTTAACCTTGCATCAAATCGTAACTCGCCGGTTCATTCTACAAAAGGCACGCCATCACCCATTAACGGGCTCTGACTATTTGTAAGCACACGGTTTCAGGTTCTATTTCACTCCCCTTCCGGGGTGCTTTTCACCTTTCCCTCACGGTACTGGTTCACTATCGGTCACTAGAGAGTATTTAGCCTTGGGAGATGGTCCTCCCAGATTCCGACGGAATTTCACGTGTTCCGCCGTACTCAGGATCCACTCAGGAGAGAAATAACTTTCGACTACAGGACTTTTACCTTCTATGGTTGGCTTTTCCAAAGCCATTCGTCTAATTATTTCCTTTGTAACTCCGTGTTGAGTGTCCTACAACCCCAACAGGCAAGCCTGTTGGTTTGGGCTATTCCCGTTTCGCTCGCCGCTACTCAGGGAATCGAGTTTTCTTTCTCTTCCTCCGGGTACTAAGATGTTTCAGTTCTCCGGGTGTGCCTTCTCACATACTATGTATTCATATGTGGATAACATGACATAACTCATGCTGGGTTTCCCCATTCGGAAATCTCTGGATCAAAGCGTACTTACAGCTCCCCAAAGCATATCGTCGTTAGTAACGTCCTTCTTCGGCTTCTAGTGCCAAGGCATCCACCGTGCGCCCTTAATAACTTAATCTAATATTTCCTTATACATAAATGTTTAAGAAAATAACTGTTATTAATCTGTGATGTCGTCTAAAAAGACGACGCGCGATTATTAAGCTTGTTGAATTTCGTTAGAAATTCACTCGGTTTTTTGCTTGGTAAAATCTATTTGCTTACTTATCTAGTTTTCAATGTGCAATGATGAATGTTAAATAAACATTCAAAACTGAATACAATATGTCCACGCTAATTCCATGACCTAAAGGTCATTCCGTAATATCCTTAGAAAGGAGGTGATCCAGCCGCACCTTCCGATACGGCTACCTTGTTACGACTTCACCCCAATCATCTGTCCCACCTTCGACGGCTAGCTCCTAATAAAAGGTTACTCCACCGGCTTCGGGTGTTACAAACTCTCGTGGTGTGACGGGCGGTGTGTACAAGACCCGGGAACGTATTCACCGTAGCATGCTGATCTACGATTACTAGCGATTCCAGCTTCATGTAGTCGAGTTGCAGACTACAATCCGAACTGAGAATAATTTTATGGGATTTGCTTGACCTCGCGGTTTCGCTGCCCTTTGTATTATCCATTGTAGCACGTGTGTAGCCCAAATCATAAGGGGCATGATGATTTGACGTCATCCCCACCTTCCTCCGGTTTGTCACCGGCAGTCAACCTAGAGTGCCCAACTTAATGATGGCAACTAAGCTTAAGGGTTGCGCTCGTTGCGGGACTTAACCCAACATCTCACGACACGAGCTGACGACAACCATGCACCACCTGTCACTTTGTCCCCCGAAGGGGAAAACTCTATCTCTAGAGCGATCAAAGGATGTCAAGATTTGGTAAGGTTCTTCGCGTTGCTTCGAATTAAACCACATGCTCCACCGCTTGTGCGGGTCCCCGTCAATTCCTTTGAGTTTCAACCTTGCGGTCGTACTCCCCAGGCGGAGTGCTTAATGCGTTAGCTGCAGCACTAAGGGGCGGAAACCCCCTAACACTTAGCACTCATCGTTTACGGCGTGGACTACCAGGGTATCTAATCCTGTTTGATCCCCACGCTTTCGCACATCAGCGTCAGTTACAGACCAGAGAGCCGCCTTCGCCACTGGTGTTCCTCCATATCTCTGCGCATTTCACCGCTACACATGGAATTCCACTCTCCTCTTCTGCACTCAAGTTCCCCAGTTTCCAATGACCTTCCACGGTTGAGCCGTGGACTTTCACATCAGACTTAAGAAACCGCCTACGCGCGCTTTACGCCCAATAATTCCGGATAACGCTTGCCACCTACGTATTACCGCGGCTGCTGGCACGTAGTTAGCCGTGGCTTTCTGGTTAGGTACCGTCAAGACTTGTTCAGTTACTAACAAATTTGTTCTTCCCTAACAACAGAGTTTTACGATCCTAAGACCTTCATCACTCACGCGGCGTTGCTCCGTCAGGCTTTCGCCCATTGCGGAAGATTCCCTACTGCTGCCTCCCGTAGGAGTCTGGACCGTGTCTCAGTTCCAGTGTGGCCGATCACCCTCTCAGGTCGGCTACGTATCGTTGCCTTGGTAAGCCATTACCTTACCAACTAGCTAATACGGCGCGGGTCCATCTATAAGTGACAGCCGAAGCCGTCTTTCACTATTGAACCATGCGGTTCAAAATATTATCAGGTATTAGCCCCGGTTTCCCGGAGTTATCCCAGTCTTATAGGTAGGTTACCCACGTGTTACTCACCCGTCCGCCGCTAACATCAGAGAAGCAAGCTTCTCATCTGTTCGCTCGACTTGCATGTATTAGGCACGCCGCCAGCGTTCATCCTGAGCCAGGATCAAACTCTCCATAATAGAAGTAAGCTTGATTAGCTCATCTTTGATTGGTTAAGCCAATCACTCTTTGAAGTACTTTCAGTACTCAATTATCGGAATTAAACGTTGACATATTGTCATTCAGTTTTCAATGTTCATTTCGTCTCACAAGAATCTATTATACACACTTCTTAAATCGAAGTCAACAACTTATTTAAAATTAATTTCCAAAGTGTTTTGATGTGTTAGTTATCTCTCGCTCACAAGATATAACTATACACGCTATATACACCTAACTCAAGCCTAAAAATTACACAAAATAACCCATTGTTTTCAAATATGATTTTCTTCCACAATAATCTTGAACAATCATACTTGAAATCAATGGATGTTGTAGAAGATAATCAAGAAATTGTAGGATATACAAGGTTTTTACCTGATCAAAATGTAACTCTGTATATAAATGCTAATTTAACTATGTACACACATGACGATTTAAAGTTGGAACTACGATGAAGTTACTAGATGAAATATATGCTTACCAACGTCAACTTAGTCTTCAAGAATTGTATGATTTCATCGGAACATTAAATGATAGAGTTAATAGTCAATTACATCAAAGAACAGGGGATTAATCGCAGTCC
This sequence comes from Mammaliicoccus vitulinus, assembly GCF_029024305.1. Classification (NCBI taxonomy): domain Bacteria; kingdom Bacillati; phylum Bacillota; class Bacilli; order Caryophanales; family Staphylococcaceae; genus Mammaliicoccus; species Mammaliicoccus vitulinus. Next base: position 2,546,379 of record NZ_CP118974.1, read on the forward strand.
ACGAAATCAGTAAATCAAAACTTAATTATAAAGAAGATCACTATATAGAGTCACTTAGGGTATCTTCTTCAAATTATCCAGAGATTGACGATTTAGCAAAAGAGAATTTGAATGCGATTGAAGACATGTGCAAATGATAGATAGTATAAGCTTTCAACAGTTTATTAAGAACTTAGAGTATTTAAAGATAATGCAACTGTGTATACATTTAAACGAATTTGTAGACTTCAGCATAAAGAATGATCTTTCATTTATTGAATCACTTATAAAACTGACGAATTATGAAATTGATATTAAAGAAAAGAATATGATTGAATCAATGGTTAAGGTAGCTGCCTTTCCTTTTAGGAAAGTGGTGAAGGACTTTTACTTTTCATTTCAACCCAATATTAATTAACATCAAATAATAGATTTTACATCTTTAAAGTTTATTGAAACCAAAGAAAATATCGTATTTTTAAGGCCAAGCGGTATCGGAAAAATACACTTAGCGACCTCGATAGGCATAACAGCAGCTAAAAAAGAACAAGTACTACTGTAAATATCAATTATTAATTATTGATGAAATAGGATACTTACCCATAGATATAGAAGATGCCAAACTATTTTTCCAATTAATAGACCGAAGATATGAGGAAAAGAGCACAATCTTTACGACAAATGTAAATTTTAAATCTTAGGACAAAGTATTCCAAGATACTAAAATAGCAAATACGATATTAGATAGAATGCTTCATCACGCAACTATCGTTTCTATTGTTGGAAAATCATATAGATTGAAAGATCATTTTCCAAAGGAAAACGACTAATTTTGCACATAATTATTTAAGAATAAATGTATATATTAACCTCGACGTTTATACTCTGTATATTACAGAAATCATCATATCTAAAAGCCATAGAAAGAAAGGGTACGCAAAAGCATCCATTAACTACTTACAAAACCTTTATCCTGCAATCCGAATAGAATTACTGTCAGAAAACAATGGATTTTATGAGAAACTAAACTTCCGCAACATTGGAACTGGATACAGATTACCTTAAAAAATGACAAAAAAAGAGACCTAACAGGTCTCGAGTGCGGCTCATCGCATCCATTTATAAATATTTGCCCGGCAACGTCCTACTCTCGCGGAACGTAAGCCCAACTACCATCGGCGCTAAAGAGCTTAACTTCTGTGTTCGGCATGGGAACAGGTGTGACCTCTTTGCTATCGTCACCAGACAAATAGTAAAAACTATATTAGAATGTATTGCACATTCAAAACTAGATAGTAAGCAGATTTTACGGCTAAAAAACCGATTTAAAAATTTTGATTAAGTCTTCGATCGATTAGTATTCGTCAGCTACACACATTACTGCGCTTACACCCCGAACCTATTAACCTCATCATCTTTGAGGGATCTTATAACCGAAGTTGGGAAATCTCATCTTGAGGGGGGCTTCATGCTTAGATGCTTTCAGCACTTATCCCGTCCATACATAGCTACCCAGCTATGCCGCTGGCGCGACAACTGGTACACCAGAGGTATGTCCATCCCGGTCCTCTCGTACTAAGGACAGCTCCTCTCAAATTTCCTACGCCCACGACGGATAGGGACCGAACTGTCTCACGACGTTCTGAACCCAGCTCGCGTACCGCTTTAATGGGCGAACAGCCCAACCCTTGGGACCGACTACAGCCCCAGGATGCGATGAGCCGACATCGAGGTGCCAAACCTCCCCGTCGATGTGAACTCTTGGGGGAGATAAGCCTGTTATCCCCGGGGTAGCTTTTATCCGTTGAGCGATGGCCCTTCCATGCGGAACCACCGGATCACTAAGTCCGTCTTTCGACCCTGCTCGACTTGTAAGTCTCGCAGTCAAGCTCCCTTGTGCCTTTACACTCTGCGAATGATTTCCAACCATTCTGAGGGAACCTTTGAGCGCCTCCGTTACTCTTTAGGAGGCGACCGCCCCAGTCAAACTGCCCGCCTGACACTGTCTCCCACCATGATCAAATGGTGCGGGTTAGAAAGTCAACACAGCCAGGGTAGTATCCCACAAGCGCCTCCACGTAAGCTAGCGCTCACGCTTCTAAGGCTCCTACCTATCCTGTACAAGCTGTGCCAAATTTCAATATCAGGCTACAGTAAAGCTCCACGGGGTCTTTCCGTCCTGTCGCGGGTAACCTGCATCTTCACAGGTACTATGATTTCACCGAGTCTCTCGTTGAGACAGTGCCCAAATCGTTACGCCTTTCGTGCGGGTCGGAACTTACCCGACAAGGAATTTCGCTACCTTAGGACCGTTATAGTTACGGCCGCCGTTTACTGGGGCTTCGATTCGTAGCTTCGCAGAAGCTAACCACTCCTCTTAACCTTCCAGCACCGGGCAGGCGTCAGCCCCTATACATCACCTTACGGTTTAGCAGAGACCTGTGTTTTTGATAAACAGTCGCTTGGGCCTATTCACTGCGGCTCTTCAAGGCTTGCACCCTAAAAAGCACCCCTTCTCCCGAAGTTACGGGGTCATTTTGCCGAGTTCCTTAACGAGAGTTCGCTCGCTCACCTTAGAATTCTCATCTTGACTACCTGTGTCGGTTTGCGGTACGGGCACCTATTTTCTAACTAGAGGCTTTTCTTGGCAGTGTGAAATCAACGACTCGCCGGATACATGATCCAGCTCCCCATCACAACTCAACCTTACGAGTGCCGGATTTGCCTAACACTCAGTCTTGTTGCTTGGACGTGCACTCCAACAGCACGCTTCGCCTATCCTACTGCGTCCCCCCATCGTTCAAACAATCATAGGTGGTACAGGAATATCTACCTGTTATCCATCGCCTACGCCTATCGGCCTCGGCTTAGGTCCCGACTAACCCAGAGCGGACGAGCCTTCCTCTGGAAACCTTAGTCAATCGGTGGATGGGATTCTCACCCATCTTTCGCTACTCACACCGGCATTCTCACTTCTAAACATTCCACATGTCCTTACGATCATGCTTCGACACGTTTAGAACGCTCTCCTACCACTATCCTTACGGATAATCCACAGCTTCGGTAATATGTTTAGCCCCGGTACATTTTCGGCGCAGTGTCACTCGACTAGTGAGCTATTACGCACTCTTTAAATGATGGCTGCTTCTGAGCCAACATCCTAGTTGTCTGGGCAACGCCACATCCTTTTCCACTTAACATATATTTTGGGACCTTAGCTGGTGGTCTGGGCTGTTTCCCTTTCGACTATGGACCTTATCACCCATAGTCTAACTCCCAAGTTGAATTATTTGGCATTCGGAGTTTGTCTGAATTCGGTAACCCTAGAGGGGCCCCTCGTCCAAACAGTGCTCTACCTCCAATAATCACCACTTGAGGCTAGCCCTAAAGCTATTTCGGAGAGAACCAGCTATCTCCAAGTTCGATTGGAATTTCTCCGCTACCCACACCTCATCCGCTCACTTTTCAACGTAAGTCGGTTCGGTCCTCCATTCAGTGTTACCTGAACTTCAACCTGGACATGGGTAGATCACTTGGTTTCGGGTCTACGACCAGATACTCATTCGCCCTATTCAGACTCGCTTTCGCTACGGCTCCACATTTACTGCTTAACCTTGCATCAAATCGTAACTCGCCGGTTCATTCTACAAAAGGCACGCCATCACCCATTAACGGGCTCTGACTATTTGTAAGCACACGGTTTCAGGTTCTATTTCACTCCCCTTCCGGGGTGCTTTTCACCTTTCCCTCACGGTACTGGTTCACTATCGGTCACTAGAGAGTATTTAGCCTTGGGAGATGGTCCTCCCAGATTCCGACGGAATTTCACGTGTTCCGCCGTACTCAGGATCCACTCAGGAGAGAAATAACTTTCGACTACAGGACTTTTACCTTCTATGGTTGGCTTTTCCAAAGCCATTCGTCTAATTATTTCCTTTGTAACTCCGTGTTGAGTGTCCTACAACCCCAACAGGCAAGCCTGTTGGTTTGGGCTATTCCCGTTTCGCTCGCCGCTACTCAGGGAATCGAGTTTTCTTTCTCTTCCTCCGGGTACTAAGATGTTTCAGTTCTCCGGGTGTGCCTTCTCACATACTATGTATTCATATGTGGATAACATGACATAACTCATGCTGGGTTTCCCCATTCGGAAATCTCTGGATCAAAGCGTACTTACAGCTCCCCAAAGCATATCGTCGTTAGTAACGTCCTTCTTCGGCTTCTAGTGCCAAGGCATCCACCGTGCGCCCTTAATAACTTAATCTAATATTTCCTTATACATAAATGTTTAAGAAAATAACTGTTATTAATCTGTGATGTCGTCTAAAAAGACGACGCGCGATTATTAAGCTTGTTGAATTTCGTTAGAAATTCACTCGGTTTTTTGCTTGGTAAAATCTATTTGCTTACTTATCTAGTTTTCAATGTGCAATGATGAATGTTAAATAAACATTCAAAACTGAATACAATATGTCCACGCTAATTCCATGACCTAAAGGTCATTCCGTAATATCCTTAGAAAGGAGGTGATCCAGCCGCACCTTCCGATACGGCTACCTTGTTACGACTTCACCCCAATCATCTGTCCCACCTTCGACGGCTAGCTCCTAATAAAAGGTTACTCCACCGGCTTCGGGTGTTACAAACTCTCGTGGTGTGACGGGCGGTGTGTACAAGACCCGGGAACGTATTCACCGTAGCATGCTGATCTACGATTACTAGCGATTCCAGCTTCATGTAGTCGAGTTGCAGACTACAATCCGAACTGAGAATAATTTTATGGGATTTGCTTGACCTCGCGGTTTCGCTGCCCTTTGTATTATCCATTGTAGCACGTGTGTAGCCCAAATCATAAGGGGCATGATGATTTGACGTCATCCCCACCTTCCTCCGGTTTGTCACCGGCAGTCAACCTAGAGTGCCCAACTTAATGATGGCAACTAAGCTTAAGGGTTGCGCTCGTTGCGGGACTTAACCCAACATCTCACGACACGAGCTGACGACAACCATGCACCACCTGTCACTTTGTCCCCCGAAGGGGAAAACTCTATCTCTAGAGCGATCAAAGGATGTCAAGATTTGGTAAGGTTCTTCGCGTTGCTTCGAATTAAACCACATGCTCCACCGCTTGTGCGGGTCCCCGTCAATTCCTTTGAGTTTCAACCTTGCGGTCGTACTCCCCAGGCGGAGTGCTTAATGCGTTAGCTGCAGCACTAAGGGGCGGAAACCCCCTAACACTTAGCACTCATCGTTTACGGCGTGGACTACCAGGGTATCTAATCCTGTTTGATCCCCACGCTTTCGCACATCAGCGTCAGTTACAGACCAGAGAGCCGCCTTCGCCACTGGTGTTCCTCCATATCTCTGCGCATTTCACCGCTACACATGGAATTCCACTCTCCTCTTCTGCACTCAAGTTCCCCAGTTTCCAATGACCTTCCACGGTTGAGCCGTGGACTTTCACATCAGACTTAAGAAACCGCCTACGCGCGCTTTACGCCCAATAATTCCGGATAACGCTTGCCACCTACGTATTACCGCGGCTGCTGGCACGTAGTTAGCCGTGGCTTTCTGGTTAGGTACCGTCAAGACTTGTTCAGTTACTAACAAATTTGTTCTTCCCTAACAACAGAGTTTTACGATCCTAAGACCTTCATCACTCACGCGGCGTTGCTCCGTCAGGCTTTCGCCCATTGCGGAAGATTCCCTACTGCTGCCTCCCGTAGGAGTCTGGACCGTGTCTCAGTTCCAGTGTGGCCGATCACCCTCTCAGGTCGGCTACGTATCGTTGCCTTGGTAAGCCATTACCTTACCAACTAGCTAATACGGCGCGGGTCCATCTATAAGTGACAGCCGAAGCCGTCTTTCACTATTGAACCATGCGGTTCAAAATATTATCAGGTATTAGCCCCGGTTTCCCGGAGTTATCCCAGTCTTATAGGTAGGTTACCCACGTGTTACTCACCCGTCCGCCGCTAACATCAGAGAAGCAAGCTTCTCATCTGTTCGCTCGACTTGCATGTATTAGGCACGCCGCCAGCGTTCATCCTGAGCCAGGATCAAACTCTCCATAATAGAAGTAAGCTTGATTAGCTCATCTTTGATTGGTTAAGCCAATCACTCTTTGAAGTACTTTCAGTACTCAATTATCGGAATTAAACGTTGACATATTGTCATTCAGTTTTCAATGTTCATTTCGTCTCACAAGAATCTATTATACACACTTCTTAAATCGAAGTCAACAACTTATTTAAAATTAATTTCCAAAGTGTTTTGATGTGTTATTTATCTCTCGCTCACAAGATATAACTATACACGCTATATACACCTAACTCAAGCATAAAAATTACACCAAAACACCCATTGTTTTCAAATATGATTAATTCTCAACATATTCTTTTAATTTATCGTATATTTTTTCAGCATCTTCGTAACCTTGCTTATATAAAGCGTCTAATTTCCTAGGATTTTTCTCAACTCTATCCACTGAGAGCGTATCAGAAGGTCTTATTACGAATAAATTGCCTTTTTCTTCTTCCGCTTCTATCCATTCTAATGTTTTATTGTAATGTTTATATCTAATTGCCATAAGATGATTCACTTTAGGATATGCTTTTAGTCTAAAAACTTTAGAAAACTTACTTTGCTTTTTACGATAGCCTTTTGGTCTCGTTAGAATAAGAACGTTTTTCTTATATCCTTCTTCAATCGTTTTATTAAGAGGGATAGGGTTTACGACTCCTCCATCTAATAAAGTGTGTCCTTTGTATTGAACTGGATTAGCCATCAATGGTAATGAGCTTGTTGCTTCTAGCGCTGTTAATATTGAACCTTTAGTTTCATTCTTATCAAAATATACAGCTTCTCCAGTTTCACAGTCAGTTGTTACAACAACAAACTCCTCTTTAGCTTGATCAAACTTTTCAAAATCAAAAGGTTCCAAATAAGTTGGTATATAATGATAAACAAAATCCATTCCAAATAATTCTTTTCTCTTCACATAATTAGAAAGAGAAATATATCGTTTATCTTTAATGTACTTTGTCGTCACACGATGGTTACGTCTAAATTGTCTAGATAAGTAACTTGCTGCCATGGAAGCACCAGCTGAAACACCGATATTGTATTCAAAATACAAATCCTTTTCAATAAAGTAGTCTAGAACACCTGCAGTGTATAAACTTCTCATTCCGCCGCCTTCTAATATTAATGCTGTATCTTTTATCATATTTACACTCTTTTCTATACCGTTAGTCTTTAGTTGAATGAAAGCAACCTGCTACATATTATATGTGAGCAGGTTGTGTGTTAATTATTAAATTTCCGTTCTTCCCGTTATAGCTTTAGAAAGTGTGACTTCATCAGCATATTCTAAATCGCCACCTACCGGCAATCCATGTGCAAGTCTAGTTGTTTTAATACCAATAGGCTTAACAAGTCTAGAAATATACATTGCTGTTGATTCACCTTCTATATTTGCGTTTGTCGCTAATATAATTTCGTTTACTTCATCACTCTTCAAACGCTCTAATAATGATGGAATATTTATATCTTCCGGTCCAATACCTTCCATTGGAGAGATAGCACCGTGTAATACATGATATAAACCTTTATATTCGCGCATTTTTTCCATAGCTATAACATCTTTAGAATCTTGTACAACGCATATCACTGAGCGGTCTCTTTGCTTATCTTGGCAAATATGACAAGGAGATACGTCCGTTATATGCCCACAAGTTTCACAATAAGTGAGTTCTCGCTTTACATCTACAAGAGATTTAGCAAAAAGTACAACATCGTCTTCTTTCATATCTAATACATGAAAAGCTAAACGTTGAGCTGTTTTAGGACCTATTCCTGGCAACTTCATAAAGCTATCAATTAGTTTAGATATTGGTTCTGGATAGAACATCATTACATCATTCCGGGAATGTTAAGACCTTGTGTATGTTTACCTAAACGATCTGCTGTTACATCGTCAGCTTTAGATAAAGCGTCATTTGTTGCAGCTAATACTAAGTCTTGTAGCATTTCGATATCTTCAGGGTCTACTACATCTTCTTTAATGATAACGTCTAAAATTTCTTTGTGTCCAGAAACAACAACAGTAACCATTCCGCCACCTGCTGTTCCTTCAATTTTTTCTTCTTTTAGCTTTTCTTGTTCCTCAGCCATTTTCTTTTGCATTTTTTGCATTTGTTTCATCATTTGTTGCATATTTCCGCCACCGCGCATAATTTCGTCCTCCTAATATCTATTTTGTTCATTATAGAAAATTAATTTTGTCATATTTATTATACATACCTTTAGAGGTGATGTCATGTATTACTCATCAGTAACATGTACTGTATCTTCACCAAATAATTCTTGTGCTTTTTTTACAACATCTGCTTCTGCAGGCTTTGCTTCTTCCTCTGTTTCACTTTGAGTAGGATTCGCTTTTTTAGATTGAATGTATTGTTGTCTAACTTGTAACCACTGTGAATTAGGCACGCCAACTACTTTTACCGTTTTATCTACTATCTCACAGACAATCGATTCAATATGATTTCTTTTTTCATCATTTTTATTAACTATTTCACAATGGATGTCTTCATCAAACTTTACAAGTACGTGATCTTCACTAGCAGCGACAGGTTCAGAATTCAACAATAAGCTTACTAAAGCTCTTTGTTCTTTCTCTTTCACTGATTCAATAACTGCTTGCCACTTTTCTTTTAGTAAATTCAAATCATCTCGATTAGCATGATCAAGCACACGCTCTATTTGTCTAATAGAGAAAACATGTTTAGATTGTTTTTTAGAAATGTTTTGTTTGTTTTCGATAGGTTTTGTTTTTTGACTAACACCATTTTGAGAAAGTTGATTAACTTGTGTTTCAAGTTGTTTAATTTTATTCATGACTTCACTTGATTCTACATTGTTGTTTTGATCGCCAGATGTTGCTTGTTCTGTATTGTTATGTGCAATTAATTCCGTTAATTTAACGATAAGTATTTCTATATGAACATTTTGATTAATTGCGAAACGCATTGAAACTAACGTGTCGTTAATACAATCAATCATCTTATACATTGTATTTAAATTTATATGATGAAGTGCGTGTTGATCGTCGTCTTGCTCAGTTGTTTTAGCTACGATTGCATCTCTAATGAAATAAATCATATCATTTACAAGTCTATTCACTTCTTTACCGTCAGCAATAAACTCATGATATCTCGTGAATGCCTGTTTTATATCTTTAGCAACAATATCACCGAACAACGCATTCAACGCTGCTTTATCAACACTACCCGTTACGTTCAATGCATGTTCTAACGATAAATGTCCATCGCCAAATGCAATTGCTTGATCCATAACGCTAAGTGCATCACGCATACCGCCTTCTGAGACTTGCGCAATAAATGATAAAGCGTCTTGTTCGTAAGTAATGTTTTGTTCATCTGCAACAAAAGCCAATCTACTTTCAATTTCTCCAGAATGAATAGCTTTAAAATCAAACCTTTGACATCTTGAAATAATAGTAGGTGGTATTTTGTGGGGTTCTGTCGTAGCAAGAATGAATATAGCGTGACTTGGTGGTTCTTCAAGTGTTTTTAAAAGTGCATTAAAGGCACCAGTTGTTAGCATGTGTACTTCATCTATAATATATACTTTGAATTTAGATTCACTTGGTGCATATTTTACTTTATCTCTAATATTTCGGATTTCATCTACACCGTTGTTACTTGCAGCATCTATTTCAATAACATCTGAATTTGTACCTTGTGTAATACCTTTACAAATTGCGCATTCATTACAAGGTTCTCCATTTGTATTTTCTGTACAGTTGATTGCTTTAGCAAAAATCTTAGCAATACTCGTCTTACCAGTTCCGCGTGGGCCATTAAATAAGTAAGCATGTGATTGCTTTTCTTTTTGGATTGCATTTCTTAATGTTTTTGTGACATGCTTTTGACCTACAACATCTGAAAATGATTGCGGTCTATACATTCGATACAAAGCCTGGTAGTTCAAAATGGCACCTCCAAAGTTTAATACGATATACCTTATATTATATCACGAATCGATACTGACTTCTTATTACAAATTATTGAAAAGCTTCTGGATAATGAACAGTGCCTCTTATTTCTTTAGTAGGATGATCCCATAAGTATTTAAACATAAAGTTTTCGTCTGGAACTTCGAATGGCGTATAAATATCAAAGTCGGAAGCTATATGGTAGCCTAATTTTTGATGATACTCAGAATGACCAAGCACAACAACACCTATATAACCATTTTCATAAGCTCGATATTCTAACGCTTCTATTAACGCTTTACCTATTCCTCTATTTTGATATTCTGGCAAAACCGAAACAGGTGCTAATGCTAATACAACATTGCTTTGTTCATCAGAATTTACTGTTACTTCTGACATCATTGCGTGACCTAGAATTTTTCCTGATTCAGTTTTTGCTACGACTTCAAGTTCTGCATTATAAGTTGGCGATTTTCGGATTTTTCCAATCAATTCATGTTCATTTCCATCTGTATGTTCTTCACCTAAAAAAGCTTGTTTAACAACCTCTTTAGCTAGCTCATATTCCGACTCCACAATAGTACCAATTAGTAATTGCGTCATGTATGATATATCCTCCTGATATAAGAAAAAGAGTGACCGCGGTCACTCTTTTTTTGAATTTATATATAATTTAATAAGTTTTTAAAATTTAAAACCGTGCACCTTTGCTTTGAACAAACATCACAAGCGTAACCTCAGTCGTTAGCTAAACTTCGGCAACCCTACGGCACATACAATGATCCACTTAATGCTGCTTCCTTCCGGACCTGACATGATTCATGGGTTTGTATTGCATAGGACCGACGTCTTCAGACACCACGTGCTGAGGGCAGACCTCACAACAATATGTCCGCGGCAAAGGAATTCAGTCCTGCATAAGCGGATTTCAAGTACAGGGAACCGCTACCTCCCCACTTAGCACGGCAATTTATATAGTACAACATAACCTTTACGTTTGGCAAGGAAAAACTATTCTCTATGAATATGTTTTATTAATTACTCTGCGCGAAAAGTCGACAAATTTAAATTCTGTTGCAATATGTCTAGATATATTATATTGGAATCGCTCTGCATTATTAAGGTGCACGATTCCCCTAACTGTTGCTGTAAAAGGCGGGTCCAACTGACCAAAGTAAGCTGTTTCTTTCTCAGTCATTCTTTCAAATGTAATAGATTTATTTGAATAACTGATTTCTACATTCATTTCGTGTTCAATATATTTATAAATCGATTGTGCTGCAACTTCTTTCGTCAGTTTAGGAATAACACTACATATGAAGTAGTCCTCATCCATGATATGCACTTTATCATCTTTTGTCCTTGTTCTAATGACATGCCACAATTTATCATGATCATTTAACTCAAGTGCATGTTTTACAATAGGCACTTCTTCAGCGCGTATTGCTTCAAGAACTTCGACTTTCGTTTCATAGTCTAAACCTAACCTTTGATTAATCTCTTGAAAACTAATCATCTCCGAAATTGGAAATTGTATGATGTCTTCATAAATGACAACTGAACCTTTACCTTGCAACTTTTGTATATAACCTTTTTCTTGCAATAAATTCAAAGCTTTCCTTACAGTTTCTCTAGAAGTTGAATATATCTTTGTTAATTCATTTTCGGAAGGTAGTTGCTGTAAATGAGCATATTCACCATTTATAATTTTTTCACAAATAGATTGGTAGATTTTCATATACTTGTTCATGTGTTCACCTCTATACCTTCAAAAATAGCTTAATTTCCACTTATCTTAACTACAAATGCGTCATATGGTTGTAATATATTACCTTTTAAATCGTTATTAGCGATCATGATTTCACCTTCTAAATCAATATCTTCTGGGATATCCACTGCTCTGTTAGAATAATTTGCGATAATCAACCACGTTTCATCATTCAAATGTCTTTTGTAAACAAATAAATCTGGATGTTCCATATGAAGTGGTTCTATTTCTCCATAAGTTACAATATCATATTTATGACGGATTTGAATTAATTTTTGATACGTATAGAAGACAGACGTTTTATCTTCAAGTGCCGCTTCAACGTTAATATGCTTGTAATTTTCTGGAATTCCGATCCATGGAGTTCCTGTTGTAAACCCTGCATTATCATGATCATTCCACTGAATAGGCGTCCTTGAATTATCTCTAGATTTTTGACCGATTACTTTCATAATCAGTTCTTCATCCATACCACGATTTTTTAATAGTTTATATGCATTAAGTGACTCAACATCTCTATATTGATTGATATCCGTAAACTTAGGATCCGTCATCCCAATTTCTTCACCTTGATATATATACGGCGTGCCTTGTAACATGTGTAACGATATTGCCAACATCTTACTAGACTTCACTCTATCCTCTTCAGTTGTATCATTACCAAACCTCGTCACAACTCTAGGTTGATCATGATTACACCAGAATATCGCATTCCACCCGTTACCTTTAGCGATATTTACTTGCCATTCCATTAAAATACGCTTCAATTCAAGAAAATCAAATCTCATGTCCGACCACTTTTCACCATTCTTATAGTCTACTTTTAAATGATGAAAATTAAATACACTGCTTAACTCATGACGCTCAGGATTTGTATACTTAATACAATGTTCTATTGTCGTTGATGACATTTCCCCAACCGTCATAATATCTTTATCACCAAAAGTCTGTTTGTTCAGCTCTTGTAAATATTCATGAACTTTCGGACCATCTGTATAAAATTCTTTCCCGATTGCTTTAGAATTTTCGAATGCACCTTTAGATATGAGGTTAATCACATCAAATCTAAAACCATCGACACCAAAATCGATCCAATAATTGAGCATTTCATAAATCTCGGATTTAAGCTTGTCGTTCTCCCAGTTTAAATCAGCTTGAGATACATCGAACAATCTCAAATAATAGCTTTCAGTTTGTTCATCATAAGTCCATGCATTACCACCAAATTTAGACTCCCAGTTTGTTGGCGGCTCGTCTTTAGAACCTTCTTTCCAAATGTAATAATCTCGATAAGGATTGTCTTTTGATTTACGAGACTCTACAAACCAACGATGAGCTGTGGACGTATGGTTAATCACGATATCTAACATAACTTTAATACCTAATCGATGTGCTTCATTGAGTAGCTTTTCAACATCTTCTTTAGTTCCAAAATCAGGATTAATTTGATAGTAATCACTAATATCATAGCCATTGTCATTCATTGGCGACTCATATATTGGCGTTAACCAAACATAATCGACACCTAACGTTTGTAAATAAGGTAACTTTTCAATAATCCCTTGTAAGTCCCCTTGTCCATTTCCAGTCGTATCATTAAATGATTTTGGATACACTTGATAAACGACAGACTTTTTCCAATCTGAAACCGCCATATTGATAAACTCCTTTTATTAATTATTCTTTTACCATTTCTTTCGCTTTTTCTTGTGCAAAGTTCGAAAGTACAACGGTTAGTATAGCTGGTAACACCATAGCTATCAATGTCGCAATACCGAACACGCTCCAATACTCTCTTTGAATCGAGATGATTGCAGGTACGCCACCAACACCCACGCTACCTAACACTTTATTAGCTCCAATAAATGCACCTAATAAACTAGATGAAATAATTGCTGCGAAGAATGGGTATTTCAATGGTAAGTTGACACCGAACATCGCTGGTTCAGTAACACCTAGGAATGCTGAAATACCTGAAGTAACAGCCAAACCTTGTTCTTTAGCCATTTTACGTTTTTTGTATACTAACCAAGCACCAAATGCTGCTGAACCTTGACAAATATTTGAAATCGCAACAATCGGCCATAAATAAGTGCCGCCTAAAGGACTTCCCATCAGTTGGAAATCTACTGCTAAGAACATATGATGTAAACCTGTAATAACAAGTGGTGCATAGAATAATCCATACACTGCTCCGCCTAACCAACCAGCACTGTCAAAGATCGCTTTAATACCATCCGTAATCAGTGTACCTAAGCCTAGCGCTAAAGGTCCAATTACAATAAATGCTAAGAATCCAGTAATTAATAGTGCTACTGGTCCAACGACTAACATCTTGATTGAATCATGAACACGTTTTGTGAGGAATTTCTCTATCACTGATAATACCCAAGTTGCGAATAGTATAGGTAATACTTGCCCTTGATAATTTAATTGTTTAATTTCCAAACCGAACATGTGCCACACAGGTATCTCACTTGATTTACCGCCACCTAAGTCATATTGAGAAGCAAGTTGTGGATGTAATAAGATTAAACCTAATACTAAACCTAAAATCGGACTACCTCCAAACACACGCATTGCTGACCAACCAATTAAAGCTGGCAAAAAGATAAACGCGGTACTTGCGATAACGTTAATAATATTTGCGAAATCTGCTAACCAAGCATATTGTTCAACAAGTGGTTGAGCACCAAACAAATTTTTCGCTGTTAACACATTGTTTAAACCTAAGAGTAAACCAGCCGTAACGATGGCTGGAAGAATCGGAATAAACACATCACCTAGCAACTTAATTAAACGTTGAAATGGATTCATTTTTTGTTCTGACGCTTTCTTCACATCATCTTTCGAACTTTCTTCAACACCCGTTTCTTCTTGAAAAATTTTATACGCTTCATCAACAGTTCCTTGACCAATTACAATTTGAAATTGGTTATTCGCTGCAAAAGACCCCTTAACTAATTCAATTTCGTCTAACGCATCTTTATCAACCTTACTTTCGTCATTTAATACTAATCGTAAGCGTGTCACACAATGTGTTGCTGCGTCGACATTGTCTTGTCCACCTATAGCATCAATGATCCGTCTAATATCTTCTCTCTTCACAGCCATTGAACTCACTCCCCTATATTTATTTAACTGAATTACAACTTGTATATACAAGTATGTAAAGGCTTACAATTAATATTACATTTATAATGTAGTATGATTATATAAAGGAGGTTTTATATATGTCTTTTTTAACTCATGAATTCATAGATCACGAAGAGGTTTCAGTCGAATTCGCTAATGAAAGTTCTACGATTTTTACAAACCATCATCACGAAAAAATATTTGAATCCGCAAGTTTAATTAAATTGCCGATTATGATTTATATTTTTGACCATACAACCCAAGAAGAGCGACAAGCGCAAATTAAACTATCCAATATAGTTGGTGGTAGTGGCGTATTGCAAAAAATGAACATTGAACATTTAAGTATTAAAGATTTAATCTACCTCATGATTGTTGTATCTGATAATACGGCTACAAATACTTTAATTCATTATTTTGGCCTTCAACATATCAATTTATTTATAAGTGAAACACTTCGCACTGAACATACCGAACTCAATCGCTTTATGATGGATGAACATGCCATTCTTGAAGGTAAACAAAACATTACGACAGCACAAGACATGATCACAATACTTCGCTATATATCACAACACGAAGACAAGAAAGAAATGATGGACATTATGTATAATCAACATTTAAACGACAAAGTTTCAATTTATAAATCTTTCTATGAAGACACACTTTCTTTTTATTCAAAAACTGGTGAATATGGCAATGTTGTAAATGATGTGGGCATCATCCAACACGAACACGATTTATATTATTATTGCTTTTTATCCAACACAAATAAACCCAAAAAAGTGATCGACTTCTCTCACCAATTTGGGTCATATATTATTCAATCTATTTTAAAAATCTGATAACCTAGCTGCTTTTGCGAGTATTTTTTGATAATAACTACCTGTTATTTTGACAATTTCAATACTTTTCGGGGTATGCGGTGCATGAATCATCATGTCTTCACCCATGTATATACCAACATGTGACAAGAAACCATTCTCTTCAGGCTTACTAAAAAATAGTAAGTCTCCCGGTTCGAAATTTTTTGACTCAATTGAAACATCTTTCATTGCTTCATATTGTTCATCCGCATCTCGAGGTATATAGAAATTTTGACTTTTATACATTTGAAAACAAAGTCCCGAGCAATCATATCCATAACTAGACATGCCTCCCCATAGATAAGGTAAGTCTATAAAGCGTTTGGCATTTTCAATAACGCCTTGCATCGTTCCCGTTTGGAAATTGCCGTTTTCATCGCTAAATTCAACGTCGTTAGAATGGATTAAGCCTTTACCTTCAGGTGTGTCTACTTCAACATATTCATCTTCACCTTTCGTTACAGGCAACACCGTATTGAACGAAAGAATTTGCTTTGTAGTAAAATCTAAATTAAACAAAGTTGATTTAGGTACTATAACACGTAATTTTTGATGTGCTTTATAATCTTTCATTTCGCCTAACTGACTAGAAGGTATAAAGCCAGGGTAACCCTTTGGATGTTGTTTCGAAGGTTGCTCTATACATAACACATGACTCCAGCCATCTTGTTCTTCTATTACTTCAACCATTTCTCCATACAATACTTGAGTATCTATTCTACTATCTTCTGTAAACGACAACTTTTGTGCCAAATTCAGTTCTAGTAACCATCTTTGAATATCAGCTGGGTACATGATGCCATCTCTATCAATATCTCTAGCTTTATCAATATTTCTCCATATGGTCCCTACATTTACTCTACAATATTTCTTCATGTTCGCACCTTCTTGTATAAAGATTTTCTATCTATCCCTAAACCGAATCCTTCTGAAGCCTTCACTTTAGCACCTTCATAAACGATACCACCTTCAACTTGCCTTTCAACCACCATTAATGGTGCATCAAAATCCACACGGCTTACTTGTTTAGCAGCTAAACTAAAATGTAAAGCAGCGGTTACAGAAACATGCGTCTCTATCATACATCCAACCATGCAAGATATACCTTCATCTTGAGCAATATCATGTATTTTTAAAGCTTGATGTAGGCCACCAGTCTTCATCAACTTAATATTCCACAAATTATTTGCGCCTACTTCTACTAATCGACGCGCATCATAAGTGCTAAACAAACTTTCATCTACCATTAAAGGTATGTTAAATTGCTTTGTTAAAGCACCTAGAATAGTATATTCATAACGTCCAACAGGTTGTTCGATACTTTCAATTTTCAAGTCAGCTTCATCAAAATGTTTCAAGGCATGTCGCGCGCCTTTTTCATCCCAAGCTTGATTAGCGTCCGCGCTCAATATGACATCACTAGGCAACGAAGATCTCAATGCTTTCAGTCTACTTAAATCTGTTTCGACATTGTCTTTCCCCACTTTTATCTTCAAATGATTAAAACCTTCATCGACATATTTCAATCCATCTTCCACCATTTCAACAGCTTCATTCAAACTGACCGTATAGCATGTCTCTAACGTTTTATTTCCCGGGTTATGATTGATGTACTTATATAAAGGCAATTCTGCTTCTTGAGATAATAAGTCATAAAGCGCTATATCTATTGCTGCTTTTGCACTTGTATTACCGACAATGACTTGCTGTACTTCGTCTAATAACTTCACTGTTAAATGCTTATTAATTAATAATGGCTTAAATACTTCTTCAATTGCGGCTTCAATTCCACCTTTAGTATCACCTGTAATAACATATGTAGGTACAGCTTCGCCAACACCTATAACATCATCATAATTTGTTTCGATAAAAACATATATACTTTCTATTACTTCTACTGTTCTTAAAGCTGTTTTGAATGGTTTCTTCAAAGGTGTTCCATATCTATAGTATTTAATATCTGTTATAAACATATAACTGCCCCTTTATTCTATATTTACACCTGATGCTATGTTCAGCACTTTTTGATCGACATCTAACGTTGCTTTTGTTCCAAATGGTATCGCAAAATGAGGCGTACAATGACCGATGTTCAAATCAAATGCTGCAGGTTTATTCAATCGTGTGATAAAAAAGTCTAAAACTTCTTTCATCGTTAACGATTTATTAGGATTTTTAGGTTTACTATTTGTAAATGGCCCAATGATAAATCCAATTGCATCATCTAATTTCCCTGCCGACTTTAATTGTTGAAGGAAACCATCAATCTTATACGGCTCTTCTCCTATATCTTCAATAAATAGAATCTTTCCCTTTGTATCAATTTCGTATGAAGTGCCTAAACTAGAAACTAAGAGCGATAAACATCCCCCAACTATTTCACCTTCAACTCGACCCGATACGAGAGGTTCGAAAGTTAATTGATCAGTTGGATATGAAATATCTTTACCATCGAATAACTGTTCAAAGCTTTTTAAAGATATTTCATTATAAGCATCACCTATATCGGAAGCAATCATTGGTCCTTGATATGTAATCAATCCCGTTTGTTGTCTAATAGCGTTATGCAAACACGTTATGTCACTATAACCCCAAATGATTTTAGGATGTTTCTTAACAAGCTCATAATCAATGCGTTCTACAATCCGAGGTGTCCCATATCCTCCACATGCACATATGATACCTTTAACTTCATCATCCCTTAACATGTCATGTAAACTTTGTAATCTCTCTTCGTCCGTTCCTGCTAAATGACCATAAATTTGATCAATATTATTCGCCAACTTAAATTTAACTTGATATCGCGCTTCTAAACGTTCTAAACCATTCTTTAAATGTTGTTGATTAGGCGGGCTCGCTAATGCTACTACACCTAATACATCTCCCCGTTTTAATCCCTTTGCTTTCATTTAGACACGACCTTTATCAGAATATTCTTATATTATAGCAAAGTTATAAAACATTTGTACAAAACAAAAAGCGCTACCTACAAATGTAGGTAGCGCTTTTCTATATATTAGTCTTGGAATTTTAAAAATAATGGCGGAGGAAGAGGGATTCGAACCCCCGCGAGCCGTTAAGCCCCTGTCGGTTTTCAAGACCGATCCCTTCAGCCGAACTTGGGTATTCCTCCAAATAAGACAATACTTATCTTATAACATGCCATCACTTATGTCAACAATAAACGTCGAAATTAAATTGTAATTTTCTTCTTTAAGGATTCATCTACAGCTTTTGCAACTGCACGACCCTCTTTAATAGCCCAAACGACTAAACTTTGCCCTTTTCTTGCATCACCAGCGACAAATATTTTATCTTGATTTGTTCTAAAATCTTTTTCGTTTGCTACGATTTTATTTCGTTCAGTATTCAAATTGAATGAATGAGGCACTAAATGCTCAGTTCCTTCGAATCCAATTGATAATAGAACTAAATCTGCTGGCCAATGACGTTCAGTTCCTTCTACAATAACCATACCATCTTCAGTTTCTTCTAACACTTGTGTGTAAAGACCTCGAATATTACCATTTTCATCAACATCATAACGCATCGTTTGAATACCGTAAGCTCTTGGTTCGAATCCGAACTTTTCGCGATACTCTTTATGTGCATAGTCTAATTTGAAAATTGGCATTGGTAATGGCCAAGAAGTATTTTGTTCTATTTTATCAGTTAATCTTACATATTTATTAAATTGGACAACTGATTTACAGTCATCTCTCAATGCTGTTGCTACGCAGTCAGCACCTGTATCACCCGCACCTATTACAATCACATTTTTGCCTTTAGCTGTTATTGTCGGTTCATTAATTTCTCCCATTTGTAATTGCGTTTGTTCTGTTAAATAATCCATTGCAAAATGAATACCAAAACTCATACGTCCTTCTAATGGTAAATCTCGTCCTTTTTGTGAGCCTGTACAAACAATAATGGCATCATATTGTTCATCTAGCTCTTCTTTCGTGATGTCTTTCCCCACATTAACATCTGTTATAAAGACGATACCTGCTTCTTCCATTAATTTAACACGTCGCTCAATCACTTCTTTGTCTAATTTCATACTTGGTATTCCATACATGAGCAAGCCACCTGGACGATGGTTTCGCTCATATATCGTCACATTGTAACCTAATAAATTTAATTCTTCGGCTGCTGTTAATCCTGCTGGACCACTACCGATGATGGCTACTTTTTCATCTAATCGGTGTTCTGGAAACTTCGGTTTAACAAGTCCCATATCATATGCTTCATCTATAATTGTACGTTCAATTCCTTTAATGGCTACTGACTCATTATTAATTGCTAACACACATGACGATTCACACGGCGCCGGACAGACGCGACCAGTAAATTCAGGGAAGTTATTTGTTTCAGATAGTCTTTCATATGCCTCTTTGTAATCTTTTCGATACACTAGATCGTTCCACTCTGGTATATAGTTACCAATCGGACAACCTATTGTATCTCTACCGAATGATGAGCCTGTCTGACAAAATGGTGTTCCACAGTCCATACAACGCGCACCTTGTGTTGCAGCATCTTCTGTTGTAAAACGTTGTTGGAATGGTTCATATCCCTTAATTCTATCTTTTAATGGCAACTCATCAAGTTGTTGCTTAGGATACTTCATAAATCCTTTAAATTCACCCATAATATGCCCTCCTTCTTAATATACAGAAGCCAGTTCTTCTTCATCACCTATAGATTTTCGATCATCAAAGAATGCATTTAAAAGCGCATCTTCTTCGTTCTCTAATTTGTGTAGTGAAATCTTCTGCATCATGAGTTTGTAGTCTTTAGGAATAACTTTAACGACTCTTTCTACAATTGTGTCAAATGATGCTAAGACTGCTTTTGCTTTTTTACTATTTGTATATTTAACATGTTCTTCTAACATATGTTTCAAATTAGCTATTTCATCTGCATCTTTTAATGTTTCAAATTCCAGCGTGTCTAGCTCGTTCTCTTCTTTGAATGTTTCAACATCTGTAGGCATTGCGTAACAGACACCACCACTCATACCTTGACCGAAGTTACGTCCGACATCTCCTAAGATGACAACACGACCACCAGTCATATATTCTAGTCCATGGTCTCCAACACCTTCTACAACGACATTGACGCCACTATTTCTAACACAGAAACGTTCTCCTGCTCGTCCATTTATATAAGATGTTCCACTCGTAGCACCATAGAAACAAACATTACCCACAATGATATTGTCTTCTCTATCTTCATTCGGTGCATTCAAGATTAATTTTCCTCCTGATAAACCTTTACCGAAGTAATCATTAGCATCACCAGTATGATGTAAAGTCATGCCTTTAGGTATAAATGCACCATAGCTTTGACCAGCATGTTTAAACGTCTTAACATGTATTGTATCTTCTGGTAAACCAGGTTCACCATGCACTTCTGTAATATAACTACCTGTAATCACACCGACATCTCGTTCTGTATTACGTACATTGTAGCTGCCTACAAATTTTTCGCCGTGATCAATAGATGCTTTTGCATCTTCATATAACGTCGTTAAATCAAATCCTTCATCAAGATGATGATTTTGATTAGTAGAGCGATATCTTTCACCTTTGTTTACGAACAATAATGCTTCTAAGTCCAATTCTTTTGCTTTAGGATGAGCATAACAACGGCTAGAAACTTCTAATAAATCTGTTCTACCAATAAGGTCATCCATCTTCTTCAATCCTAACGAAGCAAGAATTTCTCTTATTTCCTCGGCAATAAAGTACATGAAGTTCACGATATGATCCGCTTTACCTGTGAACAATTTACGTAATTCTCCATTTTGAGTCGCTATACCGACAGGACATGTATCTTTATGACAAACTCTCATCATAATACATCCAAGTACCACTAATGGCGCAGAGGCAAATGCAAATTCTTCGGCACCAAGTGCACATGCTAATGCTACATCGCGCCCAGTCATTAACTTCCCATCTGTTTCTAACGTCACACGTGAACGAAGTCCATTTAACATAAGCGTTTGATGTGTTTCTGCTAATCCAATCTCCCATGGTAAACCAGCATGTTGGATACTCGTCTTAGGAGAAGCACCTGTACCACCATCGTAACCACTGATGACAATTTTATCTGCATATGCTTTTGCAACACCTGCTGCAATTGTACCGACACCCGATTTAGAAACGAGTTTAACGCTAATGTCTGATTTTCTATTTGCATTTTTCAAGTCATGAATTAATTGCGCTAAATCTTCAATAGAATAAATATCGTGATGTGGCGGTGGCGAAATTAAACCAACACCTGGTGTAGATCCACGAACTTCAGCAACCCAAGGGTAGACTTTTGTACCAGGTAATTGACCACCTTCTCCAGGTTTAGCACCTTGAGCTACTTTGATTTGAATTTCTTTTGCGTGTTGTAAATAATCACTCGTTACACCAAAACGACCGGAAGCTACTTGTTTAATGGCACTCATGTAATTTGTGCCGTCTGGTTTCACGATAAAGCGTTCTGGGTTTTCTCCACCCTCACCACTGTTACTTCGTCCACCAATTCTATTCATCGCTTCTGCTAACGTTTGATGTGCTTCTTGAGAAATAGAACCAAAGCTCATTGCACCAGTTTTGAATCTTGTAACGATTTGATCGGCAGATTCCACTTCATCTAAATCAATTGCACGCTCTGCTTTAAAATTAAGTAAATTTCTTAAATGACTCATGCGTTCGCTATCAGCCGCTTCAGAATATTCTTTAAACATTTCAAAGTTGTTATCTCTACAAGCATGCTGTAATAAATGAATCGTTTTAGGGTTAAACGCGTGGTATTCTCCTTGTTGTCTCCATTGGAAAGTACTACCTGTATTTAAATGGTTAATGCGTTCCGATTGTCTCGCTTTATTCTCTTTATCGATTGTTTCAATAGATATACCAGAAAGTTTAGACGGTGTACCTGTGAAATATTCATCGATTACGTCTTTACCTATACCAATTGCTTCAAATATTTGAGCACCTTGGTAACTTTGAACTGTTGAAATACCCATTTTAGCCATAACTTTTATGACACCTGCTGATAGTGTTTGACTATACGTGTCGATATTTTGCTCGACAGTGCCTTCGAGACGTCCCGAAGTCGTTAAGTCTTCTATCGTATAATGTGCTAAGTATGGTACAACGGCATTTGCGCCATAACCAATTAATGTAGCTAAGTGGTGCACTTCTCGACATTCGCCAGAGTATGCAACAATACTTGTATCAAGACGTTGTCCAGTTCTGATTAAATGTTGATGAATATGACTAACCGCTAATAACATAGGCATTGCAAATGACGCTTCTTCTTCATCAACAGATTCATCTTCTAAAACGATGATTTCAGCACCATTTTTAACGGCTTTTGAAACTTTGTGACCTAAGTCATCTAACGCATCTTTAAGAGACCCACTATATGTTGTCGGAATCATCGTTAAGCCAAATTCACTATCTTGAATCCGTTCAAGTTGTGCCTTTGATAACACTGGATGATTCAACTGTATTCGCTTCGTATTATCTTTATTCGGTTCTAATAAGTTACCTTCTTTTCCTAAGTAAACCAATTCACTTGTTACGATTTTCTCTCTATATGAATCAATAGGCGGATTCGTAACTTGTGCAAAATGTTGTTTAAAGTAATTAAACAATGATTCAGGTCTTGTACTTAATACGGCAACAGGTGTATCAAAGCCCATTGCGCCAATAGGATCTTTTTTCTCGCTTGTGAGTTCAGACATATATTTGTTGATTTCTTCTTTTGTATATCCGAAACGACGTTGCAGTTGGAATAATTTATCCTGTTCTATATGAGATGGTGAAGCTACAATGTCATTTACATTTAATGCTTTATGACTAACCCACTCATCGTATGGATATTCGCTTGCAATACGTTGTTTTAATTCGTCGTTCTCGATTACTTTATTTTCTTTAAAGTCTACTAACAATAGTTTCCCTGGGTTCAATTGACCTTTGTACACAACATGCTCTTCTTCGACGTCAATAACGCCTACTTCAGATGAAAATATAATTTCATTAGTATCTGTGATTGTATAACGTCCAGGTCTCAATCCATTACGGTCTGTTAAAGCACCTAACTTATCACCATCACAGAAGCTAATCATAGTTGGTCCATCCCATGGCTCCATTAAGTAACTATAATACTCATAAAACGCTCTAATTTTTGGATCTTGCGTGTCATTATATAACCAAGGTTCAGGAATCAATAACATCGCCGCTTGCTCAGGAGGAATACTCAAACTCAAAAACTCTAAAGCATTGTCGACAATAGCTGAGTCACTACCTGATTCATCTAATACTGTTCCAATTTTATCTTTCACATCTCCAAAGATCGTCTCGATTAATCGATCTTGACGAGCGCGCATCCAGTTCACATTACCTTTAATCGTGTTAATTTCACCATTATGCATAAGTAATCTGTTTGGATGTGCTCTTTTCCAACTTGGGAATGTATTCGTACTGAATCTAGAGTGGACTGAACCAAACTTCGAAACATATGATTCGTCTAATAAATCGATATATAACCCTTTAATTTGGTCTGAGCGCAACCATCCTTTGTAAACGATTGTTCTTCTAGATAAACTTGCAAAGTATAAATCTAAATTTTGTTCATCACCGTATCGTTCAATTTGTTTACGCGCAATAAATAAAGAGCGATCAAAATGTTCACTTGAATGATTTTCAACAAATACTTGTTGAATATAAGGCATTGTTTCTGCAACATGTTCAGCCAATACCGATATATCTACAGGTACATCTCTATATGAAATAACCTTTAAGCCTTCCGCTTCAAAAAATGCATTAAATTTTGTTTCATGCTCACTGCCAGCTATTTTCTCATCAGTGAAGAACATACCTACAGCATAATTTTCTTCTTCAGGTAAATTTAATTTTAATTTTTGTTTAAAATAGAGGTGAGGGACTTCAGTCATAATACCAGCACCATCGCCAGTAATACCATCAGCTCCAACTCCACCTCTATGATCTAACCTACAAAGCATTTCAATTGATTTTAATACAATATCATGTGACCTCTTGTTGTCCATGTTGGCATAAAAGCCAATTCCACAAGCATCATGCTCGTCCATTGAATCATACAGGCCAAGTTGTCTTCTATCTTTCTTAAATGACATACGACATCACCTCAACAATAAATTTCAGAATCTTCAATAATTGATAGTATATATCATACTTTATAATGACTCATCTTAACAATATATAAAATAGATGAAATATATCTAAAAATTAGATAATATAAAACGTGAGGTGTTATATATGGAGATTAAACAATTAATTTACTTTAGAGAAGTTGCGTTAAGAGAACACATTTCAGAGGCTGCATTAGAATTAGAAATCGCCCAATCTGCGGTGAGTAGACAAATTGCTAATTTAGAAAAAGAACTTAATACGACTTTATTTTTAAGAGAAGGTAGAAATGTTAAATTAACTGATAGTGGCGAACTGCTTCTGTCACAAGCGAACCGAATTTTAAATTTGATTGATGAGACGAAAGAGCTCTTCATACATCAAGATCAAACAGATAAACGCTCCATTAAACTCGCTTATACAGAAAGCTATGTTTCACAAGCTTTACCAGCGATCATCAAAACATATGAGCGCGACTTCAATATAGAAATAAGACCGATGATGATGACACCTGCAGAAATTGAAGAAGCTTTACTTTCACATCAAATAGATGTTGCGTTATGCGAATTAACGCCGAAACTTTCAAACAACAAAAATACTCATAAACATGTTCTATTCGAAGAAACGTACAATTTATATGTACACAACAATAATGATTTATCTATGAACCCTAAACCACCGTTATCTCAATTAAGTCATCAATACATTTATCATTTCAACACTTTGCCTGACCAAATTTCACAATTAATACGTAAACATGCATCACAGAAAGCATATCCTATTTCGAATTTTGCATTGCTACGTCAAACATTGCTGTCGGAAAAAGGCGTGCTCATTATACCTGACTATTTGAGTAATGGAATGGAAGACGAACATCTCACTAAAATTCCTTTAACACATACTGAATTAAAAAGGACGATTCATATCGTTTACCAAAACAACAGTCAAAACAATCAATTAAAGACTTTTATAGAACATACACGCTCACTATTGCAAAGACAAACAACGTATCATTAAGGAGGATTTATTTTAAAATGGATTTTATTAATAGACCGACGGAAGAAACTGCTGCAGATTTACTTGGCGTTAAACTTATTCATGAAACTAAAGATATCACTTATACAGGCTATATTGTAGAAACAGAAGCCTATATTGGCAAACATGACCAAGCTGCGCACTCCTTTAATGGAAAGAATACGAAAAGTGTACAATCACTTTATTGCGAAGGCGGTACAATTTATGCACATTCCATGCATAAACAGTTGCTCATTAACTTCGTTACGCAAGTTGAAGGAGAGCCTCAAGGTGTCTTGATTAGGGCTGTCGAACCTGAAGATGGTATTGAACAAATGGCAATCAATCGCAATGGCCGAACAGGTATAGAATTAACGAATGGGCCTGGCAAGTTCACACAAGCGATGAATATTTCTAAATCACTAGATGGCACTAAGCTTAATGCTGGATGTCTTAAAATAGATACAATAAATCGAAAGTTCCCTAAAGACATCGACTTATCTGCTAGAATCGGTGTACCTAATAAAGGGGAATGGACGGAAAAACCTTTACGATTTACTGTAGCAGGACATCCTTACATTTCAAAAGCCAGAAAGCGTGATTCAATACCTTGCGAAGAAACATGGAAATAATTGAAGTAAGAACTTGAAGGACGTATACTATAATTTATTAAAATCAAACGAAAAACGATGGTGCAATCACATGAATTCACAACTTAAAACACAATTTAAAAAGCCATTTAACATTACCATTTTGACCTTCTTCATTTTAATCATGGGTGCTTATATCTTTACGCAGTATAACGCACAATTTTATAAGACACCGATCGGACAAATTACCGATATTACAAATAAGACGTCTGAACAGACCGTTGATCAAAACAAAAATAAAGACACACTTCATAAAGAAAAAATTGAATTAAAAGTGTTGAATGGGAAGCATAAAGGAGATAACATTCAAATCTCTCATAAGTACACGGATTCTTTAACAGATTCCGAAAAATATCATAAAAATGATCAAGTTCTACTATCTTATAAAGGCAAAGAAGATACTGCTATTATTAAAGGCTTAAAAAGAGATGGATCCGTTATATTAATGTCTGGGTTATTTTTATTAACACTACTTCTAGTCGGTAGAAAGTCTGGATTATACTCCATCATTTCACTCATCATCAATGTTGCGGTTCTATTGTTTATGATTGATTATTTTATGAAATACAATAACCAGCACTTCTTCGTACTTATGACAGCTACTGTTATCTTTTCAACAATTGTTTCATTATTGCTTGTAAGTGGGTTTAAACGGAGAACTTTCGTCGCAATTATTTCAACATTACTTGGAACATTCTTAAGCATTGGAATATCTCAATTAGTGATGATGTTGACGAACAGTGACGGAATTAAATATGAAACGATGAGCTTTTTAACCATTCAGCCGACTCAAATCTTTCTTGCGTCAGTATTGATTGGTTCACTTGGTGCTGTTATGGACGTTGCAATTACTTTAACGAGTTCTTTATACGAAATTAAAGCGCAACATCCTAACATATCACTTAAACAGTTAAGACAGTCGGGTATTAATATCGGCAAAGATATTATGGGTACTATGACGAATATATTATTTTTTGCATATTTGTCAGGGAGTATTCCTATGGTCATTCTCTATTTCAAAAATAGTAACACCGTAACATATACCCTCTCTATGAACTGGTCGTTAGAAATTACGAGAGCTCTTATGGGTGGCATCGGTATTGTTATCACGATACCCATTACAATATTTGTTGCGATGATATTTTTGAAGAGAGAGGAGGCTAACCGATGACAACATTTTTATTAGCCCTCATCTTATTGGTACTTATGATTTTAGTTGGCGGAAAGAAAGGTGTTAGATCCTATATAACGTTATTTTTAAATTTAATCACTTTATTTATAGCGTTATTATTAATTGTATATAAAGCACCTATATTCATCGTGTTAATCATTTTCTGCTTGTTAATCGCATGCATTAATTTGTTTTACATCAATGAATACAATACAAAGACGATTGCGGCCTTCTTCGCCACTATACTATCTACACTTATATTAATAGGATTAATCTATTTCATTGTCGATATTTCTATGTTGCAAGGATTTACCGAAGAAGAACAAGATGAAACTTATATATTTTCAATGAACATCGGGATAAACTATGCTCAACTCATGGTATTCACAATTGTATTAGCCGTTATTGCAGCAGTTATTGATTTAACTATTTCAATCAGCTCGCCGATGTATGAGTTATATGATGCACATCCAAATATTTCAATGAATCAACTATTCAAATCAGGCTTAACAATTGGGAGGGACATCCTTTCAACAACAACAAACACGATTTATTTCGCATATATCGGTGGCCAAATCACGTTATTCTTCTGGTTTGGTAAACTGAACTACACATTTGGTGAAATTATCAATGCTAAAATATTTGCCGCAGAAATCATTACAATATTGCTAGGCGGAATTGCTGTCAGCATTGCAATACCTATAACATCATTTATAACAGTGCGATTAATCAGGAAACAACAACACGTTAAAGAAAAAGAATATTAACATTACAAAAAAGCTAGGACATAAATGTCCTAAACTATAATGTTTTTGTAAAGTGCATGCTTGCCTGGGGGTATGGTTCGAGCCTGTAGTCTCTCTCACATACTATTCCCCCGGGCGTCAGCACTTTACAAAATTAGAAATATAAAAACACCCAATCCGAAAATGATTCCAACGGATTGGGTGATTTATTTTAAGTTGGGATTTATGTCCCAAACTCTTCAATTATTCTATATGCAGTAATGAACAGGCATAATGCCTTCTTACCTATTTATAATTAAATAGGCTCTAAATTATCTTCAATCTCTTTTCTTCTTGGTTCGAGGAATCCAGGTAAGTCTAATTGTTGACCGAGTTGTTCAACATCATCATACGGCAAACCAGGTCCTTCAGTAGCAAACTCTATTAATATATGTGAATGTCTATAATACAAACTCTTAAAGAAATCTCTATCTACAATTCCAGTATGTACGACTTTTTTCTCATCTAGCAATTGTTTCACTTTGTTCAATTCATCTTCATCAGCTACTGATAAAGCAAGGTGATGAATACTACCTTTACCAGGTCTTTCTTTTTCACCTTCTTCTTCTTTCAAAACAATATCACTATATAAGCCTTCAAAATCAATCGTATATAACAATTCACTTTCAGAATCTACCAATTCAAAATTTAAATCATTTTCCAAAAAGTCTTTCATTTCAGAAACATCATCGATTTTAAACTCAATCGGACCCATACCCATAATTTGATGTTCATTTGGAACATCAGTATATCTATTATTACGCCAATCTTGTGGCACTTTACGATTTCCATTAGGTAATAGCACCATTTCTAAGCCTTCATGATCTCGAAAATGCAATGACATCATGCCATTATAAATACCGATAGCATCATGGTCGACACCTAAAGTTTCGAAACGATTTTTCCAATAACCTAAACTTTCTTCACTCGGAACTAACAATCCAATTCTTGAAATTGCGTTTGTACCTTTATGAGTTTGACCCATAGGTTTAAGTTCAAAAAATGTTAGAGAAGTACCAGGCGTCCCAACCTCATCACCATAGAACAAATGATACATTGAAGGGTCATCTTGATTCACAGTCTTTAAATACATACGTAAACCTAATTTATCCACGTAAAAATCTTTATTTAACTTAGCATCTTTCGTTAACATTGAAATATGATGGTGCCCTAATATTTCTACCATAATTGTACCTCCTATATATTTAACTACATTATACTCGTTAAATAATACCCATTACAAAAATTCAACTCAAATACAATAATAAAGACACCAGTCATAGTGACCTCTCTATGACTGGTGTCTTGTTATGCATATTTTTCGAAATATAAAATTTTTAGCGTTATGATAAATATCTAAGGAGAGATAAGTTATGACGATTGAACAGAAGAAGCGATCTATCTCATTATTATTAGCAGGGTTTATTATTTTCTCGAGTCTTTACGTTACACAACCAATATTTAATGGTCTTAGTCGCTATTTCAACGTTTCATTATCAGATATCAGTTTAACATTATCTGTATCTACATTTATGCTAGGTATCGGTTTAATCATCGTACCTATGTTCAATAATATTGAAAAGAAACGCATGATGTCTATTTCTGTACTACTCGTAAGCTTATTATCTATTGCTAGCGTATTCGCCACCAACTTCCATTTATTCCTCGTTATACGTGGTCTCATGGGTCTTGCATTAAGCGGCGTTCCATCAATTGCAATGGCATACATAGCAGACGAAGTTCATAAAGACCGTATCCGTAAAGTCATGGGATTATATGTCGCTGGTACAACTTTTGGAGGTATGTCAGGGCGAGTTGTTGTAGGTATTCTAACAGATATAGCCAATTGGCAAGTTGCCATCGCATCACTCAGTATCATCAATTTAATTCTTGCAGTATTAATGGTGATATTATTGCCCGCTTCAACTGTTCAAACACCAAATTGGGTTTCACCTAAGCAACATTTCATAAAATATGGTCAATTATTAAGGATACCTGCAGTATTAAAAGCAATGTCTTTAGCCTTTTTATTAATGGGTACTTTCGTAACAATTTATAGCTATATCACAGTTCGATTTGAACGACCACCATTCTCATTAAGTGAATCTACCATCGCGTTTATATTCATATTATATTTAATCGGTACATATAGCTCAATCAACTTTGGTAAACTCAGCTACAAACTCGGTATAAAGAAAGCATATGCAGTAGCAATTACCATCATGATTATAGGTATCGCATTGACCTTTATAACTTACTTGCCAATAGATATATTAGGACTCGCAGCGATGACATTTGGATTCTTTGGTGCACATTCTATACAAAGTAGTTATATCGCAACACTCACAAAATCCAGCAAATCACATGCATCAACATTATACTTATTAGGCTATTACGTAGGATCTAGCTTGTTAACCATGCTCGGTGGATATATATTTATACATCTAGAATGGTTAGGTATCGGCATACTGTCACTCATGCTCACACTCACGGCAGTTATAATAAGTAAATCATTATTTAAAAATGCTTAATCAATGTTTCA
Source organism: Mammaliicoccus vitulinus (assembly GCF_029024305.1). Taxonomy (NCBI): domain Bacteria; kingdom Bacillati; phylum Bacillota; class Bacilli; order Caryophanales; family Staphylococcaceae; genus Mammaliicoccus; species Mammaliicoccus vitulinus. Next base: position 2,577,480 of record NZ_CP118974.1, read on the forward strand.
CACTGATTGTAGTCCAACTTTTTCTAATCCTAACTCTTCTACAGTCAGCCCTTCTTTGAAGAAGTCTCGCTCTAAAATGGTTGAGGCAATTACGATGATGGCATCTATATTTGGTGTTGGTACACCGATTACTCTGCCTAGACTTGACCAAAGTACTAAGCCAAATGCAATATCTTCTGTAAGATATCTATTTTCTACTTCATTTGGTCCATTGATCTGTGAAAATACTGGACTTGTATTAAATAGTTTGTTCAGTGGTTCGTCTTTATCTTCTTTAGATAAATAGCCTCGTTCTATACGAGCGCCTTTTGCTGTATTGAGCTCAAATCCTAACTTTCTACCTAATGAAAGTCTTTCTAATTCTACTGCATGTAACAGTTTAACTGTGTGTGGTGTAATACCTTCTTTGTATAGTGAGAAATTGTCTGCATAATCGATTCTACCAACGTTTAGCAGTGTTGGTCCCGGATGCACTTCTGGATTCCCATTTTCTAAGTTGGTCTTCCAAAGACTTTCTTCTTTCACGATATATGGATATAACTTTTTGACGAGTTTAAAACTATCTGTTAAATAACTTTTATCGTAAGTTGAAAAGTGCACTTTTTTTACGTTTAAGGATAAGTTTACTTCTGCTTTATCGTAGTCAACGCGCGTCCCATAAGTTAATGTATTTACTTCTGCAAACTTCGGCATGACTTCAATATGTTTATATTCTAAGACGTTGATAAACCGGATTGACCCCATGGCTGCAGCTATGTTGAATAGGATAAGCTGTTGATCTGTGATAAATGGCGCCATCGTTTTAGCATAATGTTCAATGAACGAAGAAGGGATAATCATTTGTATAACTTCTGCATCTTTTAACACATATTCCATATCATCACTTATGTCCGTAAATTTCACGAAGCTTTTTTCACCTTCATTTATAAAATCAAAACCACCTCGTTCAAATGCTTTATCAAATTTATGAATAGATTGATTTCGACAATATAATTTTACTTGATGACCTTTCGAAATCATATCTAAAGCCGCCGTAACCGCTCCGTTACCCGATCCTACTATTGCTATTTTCATGTTATCAATCCCTTCTTTAAATGTGGTAATAAGTCTTTACTTAATATATACCCAGGAAATTTTAACATAAAAATAACTGAAGAAAATTAGAAAAATTTTCTTCAGTCAAATGACAAATAAATAAAGCTTTATGTTGTTTGTTTAGATTTTTCTTCTATTGTTTGCGTGATCACATTAATAATTGTATCGATATCATCTTCTTCAATTACAAGAGGTGGTGCTAAACGTATAATGTTACCTTGTGTTTCTTTACATAAAATACCTTGTTCATTAATACTAGATACAATTGATTGTGCGTTCTCATTTAATTCAATACCGATAAACAATCCACGTCCTCTCACTTCTTTTATAATTGAACTATCAATTTTTTGAAGTCCTTTTAATAATTTTTCACCCAATTGTTCAGAACGTTCTGGCAGAGATTCATCTATCAGTACATCTAATGATGCGATAGACACTGCACACGCTAGTGGATTCCCACCAAAAGTTGAACCATGCGTACCTGGCGTGAGCACTTGCATAATATCATCATTAGCGACAACAGCAGAGATAGGATATAATCCTCCACCTAAAGCTTTACCTAATAAATACATGTCAGGTTCTACTTCTTCCCATTCCATCGCAAACATTTTACCAGTTCTACCTAATCCAACTTGAATTTCATCAGCAATTAATAAAATTTCATGTTCTTCACATAATGCTTTAACGTCTTTAATGAAATGTTTAGGTGGGATATTTACACCACCTTCTCCTTGAATAGGCTCCATGATGATAGCAGTCGTTTGAGGTGTAATAAGTGAAGCTATTTGTTCTACATTACCAAATTCACTATATTTAATATTACCTGCTAGTACACCAAATCCTTTTTTATAAGCTTCGTTTGAAGACAATGATAAAGAACCAATTGTTCTACCATGGAAATTACCTTCCATCGCTATAATCTCTGCATCATCAGCATTAACGCCTTTGATGTCTTGTCCCCATTTAGTCGCAACTTTAATTGCCGTTTCAACTGCTTCTGTACCAGTATTCATCGGTAAAACTTTATTCTTATTTGCTAATTTACAAATTTTTTCTTCCCAAACGCCTAAATTATCACTATATAATGCTCTAGAAGTCATCGTGATTTTTTGACTTTGATCAAGAAATGCTTGAACGATTTTAGGATGACTATGTCCTTGATTAAGAACGGAGAAACCAGATACACAATCAATATATGTATTGCCATCTGAATCTTTAACGTGTGCGCCCTTTCCTTCAGTCAAAACAATATTTAACGGGCTATAATTATTCGGGCTATACTTCTCTGTTAATTCAATAAACTGATTCATTTAGTACCCACCTTTAATAATAAATATACTTTAATTCGTATTATTATTCATTATCATACATTTATTTTGTATATAAGTCAAAATAAAAAGAGAAGTTTTTCACCTCTCTTTTGAAAATTACTTTTATTTCAACAAATTATTAATTGCATCATCTATATTAGGAAACTCAAATTCAAAACCTTGTTCAAGTAATTTCTTAGGAAATACTTTTTGAACATCTAATATAATCGTAGACTGTTCTCCTAATATTAATCGTAAAGCAAATTTAGGCGCAGGAATTAAATGTGGTCTATGAATCGCTTTACCAATTGATCGACCTAAATCATTTTGTTGAACAGGGTGTGGACTACATAAATTATAAACACCTTTAAACGCTTCATAATCAATCAACGTTGTAATACTTTTAATTAAATCTTCCATATGAATCCAACTCATCCATTGCTTACCTGAACCTAGTGGACCGCCAATAAAGAATTGATACGGTTTAACCATTGTCGGTAATGCGCCGCCTTTATCAGATAATATAACGCCAAATCTTCCAAGCAGCACTCTTGTTCCTAATTTATCAAATAACAGTGCTGTTTGTTCCCATCTTTCTACAACAGTTGATAAGAAATCATGAGATAAAAATTGATCGTCTTCATCATATGATACGACTTTAGACGGTGGATAGTAGCCGACTGCACTCGCATTAAACAATACCTTTGGCGCATAATTTTGTTTCTCAAAATAATGATATAAACGGTTCGTAGATTCAATGCGACTATTCATAATGGCCGCTTTATGTTCTTCTGTCCAACGTTCATTAAGACTTGCTCCTGCTAAATTAATGACAATATCGATTTGAGGTAAGTCTTGTTCCCAATTATCTTCAGACCAATTAATATAATGAATCAGCGGCTCGTCTGAACTTCTATCACTTCGTGTTAAAATATAAATTTCACTGTCATTATTTAAATAATGTTCTACAAGTTCTGTTCCGACTAGACCTGTACCACCAGTCATTAATATTTTTTTCATTTTATCCCTACTTTGATTTAAATTATTTTATAAAATCATCTATAATGATATATACCCGTTTAACAATAATTAATGGCCACCAATTAAAACTAAAGGAGCAATCATATGCATATTAGACTAGCGACAATTTCCGACTTAAAACAATTAGTAGCATTAAGAAAAGCTCAACTCATAGACGAAGGATCCAATCCAACACCTAATATCGATATTGAATTAGAACGTTTTTTTACTGATGCATTAACAGACAAATCTCTATATCAATTGTTAGGCATTGAAAATGACACGATTATTGCAAGTGGCGCCATTATTTATTACCCATTCCCACCATCATTTACAAATCCATCTGGCGAAAGAGCATACGTCACAAATATTTATACGCATCCTGACTATAGAGGGAAAGGTATTGCACAAAAAATCATCAAAGAACTAATCAAAGATGTAGAATCTAGAAATATTAAAAAAGTTTTCCTAGCCGCTTCAACATTAGGTAAACCCGTCTATAAAAAGCTTGGATTCCAAGAAGCACCTGAATGGATGGAAATCAATTATGATTTATAATACAAAGAAATATAGCGCTCATTTAACTTATTAATTTTAACCCTATCGTACTTGCTAATATAATGCCTATAAATAAGATGCGCTTATATTCTTTAGACTCACCGTAGAATATGATTCCCAATAAAGCGCCGCCTACTGCACCGATACCTGTCCACACTGCATAACTCGTGCTCATCGGTATTGTATTCATTGCTATTGATAAACAAATGAAACTCAATGAGAAGAATAGTGCTAACCCTAATAAAGAAGAAATATCATTACGTTTTGCATATATATTTATGAATAAGACCCCTAACATTTCAAAAAGTCCTGCCATCACCAATACTAACCACGCCATTTTAAACACCCTCCTCTTCATGTGTCACAAGTTTCAATCCGACAACACCAATAATCAACATCACGATTAATATGACTTTACCTATTACAACAGGTTCACCAAAGAAAGCGAAATCCGCAATCGTAACACCTGTTGCTCCAAGACCTACATATACAGCATAGGAAGTCCCAACCGGCAGTTGTTTTGATGCATTAATGAGTAAATAAAAGCTCACTACAATGGCAACAATCGTTAAGAACCATTCAAACGTATTGCTCGCATGTGTTAGACCGACTACCCAGCCCACTTCAAATATCGCACCGATAATAATTTTTAACCAATTCATTTATATATCCTCCTAAATTAAAAAAAGCCTGAGAAACTTATTCAATAAGTCTCCCAGGCTTTTATCCTTCCGTGTCACAAGTGCATACTCGTGGCTTTCTCTCGGTCCAGTCTAACATTTCTGTTACGGAACCCTAGAAAGCTTCTATTAGATTAATTCGAATTATAGCAAATCGATTTTTATTGGTCAACAAAGTATCATTCGTATCACTTAATTACAAATCACAACTTAAATCAGATATAATAGAATTAATACATAATGATCTATAGTAATTGAGGTGAAAATATTGAATCAAACAGGATATCGCATTAAACAAAGACGAGAAGAACTTGGATACAGCACATATCAATTAGCAAAACTTATGAACGTAAACCAATCAACCATTTCAAGATATGAAACCGGACAAACAGCCAAATTGACGCCGACCGTTGTCGAAAAATTATCAATCGCGCTCTCTACCACACCAGCATATATTATGGGCTGGGTAAACGTACCAGAAGCATACGAAGACGAAGAAGATTCTCAAATTATAAATGAGTCCATTCAACTTTTAAGATCATTAGACAAAGATAAAAAGAGACAAGTTTATCATTATATTCAAGAGATTTCTTCAGAGTAGAACAGATAAAACACACTGAGCATTCAAGCTACTTTTAGACGTTCTATGTTGCTTGTTTACTCAGTCTTGCAACTTTCGGGCGTTCTATGTTGCTTGTTTGGGCAGTCTTGCAACTTTCGGACTTTCTATGTTGCTTGTTTAGTCAGTCTTGCAACTTTCAGACCTCCTATGTTGCTTGTTTGGGCAGTCTTGCAACTTTCGGACTTTCTATGTTGCTTGTTTAGTCAGTCTTGCAACTTTCAGTGCTTCTATGTTGCTTGTTTAGTCAGTCTTGCAACATTCGGACCTTCTATGTTGCTTGTTTGCTCAGTCTTGCAACATTCGGACCTTCTATGTTGCTTGTTTGCTCAGTCTTGCAACATTCGGACTTTCTATCTTGCTTGTTTGATCAGTCTTGCAACATAGAGCATGTACTTAAAAGAACAAACGAAAAAATTTAAGAAAAATGGATATTTATAACGATTTTGTAAAGTGCTGACGCCTGAGGGAATAGTATGAGTGAGAGACTATAGGCTCGAACCATACCCTAGGCAAGCATGCACGAACAAAATCGTAGATTTATAATAAATAACAACTCATTTCTAGCTGAATAAATCAGTGAAATGAGTTGTTATTTATTTTGAGTTAGAATTTATATCCCACCTCTTTTTATAACCCGATAATTTTCATGCCATAGTATCCAATTAAAAAAGCTATCATCGCGAAAATAAAAGGTGTCACAATTGCTACAATTCTATCTTTAATTTTAACTTTCTTCGTTCTTTCACGAATTGTTTTTACATCTTTACCATCCATATAATCCATAATCTGACTATAAGCTTTAATATTATGTTTTCCTTTAAAATGCTCTACTTTATAACTATAAAACATACCTATTAACCACAATATAAAAGGTATTACGAGTCCATACATATCTGGAAACATCATACTCGGTATAAATGATATAGCTGCCAACGCTAAAAATAGCATCATCAATTTAGACCACTTATCAAATTCTTTTCTATTCATTTCTCTCTTCATCATATTTACGTCTCCTTTTACTAGATGATCTAAGGAAACATCAAAAATATTACTCAAAAGCAATAAAGATTCTATATCAGGGTAACTTTTACCCCGTTCCCAATTAGAAATAGACTGCCTACTCACAAATACTTTTTCTGCTAAATCTTCTTGAGATAAATTAAACTCTTTTCTTAAATGAATAATTTGCTTACTTAAGTTCATTTCGATGACTCCTTGCTATCAATTTAGTAAAAGACTTAAAAATAGTGTACCAAATAAAGTTTACATTGGACCAAAAATGAATCATAATCTTTGCCAAATGTTTTTTGCAACGTTGATATATCAGCGTTTACCAAAATAAAAAGCTGACACTTCAACTGTGTCAGCTTCTTTAACATTACATAGATTCCAATAAACGCATATATTTTTTCTTTTCTTTATTAGAAACATAAAATTCATATTTACCTTTTTTTAAACCAAATTCATATTTTGTTATTTCAACCTTTTCTTGCAATGTTTCTATACGGATACCTTTTTCTTTTAATAAATCTGTAATTTTTTGGTTATAAACTTCTGATCTTAATCCCCAATTCAATGTAACAACTTGTAGTACAACAAATAGTATGCCCATCACTTTAAATTTTAAATCAGGGTTAAACGCAAATATAATGATAGAAAAAGTGAATATAACACCAATCATCAATAAATAATATTTTGGATTATAATTATAGTTTTCTTTAAGTATCTTTATGAGTTTCTGCAATTTCAATCTTAACCTCCATGTTAAATACGAGCCTTTCTTATTCTTTGCTTATGCATCATAACACTTTATCATTTCGAGATATTTTTTCTTTCTAGACGATGTCATATAAAACTCAAAATGAGTTTCTTTTTCAGTTACTTCATATTTCGTTAATCCTGTTATTTTAAATAGTTTTTCTTTAGAGATTTTTTTCTCTTTTATGATGTTATTGAGTTTCTCACTTAAAACATCGCTCGATATATATAAATTAAAACGTATGGAAAATAGTAAAAATGATACTATTCCATAAATCATAACTTGTTGTATATTACTTTCTAAAATTAACAATGCTCCCCATACCACTAAACAAGGTAAGATGAATGACATTATAAACTGTTTCGGTCTTAGCTTCACGTTTTCTATAAATGCTTTCATAAAATCACCTCGCAATATAGTAATTGTTCTTAACACTTATTATACTTATATAATTAATAGACTTCAAACACACTCGTAAATTGACCTTTCAATTACAGATATGTATTCCCTTTCTTTAATTGCTTTTCGATAAATGATCGTTTTTCTTCAAGGTGTTCTGGTAAGTATAGTGGGATGTCTTGGAATGCCTTTTCTTCAAATGCTATTGCTTTCATATTAAGTGTTAATGTTGCGACTTCAAACAAGAGTTGATTTGGGTCTTGATAATATATAGATTTGAAAAATCCTCTGTTTTTTATTGGTGAATGTATCATGTTTAATTTGTCTAATGATGTTTCGATGTCTTTTAAAGTATCTTCCGTTTCTGTAGATATCGCGACGTGATGTATACCTCCAAATCCTTGATCTTCTATTGGATTAAATGTGTCATATATAAAATGTATTTCATGGTACATATGACGATTATTGTTATGCAATATGTTAACAGTTAGATCTGTATCAAAGAATGTTGTTTGGCCATAGTCTTCCCAATTGTACATGCTTTGGAAATGTTGTTTACTTGCTTCTGGATATCTCACTCTAGCATGGACTGAATCTAAAGCGAGTATTTGGTGTTCGAAAGGAACAATGCTGTTCTCGTCTCTATTGAAATGACCTATATCTTCATGTTCTGTCATCACGATTAAACCAAGTGGTGTTGCATCTGGTCCTTCAAAGCGAATTAGACTGCGGTCAGTGTAACTTTCTATTCCATAATGACAGACATCAAATTGATTAAATCTTTGTTCCCAGTATTTTAACGATTCTACTGATGGCACTTTAAAAAGTAATCGATCGAAAGCATTGGCTCCGAATTGATTATCCTTTCCTTCTTTCATTTCAAATAAAGTCACTTCAGTTCCAGGTCGACCATATTTATCTGCGAAGAATATATGATACATTTCATAGTTCTCTTGATTAACAGTTTTCATGAGTAAATTTAAGCCTAAAATATTACGGTAAAAATTAAATGATTGTTCTGCATCGTGATTAATAATCGATACATGGTGTATAATTGAATCGCGATTCATTAACAACAGCCCTTTCAAATTTATGGAGGTGATAGAATGGAATATTTCTTACAAGAAAACCCAAACTCTGATACTTTAATTGTACTTTTCCATGGTACCGGAGGCAATCAATACCAACTCTTACCTTTTTCAGGAGCGTTATTTCCTGAAGCTAATGTATTAAGCATGCAAGGTAGTGTTGGCGAAGGTAAAGAAAGACGATTTTTTGCACCCCTTAATCATAATGAATTAGATAGAGATGATTTTAATAAACAGACGGAATCCTTTGTTGAATTTTGGAATTCATTTACTAAGGCATATACTTTTAAAAATGTGATATTCCTAGGTTATTCTAATGGTGCCAACTTCATACTAGGCATACTTGAACACAGCATTGTAAATGTCGATCGTATTCTATTACTTCATCCTTCTGATTTAGCATACAATATCAATAAAAGTTATCAAGATACATCGCTTATTATCACGACTGGTTCAAACGACTATTTAACTGTACCCGGTAAAGTGAAAGCATTATCCAAAGCCCTTCAACCAAAGTTTAAAGACGTTCAATTTGAACTTTTAGACGGCGGGCATGAATTAGACGAACCTGAAATCACATTATTAAAAACAATCCTCTAACTATTAGTTTAGAGGATTGTTTTTTGTGTCATATTTATTAACATAAACTTTCATGTGGCTAAAGTAGCATAACAGCTTTAAATATCTGTATAATCTTTAATTTTAAATTCAGAGAATGTCGAATCATAATCTAAAACATATTTAGATTTTATACTGTCGCCATCTTGATCTTCTTTTGTAGTCTCAATTGTGATTGTTTTACCTTTTTTATCATACTTTGTTACTTCTAATGATGAGAATTCAGTACCTCCACCATCTTCAACAACATTTTCTATATGATCAGCTGTGTCTGAACTACTCTTGATATAACTTGATACGTACATATAGTCTTCTTCTTCATATGCTTCGTTCAACGCATCTATATAGTCTTCCATAAATGTTTGCACATCTTCTTTAAGGTCTTCGTTCTCTTCATAGTCTTTGATTGCTTCATCATCAAATGAAAGATCTACTGTAATTTCATCTTCGCCGTCTTCAGCTTTATCAACATTTACTGTGTCTGTTTTAAACGTTTTGTCATTTACTGTTGTTTCGGCATATACTTCTACTTTTTCATCTGGTAAGAAAGGTCCATAAACTGTTTCATTATAAGAATCGTATGTACCTCTATCCTTACCATTAATATAAATATTTACATCTTCATCGCCATAACTATATTCTGAATCAATATTAACGGCAATATTTTTTTGTTTAAAGTTCTCTATTGCTTCATACGAAGTCGCCATATTCACAATGACTTCACCTTCAAACTTCTTATTGCCTTGTTCTTTAGTCGCTTTCAAATTGTAATTTCCTATTGGAAGCGTAGCAAACATTTTTTCATTATCTTCTACAAGTTTAATTTTTTGTTTTTTTCCATCGTATTCGTAAGTAATCGTACTATCAGTATCTGGGTTGATTGAAACACTTTCTTTTACAACTTCAAAGTCATAATTATCAAAGATGCCATACTTTTTACCTTTTTTCTTTACTTGAATAACGGCTTCGTCATCCGCGTTGATAGACGTACTTTGTTCATCATTTTCTTGCATTTCTTTTACTTTGCTTTCAACTTCATCAGCAAATCGGTCTGAACTATCCGCTTCAACTATGTAATCGTAAAAAGCTCTACTTTCAGTTTGATTGAGATTACGATTATTAAATTTCAAATGGTCTTTTAAGTTTTTTGTGTTTCCTTTTTTAATATCTGTAGAAATTTCTTTAGCTTCATTCACTGGAGATAATTTAGAATCAAACACTTTATAAACTGCAAATATTAATAAAAGTAATAAAGCTATAATCGCTATGATTATAATCGTTTTCTTGCTCATTTTCTTTTGTTCTTTAGGTTGTTCAGTCTTATTCTGTTGGTTGACAGGCATACCACATTTCGTACATACCTTTTGTTCTTCAGTCAGTTCTTTCCCACAATTTTTACAATATTTCATGCCTATCCTCCTAATAACCATTTAATAACGAATCAAGTATTTCTAATGAACTCGACATCGATCTTTCCACTAATATGCGTAAAATAATTGCTATGATAACAAAATAAATCAAAATGCCATAAATAACTGCCATACGCATGTTGTTATGATTACTGTATTTCGTCATTAAGTAAATAGGTGATATCACGAACAATAATAAACTTAGTATGATTAATATTGCCGCAAAGCTAGGCACTTTAATCGCCATGAACAGCATACCTAAGAAGAAAAATACCGTTGAAAATAAATTGAAAGCTATAAAATCAGATAATACTTTATGTACACTTAAATTGACGTTTAATATTTTTATAATTCCTAATGTAATACCGAATAACACGGCTAAAGATACAACTGAAGTAATGAGTATTCTAAACACAATACTTGATTTAGAAGGTTCCCACATTCCAAGATCAGCAGGCACTAAAATCAATAAAAAGATTAATAATAACAGCAGTCCCGCACCTACTAATGAAGCTATAAACTTATAACTATATGTATGTTGGCTCATCACTTCTTGATCTAACCTGGTGAAAATATTTTTAAAAAATCCTTTGCTCTCATTTAAAGTATCCTTTTTATATGTGTTCAAAGAACTCTTAAACTTTTCTACTTTCTCATTATTGTTATTTGGTGCAGCGATAGTTGTATTTCCATCTGTCTGAGTTAACTTTTCTCCGCACTCACCGCAAAATCTGTCATCTTGCGTCACTGCTGATCCACACTTTGGACAATTCACATTAAACACTCCCTATAGATATTTATATATAATGTTATCATAAAAATATATTACTTTTGATAGTAAATTTAAATAAATCTAAAAAATCATAATATTTTTATGCCAACACCTATTATTCACATAAATCTTAACAATAAATTTATAAATATTTAATATGAATTGTTTTTACTTATTTTATATTTTCTTTTAAATATGCGCCGTACTGGCCGATATCATCCTTTATGATTAAATGATGGTAATCCTTTGCAACAATTCGCTTTGTATCCCATCCTTGGCTAGCATAAAATGCTTCTCCCTCTTTGCTTGTGATCAATGCATCAAATGGGTCATCGTCAGTTTGACCTCCTTCATGGTCATGTTCACCAACAATCCAAGTTAAAGGGAATGAACCTTTAATATGTTTAGACTTCTCTAGTCGGTTAACAATGCCTTCTTTCTTTGGAGAACCACCCCCACCAAAAAGGATCGCACCGCCTGACTTAACATTCATTTCAGGCAATCTATCAAGCAACCAATAAGACGTTGTTTCGGAACCACCTGAAAAACTCCCAATCCAAAGACGTTCATGGTTAGGCAGTGATGAAATAAGTTCTACTAAATATTGTGTATTAGCCTTACCCTTTTTCCACCACGTACCATCTTCACTAACCGTTTTAGGAACAATAAGCGTTAAGTTTTTTTCTTTAGCTACTTGTTTAATGCCATCTTTGCCACTTAAATAAGCTCGAGAATCTGGATGATGATATTCATATGCACCATCACCATGTAGCCATATTAACGTTCCTTTAGGATGTTTAGCAGGATACATTAAATAATCTCCCTTTGTACCATCTTTAGCATTAAAGTGATGCACTTCACGACCTTTATTTCCCCTCATATACATAAAGACAATTAAAATCACGATAATAAATATAATAAGAATGAATTTAAACTTTTTGATAACCATTTCCTCCTTTATCACTTACATATTATAGCCCGGGAAATATTTATCTTTTTATAAACTGGATGAGCTTTTTAATATTATATTATAAAACTTTTCCAATATTATCTACATTTAATTCATTCATATTTTATTCCTTAAAAAAAGAGTTAGATACACACATATAATGTGTTTCCAACTCACTTTTAATCTTTTATTTAATAATCGTATTCTCAAAGACAAGTTTAGGTTTCGCACCTAATATTAATAAAAAGATTTGAGCATATTTTACATCTTGATGATTTTCAAAGATATTTATTAATGTATCAACATTTTCATCTTCAGTAATTTTTTTAACTTCTTCAGTATAAATTTGTAATACAGAATCTTTAATAAATGGTGGTTGTGATTCAACTTTATCAATACCATTTATTAATTCCCCTAAATATTGATAATGAATTTGTAATTGTCTCGTCAAACTTACAACATGCTCTACATTTTTAAAGAAATGAGGGTGTTTTTTTTCTAGTGATAAGATATCATCTTGAACATTATATATTTCATTTGTACTTGCAAACATCTTTAATAACTCCCTTCTTTAATTCTTTCCCAAGGTTTTTCTAAACCAATAATTTCTGTTAATTCTTGGCTATGCTCTCTTCTTTGTCGTCTCATATTTGCTCGTTTGCTCCCTGATTCAAATAAGAATAATTCTTCTTTTGATTCTGGAACAATAGATGGTACTGTAATAGGTCTCTTGTCAGTATCTAAAGCTACGAAAGTTAAAAATGCTGTAGCTGCTATCTTTCTTTCTCCTGTTAACATATCTTCAGCAATTACTTTACAAAAGATTTCCATGGACTTATTCCCTGTGTATGACACGAAAGATTCAATACAAACTGAATCCGTTTGTCTAATAGGTACTAAGAAATCAATAGAATCTGTTGATGCTGTCACACATTCTTTGACTCTTGCATGTCTTCTAGCTGATAAAGTAGCATTATTATCTAGCTTTTTCATTAATACGCCTCCGAACAACGTATTATAATTATTCAAATCGTTTACTAAAACTTGATCCGTGCTTACTACTCTGCTTTCATTGGGATGTTTAAAATGATTCATATACATTTCCTTTCTTATATCTCGTATATCTACATACTAAGCCCCTTAAAGCATTTATAAAAATCGTTAATTTTTATGCGAACTATAAAAATAATCTATGTAACCGCATAACTTAGCCGTTTAAAAGGAATCTGTCTTGTAAGAATTCAAGTAATTTTTTAGTAATATGATTTTGATAGCCTTCTTTTTTCCAAATAATCGCTAATTCCCAGCCTATATTTAAATTGCTAATGCTAATGCTTTTTAAGTCTTCATGGAGTAAATCCGTAATGCTTGAAGGTAATATACATATACCTAAATCCGATAAAATCATCTGTTCAATGAAAGTCCATTGTGTACTTTCAGATATAATATTAGGAATGAAACCTGACATCCTACAACACTGCTTAATACGGTCATTTAAATAATAATCTGAATTAAACAGAATAAAACTCTCATTTGCTAGTTTATTAAGATCAATAGATTGTTGATCTGCCATACAATGATTTTTATTCACGACCACTTTCAACTCTTCACTGAAGAAGAAGAATGAATTAAACAAACTATTATCCGTAGGCAATACAGTAATGCCTATATCTAAATCATCCTTTAAAATCTCATCTTCAATTCTTTTACTACCATCTTCTAAAATGTGAAAAGTAACATTAGGATATAGTTGATGGAATTCAGAAATAAGCTTAGTAAACCTATTCACATTCATAATTGTAGGAATCCCAATTCTGACATGACCTTCTTCAATTTCTAATAAATTATTTAACTCAACAGGAATATTTTCATACATCTTTAAAAAGTCCTTACATATTTTATAAAAGACCTTCCCAGCATCCGTTAAAACAATCTGTCTCTTAGAACGATCAAACAACTCTACACTTAATTCCTCTTCTAACAACTTAATTGAATTACTAATTGTAGGCTGCGTAATATATAAATTCTCTGAGGCTTTTGTCATACTCTTGAACTTCGCAACTTCTATAAAATATTGCATTTGTTTTATCTCCACTGTAAACCTCCTAGAAATTATTCATCTTTCCTTATATTATTACATAAATGTTTTCATTATAAAAAACCGTTCTAACATGATTGTTAGAACGGCGGTATTTATAACTTATATGTAAACGTCAGAACGATGTTTTTTTATCCCTTAAAATCGGATAAAACTTTAATCCATCAGTTCGTATTTTTTGATTTGTTTTTCAATTTTTGGACTTGTCGCTTCAGCTTGTTCCTTAGCCTCTTTACTCATATTTTTATGTTCTTCAACATGAGCCGGTCTAGAAATCCAAGCTTGAAAGTCTTTTTTGTCATGCCATTTAGAAACAATTGCATACTCTAATTTGCTTCCCGCTTCCGACTTCCATACTTCTGCATCAATGAAACCTTCAAAGCCTTCAAAGTCTTGTTTAGCATGACTCATCTTATTATTTAAGATAGACTTTGCATCCGAATCTTTAGTTGAAAACGTTGCTTGTGCGATAAACATATATGATTCCTCCTCAACTTTATATATCCAAATATAACAAAGATTCGTGATTTATACTGAAAAAAGGCTTATCGCGAGGAAAAATCACTTACAAATTTTTTCTCCTTTTAAATATTACAATAAATCCATATCAATCGTCTCGTTTCCAATATCAAAAAATGCTTTTTCATGTGTAGCCATAATGACTGTAATACCTTTACTATTTAATTCTTTGAATATATTCATGATATTCTGTTTGTGTATTTCTATCTTTTTGACACAAAACAAACCCTCTAACCGCAATGGTTAGAGGGTTTGTTTTGTTTATATCATTATTCCCATTCTATTGTACTTGGGGGCTTAGATGTAATGTCATAGACGACTCTGTTTACGTGGTCTACTTCGTTTACGATACGGCTTGATACTTTTTGTAACACTTCCCAATCGATTCTTGCGAAGTCGCTTGTCATACCGTCTATTGATGTTACTGCGCGCACACCGATTGTATAGTCATATGTACGATAATCTCCCATAACACCTACTGAACGGATGTCTGGTAATACTGTAAAGTATTGCCAAATATCTCTTTCTAGACCTTCTTCACTTACAACTTCTCTAAGTATAGCGTCAGATTCTCTCACGATTTCTAATTTATCTTCTGTAATTTCACCTAACACACGGATACCTAGTCCTGGTCCTGGGAATGGTTGGCGCCATACTAAATGTTCTGGTATGCCTAATTCTATTCCTAGTGCGCGTACTTCGTCTTTAAACAGTGTATTAATTGGTTCAATTAATTGGAACTGCATATCTTCTGGTAATCCACCTACGTTATGGTGTGATTTAATTGTTTGTGCAGTTTTTGTTCCTGATTCGATAATATCTGTATAAAGTGTTCCTTGTGCAAGGAAGTCTACACCTTCAAGTTTAGAGGCTTCGTCATCAAACACATATACGAATTCATTCCCGATGATTTTACGTTTCTGTTCAGGGTCTGATACGCCTGTTAATTTGCTCATGAAACGTTCTTTAGCGTCTACTCTGATGATATTCATGTTGAATCCTTCACCAAAGTTTTCCATTACCATGTCACCTTCTCCTTTTCTAAGAAGTCCATGGTCTACGAAAATACATGTTAGTTGATCACCGATAGCTTTATGAAGTAACACTGCTACGACTGATGAATCAACACCGCCACTCATCGCACATAAAACGCGACGATCTCCAACTTGTTCTCTAATTTTTTCTACTTCGATATCAACAAAGTTTTCCATCGTCCAATTACTTGTACAATCACACACACGACGAATAAAGTTTCTCAATAAGTCATTACCATATTCAGTGTGACGTACTTCTGGGTGGAATTGAACACCGTATAATTTTCTTGATTTATCTTCGATTGCTGCATTTTGACAACTTGGGCTATCTGCAATGATTTCAAAGTTTTCTGGGATATCGATAACTTTGTCACTGTGACTCATCCAAACTGTTTGACTCTCAGGTAAGCTAAAGAATAAATCATCATCTGATTTAACGTTTAATGTTGCTTTACCATATTCACGTTCACTAGCTCTTTCTACAGAACCACCTAATAATTTTGTCATTAATTGCATTCCGTAACAAATACCTAATACAGGGATGCCTAGTTCAAATATTTCAGGATTAATTGTAAATGATCCTTCTTCATAAACTGAATTAGGTCCTCCTGAAAGGATAATACCTTTAGGATTCATTTTTTTAATTTCTTCAATTGAGATTTCATGGTCGTGTAGTTCACTATAAACGCCCATCTCTCTTATACGACGCGTAATCAATTGGTTATATTGACTACCAAAGTCCAATACAAGAATTAACTCTTGTTCAAAAGCCATTTCCATAATTGTTGATCTCCTTTAATTAAAATGAGTAGTTTGGTGCTTCTTTAGTAATTTGAACATCATGTGGATGTGATTCTTTTAGTCCTGCGCCAGTCATTCTAATAAACTGAGCTTCTTCTCTTAGCGCTTCTAAATTAGCTGAACCAGTGTAACCCATACCACTCTTAATACCGCCAGTTAATTGATAGATTGTATCTTGTAACGGTCCTTTAAAGTCGATTCTACCTTCAATACCTTCTGGAACGAATTTCTTAGCAGTTGTGTCTTCTTGGAAGTAACGGTCTTTCGAACCTTGTTCCATTGCGCCAAGTGAACCCATACCACGATATACTTTGTATTGACGTCCTTGGAAGATTTCAGTTTGTCCTGGGCTTTCTTCTGTACCAGCAAGTAAGCTACCTAACATTACAGCGTTACCGCCTGCAGCTAATGCTTTAGCAATATCTCCTGAGAACTTAATGCCACCATCTGCAATAATCGCTTTACCATGTTTACGAGCTTCCGTTGCACAATCATAAATTGCTGTAATTTGTGGTACACCCACACCAGCAACAACACGAGTTGTACAGATAGACCCTGGTCCGATACCAACTTTAACGACATCTGCTCCCGCTTCAAATAACGCTTTTGTACCTTCTTGAGTTGCTACGTTACCTGCAATGATTGTTACTTCTGGATAAGATTGACTAATTTCTTTAACTACATTTAATACACCTTTAGAGTGACCATGTGCAGTATCAATAACAAGAGCATCCGCTCCAGCTTCTACTAATTTTTGAGCACGAATTGGTGTATCTTTAGCAATACCTAAAGCTGCTGCAACAAGAAGACGACCTTCTTTATCTTTAGCTGCATAAGGGAATTCAATCACTTTTTCAATATCTTTAATTGTAATAAGCCCTTTAAGTTTACCTTCGTTAGTAATTAATGGAAGTTTTTCGATTTTATATTTTTGTAAAATTTCTTCTGCTTCTTCTAGCGTCGTTCCAACTGGAGATGTAACTAAATTTTCTTTAGTCATAACATCTGAAATTTTGATTGAGAAGTTTTCAATAAATCTTAAATCACGATTCGTAATAATACCTACAAGTTCCATATCTTCATCGTTCTTAACAATAGGTACACCAGAAATACGATATTTACTCATTAATGCTTCTGCTGCATATACTTGTTCGTCAGGCGTTAAGTAGAATGGATTTGTAATGACACCATTTTCAGAACGTTTAACTTTTTGTACTTCGTCTGCTTGATGTTCGATAGACATATTCTTATGAATAACACCTAAGCCACCTTGTCTAGCCATAGCGATAGCCATTTTAGCTTCAGTAACTGTATCCATACCAGCTGAGATAATCGGAATATTTAACTTAATATTCTTAGATAGTGACACACTCAAATCTACATCACTTGGTAATACCTCAGATTTTGCTGGTACTAGTAATACATCATCGAACGTTAAACCTTCTTTTTGAAATTTGTTTTCCCACATGAATATAACCTCCACTAATTTATTTTCATATTTATTATTTCACATTTTCACTATTTTGTTGATTGTTTAATCCATTAAAACACAAATTTAATATAATAGCTGAGAAAGTACCTAATACTATACCATTTTGAGTTAACCATGCATATTCTTCTCCAAATGTTTCAAGCGCTTGAGGTACTGCCGTAATGCCAGCACCGATTCCAACAGAAACAGCAATTACGAGTAAATTGTTTTGTTTATTAAAGTCTATACCACCAAGCATTTTAACACCATAAGCCATAACCATTCCAAACATTGCAATCATCGCGCCACCTAACACAGGGAAAGGTATCATACTAGCTAAAGCACCAATTTTTGGTATAGATCCACATACAATGAGCAGTGCAACCATCATATACATAATTTGATTCTTTTTAGCACCTGATAATGAAACAAGACCGACATTTTGAGAATAAGCTGTATATGGAAAGGCATTAAATATTGCGCCGATGATAATAGCGATTCCTTCAGCTCGATAACCTTTTGATAGATCTTTTCTTGTAATAGGTTGTTTTGTAATTTCACTCAGTGCATGATAGACACCTGTTGATTCGATTAGACTTACAATCGCAATAATGACAAAGACGATAGTCGTACCAAATTCAAATTCAAACCCACTAAATCTAAATGGTCTTGGCAACTCTAACCAATTAGACGTTTTTAAACTAGATGTATCTACTAAACCATAGAAGGAAGCGACGATCGTTCCAATCAATAAACCTAATAAAATGGCAATCGATTTTATAAACCCTTTTGATAACCTTTGTATAACTAATATGATAACTAGCGTAAAGATACCTAAAAATATATTTTTACTATCTCCATAATTTTTCTCACCTTGACCTCCAGCTAAATAGTTCATAGCTACTGGCATTAAAGTTATACCAATTATTGTCACTACACTACCTGTAACAACAGGTGGAAATAATTTAACTAAGTACGAGAAAAATGGTGAAATGAGAACGACGATAATTCCTGATAAGAATATTGAACCATATAAGACGCCGATACCATGTGTATTACCTACTAATATCATTGGTGCAACTGCAGTAAATGTACATCCTAAGACTACCGGCAGTCCTATACCAATACCTTTATAAACTTGTAAAAATGTTGCCACGCCACACATAAAGATATCAATTGCGACTAAATATGCGACTTCTTCCGGCGTGAACTTAAGTGCAGAACCTACGATGATCGGTACCATTATGGCACCTGCATACATTGCGAGTAAATGTTGAATACTTAAGATGAAATTTTTCATTTTATTCTCCTACCAGTTTAACTTTATTTCCTAATAAAGAAGAAACTTGGCAAAGTGACAATACTTCCAATCCTTCAGATTCCAACTTCTCTCTACCTGGTTGGAAACTTTTTTCGATAACGATGCCAATTCCCGATGTTGTAGCATTTGCTGCTTGAACTAAACGATGTAAACCTAATGATGCTTCACCGTTTGCTAAAAAGTCATCGATAATAAGTACGTGATCATCTTCATTTAAAAATTGTTTCGCAATAACCACTGTACTTGTTGTATTTTTAGTAAATGAGTGGATATCTGTGTGATAATACTCAGACGTCATTGTAGATGGCTTCGCTTTTTTAGCAAATAAACACGGAACATCTAAATGTAACGAAGCCATAATTGCTGGTGCAATACCAGAAGCTTCAATAGTCAGTATTTTTGTAATCTTCTTGTCACTAAAATGATCAATAATAACTTGTCCAACTTCGTACATTAACTTTGCATCGATTTGATGATTTAAAAATGAATCCACTTTAAGAATCTTTTCATCGATGACTACACCATCTTCTTTAACCCTATCCTGTAGTGTCCTCACACTACTCGCCTCCTCATTTAGATTAAAAAAAACACACCTTAATCCTAGAAATTAGGTAAGATGAGTAAAAAATAATATAAAACCACACTATTTAGATAGTCTGATTCCAGTGTTATTCATTTACTCATAGTCGTGTCGTTTAAGGCAACACGGTAGAAACTTCTAAAGCCATATTCTTCAGATTATATGAGTTTTTAGTAATAAATTATTCATTGATAATAACAAAATATCAGTATTTTTACAATAGGCAAAACCTTATTATAACGCTATTTAAACAGCATTTGAATAAACTGAATTATTCAAATAATTAGAAAGCTATTATATTTTTGTGTTTGAGTCGCTCGTACAAGGGTATTTGTGAATTATATTGTATTTTAGAAGACAATATTTATTAAGTTTTGAACACCTAGAGAATAATCACTATTTATCAGATTTTTACACATTACAAATTTATGGAGGTTTTAGTATGGGTAAAATAGAAAAGTTTAATAACGAAAGTGAATTACTGCAACGCATTGACCAATTAAAGCAAGAAGGTGCAGGAGAAAGTGATTTACAAGTCATCTCTGAAGAAAAACTTGAGGATAATTCTCTAGACTACACAGATGTAAAAGTTAAAAACTCAAGAGGATCATTTAGTGATAAGATTACAGCTTTATTCTCTGGAGAAAGTGCTGAAGAAAGAGTTTTATCAAGCTTAAAAGTTCCAGAAGAACAATTAGATAAGTATAAAGCAGATTTAAGTAACGGTAAGATACTATTATATATTGATAATGATAATTTAGGAGATACTGACAACTACGATTCCGGTCATCCTAAAGATTCTCAATCAGGGAACGAACACTATGATGATACAAAACCATTTTCAAATAATGATAATGAAGAAACAGGTGTTTCTAAAGGAACAGCTGCTGGGGCAGGAGTAGGTGCTGGCGCTGCAGGTGCTGCGGCAGCTAGTTCGTCTAATCGTCACAACGAAGATGCGCAAGATCAAAATGAATTTGATAAAACTGAAAAAGAAAATGAATTTAATCAAAGTGATGACGTTTCTAAAAATGATATTACAAACAATGATACAACTGAAAAAAATGAAACATCTTCATTCAATAAGCAAGCAGGAACAGATAATTATACAGACACTAACCGATACGGTAACAGTATAGGTGACGAAAGTATTGCACATGATGATGTAGATGATTCTAATATTGCTGATAACAAAGATGAATTTAATCAATCTACTGGCAATCAAAATGACAAGCAAGCACATGACGATACTTCTACTTCGGCAAATCTAGCTGGTGCATCAGGTCTTGGGGCTGCTGGATATGCAAACAAACAAGCTGACGATGATTTAGAAGGTCAAGGTGACCGTCAAGTTTATTCTAGTGATAACGAAAGAGATTTAGAGGCATTAAACAATAAAGAAACGACAAACACGAGATCTCAATATCGTGAAACGGATAACGTAAAAGACCAACAAAGCTTATCAAGAGAAGACGAATCTTCATTCTCAAGAGTTAACGATGATGATGTTGAAGCAGAGCGTTCATCATTAAACTATAATAAACCAAATGAAAGTGTTGATGCGCCTAGTGCAACAAATGAAGATACAGCACGAGAATCAAACTTCTCATCTAGTCAAAATAGACAAGATACTAATATCAATGCATCAAATCAATCATTTAATGATCGCAATCAAAATATCGAAGATGAAGAATCTGTTCAACTACACGAAGAACGCTTAAATGTTGATAAAGAAAACGTTGAAACTGGGCAAGCTTCAGTTGATAAACGTGTCGTTGAAGAAAACGAAGAATTCGATGTACCTGTTGAACGCGAAGAAGTAACGATTGAACGTCGACCAGTAAATGAGAAGGTAGACGAGGACTTCAACGCAAACGAAGATGATTCAGTACATGTTCCTTTACATGAAGAACGTGTAAACGTTGATAAAGAAAATGTTGTATCTGAAGAAATTGTGATTAAGAAAAATAAAGTTCAAGATACTGAACATGTATCTGAAAAAGTAAGACGAGAAGAAGCAGATATTAACAATCCGACAGATGACCCAAATAGACAATAACTATAATATTTAAGACTGCCAACCGAGTCTCGGTTGGCAGTCTTTTTTGTGTGAAGTCTACCTCTATGAATATCTTATGTTATAATATTATAAAATATTGATTGAGGGGTTCATAATTATGAATTTTGAAGTTGTCACATCTATAGATGATCCATTATTTAAAAAAGCTTTAGAAATGTATGAAGATATTTTTAAAGCTGAAGTAAGAGAAGATCGTCACGTCTTTATTCACTCTTTAACATCAGATTATATACAAAAACATTATATATTTTTAGTTGGTTTAATAGATGATACTGTCGTAAGTTTATCTACAGGACATTATGAACCTACCACAAATTCAGCTTTTATCATTTATTTAATGACACATCCTGAATACCGAAACCAACGCGTCGGTGCACAAACACTAGAAAAGATTGAGAAAGAGCTTCATAAACATGCTCAAGATGTTCATGGAAGAGATGCTAACATGATCATGCTCGAATCATTTGGCGTAGAAGTATATGATGATGAAAGCAAACAAGAAGATGCGATTATGCGAAAGAATTTCTTTAATAGACATGGTTATGAAATTCAACAAGACTTTCCGTATATACAGCCAAATCCTCAAAAATCATTACCGCCAACACCGATAGACTTATATATTAAACAATACTTACCACTTCAAAAGGATGTTATTGCTCCAAGTATTCGTTCTTGTTATATCAATAAATATATACACGGCAACGAAAATGATAGAGAATTTGTTTATGAACTCTTAGAATCTATGGATTTATAATTAATAAAAATTTTTTGCGATTTTGGTAAAATATAGGCAAAACGCACGAAGACTCAAAATAAAAAAGCATATCACGCTACTGATATTTCTCAGTGAACAGCGTGATATGCTTTTTTATAGTGTGACGACTTTGAAAGTGCATGCTTGCCTAGATGTATGGTCCCAGCCCCTTAGTGTTATACTAAACGATACCTGTTCATCAATTCTGATACAGTCTCATCTCGTGCGCCTTCTGGATGTGTGCCACACCATAAATTCATATAATCTTTATTCCCCAATTTTTTAGACTGCCCTCTCATCGGCTGTGTTAATATATTTTGAATAGGATAAGGGCAAATACTGTCTCTAAATTGTTCAACATACAGAATATAAGGATTCATAATGCCGTTTGCATATCGTCCACTAAATGTATTCGTAAGTATAATATCTTCTGATTTTGCATTTAATATACTTTCTTTATGCACCTTTGGAACACCACTTTCTCTTGTTGTTAAAAATGCTGTTCCAAGTTGTACAGCTGCTGCGCCTTTTTCGATATAATATTTAGCTTGCTCAGGTGTTGTAATACCTCCTGCTACAATAAGCGGTAAGTTTACTTTTGGATAAGTTTGATCGAAGAGTTCTTCTAATGTTAAACGTTCTTCAGGCAACGCTTGCTCAAATGATCCTCTATGACCTCCCGCTTCACTACCTTGTATCGCAACGGCATCTACACCTATCGCTTCTAAAGCTTTAACCTCATCTAAATTAGTACCTGTTCCAACCACAATTATATGGTGTTGATGTAATTGTTGAACAAGATGCTCTGAAGGTGGACCAAACGTAAAGCTAACAAGTTCTACACCTTTATCAATAATCACTTCTATCATTTGATCAAATGTGTTCTCAATCGAAACTTCTTTGACGGGTTCATAGTTTAATTTTTCAGCAATAGGCTCTAAAATTCTATTCATAAAATCGACTTTTTCTTGATTAACTTCTGGAAATTCAGGTACGAATAAATTAACGCCAAATGGTTTATGAGTCATTTCCCTAATTTGATCGATATCTCTCGCAAGTGTTTCTGGTGTCATGTAGCCAGCTCCAATTTGTCCAAATCCACCTTCATTACATACAGAAGCAACTAAATTCGGCGTCGTCACGCCTCCAGCCATTCCTGCTAGAAAGATTGGTTCCGTTATTTTCAATTCAGATAATAAAGTAGTCGCTTTCATTTACAAAACCCCCAAAAATAATTTTCAGCCATAAGCTAATCATTTTATTTTTCTTATAAATTAGTGCATTATAATCTCATCATACTAAAAGGAGAAATAAAATGACACAATCAAACCTTTCACTAACTGAAATTATTAACAAAAGAAAATCAGTTAAAGAATTCGACCCAAACTTTAAAATACCTAGAGAAGAAATAAAAGAAATGATAGAGCTAGCTACTAAAGCACCTTCTTCAATTAATCTTCAACCTTGGAGATTCGTTGTAATTGATTCAGAAGAAACAAAACAAAAATTAGACCACCTTGTACAATTCAACCAAAGACAATTACACTCTTCAAGCGCAATTATTCTTATTCTTGCAGACTTGAAACATGCTGACTACGTAAGTGATATTTATGAAAAAAATGTTGAACTTGGATACATGGATGAAAACTCTAAAGATTACTTCGTTGAAACAATATCTAATTTAATCAGCAACGCTGATGAAAGCTACTTCAACGCTCAAGGTTTAATGGATGTTAATTTAGCATCAATGCAATTAATGCTTATCGCTACAGACCACGGTTATGATACAAACCCTATCGGTGGTTTCGATAAAACAGCTGTATTAGAAGCTTTAAATATCGATACTTCAAGATACGTTCCAGCACATTTATTAGCGATTGGTAAAGGGGTTAAACCACCTCACGATTCTAGTAGATTACCATTAGAGAACATATTGGCTTGGAATGACGAAAGCAACGGCTCTATCGGTCAATAGGTTGCTCTAACATTTAACAATTTAGACACCCTACTTATCGACAACAAATGATTGTTGTCGATATTTTTTATATTGCAATCATTATCATAATCATGTAAAATTCACTTCTGTGAGTTTTATTTTTTTACTTAAAAGCTTTACCGCTTTAAAGTATTTATATAGTAAGGAAGGAATTTAAATGAAAAATTTATCGCAATGGTCATCAAATATTGGCTTTATTTTAGCTAGTGCAGGTTCAGCAATAGGTCTAGGAGCAGTATGGAAGTTTCCTTATATGGCTGGCACATATGGTGGTGGCGCATTCTTATTAATATTTATTATATTTACACTACTCGTCGGCTTACCTTTGCTTTTAAGTGAATTTGTTTTGGGACGATATGGTAGAACGTACTCTACAAATATCTTTAAAAAAGTTTCTGGAAAATCATCGTTTAACTTAATAGGATGGCTCGGGAATTTAACAGTATTCGTACTATTTTCATTCTATAGTGTTATAGGTGGTTGGATCATTCTATATATTATACGTACATTGTTAGACAGCTTTGGATTAACGCAGTCACACGATTACGGTCATGTCTTTAATGATTATATTTCTAATCCATTATATTCATTAGCTAGCCAATTCGCTTTTATACTCTTTACTGTCATCATCGTCAGTAAAGGTGTCGAAAAAGGAATCGAAAAAGCATCAAAAGTAATGATGCCACTATTGTTTATCTCATTTGTCATCATTATTATTAGATCTGTAACTTTAGATGGTGCAGTAGAAGGTATTCAATATTTTCTACAACCTAAAATTTCAGACTTAAGTTCTGAAGGTATATTATATGCATTAGGTCAGTCATTCTTTGCTTTATCACTTGGTACATGCGGCATGATGACTTATGCTTCTTATTTAAACCGCAAGACCAACATCGTCAAAAGTGCTAATGCGATTGTATGGATGAACATCGCCGTTTCTATAGCAGCAGGTTTAGCCATATTCCCAGCAATATTTGCTTTTGGTTTAGAGCCAAATCAAGGACCAGGATTATTATTCATTGTTCTTCCACAAGTATTTGACCAAATGTTCGTAGGTCAATTGTTCTATCTGTTATTCTTAATTTTATTCTTGTTTGCAGCCATTACATCTTCAATTTCTTTATTAGAATTAAATATATCTAACATTACTAAAAATAATAACGATAATAGAAAAAAATGGTCTTATATAATAGGTGGTTTAGTATTTGTATTTGGTATTCCGTCAGCATTATCAAACGGACTGTTACAAAACTTTACATTTGGTGTTGGAACCTTCTTTGATAACATGGATTACTTAGTCGCAAACGTCTTAATGCCTATCGGTGCATTGGGTGTTACCATCTTTGTCGGACACATATTTAACAAAGAGACCATCATGAAAGAACTGAATATGAGTGATACTAAAAAAGGTAGAATCTTTGTCAACGTATGGTATTTCCTAGTCAAATTTGTTTTACCTATTATTATCATCGCAGTATTTATTGGCCAATTATTATAAATCGATTTCCAAAAATAAGACACTTCATATAAATAAAAGCATGTCACGCTAATCACGTAAAAATGACTAGCGTGACATGCTTATTTATTTTGAGTTGAACTCACTTATAATAATCCTAACCATTTCCAATAAGTCATACTCATCAAGATAATGAGCAAATAACCGATTATTGTTAATGGTATACCTGTTTTTATAAAGTCTTTAACTGTGAATGTTTCAGTACCATACGCCAACATATTTTGTGGAGAACTAACCGGTAATAAGAATCCGAAACTAATAACAAATTGCTGTATGAGTACAAACCCAATAGATTGATCACCTAGATTTAATGTTTGCGTTAATGCAATAAACACAGGTATTAATGCCGAAGATAAACTTGTTGCACTGGCAAATCCTAAATGAATTAATATATTGAATATTGAGATTAACGCAATTGTAGCTATAAGCGGCATATGATTAAGTCCCATCAATCCAAACGTCTTATCACTTAACCATTGTGCAGCTGTTGTTTCTAACAAAACTGTACCTAGTGATATACCAATCCCAAATACAATTACAGTACCCCATGGTATTTTTTTCTCAACATCTTCCCATGAGAATACACCAATTTTTGGCGTTAACATAATGGCTAATGCAATAATCGTTATGGAAGAAGAGTCAATTGGATGTAATACTTTTTCTGTAGACCAGAATAGCAAGAGCAAGACAGAAATAATAATTAATCTCCACTCTCTAGCAGTAATTGGACCTAATTCATTTAATTGTGCTTTTACTAATTCCGTACCACCTTCAATTTCTTTTTCTTCAGGTTTGATAATCATGATCATGACGAAGTATAGAACAACTGACATGATAATGGACCAAGGAGCTGCATACAAGAACCATTCACCCCATGAAATGTCTTGTCCCATCGATTTATTAATAAAGCCTATAGCGACTATATTTTGAGCTGCAGCCGTCTTTATACCGATATTCCATATAGAGACTGCATGCACAGCTGTAATAATCAATAACGCTGCTAATTTACTGTTTTTAGAAGTGTTAAATGCTGCTATCATACCAAGTAGAATAGGCACTACTGCACCAGCTCTTGCTGTAGCAGAAGGTACAAAAAATGCTAATATAATTGCAACGATAATGGCACCTATAACAATTCTATTTGTCTTATTACCTACTATAGAAAGTACTTGTAGTGCTAATCGCTTATGTAAGTTCGTGACTTGCATCGCTGTCGCTAAAAATAATGCTGCGGCAACTAGTGCAACGGCTGAACCAGAAAATCCACTTAGCGCCATTTGCAATGCATTACTAGTACCTAATAACGCATCCCCTTCTAATGCTTTACCATTTGCTGCCGGATTACCTAGAGCATCTCCTAAATTTTGCACTGGGCTAAATCCAATCAATACAACTATAAGACCGACAATCATAACTGCCGATACTGGATAAGTTACAGCTTCTGTAACCCACATAATAACTGCGAATGCTAAAATGGCTAACGCACATTTTGCCATAACGGGTAAATCATTTGGCGTTGGTAATAATAAAATTCCAATTAATAATACGAAACTAACAATAATCCAAATTGGTTTAAACGCTTTCTTCTCTATATCTCTTGACATTTGAAACAGCTCCAAATTTATTATTTATTGTTCTAATTTCCTAAATAATAACATATTTCTTATTTGTATATAATACTTTTTACAATTAATACAACAAATGCTTGAACTTTATCATAATTACATGTAATGTAATAAGGGAAGTGTGACGGTTGTCTGCCCATAGACAACCCTACCTATAAAACTACTGCCAAATAAAGGATGATATATAATATGTTAACGAAAGAATTCGCAGCTAAGGTCGGTCTTAGCGAAAAACAAGTTAGAAAAATTGTACAACACTTAGAAGACAGAGGATATCAACTTTCTAAGACTGAATACCGTGGAAGAGAAGCAACAGACTTCCAAGAAGAAGATGTAGAATTATTCCAAGAAATAGCTGAAAAAGTTAAAGAAACAAACAGTTATGATCAAGCTTTTGAAACGCTAGAAAAAGAAAAAGACTTCTTACAAGTTCTAGTGAAAGATCAACCAGATCAGCAATCACCTGAGCTTCAACAATTAATCGAAGAGTTAAGAACAGAAGTTCAACATATGCGTAGAGAAAGACAAATGTTAGGTGAAATGTTGCAACAAGTACATATCCAACAACAAAAATTGGAACAAACTTTAGCATTACAAGCACCTCAACAAACTGAAGAAGCTGTACAAACGAATGAAACGAAAGTTGCAGACAAAGAAGCTGTACAAACTAACAGTTCAGAAAGTGTCACAGCAGACATTACTTCTAAAGAAGCGGCGGAAAACAAAGAAGATACTAACATAAGTAAAGAAACTGTTTCTACTGAAGAAAAAATAGAGAAGAAACTTAAAGACGAAGATAAAGTTGAAGATAAAGCTTCAGCAGTTAAGACAGAACCTACAACTGACAAAACTGAAGAAGTGAAAGTAGAAACGAAAGAAGCTAATCCTACTCAAGAAGTTGCAGCTGACAAACAAGAAACAGCAGTTACAACTGAGAAGCAAGAAACTACAAATAATATTGCTGAAGAAGAAAAAGTGGATACGACTTCTACTCTAGATGCAACAAGTGAAGAAACTAAATTAGAAACAGAAGAACCAAAGAAAAAAGGATTCTTCTCAAGATTATTCAATATCTAATCCATTCAAAAAGTTTGGGACATAAATCCCAACTTAAAATAAATCACCCAACCCGTTGGAATCATTTTCGGATTGGGTGATTTTTTATTTCTGATTTTGTAAAGTGCTGACGCCCGGAGGAATAGTATGTGAGAGAGACTACAGGCTCGAGCCATACCCCTAGGCAAGCATGCACTTTACAAAATCATTATAGTTTAGGACATTTATTTCCCATACTTTTTGTTAAGATTTTGTAAATTTCCACTATATAATTGTTAAAAGAAGCGCTACTTTGTTATATTAAACTTTATATTAAGCTCGTTTAATTAACATTAACAATTGGGAGTGTTTCATATTATGGAAACATTAAATTACGAAGATATTACCAGCGAAAAGCTATGGCAACAAAACAATCAAGTTGTTAAAATCATAAAAGATGATTTAGACTTTTATATCAAACTAAACCTTAAAGAAAACAATGATAAATTAGTTGTATTTTCAAATGGTGCAATTGATCCTTCTAAAAGTAAACCACCTGTTTTTATGAGAAGTAAATGGCATGAAGACTTTAATGCAAATTGCCTATATATAGACGATAGAACAGTCCACTATAAGCAATTAAGGATTGGTTGGGGTGTTGGTAGAGAACAACGTCATTTTCTAGTAGACTATTCCGAAATTACCAAACATATAGCAGAACACCTTAATATAGAAGCTCATGATGTTGTTTATTGCGGCTCATCTGCAGGCGGATATATGTCTATGTATCTTGCCACTTTGCATAAAGAATCGACAGCTGTTGTAAACAATCCGCAATGCTACGTTGATCGATATGATAAAGTAAATGTCGAAAAACTGTATAACAAAATATTTCCTGGACGCTCACGAGACTATATCAAAAAGCAATATTCACTTAGATTATCCATCACAAGTCTCTTTAGGCATGAAAACTACGTTCCAAAAATTTACTATATCCAAAACAGATTGTGTCTGACAGATATGACAAGACACTATGAACCATTCTGCAATTTTCTTGATAAATACAACATAAATAGTATCAACATCAAATTTATCCTCTACAATAATAAAAAAAAGGGACACGATCCCATATCTCGTGAAGCCACTGTTGATTTTGTTAATAAAGTATTAGAAAATAAGCTCGCAATAGCAGACTTCTAAACAATATACGCCCTTAGGATACTTTCCTAAGGGCGTTTTTCTTCTATCCAAATCTTCTCAATAAATGCTATTAAGACAAAATTTAAGATATTCATGTGAAAATTCAAAAATTTATAAAGCACTTTCATTAATATTTATGTTACCCTATACGAGTACTGTAAAAAATTGATAAATTCTTAAAGCAAAGGAACTCATTATGAAATTCACAAAAGAAGAATGGCGTAACACAAACTTTAAATTAGATATGGACACAAGTCATTTAAACCTTGAAGAAATCATCAGCTTAAATGATAATTTAACGAACTCTGAAATTAACGAAGTCTATTTACCACTCATTAATTTTTTAACAAACAAAGTTAAATTCCATAAAGATTACTCATTTGATATTAACAATAAATTACAAAACAAAGAAAACACTCCACCATTTATTATTGGTATTTCAGGTGGCGTTTCTGTCGGTAAAAGCACAGTTTCAAGACTGCTCTTAAGCTTACTTCAAGAATACAATACAGACTGGAAAGTTGATCTCATCACAACAGATGGGTACATTATGCCTAAACAAGAACTGATAGATAAAGATTTATTATCTAAAAAAGGATTCCCAGAAAGTTACGACACCAAAACTTTAATCAGTCACTTAAAACAAATTAAAAACAACGAACGAAACATACAAACTTACACATATTCGCATATCACATATGACCGATTAAAAGATCAATATCACAACATTGATTGCCCAGACATTCTCATCATAGAAGGTGTGAATATATTCCAAGTCAGTCCACATGAAGAAGAGCTCGTAAGTGACTATATCGATTATAAAATATACTTAGATACAACAATAGAAAACATGAAAAAATGGTATCTCAATCGCTTCTTACTGCTACAAGAAGAAGCCTTCCAGAAGCCTGACTCACATTTCTATAAATACCGAGACATCCCTCAAGAAGAAGCCATCACAATAGCTACAGACCTTTGGGATAATATAAACGAAGTCAATCTGATTAAAAACATCTTACCAACTAAAAACAGATCAGACCTCGTACTCTATAAGAATCATGCACATGTAATCGAGCAGTTGAAGTTTAATAAATTTTAAGATAGC
This sequence comes from Mammaliicoccus vitulinus, assembly GCF_029024305.1. Lineage (NCBI taxonomy): Bacteria > Bacillati > Bacillota > Bacilli > Caryophanales > Staphylococcaceae > Mammaliicoccus > Mammaliicoccus vitulinus. The sequence continues at coordinate 2,608,894 of NZ_CP118974.1, forward strand.
CTATCCAATTTATATAAGCAGTATACTAATATTGATTTTAATCATATTCATTACACTGCCTATTATCGTTAATTAAAATCTAAAACACCCCTCTAGTCTGATTGCTAAAGGGGTGTTTAGTGGTCTAGTAGTCTAAATATTATATTTCTACTTCTATTTTTTTCACATATACTGCATTACCAGTTATCTTAATATCATACTGCTTATCTTGCTTCTCAACGTGAACGATTACTTAGACGTTTTTTCTATTTTTTGACCTTGTTCTATTACAAGTTCAAATGTTTCTTCTGCCATATTCTTAATATACTGAGCATAATATGCGCCCATCACTCTTGAAGCTGTTCCTTTATTAGGTTCAACACTAAATGCATCATAATGATATACCGTTATTGATTTCAAGAAGCAACCTCCTAAACTTTCAATAAATTTATTTAATATTTATTTTCAAAAATGAGTTTGCATTGGATTGAAACTCATAGTTCACTTGTACTTCTTCTGTAGTATAACCACGTTCATTTAAGGTATGTATAATTTTATCTAATTCTTCGTAGCGATCACCCTCAATATTAACGAGTGGGAATATGCGAATTTCTTCCTTAGTCACACGCAACATTTCTTCAAGTGTTTGAATATGAAAATTAAAATCAAACGCTTCTGAATATAAAAATAAAAAGTGAGCAGATAATAAAATATCAAATTCATTATCACTAAAAGGTAACTGAGGTAATTCAACGGCATGATACTTTTCTTGATACATTTTCATATCTTTCACACAAGTATCCAGTGCTTCTATTCTATAATCTTTCAAATCATCAGTATCATTAAAAAATGTCCAATTATAATTTGATTTAGATTTTTCCATTTTATTAATCATGTGTTTAATATCTTCTTTACCCTTATTATATAATTCAACATTATTAAAATAATAAGCAATATCACAGGCTTCAACATCTAAACCATTTTCTCTAGCCGTCGCACTAAACGAACACGCGCCAGCCGGACAGTCTAGAACCTTTTTGTTTTTAAGGTTTGCTATCGATAAATCAAACATATTTACGTATTCTTCAAAAGTTCGACCTATAAAGATAATTCGATCAATATCTAATTTAGTATTATTTGCTAAGTTACTCATCGTATCCTCCTATCAAAAAACTTTTCCCAATGGTAACATAGTTACAAAAAGAATCATATTATCTTTTTATGATCGAATTAACGGTGCACATGCAAGACCAAAACTAAAAGCGCTAAAAATATTCATAGATAATCTTGCTTAAGTCGAAAGTGTGTACTATAATAATTACAAATAGCGGTGCATATCTGCGGAATGCACTTGAGGGTAACTGTTACTTACAGTTCCCTCTTTTTTTACGCCCTTTCTTATAAAAACAATCACAAAAAACCCCTCTAGCCTGATTGCTAGAGGGGTTTATATACATTAAAAATTATTGTTCTTCTTTAACATATGGTAATAAAGCCATGTGACGTGAACGTTTGATAGCTATAGTAAGCATACGTTGGTATTTTGCTGAAGTACCCGTTACACGACGTGGTAAAATTTTACCTCTTTCAGAGATAAATTTCTTAAGTAAATCTGTATCTTTGTAGTCGATTTGTGTAATACCGTTTGCAGTGAAATAACAAACTTTTTTACGACGACGACCACCTCTTCTTGGTCCACCTGCCATGATTGAGTTCCTCCCTTCTTTTTAAATTTTTATATTTATATTCGTTTCAATCAACTATTAGAACGGCAAATCATCATCACTGATATCAATTGGTCCATTAGCATTCGCAAATGGGTTACTTGATTGTTGATTATTATTTGACTGTTGATTTGAAGGTGCTTTTTGTCCTTGTTGCTGATTACCGCCAAAGTCTTGTCCATAATTCTGGAACTCGTTATTATTTTGGTTATTTGATTGGTTATCATTACCAGATTGACGTTGATTTGCGCCTTTAGGTTCAAGAAATTGAACACTGTCACAAACAACTTCAGTTACATAAACACGACGACCTTCTTGGTTCTCGTAGCTACGAGATTGTAGACGACCTTCAACACCTGCAAGACTACCTTTAGATAAGTAATTGTTTACATTCTCTGCGGGACGTCTAAATACAACACAGTTGATAAAGTCAGCTTCTCTTTCACCTTGCGAATTCGTAAAAGTACGATTGATAGCTAAGGTAAAAGTAGCAACTTGAACGCCTGAGGGTGTTACTCTGTATTCCGGATCTTTAGTTAACCGACCGACTAATACAACACGATTAATCATTTAATCTCCCCCATATCTTAAAAGTTAAATTATTTTTCTTCTTCGCGTATAACGATGTGACGAATAATATCATCAGTGATCTTAGCTAAACGATCAAATTCGTTAATTGCTTCGTCATTTTCAGACTTAACTCGAACGATATTGTAGAAACCTTCTGCGAAGTCTTGGATTTCATAGGCTAAACGACGTTTACCCCAATCCTTTTCTTCGATGACTTCTGAACCGTTTGAAGCTAAGATTCCTTTAAAACGTTCAACGACAGCTTTTCTAGCTTCGTCTTCGATATTTGGACGTACTACGTACATTACTTCATATGTTCTCATCAATTTACACCTCCTTATGGTCTATGCGGCCTAACAACTTAGTATTAAGCAAGGAATAATTTTCATTACTCACAATCAAGAATTATAGCATAGAGTATTACTTTTTACAATCTTTTTATCACTCAATAGAACTAATAAAAATAGCCGCTTGTGTTAATCACAACCGACTATCTTTCAATATATCTTCAATTTTACACATTAAATCTAAAGTGAACGACGTCTCCGTCTTTCATAAGATATTCTTTACCTTCTAGAAAGAACACATTACAAAGTTTTAGAAACCTTTATATAACAATGAAATAAGTAGTTTTTCTTTCAACATTTATATAAATTATATCTTAGAGTGGTTAGTTCAGTCAATCAATTGATATTTCTTTAATTCTTCTTTCAACAATTCATTACTAAACAATTTAATTTAAGTAAATTAAAGGTTATAATATTCTTATAAACTATTTATAGGACGGTGTGCAATGAGCTTTTATAAGAATGATTATCAAGCATTTAAAATGAAATTTAATGAAGAAGAATTAATTTCTGTCAAATCTTCATTAATCAAAGACTCCAAAAACAAATTTGGAACTATATTTATAACCGAAAAATATTTTACTTTTATAAGAGAGAAAGAGCAATTTATTTACAGAATTCCATTTAGCGAAATCAAAAGTTTTGAAACAGGAAAACAGAGATTAACTAACACTTTATTTTTAGAATATGGAGAAAAATATTCTAGTAAATATGAAATAACTGATACATCAGAGTTTAGTTTTACATCGACTTTGCTAAATCTTTTATTAAGCTTAAAAAAAGAACATGAAAGTATCAGAGAGAACAAATTAAAAGAAATCGATGATAAGTTAGAAATTTTAACAAAAAAGGAAAATGAAATTGCTTTAATGAAAGAAAGAGCAGAACATGAGATTATTTTAAACAAAGAAAGTATGGAAAGTGAAATCCAAAAAATGATATCTGACTTCAACAACAATGTTGAAACTAGAGAAAAATTAATCAAAAAATTAGATATTCAAATAGAAGATAAAAGAAATGAATTCAAAATACAAGAAGAAGAAATCCAAAAGTTAAAAAATATCATAAATGATAAGAATGAAGAAGTTTATTTTAAAGATATATTAGTTACTCATTATGAAGATACTATAACCTCTAAAGATCTTACTGATAAGCTTACAATCATCAATTTAGATGAGAAAGATTGTATAAAAAACAGTTTGGCTATAAACTATTTTGGCGAATTAGATAATAAACGAATAATAGATTCGCAATCTAAACAAATTTTACGATCATTTAATATTGAGTGTGATAGTCTATATTTAAATGTTACCTCTAAAAATTACGAATCATATCACAAAAAAATCAGCAAACTATTTGAAACACTTAATAGAATATACGCTATAGATTCAGTAGAAATTACCAGAGAGTATCTTAAATTAAAACTAGAAAAACTTAGCTTAATTCATGCAAAACTATTAAAAATTGATCAAGAAAAGGAAATTCAAAGAGAAATTAAAGCTCAAATGAAAGAAGAAGAAAGAGTGCGTAGAGAGATTGAAAATGAAAAGAAAAAAATAGAAAAAGAAGAAAAACAATTTAACAATGAAGTTAATTTATTACTTAAACGATTAGAAAAATCTCAAAGTACAGTCGAAGCTGAAATTTATGCTGAAAAAATTAAGTCACTAGAACTAAAAATTTCAGAATTAGAAAAAGATAAGAAAGATGTTCTAAATAGAGAAGCAAATACTAGAGCAGGATATGTTTACATAATCTCAAATATTGGTTCATTCGGTGAAAATATATATAAAATTGGTATGACAAGAAGATTAGAACCCACAGAGAGAATTAAAGAGCTTGGTGATGCTTCTGTTCCATTCGAATTTGATATACACGCAATGATATTCAGTGATGATGCTCCGAAACTCGAAAGAACTCTACATAGTCACTTTAGGGATAGAGAATTAAATAAAGTTAATCATCGCAAAGAATTTTTCAATGTACATATTGATGAAATAGAAGACATAGTATTAAGAGAACACAATAATACAGTTGAATTTATTAAGATACCAGTTGCTGAACAGTACTGGGAGTCTCAAAGATTTTGTGAATTAAATTAAGTGCAAATAAACTGTGCAGTATAGAACAATTATAATTCTAACGCACAGTTTATTTACATTAATAATATAGTAACTAACTTTTTGGTTTTTTATTGATAAATTTCTTTAAATCCAAATCTTCATTTCTAATAATTATATTCTGACTAGGTGATACATTATTAAGTTCAAGACCATCTAACCTAATTTTATACTTTTGATGTATAGCTTCCCTAATCAAATTATCAGATTCATTTATAGCCATATAATCTTCTGATATATTTTTATATGGTAAATTGACAATAAATTCAAACTTACCTGATAAAATTAAGTCATTTAAATTTAAAATACTATTCATTCCTATATTGAATTTTGGATATATTGTACACCTTACTCTTGTTCCTCTAACAGCTTTTTTTCTTACCAATAGATATCTATTTCTTAAAAATTGAATTAAATTTTCTTCAAACGGTATTAATAATACTGTAGATACTAAAGCACCGAATATAAAACTCACTCCACTAAAACCAAAAGTAATTATATCTTTTGAAATCTCTGTCATTTAAGACTATCCCCTTTTAACTTCACATAAAACGTACTTTTTTTAACACCTGTAGACCTCAATATTTCAGCAACACTTAATCCATTTTCTTCTCTATTCTCATACAAATAAATAGCCTTTTTTACATCTTTTTCACTACTAGAAGGTTTTCTGCCCATGCGATTGCCATTCCTCATAGATCGTTCTCTACCTTCTTTAGTCCGTTCTACAATAAGATCTCTTTCAAATTGTGCAAATGAGCCAAGAATATTAAAAAGTAATGTATTCAAACTATTATTGTTACCCGCTCCAAAAGTTAATTGTTCTTTTAAAAATTTTATAGATACACCTTTATCGTTAAGATAAGTAACTATTTTACTTAGGTCACTTATGGATCGTGCTAGTCTATCAATTTTTGTAACAATGATTAAATCACCCTCCCTAACATACTCAATCATTCTTTCTAATTCATTTCTTGCTTTAGTTGAGGTACCAGTAACCTTTTCTTCAAATATCTCTGAGACACCATGCTCATTAAGCTGCTCAATCTGACTATCCAAACTTTGTCCTATTGTACTGACTCTAGCATAACCAATTTTCATCTATAACACCTCTATGTCTAAAATATATAAATATCTGTACTTTTAATTATAGACTATATTCTAGACTCGAAGCAATTGTGATTTTAGCTTTTACTGAACTTGTCCAAAAGTTTTGATTATTAGACTTATCCATTAGAAATAAAACCAGAAATTCATTTTTGTTTTCATCTTTATTTTAACCACTTGCAAATTGACACATATACTAATATTGAAATTCATTAATCGTACAAACATGCATTTCTAGTTCCTTTATACAAATTGTTTTGCACTGTAGAATAAATGAATTTTATTTATACATTCTTTTATTTTTATATTTCAAGATTTAAATACTTTTTATTATCAAGATATATTCATTTAGGTATCTTATGAAAGTTATTAGATTCTAAATTTGTAATGATTTTTTTGAAAAATAGTCCATTAAATGTATTCACTTTATGTGAAATAAGAGTTTACATCAATACTAAAAAATTCAGAAATCAGTAATATTATTTTGAAAATATTACAACTTGTTATTTAGTATGCACAAATCGATTACAAGTATTTATTTTCATTTATGCACGTGATAAATTGAGTTCTATAGTTTAAGAAAAGGAAGGTTTATTAAAATGAAAAAAATACTAACAACTTCAATAGCGACTATTGGAATTCTAACAATGAGTATTGCTCAACAGGATGCACAAGCTGAAGAACAAAGTAGTGTATCTACTCAAAATACTCAAACCTCTACGGGAATTGAAAATGGTGTTTATTATACAATAGATAGTAAAGGGAACTATCACCACACATTAGATGGCAATTGGAATCAATCTATGTTTGATCATAAAGAATATAAATCGTATGAAGTAGATCAAAATGGTGTTACGCATTATTACTATTTTGAAAAAAATGATAATGACTATTCACCATCTCAATCAAATCAATCAATTAAGGATAAAGGCTATCAAGTAAATAATGGAGATGAAAATCAAACATCTGAAACAAATAAAGAAACGATAGCAAATAATAATCAAACAGCTAAGCATAATGAAACAGGAAGTAATGGACATGTAGCGACTTCTAATGAAACAAATGATAATCAAGAAACAGCACAATATAACAATACTGCTTCTAAAGAACAATCAACTCCTAACAACGATGCAGCAAGCACTAAGGAAGCTAAAGGTAATGCAGAAGCTTCATCAAATTGGCTTACTAAAAATAAAAAGTTACAAGAATATGGTCAATATCACGGCGGTGGTGCACATTACGGTGTAGATTATGCGATGGAAGAAAATACACCTGTATATTCTTTAGCAGATGGAACTGTGATTCAAAGTGGTTGGAGTAACTACGGTGGTGGTAACCAAGTAACAATTAAAGAGAAAAATAGTGACTATTATCAATGGTACATGCATATGAATAAATTAAATGTAAATAAAGGTGACGAAGTAAAAGCAGGTCAACAAATTGGACAATCAGGTAATACTGGTAATTCAACGGCACCACACTTACATTTCCAACGTATGCAAGGTGGCGTAGGTAATGAATATTCAGTTAATCCAGATTCTTATGTCAACAACAATCAATAATTTTATCAGAAAAAAATCACGTCTTATTATAGGTGTGATTTTTTTATTTGAACTTAAGAAGTAGACATGTTTAAATGTAATTATAATAGTTACATTTAGAAAAAGGAGATGATTCATTGAATTTAGAATTTAATATCGCAGTTCATGCATTAACTTTCTTAAGTAAACATTCATCTGAAAGGTTTAGTAGTGTCGAATTGTCATCTAAAGTTTGTGTTAATCCCGTACAATTAAGACGAGTTATGAGCAAACTATTAGAAGAAGGTTACATTACTACACAAAAGGGTAAATATGGAGGGTATCGTATAAATGGTAATGTGTTAGATACGCCATTATCCAATTTATTTAAATTATTCGCTTCTAGTCAATCATTTGGCAGAATTTACACAGGTACAAAAGAAAGTGACTGTAAAATTTCAAATGAAATGAGTCGAGTAATGTCAAACTACCATCGAAAAGAATTTGAAATAATAGAAAAATATTATCAAAATATTTCTATTGGAGATATATTAAACGATATATTAATGGAGGGTTACAATGAAAAAGTATGATTTATTAATTTTAGGGTTTGGTAAAGGTGGAAAAACACTAGCAAAAACAGCTTCGGCTCAAGGAAAACAAATAGCAGTTGTTGAACAATCCCAAAAAATGTATGGTGGCACATGTATCAATATCGGCTGTATTCCATCTAAAACATTAGTGCACGAAGGATTAGAAAGTGGTTCGTTCAATCAAGCATTTGAGCTTAAAGAAGAAGTCGTAACGGCCCTTAATAAAAAGAATTATCATAACTTAGCAGACGATGAAAATATAACAGTATTAGATTACAAGGCTAGCTTTAAATCCAATACGGAAGTAGACTTATTAGATGAGCAAGGCAAAGTAGTAGATACTTTAACAGCAGATGACATTGTGATAAACACTGGTGCAATACCAGTTATTCCTGATATTAAAGGTATTAAAGAATCTAAGCATTTATACGATTCTACAGGAATAATGAATTTACGTGAACAACCTAAACGATTAGTGATTGTTGGCGGAGGTTATATTTCTTTAGAATTTGCATCTATGTTTTCTAACTTTGGTACAGAAGTGACTGTATTAGAAGCGAATGACAAACTAATGGCAAGAGAAGATAAAGAAATCGTTTCACATGCGATTAAAGATTTAGAAGATAAAGGTGTAAAATTCGAGTTAGGTGCTCAAACTTCAGAATTTGAAGATAAAGATGGATATACAATCGCTAAAACGAATAAAGGTGATTTTGAAGCAGAAGCGGTATTACTCGCAATTGGTAGAAAGCCAAATACTGACTTAAATTTAGAAAATACTGATATTAAACTAGGTGAACGTGGAGAAATAGAAGTCAATAATCAGTTGGAAACAGCTGTAAAACACATCTATGCGATAGGTGATGTTAAAGGTGGCATGCAATTCACTTACATTTCATTAGATGACTTTAGAATTGTTAAAGACAAATTATTCGGTTCAGGTGCACGCACAACAGAAAATAGAGGTGCAGTACCTTATACGGTATTTATAGATCCTCCATTATCTCGTGTAGGATTGACTGCTAAAGAAGCAAAAGAACAAGGGTATGAAATTAAAGAAGGTAAACTACCAGTAAATAATATACCTCGTCACAAAATTAATAATGACCCTAGAGGTCTGTTTAAAATTGTGATAGACGCAACAACAAATAAAATACTTGGCGCTACATTATATGGTTTACAATCTGAGGAAATCATTAATTTATTAAAACTAGCAATTGACCAAAATATTAACTATACAGTTTTACGTGACAATATATATACACACCCTACTATGATGGAATCTTTCAACGATTTATTTAATATTTAATTTTAATTAAATATACATTTTTCACAAAAACACTTTCATTGAATTCTATTTAATACAAATTCAATGAAAGTGTTTTTAACTTTATTCAACTAAATGTGATTAACTAATTTCATTTTGATGCTTTTTATAGCTAATAAACTCTTAAATCATCTATAAATTGAGTATATTCACTACTATCTTTTTTACGATTTACGATATTTTTTCTAATATTCATAAGCAAACCATTTTCACTACTTGATACCCATTGTAAATTTCCTGCCCTATTATCAAATGTATCAACATTAATATGATCTACTTCGTTCCTAATATTTCCTTTACTATCAAATTTGTTTTTATATGCATTCCTATAAGTTTCCGCAACTATTCTATGTATGTATTCTTTTCTCGCTATCTTATCTTTATACACTGTTATACGTAAATAACCTTTATGTTCCGTAGGCTTTAACCATTTGTAATAGAAAGTACCATATCTACGATATACATTACCTCTATTTGAAACAAAGTAATTATGATATATTTCTCCATCTATGACAGCTTGTCGAAGCGTTTCTTTGCTTCTCATTAAATCAAAGAAACTGACATCAATTTTATGCTTGTTGTAAAAACTTTGAATATTATAGTGCATATAATCGTATGCTTTTGTTTTATTTGTATAAATGAATTTACCTTCTTCTAATCTGTTTTTTTGATTATATTTATAATGAAATTTATAAATATAATCCACTTCTAAAACTCTTTTGTTTCCTTTAATATCCTTCAATATTACTTTATATGTATTATCTTTATTACAATATGTTTGTTCTACTTCTTCTTTTGATTCAATATGTATAATTTTTTTATCGTTAGTTATTCCGTACTGGGTATAATATGGTAATGTTTTAATTTCTTTCATCTACATTCTCCTTCTTATTTTTCTTGATTTTACTCGATTCTACTAATTTTTTATATTCCTCTGTTGTTCTATCATTTGAATAGCTGAAATGGGGATTAATAAACCATGAAGTAACTTTCTCGTTTTCGTAACCTACTGGATTAATTTTCCTTTCAAATATTAAATATTCGCCAAAAGCTTCTTTCATTGCAGCATTCAATTCACGCGTTCTAGTTATTAATGTGCTTTTTGAAACGTTCATTCTTTTTGCCAATTCCTCTTTTGGTATAGATAAATATCGATCTTTTTCAAATAAATATTCTTGGTTTACTAATCTGTTAAATGATGGTCTGATTGGATTTCCCTCTGAATCTTTTTCATGAATGTTGATGAATGACAATAAAGAAAACAAAAATCCTAGAGCTGAATAATACTTTTTTACATTATTATTTCTAAGTTCTACAACTAACTTTTTTACGTAATTATTAGAAATTTTATAGAAACGGTTCTTCTTTTCTAGCGAATATGTTTTGCCTCTTATTAAATACTCTTTCTTAATATAGAAACCTCGTTCATCCTCATGTAAAATGCCGTTGTCTTTTAATTTTTTTTTAAATTTCTTAACAATATTATTACTTACTTGTAATATTTTTTCTAAATCCTTGTTACCTTTAAAATAAGTATTATTATTACAATGAGAAAAGTAGCAAACTTCTTCCTTTTCTGTATAATGCAAGCTTCTATAATTGGCATACGACATTAAATAAAAAAGCATCCCTATTTCTTTATGATTCAATTGAAGAGTATCTTTCAAATTCTTTTGAAATCTAATACACGGCACTAAGAAAAATGGTTCTGGATTTTTCTCTTTAAACTTACTTGTCATACCTATTACTTTCTCGTCATATGGGGTAGCGTTATACGGTAAATCTATGAATCCACCCGTTGTATAATCTATGTAAGTAATTTCTTTCATCTTTCTATTTTCAGTATCATAATTTTTATCTATTTGTTCTTCTGACATTCAATGTCCTCCTTGTTATTTTTAATAACTTTCGTTCTTTCAATCTTCTTCCGTACTCTACAGGCACCATCTATATAACACTTTTTTACTTAAAAATTAGTGCAAATTCTGTCATTTCTTGCGATTTGCTCCTCTAGTCTCAACTAAATCTACACTTAATCATTTTACATTCTTACCAAATTAATTTATTTCTAAACTCTAAATTATTGACTGTCACAAGCAACCAACAGGATTGCGAAGTGGCAGAAAGAACGAACTTCAAGCCTGCGATGAAGTGAAGTTCCTATTAGTCTAATTGCTAACTCTAAGTAACAATTTAAATAACCTTCTTCTATACACTATATAAATAAAAACATCGTAAGATGTTGTATAATATCAAGTCATCTTCTAGTCACTATTTACAAGCACGTGATGACTATTATAAAAATTAAGTCTATACGCCATATGAATATACATACAACCTTTATCATATTCCTATTCAACAAATAGACCTACCCAATAACTTATTAAAAGTAAAAAGATAGATCTATAAGCTTACTATTTCATTATGCTTATGTTCCAATATGTAATTATATAAATCCTAAGAGTTTCATAAATAGAAACCTATAATATATGTATTTATTCCAAAATGAAGATCGAAAAGAATCCAATCTTGTAATATGACGATGTTCGACATTCATCATTATGTAAATCAAAAAAATGCAAGGATATGTAAAGAAGAAAGAGATTTAAACCGTCAATTAGACTATAATTATATATTATCACATTTATTTTTTTGTCAAGTATAGAGATTGATTAATTATAACTCTTTTAATGTATATATGTCAACTTTAAGATACCTACAATATTTAATTTTGATTCAATAGAAGTTAGAACATTAATGATTGAAGATGAACCATATTTTGTTGGTAAAGATGTTGCGAATGTTTTGGGATATAAGAATACAAGAGAAGCATTGAAATATCATGTAGACAATGAAGTTAAAAAAGATGGGGTAGCAATTTACGACTCCATTGGTAGAGCTCAAAAACCAGTAGTGATTAATGAATCAGGCTTATACAGTTTAATCTTCTCTTCAAAGTTAGAATCAGCTAAACAGTTTAAACGTTGGGTTACATCAGAAGTATTGCCTACATTAAGAAAGACTGGAAGATACATCATTAATACAACTAATGGTAACAATAGAAGAATGGATAGTTACATGATTGAAGATCCAGTTGAGCGTGCATATGCTTGGATAGAAGAACAAAAGGTTAAAGCAAGTTTGAAAGAAATCATAGAAACACCACCTAACACAATTGAAAGGTGGTGCAAGTCATTAATATATTAGATTATATTCAAAATTATAGCTAACTTAATTAAGTCAATAAACTAAACGATATACTACTTAAATCAATGGTAGGTGAGATAATAACATGCACACCATAAGATACATATATAATCATTAACTGACAGAAAATCAATCAGCATTCTACAAGCCCATACCGTGAGTATATGCTTAAAGTTAATATCCTATTACTTATTATCCAACCTTGTTCAACCGTTCTATATACGCTTGATTACGCTACTAGAATTTGATATTTGAGTTATTTAACTTTAAATGTTCTGAATGATAAAATCTCAATTTTATTTCTAAAATTTTCATAAGATTGATTTTAAAAATTTAAAGAATAAATATTTTAAGTCTAATTTTCTCTAAATAGACAGTTAGAAAAAGTTCATCTGTTATACAAGTACCTGCAAGTATGTTTTTAAAACTAATTTCCTGTAGTCAAAAACATTGATTTGACAACCTTTGTACAGTGTATAATTACTTAATTAAACTAATGTTCTAATCATTTTGCAGCAAAAAATAGTATAGCAACGCCCCTTGTTTTCTAGTATTATTTACCAAATTATCCAACTATCCTTATTGTGAAATTTTCACAATATAATCTATTTTAATTGAATTTTCATATTCTATCTTCTTCGAGATAACTGATTATTTTACAAATATTCTGTTCAGTCTCCAATTTAAATTTAAGATGTTACGATAAATTAGCGTATTCAGTGCAAAAACATTTAAATGTAAATTCCATTCTTCAAATCACTAATATAACAAGTACTAGGGGGATAGTTTTAGATTCACAATTTCAGTGATTTATTTTAAATGAGCTAACTGATACAAACTCATGCGAATGACATGTTTTTAATTATTACTCAACCGCTTCAACAATTTTTATTTCATTGTCCAACTCACTTTTAATTATTATTGTTTCACCATTTGACAATCGTAATAATGAAACAACATCTTGAACTTCATTGTTCTTAAGTTGACTCATTTCATTTTCGTTTAATATTTTATTACCTACTAATTGTAATTCTATGATACTATCTTTCATCTTATTTTCTCCTTTTATTTCTTAATTTGTTATACTTTCTTGTATTTACTATACTATTTAATGGACTGTATTCTTCACTCTGATTCAATACATCTTCTATTGATAAGTGTGTGTATATTTCAGTTGTAGTTATTTTTTTATGTCCTAATATTTTTTGCAATACATTGATACTTCCACCATTTTTTAAAAATAAAGTTGAAGCGGTATGCCTAAACATATGTGGTGTAATATGAGTGCTAATTTTAAATTGCTTTAAATATCTATTTAATGCTGATCTAAAATTATTAGGAGTCATAACAGTTCCATACTGCGTAAGAAATATATAATCGCTACGAAACTCTTTTGTTTCTTCTATTAATTCAATCAATAATTTTTTCGTTTTATTAGAAAACGGTACATATCTATATTGATTCGATTTAGTTTCACCAAAGTATATAGTGTTAGTTTCAAAATCAATGTCTTCAACCTTCATGTTTAACACTTCATTTATCCTCCCGAATGTATCTAATAATACATGTATAATTACTATCATTCTAAAATCTGTATAGTAATTTTTATCTAAACTATCTATCAACTTATTAATATCATCTTCGGGAATAGTTTTAATTCTTTCTTCTTGTCTTTTTACAGTTTTAATTTTCTTAAAAGGATTACTTTCAATATACTCTAGATCAACTAATACTTGATATATTGATTTACAAGCTTTTAGATAAGTATTTACAGTAGTTGGCTTAATACCTCGTACTCTTCCTGTATTATGAAATCTGTCTAAATAATACACTTTGTCTTTAAGTAAATATTCAATAAATTGACTTGCTTTACGCATCTTTAATTCATACAAATTTAGATTTTTATCAAAATATATATCAAATTCTTTAAACACTCTTTTATATACATCAAAAGTTTTAGGTGATAAATTTTGAGATTGTTTATAACTGATTACAATTGACCTAATTTCATTAAGACTCTTATTGTCAAAATTATTTATTGAAGTATTTCTTATCCTTTTCATAAAAAACACCTCCTTTCAACTAAATTAAATGTTGAAAGAAAGTGCATTAATTGAACCAAATTCGTTGTTTACGTAATCTTACAGTACTTACGACAAGTAATGTGGTCTTTACCGAAAAGGTAAAAAGCCAAAATACATAAACAACTAAAAATGTAATGTGTTCTTTACTGTTTTAAAACTTACTTAAATCATTGTCATGAAGGCCTTTATCTCTACACATTAAATCTAAAGTGTACGACGTCTCCGTCTTTCATAAGATATTCTTTACCTTCTAATCTTACTTTACCCGCTTCTTTTGCACCGTTCATACCATTATTATTTAATAAATCATCATAGCTCACGGTTTCTGCTCTAATGAAGCCTCTTTCAAAGTCTGTATGAATGATTCCCGCACATTGTGGTGCTGTCATGCCTTCTATAAATGTCCAAGCTCTTACTTCTTGTTCACCTGCTGTAAAGTATGTTGCTAATCCTAACAAGTCATATGAAGCGCGAATTAATTTGTCTAATCCTGCTTCTTCTACGCCTAAATCTTCTAAGAACATTTCACGATCTTCTTCGTCTAATGTTGCTAATTCTTCTTCGATTTTTGCTGAAATAACAATAACTTCTGATCCTTCGTTACTTGCATATTCTTCAATTTTTTGTACGTATTCGTTGTCTTCTGGGCTTGCTACTTCGTCTTCTGCTACGTTTGCTACGTATAGCATTGGTTTTGCTGTTAATAAGCTCAAATGTTTCACGATTACTTGTTCTTCAGGTGTGAATTCTAAGCTTCTTACTGGCTCGTTGTTTTCTAATGTCTCTTTAATTTTTGCTAACACTTTTTCTTCTGCAACTGCGTCTTTGTCTTTCTGTTTCGCCATTTTTATGACTCTGTCATAACGCTTTTCGACTGACTCAAGGTCTGCTAGCACTAATTCCATATTGATGACTTCAATATCATCTATAGGATCTACTTTACCTGATACGTGCGTTACATTTTCGTCTACAAATGCCCGCACAACTTGGCAGATTGCGTCTACTTCACGAATATGTGATAAGAATTTATTTCCTAATCCTTCACCTTTAGATGCACCTTTAACAATACCTGCTATATCTGTAAATTCAAATGCTGTTGGTACTGTTTTCTTAGGTTTAACTAATTTCGTAAGTTCTTGTAAACGTTGATCTGGTACTTCAACGATACCTACGTTTGGATCGATTGTTGCGAATGGATAGTTCGCTGCTAATGCTCCTGCTTTTGTAATTGCGTTAAATAGTGTTGATTTACCTACGTTAGGTAATCCGACTATGCCAGCTGTTAATGCCATATGTTATTCACCTTGTCCTTTTTCAATTATTTTTTTTATTTTTTTATTAAATTCTTGTCTAGGTAGCATGATGCTACGAGAACACTCTTCACATTTAATTCTAACATCTGCACCGAGTCTTATGATTTTAAATCTATTAAACCCACATGCGTGTTGTTTTTTCATTTCAACGATATCATTTAAATTATACGATTTCATCATATGACTGCCTCCCGAGTAGATGATTATTGAATGTTGTTAGGATTATACGAAACCATAGTTGGTATAGGTGCTTGTATACCTTCTTTATCGAAGAATGATTTTATTTCTCTTCTTAAGATTCTTGCACCCGACGTATGTTCATTAGGTTCTGTTTCACCTGCAATTTTTATTGTTGCTTCTCCTGCTGTAACCGTTTCTACACCTAAAATTTCTGGGTCTTTGATGAAGATTTCGTATTTCTCTTTAAGTGTAGGTAAAAATTCATTTAATTTACTTTCTACTTCGTTTAAATCTTCTTTAATGGATACGGGTATTTCCACGATTGCCATACCATTATGAATTGAAAAGTTCACAATCTCATTCATCGTACCATTTGGAAGTATCGTTAAATCTCCTGCAAATGATAAAATTCTCGTAGATCTCATTCCTATTGATTGTACAGTACCTTCAGCAACAGTTGTACCCGTTGTATTAATTTTTACATAATCTCCAACATCAAATTGATTTTCAAAAATAATAAAGAATCCTGTTATGACATCTTTCACTAACGTTTGTGCTCCGAAACCAATAGCTAAACCTACAACACCTGCACCTGCAATAATACTTTCAACTCTTATACCTAAATTGCTTAATATTGTTGTAACCACAATAAACCACACTACATATGAAATGACATTTTGTAGTAAGTTTACCATCGTTTTAGCACGCTTGTTAGACTTCCCTATCCTCTTAGTTCCGTATTTAGTAGTAAAGAATTTTTCAACAACTTTATGGAGAACCTTTATAATAATAAATGCTAATACAACATAAAATATTCCGATTAAAATTTGTTCTATCCATTTCTGCCAATTCTCAGGATTCATAAATGGGTCTATCATTTTATGAATGATATTCATAATTTTATCCAAAATTCTGCACCTCTTATTCTTCTAGCAATAATTCCATAATTCTCTTATATTCATCTTCAGAATTAAATTCAATAGATATTTTACCTGCTTTTTTTGTCTTTGAAATATCAATGTTAGTTCCATATTTCTCTTTTAATTGATATTCATGTTTAACTAAAAAGTTTGGCTTGCTCTTTCTTGCTTTTCTTGTCTTCCCATGATCATTAGCATTCAAAAATTTTATATATTCTTCTAATGCTCTAACACTCATGCCTTCTTTGACAATTTTTTGTGCTACTTGATTTAATTGATGTTTCTTTTCTAAACCAAGTAATGTTCGTCCGTGTGCACTTGATAATTTTTCTTCGTTAATTAAACTTTTCACACTTGGAGGTAAGTTAAGCAACCTTAAAACATTCGCAATATAAGATCTTGATTTCCCTAATCTATCCGCGACATCTTGCTGTTTTAAATTAAGTTCTTTCATCATCGTGGCATAACTCTTTGCTTCTTCTAAGGGTTTAAGGTTTTCACGTTGAAGGTTCTCTATAATAGCGAGTTCTAACATTTCTTCATCCGTTAATGATTTAACAATCGCTGGAACTGTATCTTTGCCAGCTAATTGACTCGCTCTATATCTTCTTTCTCCAACTACGATGTCATAACCTTTAATCGTTTCTCTTACTACTATTGGTTGTAATACACCATGTTGTGAAATGGACTGCGTTAAATCTTTCAAAGCTGCTTCATCAAAATAATCTCTCGGTTGATATGGATTCCTTCTTAATTTGGATAAAGGAATTTCAACTATTTTATCATGACTCAGATTATAAGAAATCTTTTCAACAAGTTCATGATTTCTTTCTTTCATTTCATCACCACGTCATATCATCTAATTTGTTTCACGTAAAACATCCACAATAGATTATAACAATTTTGTTGATGATATGCACAAAAGAATAATTGACCGATAAGTTAAAATATTCAGAAAAGTTGTTGACAAAAAAATAACACCATAGTATTGTGTAATATATCAACAACGAAATATAAATTAAAATCACGATAAAAAGGAAAGTAAATCTTACACTGCAATTATCAGAGAGTTCCCATTTGCTGAAAGGGAATATTGAAAGAAAGATTGAAAATGGCCTTGGAGTGGTGACATCGATATTGAGGTGTCAACGGGATCGCCCGTTATAGCGATACAGTATTAAAGTCTCTTTAGTGTTGATGGCGTACTGGAATTTGTTTACGATTTTACTGCCATTATATACTCTTACTTAAGAGACCACGTACTTATAGAGGTAGTGTCAGTAATGTCATTACAAACAAAGGTGGTACCGCGAGCTAAGCTTTCGTCCTTTACATCCGATTATTTCGGGTTTAAAGGACGGAAGCTTTTTTTATTTTTTAAATACATTAGGGGGACGGCTATTATGAAATCTACTCAACTCGCTCAAATTTCATTAACTAAAGACCATACCGGGGCTACTACAAACCCTATCTATCTTGCAACAGCCTATCAACATGAAAAATTAGGTTGTTCAACTGGCTTTGATTATACAAGGACTAAAAATCCAACGCGCTCTCAATTTGAAGAAGCTTTTGCCAAATTAGAAGGTGGAAAATACTCATTTGCAACTTCTAGTGGTATGGCAAGTATTCAATTAATATGTAACTTATTTAAACCAAATGATGAAATACTCGTTTCATTTGATTTATATGGTGGCACTTTTAGACTGTTTGAGTTTTACGAAAAACAATACAACATTAAATTTAAATACATCGATTTTTCAAATATTGAAGAAGTTAACGCATCTATCAATGATCATACGAAAGCATTCTTTATCGAACCAATATCAAATCCGTTAATGTTCTCTGTAGATTTAGATCCACTTTATGCAATTGCAAAATCTAAAAATATTTTAACGATTATAGATAATACATTCTTAACACCATACTTATCTACACCATTAAAAGATGGCGCCGATATCGTACTACACTCTGCTACTAAATACATAAGTGGTCATAACGATGTATTAGCAGGAATTGTAACAGTTTCTGACGATTACTTAGGTGAATTACTTGGACAATTCCACAATATGATTGGTGCAACATTATCACCGTTCGACAGTTATTTATTGCTTAGAGGATTAAAAACGCTTCACTTACGACTTGATCGTGCTACTGAAAATGCTCAAAAGTTAGCCGCTTCACTTCAATCAGTTGATAGCATCGACGAAGTATTATATTCCGGTCAAACAGGCATGTTAAGCATTCGATTAAACCACGCTTATAGTGTTGATAGCTTTTTACAAAATATTGATTTATGTATATTTGCTGAAAGCCTAGGTGGTACTGAAACATTTATCACTTTCCCATATACACAAACACATGTAGACATGGCTGATGAAGAAAAAGATAAACGCGGCATCGATGAATACTTACTTCGTTTATCAATTGGAATTGAAGACTATGAAGACATTTACGAAGACATACTTCAAGCACTAAAAAATTCAAGAAAAGAAGGAGTGTCAATATGAGCTATTCAAAAGAAACATCACTAATATTAGATTCCACTAGAGGCAATGAACATTTATCAAGCAATCAACCATTATATTATTCATCAACATATCACCAACAAACTTTAGGTGGTAATGCTGAATATGATTACGCAAGAAGCGGTAATCCAAATAGACAGCTACTCGAAGAAAAATTAGCTGACTTAGAAGGCGGTCAATACGGATTTGCATTCAGTTCAGGTATTGCCGCTATTACAGCAGTATTTTTAACATTAGAACCAGGTGATCACGTCGTCCTTCCAGATGATGTTTATGGCGGTACGTTCAGATTAACAGAACAAATACTCAAGAAATTCAAAATCGAATTTACAACTGTTGATCAAACAGACTTACAACAAGTAAAAGCTGCTGTCCAAGACAATACAAAACTTATCTATGTAGAAACACCTTCTAACCCACTATTTAAAGTGACTGATATAGACGGTGTTAGCCAGATAGCTCGTAAAAACAACGCACTTTTAGCTGTAGATAATACTTTCATGACACCACTTGGACAATCTCCATTGAAACTAGGTGCAGATATTGTCATTCATTCAGCAACGAAATTCTTAGGTGGTCATAGTGATTTAATTGCAGGTGCTGTTATCGTAAACGACCCACAACTTAAAAACGACATTTACTTAATCCAAAATGGTACAGGTTCAGGTTTAAGCGTTTATGATTCATGGACACTCGCTAAACATTTAAAAACATTACCTATTAGATTTAAACAATCCGTTTATAATGCGGAACAAATTTACAGATATTTAATTGAAAATGAAGCGATTGAAACTGTTTATTATCCAATTACAAGCGACACGCATTTAAGACAAGCTAAAAATGGTGGTGCCGTGCTTGGATTCAGACTTAAAGATGAATCAAAAGCACAAGCATTTGTCGATCATCTCAATATACCGCTCGTTTCTGTAAGCTTAGGTGGCGTTGAAACCATTCTTTCACACCCAGCTACAATGAGTCATGCAGCTATTCCAGAAGATGTGAGAGCTGAACGTGGTATAACAAATGGATTATTTAGACTGTCAGCAGGCTTGGAAGATGTCAAAGAATTGATTACAGATATCGATTGGGCATTAAAGGAGGCTACATATGAATCTAAAAAAAGCATTGAAGAACCGCATTTTAGTAGCTGACGGCGCAATCGGAACAATCCTTTATTCTGAAGGGTTAGACACTTGCCCAGAAAGTTATAATCTGACTCACCCTAAAAAAGTTGAGCAAATACATCGCTCATATATAGAAGCTGGCGCAGATGTCATTCAAACGAACACATATGGCGCTAACTTTGAAAAACTACAAGATTTCAATTTAGAACATCGTGTGAAAGAAATACATCGAGAAGCTGTTCAAATCGCTAAAAAGGCAAGCAATAAAGACACATTTATTCTAGGTACTGTAGGTGGTTTTCGCAACATTAAGAAAAGCCACTTATCTATAGAAGCCATTCAATACCATACAGAAATTCAAATCGAAACACTTGTTAATGAAGGTGTAGATGGCATTTTATTTGAAACTTATTATGATTTAGAAGAGTTGCTAACTGTTTTAAAAGATGCAAAAGCTAAATACGATATTCCGATTATCGCTCAACTTACTGCAAGCAATACAAATTATTTGAGAAATGGTACACCTATACCTGATGCATTAGAAGCTTTATTAAATGAAGGTGCAGATATCGTCGGTTTAAACTGCCACCATGGCCCTTACCATATGATCAAGACATATAAACATATTGAAATTCCTGACAATGCCTATCTTTCTTGCTACCCTAACGCAAGTTTGCTGGATTTAGAAGAAAACGACTTAAAATACAATAACAACTCAGAATACTTTTCTGATGCAGCTAAAGAACTTGTCAATCAAGGTGTCAGATTAATAGGTGGATGTTGTGGTACAACACCAGAACATATTAAAAAGATAAAGAATATCGTTAAAGACTTAACACCTATAAAACATAAAAATGTTATTCCGATAGAAACAAAACAGTATAAAAAGCAAAATAAAAACGAACCAAGTATTAAAGAACTCGTCCAACAAAGACCAACCGTCATTGTTGAACTAGATACGCCGAAACATTTAGATACAAATAGGTTTTTTGAAGGTATACAAGCGCTTGAAGATGCGGGTGTAGAAGCTGTAACACTTGCTGACAACTCGTTAGCAAGCGTTAGAATTTCTAACATTGCAGCAGCCAGCATTATAAAACAAAAATATAAAATTAGACCCCTCGTACATTTAGCATGCCGAGATAGAAATTTAATCGGTCTTCAATCACATCTGATGGGGCTATCCCTTCTAGGCATTAACGATATTTTAACAATTACAGGTGACCCATCAAAGGTTGGTAATTTCCCTGGTGCAACAAGTGTATTCGATGTCAATTCTAGCGGATTAGCCGAGATTATTACGCAATTTAATCAAGGTATTAACGCTGACGGAGATACATTAAGAAGTAATACAAACTTCTCTGTTGCTGGTGCATTTAACCCAAATGTAAGACGCCTTGAACCTGCAGTTAAAAGATTAGAAAAGAAAGTTGAATCTGGCATGGAGTATTTCATTACTCAACCGATTTATGAACCTGAAAGAGTTAAAGAGATATATGAAGCAACAAAACATATAGATGCACCCATTTTTATAGGCATCATGCCTATAACGAGCTATAACAACGCACTATTTTTACACAACGAAGTTCCTGGTATTAAATTATCAGAAACTGTTCTCAACGCTTTTGAAAAAGTTAAAGACGATCGAGACGCAACTCGAAAGCTCAGCATTAGCTTGAGCAAACAATTAATTGATGCAGTACACCAATATTTTAATGGCTTGTACTTAGTTACACCATTTTTAAAATATGATTTAACAGTTGAATTAGCAAATTATTCAAAATTAAAAACTGGAACACAAACCAAGGAGGCAATATTATGACAATTAAAACAGCAAATTTAGGATTTCCAAGACTAGGTAAAAAAAGAGAATGGAAAAAAGCCATTGAAAGCTACTGGGCTAAAAAAATAGATAAAGCTGAATTAGATCAAACATTGCAAGGTCTGCATAAAGAAATATTAACAATTCAAAAAGAGCACCATGTCGATCAAATTCCTGCTGGTGATTTCTCACTTTATGACCATGTTCTAGATACATCATTATTATTCAATATTATTCCAGAACGTTTCCAAGGACGCCCTGTTGACGATGATTTATTATTCGATATCGCTAGAGGTAACAAAGAGCATGTTGCAAGTGCATTGATCAAATGGTTTAACACTAACTATCACTATATCGTACCTGAATGGGACAACGTTTCACCTAAAGTAAATAACAACGTATTATTAGAGAAATTCAACTTTTCTAAAGAAGCGGGTGTCAACGCGCACCCAGTTATTGTAGGTCCTGTGACTTATGTTGCTTTATCTAAAGGTGGAGACCAAAGTTTCGATGAAAAAGTCAGAACACTTTTACCATTATATAAAGAAGTATTCGAAAGTTTAACTGAAGCTGGTGCAGAATATATTCAAGTAGATGAACCTATTTTAGTTACTGACGAAGCAAAAGAACTTCAAGACATTACGAAAGAAGCATACGAATTTTTCAACAAAGAAGTACCTTCTACAAACTTAGTATTACAAACTTACTTTGAACGCGTTGATTTAAGCTTTGTAGGACAATTACCAGTATACGGTCTTGGTTTAGATTTTGTACATGACAATGGATTTAACTTAAAACAAATTAAAGACGGTTTATTCCCTAAAGAAAAAGCATTATTTGCTGGTATCGTTGATGGAAGAAATGTTTGGGCAACAAACATAGAAGAGAAAAAAGCATTAATAGAATCATTACAATCTTATACAGAAGAATTAGTGATTCAACCATCTTCATCTTTATTACACGTTCCAGTTACATTAGAAGAAGAAACATTAGGAGATTCAGTACGCGAAGGTTTGAGTTTTGCTACTGAAAAATTAGATGAATTATATGCTTTAAAACAATTATTCAATGAAAATGATGACACTTTATACAATGAATTAAAAGCTCAATTTGAACGCTTTGAAAGTCAATCATTCAAACAACTTGAATACGATTATGATTCAGTAAAATCAGAACGTTCAACACCATTTAAAGAAAGAAAAGTATTACAAGATGAAGTATTAAATTTACCAGACTTACCTACAACAACGATTGGTTCATTCCCTCAATCTACAGAGGTAAGAAAATACCGTGCTGATTGGAAAAACAATAGAATTTCAGACGAAAAATACGAAGAATTTGTACAAAACGAAATTAAACGTTGGATTGATATTCAAGAAGAAATTGGTTTAGACGTATTAGTACACGGTGAATTCGAGCGTAACGACATGGTTGAATTCTTTGGCGAAAAATTAAACGGATTCTTAGTAACTAAGTTCGGTTGGGTTCAATCATACGGTTCTCGTGCCGTTAAGCCACCAATCATCTACGGTGATGTTAAATGGACAGCTCCATTAACAGTTAAAGAAACATTATACGCTCAAAGCTTAACTGACAAACCTGTTAAAGGTATGCTTACAGGTCCAGTTACAATTTTAAACTGGTCATTTGAACGTGTTGATATCCCACGTAGCGAAGTTCAAGATCAAATCGCTTTAGCTATCAATGAAGAAGTACTCGCACTTGAAGAAGCAGGTATCAAAGTTATTCAAGTAGACGAACCTGCATTGCGTGAAGGCTTACCTTTAAGCTCAGAGTACCATGAAGATTATTTAAATAAAGCTGTTCATTCATTTAGATTATCAACATCTTCAGTCCAAGATTCAACTCAAATTCATACACATATGTGTTACTCTCAGTTTGGACAAATCATCCATGCAATCAAATCATTAGATGCTGACGTTATTTCAATCGAAACATCTAGAAGCCACGGTGATTTAATTCAAGACTTTGAAGACATTACGTATGATCTAGGTATCGGTTTAGGCGTTTATGACATTCATAGCCCTCGTATACCTACAGAAGAAGAAATTACAGTAGCCATCAATAGAGCACTTCAAAAGATTGACCGTTCTCTATTCTGGGTAAATCCTGACTGCGGATTAAAGACTAGACAAGAAGAAGAAGTTAAACAAGCATTAACAGTATTAGTCAAATCAGTAGAAAAATTACGTCAAGACAGCACAGTTAAACAACCAAATTAATCAATCATATGAGGTGATGTTATGTCATATCCATTGTGGAACACGCTAAATCAACTAAAAGAATATAATTGGATAGATTTAACGCATACTTTTGATTCTGAGTCTCCCCATTTCTCAGCTTTTGAAAATGCAGAAACAAAAACATTATATAAAGTTAAAGATGATGGTTTCTTTGCGCAATCATGGCAATTCCCTACACAGTACGGTACACATATAGATGCACCGATACATTTTGTAGAACATAAGCGATTTTTACATGAATTAGGCTTACAAGAAACAGTATTACCTTTAATCGTATTAGATTTTTCAAAAGAAGTGGCTCAAGATTCAGATTTTAGATTAACAAAAGAACATATTCTTCAATGGGAATCAGAAAATGGTCCTATTGAAAGCGGAACGTTCGTAGCATTCAGAAGTGACTGGTCAAAAAAATGGCCAGACAAAGAACAATTTGAAAATAAAGATAAAGAAGGTCATGAACACCTCCCAGGATGGTCATTAGATGCCCTTAAGTACTTATTTGAAGAAAGAAAAATCAAATCTATAGGACATGAAACGTTCGATACAGATGCTTCTTTAGACATTCGTAAACATAACGATATAGTCGGTGAGCGATACGTCCTTGGTTTAGATACTTTCCAAATAGAATTGTTAACCGGATTAGACAAACTGCCAACACGTGGTGCAGTTATATTAGCCATTAGCCCTAAACCTAATAATGCTCCCGGATTCCCTGTCCGAGCATTTGCTATTACCCCTAAATAATAGCACTGCCATATAATATTTTTGAGCGAGTGTTATATGGCAGACTAGCTTCCCTATATTAAATATATATAAGAAGAACCTTTCGGTGGAGATCGAAAGGTTCTTTTTTCATGATTAGTATTTTGATACTGTTGCAGCGCCAATTTGATGATCTATTTCTATCGCATTCTCACTATTTTTTCTGTATAAATAATAGAAGTACATTGTCCATAAAATTGTGAGACCGATAGATAGCCAATAGCTTAACTTTAAATCCATTCCAAATCCAATAGGCTGACTTAAAATATAAGTGAATATATTCCACGTCATAAATAATGCGGGTATTAACGCGACATAGAAATTCTTTTTAGATAACAGCAAGTACATTACACCTATCCACAACGCTATAACAGCTGTCGTTTGGTTTGCCCAAGAGAAATATCTCCACAAGATTGTAAAGTCCACTGTCGTTAATATAAAGCTAATAATAAACATTGGTATCGCGATAGCAAATCTCTTCCATACTTTCTTTTGACCAATATTAAAGTAATCAGCAAGAATCATTCTCGCACTTCTAAATGATGTATCTCCACTCGTAATTGGCAATACAATAACACCCAGTATTGCTAATGTACCGAATACAGATCCAAGTAACATAGTAGATGCTTCACTCACTACAAGAGCCGCTTCACCTTTAGCCAACACTTCTTGTAGGCCACCATATCCACCAAATAAACTCATTGCAGCCGCAGCCCAAATCATCGCGATAACACCTTCAGCGATCATCATGCCGTAAAATATTTTGCGACCATTTTTTTCATTATTCGTCGTTCTAGAAATTATCGGCGATTGTGTTGCATGGAAACCAGATAAAGCACCACATGTAATCGTAAAGAATAACAATGGGAATATCGGTGCAGAATCAGGATGCATATTCTTCAACGTTAATTCTGGAATTTCTGCCCCTGTCATTAATAATCTGATGAAAATACCCACTGCCGAAATCATCAGAACAAAGCCAAACACCGGATAAACTTTACCAATAATTTTGTCGATTGGTAAAATCGTTGATAAGAAATAATATAAGAAAATAACAAAAATGATAATACCTAGTGCAATTTTTCCATCCATTAACGAATGTAACAGTAATGCCGGACTTGTTACAAACACCGTACCCGTCAATAACAATAATAATAACGTAAAGACATTCACTAAATGTCTCATCACATTACCTAAAAACTTACCAGCTAATTCAGGTAGATGAGCCCCTTTATTACGAATTGAAATCATACCTGTTAAATAATCGTGGACAGCCCCAGCAAATATAGAACCTAATACAATCCATAAAAAAGCAACAGGACCATATAAAGCACCCATAATAGGCCCAAATATCGGTCCTACACCAGCGATATTTAATAATTGAATCAGTGAGTTTTTATTTGTCGTCATCGGAACATAATCAATATTATCCCTTTGATCATGAGCTGGTGTCGGACGTTCATCCTTAACGCCAAACATCTTTTCAATATACTTACCATATGTAAAATAACCTACAATCAATAATACAATAGAAACTAAAAATGTAATCATTGAAATCCCCCTTATTGTGTAAGCGTTTACAGAAAATTATAAATGAATCATTTACAAAATACAATGCTTTGCGCGCAATTTAACAACATTTTAACTTAGTATACATATCAACTTTGATTATGATTTACATAATATTACTTTATTTGCACATTGACCATGCAAGCATGGACTTTACAAAATCAAAAATATAAAAATCACCCAATCCGAACATGACTCAAACGGATTGGGTGATTTATTTTGAGCAAGAGATTGATGTCCCCAGCTCATTTTAGCTATTTTCTTTTATAAACTTTAATCGTAATTTCGTAAAAGTCTTTATGTTCTTCATCGATGCGCTTAATCTTAATTCCCTCTTTTTCAACATTTTTAATGCTTTGTCCAAGTGAATCAAGGGCTTCTGTAATATCTTGCTCGAATTGGAATTGTTTAGCTTTTACTTTTTCAGAGCCTCGTATTTTCTTAACACGATCCTCTGTTTGTTTAACGTTTAAATTTTGTGAATGGATGGCTGTTAAGACATCTTGTTGACCGTCATCATCTAGACCTAACATCGCTCTAGCGTGTCTTTCTGTTATTTCACCTTTTTGTAGTGAAATTATGATCGGTTCTGATAATTTAAGCAATCTCAATTTATTTGCTATAAATGATTGGCTTTTCCCCATACTCACAGCTAAATCTTGTTGTGTAATATCTTCTAAATCGAGAAGCTTTCTATATGCTTCTGCTTCTTCTATTGCTGATAAATTTTCTCGTTGAATATTTTCAATTAGTGCTACTGCTGCTGTTTCTTTATCATTTAACGGCTTAATAATTACTTCTGTTTCAGGTAAATCGTTATGTTTTATTGCACGAAATCTTCGCTCTCCTGCTATGATTTCATACATACCTTCTTCAATTGGACGAACAACAATTGGTTGTAATAATCCATGTTCTTTTATAGATTGTGCCAATTCTTTAATTTTTGATTCATCGAATACTTTTCTCGGTTGGTAACGGTTTGGCACAATTCTCTCTGTTGAAATTATCGCTACATTACCTTCAGCTCGAGCTTCTTCTATGTGTTCTAATTCTTTGTCTTTTAGTCCAAATAATTTAGAAAAAGGCTTTTTCATCTCAATATACCTACTTTCGTTCATACATATTTCCCAGGAATTATTTTGTTAGCGGCTCTTTGTTTGGTGTTCCTGGTTTTCTTGGATATTTCTTAGGTGTTTGTTTTAATTTATCTATCGTAATTATTTGTCTCATACTTTCTTCTAAAGGTAAAGTGAAGTCATATATTTCATTCACTTGTCCTCCTAAGACTGAAATAGCAAATTGTGCATCTTCCAACTCTTCACTGCCTTGCGAACCTTTTAAAGCTACAAATTGCCCACCTTTTTTAACTAAAGGTATGCACAATTCACTTAATACAGATAATCTTGCCACTGCACGCGCTGTTACAAGATCGAAGCTTTCACGGTAATTACTCTTACCAAACGTTTCAGCTCTATCATGTACAAAGTTCACATTGTCTATATTTAATTCTGCTGCTAATTCATTTAAAAACTTAATACGTTTATTTAATGAATCTACTATTGTAATTTGTAAATGTGGATAAATAATTTTTAGCGGTATGCTAGGAAATCCTGCTCCAGCACCAACATCGCATATTGATTCAATTTTGTTGAAATCTAAATAAAAGCTAGGTGTTACAGAATCAAAAAAGTGTTTCAAGTAAACCTCTTCTTTTTCAGTCACGGCTGTTAAATTAATTTTTTCATTCCACTCTACTAACATTTCAAAATAAATCTCAAATTGATTAATTTGTTTATCTGTTAACGCTATACCTGATTCTTTTAAGGAATTAATAAATGTTTGTTCGTTCATCTAGTTCACCTTCTGAATTTTACCTTGTTCGATATAAACAAGCAATATTGAAATGTCTGCTGGATTAACCCCTGAAATACGTGAAGCTTGTGCGATATCTAGTGGGTTGACTTCTTTTAATTTTTGACGTGCTTCAGTCGCTAAACTGTTAATAGCATCGTAATCAATATTTTCAGGTATTTTTTTATCTTCCATGCGTTTCATTTTTTCAACTTGTGCTAATGATTTTTGAATGTAACCTTCGTATTTAGTTTGAATTTCTACTTGTTCTTGAACATCCGGACTCACTGGAGATTCTTCTTGTAAGATTTCCATAATTGCATCATAGTCCATTTCTGGTCTACGTAATAAATCTAGCGCTAAAATTCCATCTTTAAGTGCGGAACCTCCGCGACTTTCAATAACACTTTGTGTATGTTCATTCGGTTTAATACGAATATCTTTTAATCTTTCTTGTTCTAAAGTGATTGCATCACGTTTTTGGTTAAATTTAGCGTAACGTTCTTCAGAAATCATGCCAAGTTCATAACCAATGTCTGTCAGTCTTAAATCTGCATTGTCATGTCTAAGTAATAGACGGTGTTCGGCACGTGAAGTTAATAAACGATAAGGCTCATTTGTACCTTTCGTCACTAAATCATCTATTAATACACCAATGTAAGCATCTGAACGACGTAAAATAACATCTTCTTTACCTTGTACTTTACCTGCTGCATTAATACCAGCCATTAAACCTTGACCAGCCGCTTCTTCATATCCTGAAGTACCGTTAATTTGACCAGCAGTGAATAAGTTAGTTACGATTTTTGTTTCTAATGTTGGCCATAATTGCGTTGGAACAATTGCATCATATTCAATTGCATAACCTGCACGCATCATATCAGCTTTTTCAAGTCCTGGGATTGTTTCTAACATTTTGCGTTGAACATCTTCCGGTAAACTTGTAGATAAACCTTGTACATAAACTTCTTGAGTTTTGCGTCCTTCTGGTTCTAAGAACAATTGATGTCTTGGTTTATCATTGAATCTTACGAATTTATCTTCAATGGAAGGACAATATCTTGGTCCAGTACCTTTAATCATGCCTGAATACATTGCTGATAAATGTAAATTATCATCGATAACTTTATGTGTATGTTCATTTGTATACGTTAACCAACAAGGTAATTGATCTAAAATGTATTCTGTCGTTTCATAGCTAAATGCACGTCCGACATCATCACCTGGTTGAATTTCAGTTTTGCTATAATCTATTGTATTTCCGTTTACACGTGGTGGTGTTCCAGTTTTGAAACGAACAATCTCAAAACCTAATTCTTTCAAATGTTCAGCTAGTTTAATAGATGGCATTTGATGATTTGGACCACTTGAATATTTTAAGTTTCCTAAAATGATTTCACCACGTAAAAATGTTCCTGTAGTTAATACAACTGCATCAGCTTCATAAGTTGATCCAATAACCATTTCTACGCCTTTAACTTTATTATCTTCTATAATTAAACGTTCTACCATACCTTGCATAATATCAAGATTTGGTTCGTCTTCGATTACACGTTTCATTTCTTCTTGATATAATACTTTATCAGCTTGTGCGCGTAATGCTCTAACAGCTGGGCCTTTACCCGTGTTTAACATACGCATTTGAATGTGTGTTTTATCAATCGTCTTAGCCATTTGACCACCAAGTGCATCGATTTCTCTCACTACTATTCCTTTTGCTGGGCCACCTACTGATGGGTTACATGGCATAAATGCTACACTATCTAAATTAATTGTAAGCATAAGTGTTTTTGCGCCACGTCTCGCTGAAGCTAAACCTGCTTCTACTCCAGCATGCCCTGCACCGACAACAATAACGTCATATTTTTGTGTCAAAATTTTTCCTCCTTTTTATTTTCCTAAACAGAATTGGCTAAATAGTTGATCGATAAGTGATTCACTTGCTTCTTCACCGATAACTTCTCCTAGCAATTCCCAAGTCTTAATTAAATCAATTTGCACGATATCTATAGGTACACCGTCTTCTGCAGACTGTATTGCATCATTAATTGCCCTTTTCGCATCTTTTAAAAGTGCTATATGTCTTGAATTAGAAACATACGTCATATCTTGTGATTGAACTTGACCACCAAAGAATAATTCTGATATTTTTTGTTCAAGATCTTCTATACCTTGCTGTTCTATCATCGATGTTTGAACTAACGGATGATCACCTATCATTTCTTTTAATTCATCCATATCTAGGTTTTGTTCTAAATCCATTTTGTTTATGATAACAATAACGTCTTCATCTTTAATGACATCAAATAATTGATAATCATTTTCTGTGAGTGACTCGTTATAATTAAGTACAAATAGAATTAAATCAGCTTCTGATAAAGCTTTTCTAGACCTTTCAACACCAATTTTTTCTACGATGTCTTCCGTTTCACGAATACCTGCTGTATCAACGAGCCTTAATGGCACGCCGCGAACATTAACATATTCTTCTAATACGTCACGCGTTGTTCCGGCAACTTCAGTTACGATTGCTTTATTATCTTGAATCAAGTTGTTAAGCATCGAACTTTTACCAACATTAGGCTTCCCTACTATTACTGTAGATAGCCCTTCACGCATAATTTTTCCTTGTTGACCTGTTTTTAATAACTGATCAATTTCGTTCTCAATATGTCTAGCTTCCTTTAGTAGAAATTGTGCAGTTGCTTCTTCAACATCGTCATACTCTGGATAGTCAATATTGACTTCCACTTGTGCAAGAATTTCTAAAATGGACTGTCTCAGCCCTTTTATTAGACTACTTAGACGCCCTTCCATCTGCCCTAAGGCTACCTTCGATGCGCGTTCCGTCTTAGATCTGATGAAATCCATGACTGCTTCAGCTTGTGATAAGTCAATACGTCCGTGTAAAAAGGCTCTTTTCGTAAACTCACCTGGTTCAGCCATTCTAGCACCATTTGACATCGTTAATTCAAGCACACGGTTAACTGTTACAAGTCCACCATGACAGTTAATTTCTACGATATCTTCTCTTGTAAAAGTCTTAGGTGCTTTCATTACAGCTACCATCACTTCCTCAATCACTTCATCTGATTCAGGATCAATAATGTGACCATAATTTATAGTATGTGATGCTACTTCGTTGAGTTGTTTTTTTCCTTTATATATACGATTGGCAATGTTTAAGGCATCCGGGCCACTTAATCGTACAATTGCTATTGCGCCTTCACCCATAGGCGTTGAGATACTTGTAATTGTATCTAATTCCATGATTTTCTCCTCCACCATTAGTAACTATTCTATTGATTGTAAATGGTTTTGTTCTATTTTTCGAATTTTATGTTCGAAAAAATGCGGAGCGAGATCACTCACTCCGACTATTATCATTTATTCTTTATGACTAAATATCGATGTGGCTCTCTTCCTTCAGAGTATGTTTCGATATTTTCAATTTTACTCACTGCTTGATGCATAATTTTACGTTCAAAGTTCGGCATTGGCTCTAATTTAACCGGTTTTTTCGTCTGGGTTGCTTTTTTAGCCATATTAATTGCCAACTGTTCTAAAGTTTCTTTACGTTTTTCACGATAAGATTCAATATCTAATATGAGCGCATAATAACCTTTCACAAATTGATGCATATAATTTTGTCCTACAGTTTGTAGTGCATTTAAAATTTGTCCACGTTTACCTATTATATAAGCAGCGTTATTCGAAGTCATATTAATATAAATTGTATTAGACTTAATTTCGTATGAACCATCTACATCAATGTTCATTTCTCTTATAATATTAAGCACATACGTTAATGTATCTTGTGCTACTTCATTTAATGAATCTTTTTTCTGATTGTTATGTTCACGTATATCTTCTTCTGACTGAATATCATTTTGATTGTTATTCTTTTCTTCTATAATTATTGCTTCTTCGTGATGTGTCTCATCACTTATTGGTTCGTCAGCTTCTTCATGTTGTTGATGACGACATTTTAACGCTTCAATTGACTCAAACTGCTTAAGTTCAGGATCAATGATAGTTAATTCAATGTGTGCATCTTGTTTCATAAATCCAAAAATACCTTTTTTACCTTCTTTAATAACATCAATTCTTACTTGTTGTTCTTGAACATTTAAATCTTCTAAACCTTGTTGAAGTGCTTGTTCTACTGATTGTCCTTCATAGCGTGATTTAAGCATGCTGCAACCTCCTAGTAAAATATCAATACTTAGGGAATACGTTTATTAAAAACTTTAGCAATCTTCAATACATGCTCTAAACTCTTCTGCGTTTCAACTACTTCTAAATTAACAGATTGGTTTCGAGCGATAACAATGATGTCTTTAGGAATAATATTTTCTTTATGATTCTTAAAACATTCTCTAATTGACCTTTTTATTCTATTTCTAGTAACAGCATTTCCTAATTTTTTTGAAACACTTATACCTAATCTAAAGTGTTCATGTTCGTTTTCTGCTGTATAAATAACGAATTGTCGATTAGCAACTGACTTACCTTTTTTATATATTCTTTGAAAATCATTGTTTTTCTTAATACGATAAGCCTTTTCCACAAACATCCACTCCAAAAAACAACACTTAATTATTGTTTATTATACAAAACAATTACATCAATTAAAACAAAAAAAAGACCACTGCTCTTCAGTGATCTTAAGCTGATAATACTTTTCTACCTTTACTACGACGGCGAGCTAATACTTTACGGCCGTTTTTAGAGCTCATGCGAGCACGGAAACCGTGTACTTTACTATGTTTACGCTTATTTGGTTGATACGTACGTTTTACCATTTAAGAACACCTCCATTATTTATTCTTAACATCTAAATTTACAGTTAGATAATTGTTTGTATGATATTCATTTATATATATCAGAAGATTAGTTTCAAAATTAGTTATACCATACACGTGACTTTTCACAATTTCAATAACTACTAAACTATAACAAATCAGTTTTTAAAAATCAAGAAGAAATTTACAACAATCGAAAATAGAGTTATCCACTTATTCACAATGCATTACCAACTTTTTGTGGATAATTATATAAATCTTATTTCTTATTCACAGCCTAATTTAATCTTTTTACACATATTCACAACCATTTGACAACTTGTTTTGTTTGAAAGTATAATTGTGTGGATAAGTTATACAAAGTATTGATACTACTATGATTTCTATAGAAGAATACTAGTGTAAAGATTGTGGACAAGAGAATTGGAAAGTTGAGTTATCCACCGTTTGTTAGTAAGTTGTGGATAATTATTAACAGCCTGTGGTTTTCTTTATCAACAATCTTATTTTATGTGTATAACTCCATAAATTTAAATTAGAAAGAGGACTTTT